>NZ_AXCC01000001.1:0-788953 GCF_000475315.1 Marinobacter sp. EN3
CATTTTAATTGGCCATTAACAGCGATCATTGTAAAAGTCTCTACTCAAAACCTCGATTATTTTCTGGGGGGATTACAGTTGAACTCATAACAATCGTTGGAGAATGGGTATGCAGAGCGGCGCGCGGACGGCCGCAGCCGTCCGGCTATGATTCGAATACCTTCAATTGGTTACATTTAAATATAAAATTTATGGGTTTGGACATACTGATGGTTCAGTCAATGTGAGCGCCCGGACCTTGCGTGTAAAAAATGTTGCCTATATTATCAAAAGTGTAAAAAAAGGGAGTTTCGTGTAAATAAAGTTCTGGCGAGGGGAAGAAAGGGAAAACATGCAGTACGCAGGTTATGCGCATCTCATCAATCAGGACAGTATCACGGCCATAGCGCCGGCAATAATTGTGGAAGTGCGCTCGGTCACCCGCAAGGAAACCATAGGCCAGACCATCGCCGTGCCCGCAAAGCTGGTCCCGGCCCCGGACGATCGACTGGGGCACGTCCTTTTCGCCATCAAACACGAAGGCATCAACCTGCAGGTATTAGCCCAGGCACTACCGGCTATCCCAGAACCTGAGATCCGGCAGGCCTTTGATGCCGCTCCAAACAGCCAATACCTGCGCAAGGCCTGTTTCCTGTGGGAGCACTTTACCGGTGAGACGATTCAACGCGCCACGGAGAACATCCGGCAGGCTTACGTGCCCTTGTTTAACACCAAAGCCTACATCACCGGCCAGGGACAAAAGAATCCCCGTTGGCGAGTGATATTTAATGGCCTGGGCACACTGGATTATTGCATCACAGTGCGGCGAACTGGAGAGCTTCAGGCGTTACTTGATGAGGATTTGCTGCAAAAAGCCACGGAGTTCACCGAGTCGCTGCCGAAAGACATTCTCAACCGCACGCTGGCTTGGGCCTACCTGCACGAAACCCGGGATTCCTACGCCATTGAAAACGAAGCGCCGTCGGAAGACAAAGCAACTCGCTTCGTAAATTTGCTGAAGCAGGCCCACAGCCCCCGTAAACTGGATGAAGACTACCTTGTAGATCTGCAAAACGCCGTTATCAGCAATGCGTTCTCCCAGGCGGTGTCTTTCCGAACGGAGCAGAACTATCTCAGTAACGGCCTGCGCGGTGCGCTGGGTGTTAGCTATGTGCCGCCGGCCCCGGAACTCTCGCGTTCCTTGATGGAGCATCTGATGGTGTTGGCAAACCAGCAGCCGGAAGATACGGACCCACTGGTATTGGCCAGCATCGTATCTTTTGGTTTTGTTTTTGTTCATCCCTTTATGGACGGCAATGGCCGCCTGTCCCGGTTTTTGTTTCACCAGATACTGTGCCAGCGTGGAGCCCTTCAGAATGGCCTGGTGCTTCCTGTATCCATAGTGTTACGCCAGAATGAATCCGAGTATCTAGGTGTGCTGCAAGCGTTTTCGGAACAAGCGAGGCAGTACTGGGATGTTACTTACATCGACGAAAACCAGTTTCAGTTCGAATTTAAGGGCCATGAAGCCCTCTACCGATACTGGGATGGCACCCACTGCGCAGAATTTATGGCCCGTGCAACCAAACAGGCTATTGAACAACACCTGAAAGAAGAAACCGTGTTCCTCACGCGGTACGACGAAATCTACCGCCGCATAGACCAGTCCTTCGATATACCCAACACCGATCTCTCCAGGCTGGTGATGTTCTGCCTGGACCAGAACGGCCGCATTTCGAATCACCGACGCAAGCAATATCAGTACAAGGTTCCAGAAGAGATCTTCGATGCGCTGGAACAGGCATATCGAATCCTGGTAAATGAAGACATCTAGCCTATGTAGCAGCGAGGTTTTCTACGCCTGATTGTCGAAAAAGGCTTACCGAAATTGCCAGCAGCTTGCTGTTATCTTGTATTCAGTGGAGTGAAATCTCTAACCCATTAAACACAGATTGAATGAAATGAAATTGGTCTGCATTTCCGACACCCACAGCCTGCATAGGCGCATTCCAGACATCCCGGACGGCGATGTGCTGATTCATGCCGGGGACTGCCTGGGGCAGGGTACGTTAGAAAACGTCAGAGATTTCAACGACTGGCTTGGGACTCTACCCCACAGGCACAAGATCGTTGTTGCCGGTAACCATGACTGGGCTTTCCAGGAAACGCCGGAACTCGCGCGGGAGGCATTAACCGAAGCCATTTACTTGGAAGACAGCGGTGTTGAGATCGAGGGAGTTCGATTCTGGGGCTCGCCCTGGACGCCTGCGTTCATGAATTGGGCGTTTATGTTGGACAGAGGTGAGCCGCTGTACAAAAAGTGGCTGCTCATCCCGGACAATACCGATGTGTTGATCACCCATGGACCGCCTAAAGGGATTGGTGATGAGGTTATGCTGGGATCCAATGCCTTGAATGTTGGCTGTGAGCAGCTGTTAGATCGAATCCAGCAACTTCTATTGAAGGCTCATGTCTTCGGGCACATTCATGAGGGCTATGGTGAGTACCTGCAGGGCGAAACCCGTCTCATTAATGCCAGTACCTGCAACGAACGTTATATGCCTGAGAATACTCCGGTGGTGTTAGATCTACCCCTTCAAAGAGGCTGAGCTTAAAAACGCCATGCTATGTTTGTTGCTCATTAACTGCGCGAAGCCAAGGGCGTCATAAACGCCTCAGCCACTTTCGCCGGCATCGGTTTGGCGTAAAGAAAGCCCTGGGCGAAATCGCATCCGAGATCCCGTATCAGCTTTGCCTGTTGCTCCGTCTCTACACCTTCTACAAGAATGCTCAAGCCGAGACTCTGGCCGACCGTAACCATGGCTTTCATGATGGCCATGTCGCTTTCGTTTTCCATGGCATAGTGAAGGAAGCTTCGATCGATCTTGATGCTGCATACTGGCAGCTTCCGAAGATAAACCAGGGAGGAGTATCCGGTGCCGAAGTCGTCAATGGATATATGGAGCCCGGCAGCCTTGAGGCGCTCCAGTTGCCTGGTTTGGCTTTCTTCACTGCCAAACACCTCGTTCTCCGTGAGCTCCACCCCGAGTTGCTCAGGTTTCAAGCCATAGTGTTGGATGGTTTCCAGGATCTGGTCAGCCAGGCGCGGATTGGTCAGTTGGCGACCGGACAAATTGACGTCAATGCGTACGCCAGCGAGCTCAGTTCCCTGCCAGGCTTTGAGCTGTTTGCATGCGGCATCGATCACCCAGTCACCGATACGGTTTATAAGTCCGGATTTTTCAGCGACCGGGATAAATGTCGCCGGGGAGACAAGGTTTGATGCCTTGTCGAAACACCGCAACAGCGCCTCGCATGAGGTGGTCCCGCCAGTTCTCAGATCTATCTGTGGCTGGTAGTAAAGTTCCAATCCACCATTCGTCAGGGCTTGGCGCAGCAGGGCGGTTATCTGTTGGTATTCGACTAGCCGATCGTTGATGTCCGAGGTGTAGAAGCAGACCGTATTTTTTCCGATCTCCTTTGCGCGGTACATGGCCGCGTCTGCGTTGCCCATGAGTTCCGTTGCGGTGCCGCCATTGTGTGGGTACAGGCTGACGCCAAAGCTTGCCGATACCTGATAGCAATCACCGTGAAGCTGCACCTTGCTTTCGAGTGCCTTGACCAGCCGTTGAAGTAATTCATGAATGCCTTCAGGGCCATGGAAATCGAACAGTAACAGAACGAATTCGTCTCCTCCGAAACGGCAGAGCAGATCGCTGTGTCGCAATTCCTGCTTTAAGGTGTCGGCAACCGATTTGAGGAGGGAGTCGCCCTGATAGTGGCCGAGGGTATCGTTAATCAGTTTGAAGTTGTCCAGATCCATGAAGATCACCGCAACTTCGCGATTGCAACGATCTGCCTCGGCCAGCCGGCTTTCAAGTTCAGACTCCATCAGGCGTCGGTTGGGTAACCCGGTAAGATCATCAAAACTGGCGCGGCGAACCAGTTCTGCCTTGGCTTGCGTTTGTTCTTCCAGGCTGATGTCGATACAGAACATTTCGCACTCGCCGGTATCCTGTTTGATCATGACATGACTGGAGTAAACGGGAACCAGGTGGCCATCCTTGTGTTTCAGTGCCAGTTCTTCTGCGGGAATGCTGATGTTGTGATCGAGCCAGTTGGTGTGGGCCTCAATGACGGCTTCGCGCATGGCTTCCGGAATAATCAGGTCCTCCAGCCGTTTTCCCTGAGCCTCATTTCTGGAGTACCCGTATAGTCTTGTGCTGGCTTCATTCCAGTAGATGACCCTCCGATTCCGGTCGTAGCCCTGAACGGCAACCATCGGAAGGCTCTCAATCAACTCATGGAACTTTTGTTCACTTTGCTCCGATTGTGACGATGACGACGATCTGTCCTTCTTCTTATCCATGACGGACGAGACTCCTCCCGGTTGGGTGAGAACGCATCTATGCGCTTTCCAGTCGTTCACAACAAGAATAGGAAGCCATTCCTCCGTTTGCGAGCCTGATGGGATATTCCTTGTTAGAATACGCCGGCATTTCCAACGTTTGGACGCTCAGTGAACACCACTTCCTTTGAATCCTTCGCCTGTCCGCTCGACGGCAATCCGCTACAGCGGGAAAACAAAGTCTGGCGCTGTCCGCAGGGCCATAGCTTCGATATTGCCCGCCAGGGCTACGTAAATTTGCTGCCAGTTCAGAAAAAGCGCTCGAAAGAACCTGGTGACAGCAAAGCCATGGTGGCCGCGCGCCAGCGCTTTCTGGAGGCGGGATACTATCGCCCGATTGCGGATGCCGTGTCGGCTGCAATCCTGAACGGCGCTGCGACGGGCAGCGAGCTCAGTTGTCTGGATGCCGGCTGTGGTGAGGGCTATTATCTGCGCCAACTAGCGTCCCAGGAGGACGAAATCTCACTATCGTTGCTCGGACTGGACATTTCCAAGTGGGCGGTGCTGGCGGCGGCGCGCATGGAAAAACGCGCAGGTTGGGTGGTTGGCAGCAATGCCAATCTGCCGGTGTTACCAGCTTCAGTCGACCGTGTGCTTTGCCTTTTCGGGTTCCCGGTGTATCCGGAGTTCGCGCGGGTTTTACGGCCAGGCGGGCGACTGGTACAGGTAGACGCCGGCCAGGATCATCTGAGGGAGTTGCGGGAGATTGTCTATCCGGAAGTTCGCGCAGACTCTCGTAAAGTGGCTCTGGTGCCAGAAGGATTTCGGCGAATCGGCACCCAGGATTTACGCTTCACAGTGCATCTCGAAGGCGCTGAGCCTATTGCCGATTTATTGGCAATGACCCCGCACCTCTACCGGGCGAGTGCGGAAGGCAGGGCACGGGCTGCGGCGCTGAAAACGTTATCGGTAACCGTGGATGTCTGCCTGCAAACGTTTGAGCGTTATAATCCTGCCGGCTGATCAGCGCTTTCCATCCCCCAGCGGGTGCCTCTCGCCTTGAGCCGGTAAAATTCCTCGATGATGCCGGCCATGGCCTCAGGGCAGTACTCCCGAAGGCCGCCCAGTACCAGCCGCTTGGCAACCTCGCCAACGGTTTTGCCGGAAGACTGCAGGTTGTATTCAAGCGTTACGTTGCCGCGTTTACCCGCAACTTCCAGATCTGCGTTGTTCAGTTCGAGGTCTGGGTGAGGGTTCTCCAGCTGTGTGAGAGCCAGGCTCATGCTCTCATACATCACCATTGGCCGGTCGGGATTGAACATCACCCCGTGTGATTCCATCAAGGGCTTGAGCGTGTGCGGAAAGTTTTTCCCGGACGCCGCAACATAGCACCGACTGAACTCTTCAATCACTTTTTCATCCCGGGTTACCGCGCCTTTACGGGTAACTTCCAGGTAGACCTTACCGGCTTCGTCGACAACGTTGATGGCTTCGCCATTTTCGCTTTCGCGGAACTCAAGCGGAACCTCGGCACCAAGCAGGTTACGGAACTTGAAGGTCATATTTTCTGAGAGCCCGAAACGGGACACCACAATGGTGAACAGCAGGTCGCCGGGCACGCAAAAACGACGGGCGTCCGGATCGTGGATCGGATTGAAGTCCCCGGCGATCTCTTTGGCAAAGTAGCTGGCCTGGGGTGCGGAAATCACAATACGTCCGTCCTGGACGGAATAGAACTGTTCAGAAAACATGGTGGGCCTTTTCTGGTTTGCTGAGCCTCGAGGGCCTGGGGAGTGAATTCACCCGAGCAGGCATTATAGGCCTTAGCGTGGCTCAAGGTGAGCCCGACCATGGTACTAATAAGGACGAATACGGACGAACAGGGAAATTCAGGCAACAAAAAAGGCAGCCGAAGCTGCCTTTTTGATCGTACTGGGCTGTTAATTACAGACCAACTACGTTTTCCGCCTGAGGACCTTTCTGGCCCTGAGTCACGGTGAATTCAACCTGCTGGCCTTCTGCCAGAGTCTTGAAGCCGCCGCCCTGAATGGCGCTGTAGTGAACGAAAACGTCCGGGCCGCCTTCACGAGTGATAAAGCCGAAGCCTTTGGATTCGTTGAAGAACTTAACAGTACCGGTAACAGTCGACATATTTTACTATCCTGAATTCAATCATTTAATGTGCTGCCTGGTCTCGTTGTGAGGGCAGGTCAGCGGTGTGCGGAAACATAAAAACTGGCGTGATCAAAAACAGGACGAACACTACTTATAACAACAGGGATGCGTCTTATTGATGAATGCTTTGCTAAATCTTTCCAACGACCGCCACTGTACTCCTGTCTGGATGGTTTGCATAGCTATTTTTTCTAGGCAGATACCCTGATCACCGGAAACCGCTCAAACCAACTCGCTCGAATCCTGCAGTTTGCGCGTTAACCGGGACATCAACTCACCACCGTGCCGCCAGAAGTGCCAGTAAAGAGGAACTTCCAGGCCGCTGCCGGGGGCGATACTAACCAGTCGATTTGCCTCGATATGCTCCCGGGCCTGAATTTCCGGAATCATTCCATAACCCATGCCGGTCAGCGCAAGCTTTACGAAGCCCTCGGATGAAGGGCATAGGTGGTGCGGAAATTTGCCCTGATAGCCCACCCGGGCCAGGAACCGATGCTGGAGTTGATCGTTGGGCCCAAACACAATGGCGGGCGCGGATTGCAGGCTCCCGTTGTTCAGCCCGTCTGGAAAATAGCGGCGGGTATACTCCGGTGTGGCCAATGGCAGATACGTCATCACTCCCAGCGGTATGCACCGGGCGCCGGCAACCGGCTGAGGGCTGCTGCAAAGGCAGGCGGCTACGTCGCCCTCGCGCATGCGCCGCAGTCCTACGTCCTGGTCTTCTACCACCATGTCCAGAAGTATTCCTTCTTCGGTACAGAAGTCGCCGACGGCAGAGGCCCACCAGGTTGCGAGGCTGTCCGCATTGAGCGCGACGCGAAATCGAGTGGCTGGTTCGGCCAGAGAGGGAATGGAACTGGTCAGGTCGCGTTCCAGCAGGCGCACCTGATGAACATGATTGAGCAATCTCTGGCCTGCGGGCGTTGCTCTTGGGTTCTGGCTACGCACCAGCACAGGTTGGCCAAGCCTGACTTCAAGCGTACGAATTCGCTGAGAAATGGCGGACTGGCTGATGCCCAGCATGTCGCCGGCTTTATCAAAACCACCGGCGTCGACCACGGCGGCAAGGGCTTCCAGCAATTTGTAGTCAAGCATAAGAAAAACTTATCAGGCATTAACAGGATGAATTTCAAGTATAGCGGTAACGGGGTAGGCTTTCGCCATTAATCATAAGGAGTGCAGTGGTGTTTGAGAGTTATCTGACAGGCCTGGTTGTGTGTGGTGGAATTATCGTGGCTATTGGTGCCCAGAATGCCTACGTTCTCAGCCAGGCGATTCGTCGTGAACACCATTGGTGGTCAGCAGGTTTGTGTATGACCTCGGATATCCTGCTGTTCACCCTGGGCATGTTTGGCGTGAGTGCGGCACTGATGGCCATGCCCGAGGCGCTGGATGTGCTCAGATGGCTGGGCGTTGGGTTTCTTGGTTTGCTGGCAGGACAGGCGTTCTATCGGGTTCTCAAGGGGAGAGCGTCGCTGGCGGCAGGGGAAGCTCGGCGCAGCACCGTCAAAGGCGTGATCCTGACAACCTTGGCGGTCACCTTGCTGAACCCCCAGGTTTACCTGGATACGTTACTGTTAATTCCAGCAGTGGGGGCCCAGCAATCGGATCCGGCCACGTTTGTGGCGGGTGCCAGTAGCGCGTCGGTGCTTTGGTTCGGCGCGCTGGCCTGGGCCGGTTCCCGGCTGGCGCCCTGGTTGGCCAGGCCTGCGGCGTGGCGTGTGATTGACGGTGTTATCGGCCTGATGATGGCTGCGATTGCTATCCAGCTCGCTTCAGGAGGGCTGTAACCCTATAGCCTCTTTGCGCCTGACATCGTTCGTGTAAAGGTTTCGCAAAACCCTGATCCCCGGCTTCTTTTTCCCGTATCAGTTCTCTATGGTTCGGTCTGATTTGAACTCTTGGAGATATCTGAATGGCCTCTGCTACCCGTGCCGGGCATCGCTGGCTGAAGTGGGTTGGATTTCTGTGTGTGCTGTGCGCGATAGCCTTCGCTGTCGTTTGGTACGCCCGCAATGCTAACGGCAATGAACCGGCTTTGAATACCGTGGCGGTGAGCCGAGGCGACATCCAGAACCTGGTTTCGGCCACCGGCGTGCTTGAGCCGAGTGATTATGTGGATGTGGGTGCACAGGTTTCCGGCCAGCTGGAGCTGATTCACGTACGAGTGGGCCAACCCGTTAGCACCGGCGATCTGCTGGCGGAAATCGACCCTACCGTGTATGTGGCGAAAGTGGATGCCACCCGCGCCCAGTTGAAGAACCAGCAGGCCCAGCTAGCCGATCGCAAGGCCCAGCTGCGGCTCGCCGAGATCCAGTTCCAGCGCCAGCAGAACCTGTGGCGTGAAGATGCGACCACACGGGAATCCCTGCAGACTGCCGAAGCATCTTTAGCGTCCGCCCGGGCGCAGTTGGCCATGCTTGAGGCACAGATAGAACAGACCTCCTCCACCCTGAGGGCTGAAGAAGCCAATCTGGGTTATGCCCGCATCTATGCGCCGATGGATGGCACTGTGGTATCCATCGAAGCCCGCCAGGGGCAAACCCTGAACGCGAGCCAGACCGCGCCGTTGCTTATGCGCATTGCCAATCTGAGCACCATGCGGGTGCGGGCCCAGGTGTCTGAGGCCGACGTCGGCAAGCTGCAACCGGGCATGCGGGTGTACTTCACCACACTTGGCGATTCGGAGCATAAGCTCTACGGCGAGTTGCAGTACATTGAGCCAACCCCCGAAGTAACCAACAACGTGGTGCTCTACAACGCGCTGTTTACGGTGGATAACCAGGAGGGGCGGCTGTTGCCCCAGATGACCGCCCAGGTGTTCTTTATTCAGGATGAGGCGCTGAATGTATTGCGGGTGCCAGTCAGTGCGGTGGTGAGAAACCAGGTCAAGGTCCTGGATGCGAAGGGGCAGCCACAGATTCGGGCCATCGAAACCGGCATCAGCAACCGCGTATACGTGGAGGTTCGGTCCGGATTGAATGAGGGTGATCAGGTGGTTCTTGCAAACCGGGATCCGCGGGCCGGGCAGGGTGAGAGCCGGGCTGCCTTTCGGGGTATGCTGAGATGAGCCCGCGACCGTTGATTGAGCTTCAAGACATTACCCGATCCTTTGGCGAGGGCGAACTGGCGGTTCCTGTGCTCAAGGGCATTGATCTGAAAATCTGGCCCGGTGAGTTTGTGGCCATCATGGGGCCATCGGGCTCCGGCAAATCTACCCTGATGAACATCCTCGGCTGTCTGGATCAGCCCAGCGCTGGCCAGTACCGGTTCAATGGCAGGGACGTGTCTTCCCTGGACCGGGACGAACTGGCACGGCTTCGGCGCGATGCCTTTGGTTTTGTGTTCCAGAGCTATAACCTGTTGCCTGGAATGACTGCCCGGGAGAATGTTGAGATTCCGGCAATTTATGCCGGTATGGCGCCGGCCGAGCGGCATGCAAGGGCGGAACGGTTACTCACCGGGCTCGGGCTGGGCGAGCGCCTGTCGCACAGGCCGGCACAGCTATCGGGTGGTCAGCAACAGCGAGTGTCTATTGCCCGGGCCCTGATGAACGGCGGCCAGTTGATCTTCGCAGACGAACCGACCGGTGCTTTGGACAGCAAAAGCAGCCAGGAAGTGATCCGGCTGTTAACCGATCTTTCTGAGCAGGGCCACACCATTATCCTGATCACCCACGACCCCGATGTGGCAACAGTGGCTCGTCGGCAAATTCGCATTGCCGATGGTGAGATTGTTGAGGACACCGGCGCAGAAGTGCCCTCGGTCCCGATGCCAGCAACCGACCAGAATGGCCGTCGCCGTTCCCGCCTTGGCGACTGGCAGGAAGCCCTGAAAAGCGCGGTGCGTTCCCTGCACAGTAACCTGTTTCGGACGGCGTTGACCCTGCTTGGCATCGTAATCGGGGTTGCCTCAGTGATCACCATGCTGGCGATCGGGGAGGGGGCCCGAAAGGATGTGGTCGACAGAATCAGCACCATGGGCAGTGATCTGCTGCTGGTGCGCCCCGGTGGGCCCGATCAGCGGGGTGGGCGCTGGAGCGTGACCACGCTGGTACCATCTGACTTCAAAGCAATCAATGAGATAGAGGGTGTTCTTGCAGCAATACCTGAACTGACTGGCGGACAGACGCTGCGATATTCCAACCGGGATCACTCGGCTGAGATCAATGCCACCTCCTTCCGGTTCCCGGTGGCCCGCCAGTGGCCTGTTGTTGAGGGCACCTTCTTCAGCGCCCAGGATGAAGCCAGTTACGCAGCCGTAGCAGTATTGGGCAAAACCACCGCCAACGCTCTGTTTCCTGACGAAAGCCCCCTTGGTAAACACCTGATGGTTAACAACGTGCTGTTTCAGGTGATTGGCGTGATGGATGAAAAAGGCGCCTCTCCCATGGGACAGGACCAGGACGATGTGGTGTTTGTTCCCTACACCACGGGCAGCCTGCGCATTTTCGGGCAAACGCACCTGCGCAACATCACCGTGGCTGTGGCCGACATCGACCGTATGGATGAGATCGAAGCCCTCATTCACGACACTCTGATGGCCCGCCATGGCATTGAGGACTTTACTATCCGCAACATGGCTTCATTGATTGAAACCATTTCGGAAACCCAGAATACACTCACCTGGCTGCTGGGCTCTATTGCTGCAATTTCCCTCCTTGTGGGTGGCATCGGGGTGATGAATATCATGCTGGTGAGCGTCACTGAACGTACCCGCGAAATCGGTATTCGCATGGCCACCGGTGCCCGGGCGTGGAATATCCTGCAGCAGTTTCTGACCGAGGCCTGGCTGGTATCGGCCATAGGCGGGTTGATTGGTGTTGTCATCGGCATTGCCGCAACCCGGATTATTGGCTCTCTGGGCACACCCATTCACATGACGCTGCTACCCATGGCTCTGGCCTTTGGTTGCGCTTTTGCCACAGGCCTGCTGTTCGGGTTTCTGCCCGCCCGTAAGGCCGCCCATCTGGACCCTGTTCATGCACTGGCCTCGGAGTAATGTTATGAGCGTTCGCCATATCGCACTGGTGTCGGTGTTGTTGACCGGGTGTGCCGGCTTTCAGCCACAACCCATCGAGCGGCCGGTGAATCCGCCGGCCCAATGGCACATCGGGGCTGGCGCCAGCGAAGCGGTTAGTGCGCGTTGGTGGTATTCCTTCGATGATGAAGAACTCAACCGTTTAATAGACCGCGCACTTTCGAATAATCCGGATCTTGCTGCCACCGCTCAGGCAGTGATTCAGGCAGATTTGCAGTTGCGCAACGCCGGAGCTGCCTTGCTGCCGACCCTTGGTGCATCGGGAAGCACGGGTAAACAGGCAAGCGAGGCCTCCGGCCAGGATCGTGTCACGAGTGGTTCTAGTAGCCTCGGGCTGTCGGTTGACTACGAGCTGGATCTCTGGGGTCGCCTGTCCGCCGCGGAAGCCGGGGCTCTCGCTGGTTTCCAGGCTTCGGAGTATGACTATGACGCCGCCCGAATGACGCTGGTGGCCTCGGTAGCCAGTACCTGGTTCGAATGGCAGGAGTTGCAGCAGCGCGTGGATATTGCGCGTCGGAATCTGGAACTGGGCGAAAAAACACTGGCCCTCGTCGAGGCCCGGTATCGTAACGGTGTGGCCGATCGCTCGGAATTGTCCCGCCAGCAAACCTCCGTACTGAACCTGAAGAATGCGGTGCCGCCACTGGAGTATCAGGCCCGGCAACGGTTAGCGGCCTTGCGGCTACTGACCGGGGATTATCCGTTTACGGAAGAGATTCCGGAGGCTGGGCTACTTGCGGTTCAAGTGCCGGAGATCAACCCTGAAACACCGGCCAGCCTGGTTACCCGAAGACCGGACCTGGCGGCTGAGGAGGCTCGGCTGTTGGCCGCCAGTGCGGACGTCGAGCAGGCCAGGGCGGCCTTGATGCCATCGGTGTCGCTCAGCGGCGCGGTTCGCTTCTCTACCAACAGCTTTGTAAGCCTGGCCGACCCATTGCAAACCGCCAATGGCCTGCTTGCCCTCAGCCAGACTTTGTTTGACGGAGGCCAGCGTCAAAACAATGTGGCCATTTCGGAATCCCGGCGGGTGGCTTTGTTGGCGAGTTACCGTGCCAGCCTGCTCTTGGCATTCCAGGAAGTAGGGGATGCACTCGACAGAGAAGCGCTGTACCTGGATCAGGAGCAGCGGTTACAGAGTATTCTCGCCCAGGCGGAAGAGACCTTACGGTTGACCGAAGTGCGCTATCGGGAAGGGGCAGATGACCTGCTCACCTTGCTGGAAAGCCAGCGAACCGTATTTGATGCCCGGCAGCAGCTCAGTCAGGTACGACTGAACCGACTGATTGCAGCGGTGGATCTTTACAAGGCGCTGGGAGGCGGCTGGCAGGCAGAGCCTCAAGGGCGTGCTATGGCGCCGGCTGAGGTAGTTCGCCTTCGATCAGAAACTGGTCCAGGCTGAATTCGTAAACCTGTTTACTGCCATCCGGTTCCGACAGGCTCATGGACACCTGGCTGGGCGACGTCACGGCAATCAGTTTTTGATAACTTCTGGGTGCGGCGTCCCGGAACACGCTGGCGTTAAACAAGGCCACATTGACGCCCTCAACGCCGTTGTCTGGATGGTACGGAAGAGCGTAAAGGCCGGCTTGCAGGGCGCGGGCTGAGAGAAACTGGAAGGCGCCCACTTGCAGGCTACGCATGTCGGTACCCACAGCCTGGCTTTCCCGGTAGCTGACTGGATCTGTCAGCGTATGATGAAGATCCTGCCAGCGTTCAGACTGCAGCCGAACACCTCGTTCCGTTCGGAATCGCGCGCTGAACACCGTGTGCAAGGTGGTTAACGGGCGCTTGAACGGGGTTTTCAGGTGGCTCATGAACACAAACCGGTAAAACGCGGTTTCCGCCAGGGCAGCGGGAATGGCCATGGCTCCGTAGAACAGGCTTGGCTCGAAATTGCGGCCAAAACGTGAGCCGTATTTCAGGGGCGGATAGCGGAACGGTGTGGTCAGCAGGTAATGGCGTTTTCGTGCCGTGCCGGGTACCGGTGGCTTGTTGCTTTCCAGCAGTTCCTCCAGTCGATTCTGTTCCTGCATACTGTCGACAATGCGCGCCGTCGCGATGTCTTCCTGGCTTTCCACTACCCGGAACAGGCTGCCTTGCAGCGGTGCGATGGACTGGGCAATCCGTTCCCGATAATTCAAATCCGCCCCCGCATGGCGTCCAGGTAGTGAACCACCCGAACCAGGCCTTCCGTGCTCTGGATCATCTCTCTGGGTGTATCCTCAAAATAGTGGTTGGGCGTGTTCAGCCAATGGGTCATGGCCTCCCTTTCACCGCCGGTCAATGCATAGACGCTGCGGTAAAGCCGGATAAACAACAATGCCAGTTCACCGGACTTGCTGGCCGGATCGATGCCGTCGCGGGTCAGACCTGTGCGGTTTCGGCCAACCACGGCTGCGATTTCCGCTTGTGGCAGACCAAAGGCTTTCGCCGCGTTCAGCAGAGCCTTGGACAGCAGAGCTTTATCGCTGGATTCCGGTGCTACGCGAACCGCTTCTGACATGCCTCGACCTCCCGTGATGAATTTTCATCAGTATAGGTTATATTGAATAAAATGTCACCATCGGGGTTAGCGCGGGTAGCCAGTAATCTCCCGGATCTTTTTGTACAGTGGTTGCAGGCGGGGATACATATCCTGATAAACCTCCCGGTAGAGACGTTGATAAAGCGCAGATGCTTCCGGGTTGGGCTCGAATACCCGGCCGGTCCTGGTCATAGCCCGTACCGCCGTGTCGAAATCCGGGTGTAATCCCAGCCCCACGGCGGCATCAATAGCCGCTCCCAGTCCGGAGGTTTCATAGGTATGCGGGCGTTCCGCCGGCAATCCAAATATATCAGCCGTCAATTGCATGGCCGCATCACTCTGGGACCCGCCGCCTGCCACTCGAAGCCGCTTGATAGCCTGGCCGCTGCGCTTCTCGATGCGTTCCTTGCCTTCCTTCAAGGCGTAGGCCAACCCCTCAAGAATGGCCCGGTAAACGTGAGCTCGGGTGTGTACGTCGCCAAAGCCGATAATGGACCCCTTGGCTTCCGGGCCAGGTTGGCGCACGCCGGGGCTCCAGTAGGGCTGTAGCATCAAACCCATGGAGCCTGGCGGTACGGCGTTCACCAGTTCGTCAAACAGGGCTTCGGGTTCAATGCCTTTCTGTTCTGCCAGCTTTTGCTCACGCAGCCCGAATTCCCGCTTGAACCAGCTCACCATCCAGAAACCCCGATAGATCATGACTTCAGTGGAGTAGTGGCCGGGCAGGGCAGACGGATACGGCGGCATGAACCGGGTGGGTTCCACATAGCGGGCATTGGTGGTGTTGATGGTGGCCGTGGTGCCATAGCTCATGCAGCCGGTCTCCGGAGACAGGCCGCCGGAGCCGAGAATTTCGCAGGCTTTGTCCGATGCCGCGGCGATGACGGGCAGTCCACCCGGCAGGCCAAGGTGCGCCGCCGCCTCAGGCAGCAGGGTTCCGATCTGTTCACCAGGCGGTATCAGTTCAGGCAGCATACCCGGGGTCACCGGCATCACCTGCCATTTGAAATCCCGGGGCCCCGCCCAACGCTGGCGTTTATAATCAAAGGGCAGGTAGCCCACCTGACTGCCGGTGGAATCGCGGTATTCACCGGTCAATCGGTAATTCAGATAGCCTGATAACAGCAGGTACTTGTGGGTTTTCGCCCAGATGTCCGGCTGATTCTGCGCGATCCAGTTCGCCTGGGTTTTTTCCCGGAAGCGGCCAATGGTCTCCTCCAGGCGGGCAAGCTTGAACAGCCAGCCCCAGGGGCCTTTCACCGCCCCGTCTACCCGTGCATGCCGCTGATCCAGCCAGATGATGGCGGGCCGCAGGGGCTTGCCCCCACGATCGAGGTTGACCACCGTGCCGCGTTGCGTGGTGACGGTCACGCCCACCACCTGCTCCGGGCGGGCGCTGGTGGTTTGCCAGAGTTGCTGGCAAGCAATGCCAAGGTTGTCCCAGAAGTACTCCGGGTGCTGTTCTGCCCAGCCGGGTTGCTCGGAAAAGTAAGGCTCGATTTCCTGCTTGCCCTTACCCAACAAGTTACCCTGGGTGTCAAACAGCAGGGCGCGGATGCTCTGGGTGCCGTTGTCGATCGCCAGTATCAGTGGGGTCTCAGGCATCCCGGGCATCCTCGCCCATCGGCAGTTGATAGCCCTTACGGTAGGTTGCCAGATATCGCTCTTGCTCCTGATGCCAGCGGGCATCATCCCAGCCAAGCAGGCTCTGGCATCGGTTACGGATTTCAGGAAGCAAACTGGCCGCCCCGTCAGGCAGGATCAGCCCCAGGCGGGTACGCCGCAGCATCAGATCATCCAGATGCTGAACCTGTTCATGGCGACAGGCCCATTCCAGTTCGGCCCAGAGCACACCGGTGTCCGGGATTCCGGTGGCGTCACCGTTTTTCAGGATAGACTGGCGGTGCGGGCCGTAATAGCCGCCCAGCCGATGCCAGGCCAGCGCCGGAATATCATCGGGTTTACGGTCGTTTGGCGTGGCCGTGAATACCCGTTGCTCGTCGCTACGAAGCCGATCTTCATGCTGATCACCCAGGGCCATGGCCAACGCCTGTCGTGCCATCTGGCGGAAGGTGGTGAGCTTCCCGCCGGCGATGCTGATCAGGCCCTTGTCGTGCCGAATGGCGTGTTCCCGATTCTCCCGGGACGGAGCTCTACCTCCGCCGTCGGTGACCACAGGTCGAACGCCCGCCCAGGTGGACAGCACGTCGGCCCGTTCAATGGTCGCACCGGGGAATAAACGGGTGGCAATTTGCAGCAGATAATTTACTTCCCCACCGGTGATGGCCGGCTCCTCGTTCAGATCTTTGGCGTGTTCGAGATCGGTAGTTCCCAGAACCGTGGCACCTGCCCAGGGGAAGGCAAATACAGGCCTTCGGTCATCCGGGTGCATCAGGGATACAGCGCAGGTCACCGGCAGCTTGTGCCACGGAATGACCAGGTGACTGCCTCTCAGCGGTCGGATGGTGAGCGGGTGATCTGTCGCTGATTGTTTCTGCAACCGATCGGCCCAGGCGCCGGTAGCGTTAATAACGCATCGGGTATTGACCGTGATGGCGCTCTGCTCTGCATTTTCTTCGGCAGTCAGTCTTAATCCGCAGACAGTTCCGTTATCATCCCGGTCGACGGCGGTCGCGGCGACGTAGTTCAGGCACATGGCGCCGTCGTGGGAGGCTTCGGCAATCAGCCTTTGGACCAGGCGGGCATCGTCTGTCACCGCATCGGTAAAACGACTGGTGGCGCGCAGGTTGGTAGTATCGAGCCCCGGGGCCCAGTTCAGGGTTTCCTCTGGCGTATATTTCTGATGGCTGCGGGTGCCGGCCAGGCGGTCGTACATGGCCAGCAGCATCTGGAACAGCCCGGGGCCCGGGAAACTGCCTTTGTAGTGGGGCATCAGGAAAGGCAGTGGATCGACCAGTCCAGGCGCTTCCAGCAACATGCGTTCGCGTTCCCGGACAGCATCGCGGGTTAACCCGATGTGTCCACTGGCCAGATAGCGAAGTCCGCCATGGACCATCTTGGAAGAGCGGCTGGAGGTGCCCCAGGCGAAATCTTTCTGCTCCACCAGCAACGTCTTCAATCCGCTGCCCGCGGCTTCGCGGGCAACTCCGGCGCCGGTAATGCCGCCGCCCACCACTACCACATCGAAGGTCTGCGTTTCGCCCTTCAGGTTTTCCAGTATCTGTTGTCGATCCATGATCACTTCAATCCAGCAGAGTTTTGGGATTCAGGCGCTGGTCCGGATCAAAGCTCTGGGTCAGCGAACGAATTGCACGCATACCCAGCTCTCCCTTTTCGACAGGGAGGAAGGGGGCATGGTCCTTGCCTACGCCATGCTGATGGCTGATGGTGCCCCTGTTCCGCACGATCAGGTCTGAGGTGGTGTTCTTCAGAAGTCGCCAGCGGCTCAGGGTCTCGTCATAGCTATCCGCAACCCGGAAAACATAGGTTGTGTAGATGGAACAACCCTGGCCGTAAAAGTGAGACAGGTGGGTAAATACGTGGGTTCGCTCGTTCCTGTCTGCCAGACCTTCCCTGAGATTGGTTTCAATCCGGTTCATCAGGGTATCAACGTTGTCCCAGTCGGTGGCGGTTTCCAGGGTGTCCACGGCGTAGCCCATTTGCCACAGGGCTTCGCGCAGGTAGGGCATGGTGAAGCGTTTCTCCGCCCACTTGGCGCCAAGTTTTGTGCCGGTATAGACCCCTTTGTGGTCACTGCAGAGTTTGCGGGCCTCCGCAAGTGCTCCCCGGCACTGGGCTTTGCTGCCGGTTACGCCAAAGGTCATCATGCATTTGCCGTCTTCCGCACCGCGGAAAGCCAGAAAACGTTCCAGTAGCCCGATCAGTTTCGGATGCCCGGCCAGTGCCAGCTGGGTTTCGGTTTCAATGGCGTTGCTCAGTCGTAGCATGGAAAGCTGAACCCGGTTCTGAACCAGCTTGCGAGCGGCGGTTCGGGCCTTGTCCCAGTCCGGGAAGAACACCACATGAAAGCTTTCCTGTTCAGGCAGACGGCTGATCCGGGCTTTGACCTCGGTAATCAGGCCCAGCCGGCCCTCGGAACCGAGGATCATTTCCCTGACATCCGGGCCGGCGCTGGAGGCCGGAATGGTGGGGATTGTCAGGGTGCCTTGCAGGGTTTCAATCCGGCCGCCGGCAAACAGCTGTTCTATGCGGCCGTAACGCAGTGACTGCTGGCCACTGGAGCGGGATGCCACCCAGCCGCCAATCGTGGAGAGCTCGAACGACTGAGGGAAGTGTCCCAGGGTATAGCCATGGGCTCTTAACTGGGATTCCACCAGCGGGCCGGGGGTGCCTGCTCCGAAGGTGGCGATCTGGCTCTCCCGATCCAGATCCATCAGGCGGTTAAGATTCGCAAGGCTGACGGTCAGAACCGGTTTGCCCTGGTCTACCGGGTTGATGTGCCCAGCCACGCTGGTGCCACCCCCGTAGGGGATCAGGTGAATATCCTTGTCGTTGGCGTAATGGAGCAGGGCGCGTACATCGGTACTGGTGTTCGGGAAGGCCACGCCGTCCGGGAACTCGCCAATATCACCGCTGCGCATGGCCAGCCAGTCTGGCAGGCTTTGGCCCCGGGCGTGTCGGACCCGGGTTTCCGGGCTTCGGTCGATCAGGTCATCAACCTGTGGGTCTGAGGGCAACCGGGATTCCGGAACCTGCTCACAGGCTGCATGCAGGGTGATATCCGCCAGCGGGGAGCCGCCTCCCACACGATCTGTGAGAAAGGCCTGACCTTGCTCCGGTAATTCCAGTGAGAACTGTTCGTCACCCCATCCATTCCAGCGTCGCATTCTGTACTGCTCCATCGTTTATCGAATTGCGGGCATTCTAACGGCTGGCCGGCCGTTACCAGTGTCAGAGAGCGACAAGCTCACTGTCATTTGCCGACAATTGGTATTCACAGCGCGTTCTTCTCAAGGGCGGAGGGCTTCGGTCAGCCTTTCGTTAAGATCCCGCCAATGCTCCAGCTTCCGGGCATCGCCAATTCTGGCATTGTCGCCGGATGTGCGATTCAGCCACAGGCCTTCACCGTTGAAGCTGTATACCGGTTCCAGATCGTTTCTCTGGGAAGCAGGTTTGATGTCATTGATCAGGTTGTCGAGAATCAACGGGTCGGAGCCCGGCGTTTTATACCAGGCCAGAACCATATGGGCCTGGTTCAACTCCAGTGCCTTGACGTAGATAATCCGGAGTTGGTCATCCGGGACGCCCATCGCCCTCAAGGTGAGGTACTTGGCGATGGAGAAATCTTCACAGTCACCGCCGTTGGTGGTGAGCAACTCCACCGGCGTGGCCCAGTAGTCTTCCTGGCCCCAGTGGCGGATGTCGCTGACAAACGTCACCCGGTTGAAGAAGGAATTAACCAGCCGAAGCTGGCGATCTGTCGGAGCGTTGGCAGCCAGCGCGTGCAGGCGTTGCCAGTTCTCAAGCCGCTGGTGCGCGGCCTCGCCGAACTCCTCCAGCACATAGGTCATCAGGCGGCTGCTTAATTCAAGTGCGCTGACAACAGACACGGTAAGGATGAGGGGAAGCAACAGGGACTGGCGACGTGTGAGTCTGCTTGCCGCTTCCATGGCGGACCTCAGTTGTTGTTCTGAAGCCGCTGGCGTAACTGTTCCAGCCGTTGACGGATTTCCTCTCGCCGCTGTTGCTGGTCGGCCGACGAGGCGCTGGTTTGGGGGCGTGCTCTTTGCACCTGAACCTCTTGCTGTGGGGGAGCTTCGTAGGCAGGCTCGTCATTGCTTGCGAAATCGACCCCGGAGCGATCTTCGGTCTCCGGGAAGTAGAGGTTTTCCAGTTTGCCGGATCTTTCAATGATGACCCGATTGGCAAACACAGTACGAAGCCTGGCATTTCCGGGCAGTTCATCACCCACCAGAAAGGCCTCGGTTTTGCCTTTGTCGTCTTCGATCAGGGCGCTGCCGGGGAAGTCACCGTCTGCTGCCAGCACACCGCGCAAGGACAGGCGAAGGTTGGTTTCCGGCAGGTTCTCTGTGTTGGTGTCTTCATTTTGCGGGGTGGCAGTCGCCGAGCCGAACACTTCCAGATCCGACAACTGAACATCAGGCACGGTTCTGGCCTGATCTGCACCTGTTGAAGCTTCCCGGGTCAGTTGCGGCAGGGTACGTTGGGTTTCATTCTGCCAGAACTGATAGCCTTGCCAGCCGGTCAGCGCCAGCATGGCCGTTGCTGCTGCTATGGCCAGAAGCAGCGGAGTCCTTCGATCAATTGCAAGCATTGTCGTTCCTGAATGCATTGGGAAATCGTAAAAAGCTCACAGGTTATCAGACTGCAATGAATTAGTGGCAGTATAGTGTATAGAGTTGTTCAGTGGTTCCCATTCCTGTGGTAGCCTTTTTGCTTACGCTGACAACATGGAGGGCCGTCGCAACGGGTGGCCCCATAAGAACAATCAGTGACCAGACGGATTTAACGAGGACGAGCTTGACCACCCAAACCGACATTCAGCCGCAGGATGCGCCGCTGGGCAGACTTCCCTTTACCTTCGCCAAGCGTAATGGAGTCATCCTTACCCGCAACGAAGAGGGCGAGCCGGTCATTCTCGTGCGCCCGGGGGCTTCCCACACCGCACTGGCCGAGGCAAACCGCGTGAGCGGTGGCCGGGCGAAGTTCTCTACCGTCGAGCCGGACCGCTTCGACCAGGCCCTGAATGCCGCCTATCAGAACGATTCGGCGGAAGCCATGCAAATGGTGGAGGGGATCGGTGACGACATGGATCTGGCCTCTCTGGCCGATTCGGTTCCGGAAACGGAGGATCTGCTGGAGCAGGAGGACGACGCTCCCATTATCCGCCTCATTAACGCCATTCTTACCGAGGCGGTCAAAACCAACGCCTCGGACGTTCACATCGAAACCTATGAGAAACAGCTGATTGTCCGGTTCCGGATTGACGGCGTGTTGCGGGAAGTGGTCCAGCCCAAACGGGCGCTGGCACCATTATTGGTCTCGCGGATCAAGGTTATGGCAAAACTCGATATTGCAGAAAAACGGGTACCCCAGGACGGCCGCATTTCTTTGAGGGTGGCCGGCCGGGAAGTCGATATCCGGGTGTCGACCATGCCCTCGTCCAGTGGTGAACGGGTGGTGTTGCGCCTGCTCGACAAACAGGCGGGCACCATTCGGCTGGAATCCCTTGGCATGGCCGGGCAGGATCTGAAAACCCTGCGCAAGCTGATCTATCGTCCGTACGGTATTCTGCTGGTGACAGGCCCCACAGGTTCCGGTAAATCCACCACGCTTTACGCCTCGCTGCAGGAAATCAATGATCGCAGCCGCAATATACTGACGGTCGAGGATCCGATCGAGTACAACCTGCCGGGCATTGGTCAGACCCAGGTGAACCCGAAAGTGGATATGACCTTTGCTCGGGGCCTGCGAGCCATTCTGCGCCAGGATCCGGATGTGGTGATGATCGGGGAAATCCGGGATCTGGAAACCGCGGAGATTGCCGTTCAGGCGAGTCTGACCGGGCACCTGGTGTTGTCTACCCTGCACACAAATACCGCCGTGGGTGCCATTACCCGTTTGATGGACATGGGTATCGAGCCTTTCCTGATCTCCTCCAGTCTTGTCGGTATCGTTGCGCAACGGCTGGTGCGGGTGCTCTGTACCCACTGCCGCGAGCCCTATATGCCTACCGAAGAGCATTGTGAGTTCCTCCAGCAGGACCCGGCCAACCCGCCCACCATCTTCCGCGCCAAAGGCTGTGAGCATTGTAACCAGTTGGGCTATCGAGGCCGGATTGGTATCTACGAGGTGGTCGAGATCACGGAAGAAATCAGCACCCTTATTCATAAACGCGCAGGGGAGCTGGATCTGGAACGGGAGGCCCGCCTGCACAGCCCGAGTATTCATGCCGATGGCGTTCAGAAGATTCTGGATGGCGTAACCACGGTGGAAGAAGTACTGCGTGTGACCCACCGGAGCCAGTAATCCATGCCGGCCTACGAATACAAAGCTCTGGATGCCAGAGGCAAGCAGAAACAGGGCGTGCTGGAAGCCGACGCGCCCAGAGCGGTGCGCCAGCAACTCAGGGAAAAGGGGCTGACCCCGCTGGCAGTGGAAGCGGCCGTAGAAAAACAGGCCCGTAGCAACCCACTGAGCAGCCGCGGTTCTCTGAGCGCAGCCGATCTCGCCCTGGTCACCCGGCAGCTGGCCACGCTCATCCAGTCCGGGATTCCGGTCGAGCAGGCACTGAGTGCGGCCGCCCAGCAATCCACCAAGCCGCGGATTCGCAGCATGCTGATTGCTATCCGCGCCAAGGTGATGGAAGGCTACACACTGGCGGACAGCTTCGGTGAATTCCCCAAGGCCTTTCCCCGGCTCTACCGCTCCACGGTCGCGGCCGGTGAACATGCCGGGCATCTGGACCTGGTGCTGAACCGGCTGGCGGACTACACGGAAA
The DNA here is from genome assembly GCF_000475315.1 of Marinobacter sp. EN3. Taxonomy (NCBI): domain Bacteria; kingdom Pseudomonadati; phylum Pseudomonadota; class Gammaproteobacteria; order Pseudomonadales; family Marinobacteraceae; genus Marinobacter; species Marinobacter sp. EN3. The sequence goes on from NZ_AXCC01000001.1 coordinate 22,510, forward strand.
GCCGCCAGGAAGCCCGCCAGAAGATTCAGTTGGCTGCGATTTACCCGATTATCCTGAGTGTCGTAGCTATTGCCATTGTGGTGTTCCTGCTCACCTATGTGGTGCCCGACATTATCGAAGTCTTTCTCAAGCAGGGGCAGGAGCTGCCCGCGCTGACGGTAGCTATGCTCTCGGTGTCGGAATTTCTCGGCAGTTTCGGAGTCTACCTTCTAGTGTTGCTGGTGGTGGCGATCATCGGGTTCCGTTTCGCGTTGACCAAGCCGGCGGTGCGTCTGAAGTTTCACAAGCGGCTACTTCACCTGCCGCTGTTTGCAGGCATGGTACGAGGCGTGAATACGGCTCGCTACGCCAGTACCCTGAGCATTCTGACCACCAGTGGTGTACCACTGGTTGAAGCCATGCGCATTGCCGGGGAGGTGCTTTCCAACGATTACCTCCGGCAGGAACTGCGGGAGGCTGCCCGGAAGGTCAGTGAAGGGGGATCGTTGCACCGTTCACTGGACCAGACCGGTTACTTCCCGCCAATGATGCTGCATATGATTGCCAGTGGCGAGGCCAGTGGCGAGCTGGACAGTATGCTTGAACGCACGGCCCGCATGCAGGAAAACACCCTGCAATCCAAGATCGCCGCTATTGTGGGATTGTTTGAACCCATGATGCTGCTGTTCATGGGGGCGGTGGTGCTGATTATTGTTCTGGCGATCATGCTGCCGATTCTGAACATGAGCAACCTGGTGGGATGATGGCCCGCCGTCGGGCCAGCAAGGAAGCCAGAAAACTTTTCTGAAAGCGACGAGAAACAACGGACCCAAGATGAGTGAAACTATGAGCATGAACCAACCGAAAGCGCTGGCCCGGACCAAGGGCTTCACCCTGATCGAAATCATGGTAGTGATGGTCATTCTCGGCCTGTTGGTGGCAATTGTGGCGCCCAACATCATGGGGCGCAGTGATCAGGCCAAAGTAACGGTGGCCGAAACCCAGATCAGTAACATCGCCAACGCACTGGACCTGTATCGCCTGGACAACAGCCATTATCCCTCTACCCAGCAGGGCCTTGAAGCACTGGTCAACAAGCCCAGCGGCAGCCCTGAGCCGAAGAACTGGAACCCGGATGGCTACCTGAAAAATGTTCCCGAAGACCCCTGGGGTAACAACTACCAGTATGTCAGCCCTGGTGTAGACGGGCCGTACGATCTGTATTCCTATGGTTCTGACGGCCAGGAAGGCGGGGATGGCGATGCCGCTGATATCAGTGTCTGGGACAGCGGGAACTGATTGATTGTGGGCCGCAGGGCTGACCAAAACGGCTTTACGCTGATCGAGATTCTGGTAGTCCTGATCATCGTCGGACTGCTGGCGGCACTGGCGGTGTTCAATATGGCCGGCAGCTCCCAGCAGCGCGAGCTGGAAAGCCAGGTTCGGGAGCTCTACCTCCTGATGCAAACGGCACAGGAACAGGCGGTTCTCAATAACCTGGAAATGGGCTTGCTGCTGGAAGAAGACGGTTATCGGTTCGTGGCGTTTCAGGATAAGACAGGCGAGTGGAAATCCTCAGGTGAGCGCATATTCCACAAGAGAACCCTCCCGGAATGGTTGACCGTTACCCAGTATATCGAAAGTGACGCTCCGCGACTGGCCTCGGCCGAGGATCGGCTCAGGCCAGACGTGGTGTTCTTCTCCAGTGGTGAAACCACACCGTTTGAAATCGAATTCACCCTGGGCCGGGACACTGACCTGATGCACGTGGTTGCTTCAGATGGCGTCTCGCCGTTGGAATGGCGCAAACCTGGTTCCGGGGATGAGTCATGAGTCGGCCTCAGCGTGGTTTCACCCTGATTGAAGTCCTCGTCGCATTGCTTGTGTTCGGTCTGATTGCAACGGCCGCCGCCGAAGTGGGCGGGAATTACATCACCAGTTTTGAGCGCATACGTGACAAGACGCTGGCAGGCTGGGTGGCGGAAAACCGGATTAACGAACTACGGCTTCAGGATGAGCTGCCAGGGATTTCGGAGAATTCGGAAGATACCGACTTCGGAAATTTCCGCTGGCGGGTCACCACCGTTGTTGAGGCTACGGCAGAGCCCACGATGCGGCGGATTGAGGTAACCGTAGCCAAATACTCCGGGGCGCAATCAGAACCGTTTGCCGTTCATACCCTGGCTGCCTTCCTGGGAGAAACCTGATGGGCATGCCCGCGCGCAAGGTCAGGTTAGCCGGGGAGTCCGGTTTTACGCTGATGGAGGTACTGATTGCCGTCACTATCACAGCCGTGATCGGGCTGGGTGTTTGGCAGGTGGTGAGCAGTGTAATGAACTCCCGGGACCGGGTGGATGAGGTTGCCCAGGCGTTCGACGGCTTGCAGAAAACCATGTTGCTGCTGGAACGTGACATCACCCAGATCATCAACCGGCCCGCCCGGGATGTTTATGGTGATTATTCACCGTCCTTAACCTCAAGGGATGATGCGTTTGCGTTGATGCTGACCCGCCAGGGTTGGCGCAATCCGCTTGGTCTCCGGCGTAGCGGTCTGCAGCGCGTCGGCTGGGAATATACCGGAACTGAACTGCGCCGTCGGTATTGGCCTGTGGTGGATCAGGGGCAGGAAGACGAAAGCCTGGACATTCTGATGCTGGACGAGGTTCTGGAGTTTGAAATCCGGTTTCTGGATGAGAACGGTAACTGGCAGGAGCAATGGCCGGAAGATGACGCTTTGGCGCAGATGACGCCGGGTACCCGACCCGACATCTCCTTGCCTCGTGGGATTGAGATTACACTGGAACATGAACGCTTTGGTGAGTTGGTCCGCACATTCAGCTTGCCGGATTTTGAACCGTCGCAGGCCCAGGCGGTGATCAATCAGCAACAGGAGACTCAGACCGAGTCGGAAGATGACGCGGCTGAAGACGGATCTGGCCAGGCCGCGGGCGGGGTGACCGGCAATGATTAAGTTTGCCGGGAGCAGGCAGCAGGGCGTCGCCCTGATCATGGTGCTGTTGGCGATGGCCCTGGTGGTGTTGATGGCATCGGGCATGACCCGCCAGCAAAGCCTGCGGGTGTTCAAGGCTGGCCATTACCTGGCCCAGCAACAAGGCCAGAGTATTGCTCTGGGTGCCGAGGAATTTGCCAAGCGTATTCTGGTTCGGGACTACGAAGAGGATAAGGAAAACAGTGTGATGGTCGACAGTCCGGATGAGTTCTGGGCCATGCACGCTGCCATTCTGCCTCTGGACGACAGTGGTGTTGCCGAGGTCCAGATCGATGATCTTGGAGGCAGAATCAACCTGAACGATCTGGTTACCGCGAGCGGAGAAGTGGACCCCATCACCAAAGACCGGCTCACCCGGTTATTTCGTGCTCTGGGTATCACTGGCCTCACCGTAGACCCGCTCATTGACTGGATGGACGCCGACGACCAGGCCATCAGCGCTTATGGTGCCGAAGACGGCCAGTATCTGATGGCAGACCCTCCGTATCGCACTGGCAACCAGCCCTTTGTTTCCATTACCGAGTTGCGTCTGATTGAGGGCATGACCGAGGAAATCTATGCTGCGCTGCGGCCTCATCTGGTGGCGCTGCCAGTCTCCGGCGTCGGCATTAACGTGAATACCGCGACGGCCCAGGTTCTGATGAGTCTGCACGAGGATATGAATGAGGCTCAGGCGGAATCGATTATTGCCAAGCGCGAAGAAGAACGATTCGAAAACCTTCAGGATTTCCTGGCACTGCCGGAGTTCTCGGGGATGGGGCTGAAAGCCAACGGGTTAACGCTTCAGACCCGTTTTTTTGAAGTTGTCTCACGGATTACCTACGATAATCGTGTCGTCAATATGGTCAGCACCGTGTATAGAAACCCGGAGGGCGAAGTCCGGACGGTTCACAGGGATACCGGGCAGAAGAATCGCATTACCAAGGAACCTTACACTTTCTCAGAAGGATAACCATGTCTTACCGCCTTTTTGTCCGGCCGGTGCCTCCGTATGCGGACCCGGACCAGAGCCCCGATGCCCAGCTGTTCAGCTGGGTGCTCCAGGATGCCAGTGGCGATGCTCAGGCCAGAGGCACGGCTGATACACGGGAGCATATCGAGCAAACGCTGGCACAGAATGCGCTGGAGAAAGTGCTGCTGATCGGACTGATTCCCGGTGATGAGGCGGTTTTCTGTCTGGCGGATATACCGGCGAAACAGACCCGTTTTATTCAGCAGGCCTTGCCGTATGCCGTTGAGGAGCAGATAGCCCAGGACATTGACTCGGTTCATCTCGCGCTGGGGCCGCACACGCCTGAGGGCTACCGGGTTGCTGCCATCGATCGCGAGCAGATGGCTCGCTGGCGCCAACTGTTTTCTGGCTGGTACCACGCCCGTCTGGAGGCCGTCTATCCAGACGCTTCACTGTTGCCAGCGGCGGAATCCGGATGGGTCATCTGCCTGGATGCAGAGTCGGCACTTCTGCAGAGCCAGCGGGGAGAGTGGCTGCGCATGCAGGCAGATAATCTTCCGCTGCTTGCAGTGACACTTGCTGCGCCTTCGTCTGACGAAGTGGTGGCCGAAATTCCGGTGCAGCTATATGGCACCGAGGCAGATCTGGACGCGAGCCAGGCCCTGGTGAGTGAGCTTTCGGGAACCACCGGTCTTCTTCGTATCGAAAAGAAGCCGTTGGAATTTTCGGTAACCGAGTTCCTGGCCTGGTCGTACCACCATCACCTGAGCCAGCCCATTAATCTGTGCCAGGGGGCGTTCGCGTTCAAGGCGGAGGGCAGCAGCCCCCTGAAACCCTGGAAGCCGCTTATCGCCGTGGCATCACTCTGGTTCGTGATCCAGATGGGGCTGGAGATCGGTATGGGAATCTACCAGCAGCAGCAGGCGGAGCAGCTTGAAAGCCAGGCTATGGCGGTTTACCGGAATGCCTTTCCCTCGGACCGCCGAACCCATGCCGGAAACGTACGACGTGTTATCGAAGGCCAGTTACGGGTTGCTGGCTCCCAGGGCCCTGACGTGGATTTTATCACCCTGATGAAATACACCGGCGATCAGTACGGCCGCCTGCAGAATCCCGGAGCTGTTACCTTTAACTCGATTAACTACAGCCGGAGCCGGGGCGAACTCGTGGTGGATATCCGGGCCGACAGTTATGATCGGTTAAGCCGTCTGCGTAACGGACTCGCCAGCGAAGGGCTGCAGGCCCAGATCGGTTCCGTGGTCAACGAATCCAGCGGCGCCCGAGGCCGCCTCACGGTTTCAGGAGGATAAGCCCATGTGGTCACGCATCAAGGATCAACCGGCCGTGGGCAAACTGATTGCTCGCTATGATCAGTTACCCACCCGCGACCGTCAGGCATTGACTGCTCTGGGTATAGCCCTGTTGCTGGCATTGATTTATCTGCTGATCTGGCAGCCGGTGACTCAGTTTCATGACCGGGCTGCCTCGAGTCGTGAGAATGCCGCAGAACTCCTGGCCTGGATGCGGGCCAACGAGACGACCATTCAGCGCCTGGGCTCGGCTGGTGGCGCAGCGACAACTGCGGCAGGGGCTGACAAGCCTGAAGACGGGCGGGCATTGATGGCCCTGGTGACTCGTTCAGCCGGAGAGGCGGGGCTTTCTTTGCAACGCTTCGAGCCCAGCGGTGAGGGTGCCATCCGGGTCTGGCTTGAAAACGCCGCCTATGCGGATGTGGCAGCCTGGCTTGAGCGTTTGCACAGTAATCATGGCGTGGTGATTGACCAGGCCGCACTTGATCGGGGCAATGGGCCCGGGCAGGTATCCGTGAGGCTTACGCTGGCGATCTGACCGGCAAGCGTGACCCCACACTAGCGAGGGAGCAACACGATGGCAGACAACAACAATAATGCTGAAGCTGTTCTGGTTCGCCTGGACGAGACGGCACGAAACGAGGCCCAGTCGGTGCTTTTTCATGCCTATCGGGAGGAGCCGACATTCCAGTACCTGTTCGATCACCGGAAACCCGGTTACAGCCAGAGGGTGAGGGCGACCATCCGGGAATTGATCGACCTTTATCTGGAGCTGAATCAGGATGCCATCGGTGTGATGGTGGACGAAACACTGGTTGCTGTTGCGTTTGTGGGTGAGCCGGAACTCAGGCTGAATCTGGCAGACCAGCTTGGCTGGCGGGTGCGTATGGTTCTGACGGCGGGCTTTTCATCTACGCGCCGGTATCTGGAGTATCATCGCAGGATTCGCGACCTTTTGCCGCAGAGGCAGGCGCATCAGTTGCCGTTGATGGGAGTCAACCCAAAATACCAGCACAAGGGGTATGGTCGGATGTTGCTGCAGGCAGTGGAGCGCCTGTGTGAGGAAAACCCCCGGGGCAGTGGATTGGTGCTCGATACCGGGAACAGCCGTTACCTGCCGTTTTATGAATCCGAGGGGTTCCGAAGCCTGGGCAAGATCCGGCTTGGTGATTTTGAAGACCACGTGTTGTTCCGGGAAGTGCTCGCAGACGATGATCAGTCGAGTGAGCCCCGGCAACAGCAATCTTGAAGTAAACAGGAGAAACAGTGTCTGAGAGCCATGATTTTGATCTGATCGTTATCGGGGCCGGTTCCGGCGGTGTCCGGCTCGCCCGCATGTCGGCCCAGCGCGGTGCCCGGGTGGCGGTGGTGGAATCCCGTTACCTGGGAGGAACCTGCGTTAACGTGGGTTGTGTTCCGAAAAAACTCTTTGTCTATGGAGCGCACGTCAGGGAAGAGCTCGAAGATGCACACGGATATGGCTGGTCTGTGCCAACAGACGATGTCTCGTTTGACTGGCCAACGCTGGTCGCCAACAAGAATGCCGAGATAGAGCGCTTGAATGGCATTTATGGCCGATTGCTCGAGAATGCCGGCGTCACCATCATTGAGGGTACGGCCAGTCTCCGCGACCCTCACACGGTGATCGTTGGTGATAGAGCTTTTTCGGCAGCGCACATCACAGTTGCCACGGGCAGCTGGCCAGTGGTTCCGGATGTTCCCGGCAAGGAATTTCTGCTCACCTCCAATGAGATGTTTTACCTGCCACAGTTACCGCGCCACGCCGTTGTCTGGGGCGGTGGTTACATTGCCGTCGAGTTCGCCGGCATTCTCGCGGGTCTTGGTGTGGAGACCACGCTGCTGTACCGGGGCGAGCTGTTCCTGCGAGGGTTTGACGAGGATATCCGCAAGTTCACGGAACAGGAGATGCGCAAGAAAGGCGTGGATCTCCGGTTCAATGTCACGATTGAATCTGTCGAGCAGTTGAATGCTCACTACCAGGTGAATCTGAGCGATGGCAGCAGCATGGAGACCGGGCTGGTTATGGCTGCGACAGGTCGCCGCGCGCTCGTAGACGGACTCGGGCTGACCGATCTGGGAGTGGAACTCAATGCTTCGGGTCATGTTGAGGTGAACGATCATTTCCAGACGGCGGTACCGTCCATCTCCGCCCTTGGTGATGTCATCGGAACGCCGCAGCTAACGCCGGTTGCGCTGGCGCAGGCCATGGTGCTGTCCCGGCGGCTGTTTGGTGATGGCCAGGGTGATATGGACTACAGCGCAATACCGACCGCTGTCTTCTGTCAGCCTAATATCGGAACGGTCGGGTTGACCGAGAAAGAAGCGCGGGACGCGGGGCATTCGCTGCGGATTTACCGTTCCGAGTTTCGCCCCATGAAGTACACCCTGAGCGGCCGTGATGAGCGCTGTCTGATGAAGCTGATTGTGGATGATAGTTCAGACAAGGTTCTGGGCGCCCATATGGTTGGGCCCGATGCCGGTGAAATCATCCAGGGACTGGCGGTGGCTATTAAAGCCGGTGCCACCAAGGCCCAGTTTGACGCTACGATGGGCATTCACCCGACATCCGCTGAAGAGTTTGTCACCATGCGAGAGCCGGTGGCCTGACAGGGTGGATAGCGCCGGAGTGAAAAACCTGCCAACTCCGGCGCTCGTTGTTACACGCGAATCCAGCGAGAGAGTACCTCCCGGAGCGTATCCCTGCGCACGGGCTTGGTTAGATAGTCGTTCATACCTGCTTCTTTGCAGGCTTTCTCAGTATCCTCAGACACATCTGCGGTCAGTGCGATAATGGGTACGCCGCTCTGACCATTTCCCTGTTCCCAGTCGCGGATCATGCGGGTGGCATCATAGCCATCCATCACTGGCATCTGGCAGTCCATCAGAATGACATCATAACCTTCGTGGTCATTTTTGATCCGTCTAACAGCATCGGTGCCATTGGTCACGCATTCGGTCTGGAACCCGAACTTCCGCAACAGCGCTTCCGTTACTTTCTGGTTCACCAGATTATCCTCGACCACGAGGGCCCGGGCGGTACCGGTGACCTGTTCCCGTGGCTCATCGGTTGGAGGGTTCTGATAGGCTAGTTCGAATGGCAGCTCGAACCGGAATGAGGACCCCTGGCCGATGTCGGACTCCACCTGCACATGCCCGCCCATCAATTCGACCAGGCGCTGAACCAGCGACAGCCCGAGCCCTGTGCCACCGTGAGCCCGGTTATCGCCGGTGTCGAGCTGCTCAAAGCTGTTGAAGACACTTTGCAGTCGTTCCGCAGGAATACCAGAGCCTGAATCCTTAACCGAGCATTGGACGAGTACGCAGTGGTTTTCAAGCTCAAGCCAGTTCACCCGGATACCGACGAACCCTTCGCTGGTGAACTTCAGTGAGTTGTCGATCAGCCCGGCAAGGATCTGTCTCACTCGCGGCGCATCCCCCAGCACGGCAGGATGCCGTGGCCATTCACCGAGGAATTGGAGATCCAGGCTCAGCCCCTGCTTTTCTGCGGCGTGACGGTATGAGGCGACGCAATTGGTGAACAGGCTCTGAAGATCGAAGGCCCGTTGGTCCAATACCAGATTGCCATTGTCCATTCTGGCGTAGTCCAGGATATCGGAGATCACGGTCAGCAGGTCTTCCGTGGATTGCCGCGCCGTGGTCAGGTAGTCGCTCTGACGCTTGGTCAACGGCTCTTCATGAATCAGGTCAACCATGCCGAGCACGCCGTTCAGAGGAGTCCGAAGTTCGTGACTCATGGTAGCGAGAAACTCTGACTTGGCCTGGCTGGCGTGTTCCGCTTTCTCCCGGGCACTTTCAGAAATCGCCAGTGTCTGGTCTCGGGCAGATCGAAGTTGTTCCAGGTGAACTGCGAGTTCGTTCAATTGTTGCTGTATCTCCGCAATTTCCCGGGCACTGCCCTTGCTCGAGACCGGTTGCGTGGTGTAGTCACCAACAATCAGCTTGCCAACGCGGCTGGATAGTTGTCGCATGGGCTGAAGGATATTGTTCAGGAAATGGTTTGCCAGCAGCAGGCTGAACACCAGCAAGGCAAAGCCCACGGTCAGTGAGCTCCAGAGAATATCCTGCCTTCGGGTTTCCAGAACGTCGGGGTTCACCCCGACTTGCACCAGTCCTACCCGAAGCGATCCGGAATTGAAGTTCCAGCCGCCGGTAAACCAGTCACCCGCTCCTCCGGAACCGATCTCCAGCGGTTCCTGAAGAATCTCGGCCTCATAGATGTCGAAGATCCTGGTTGCTGTGTGTTCCGATTCAACACCTCGGCTGACAAAACCGAGCTCTTCACCAACAACGTCGGTCACGCGAATCCAGTCTGCTTTGCTGCGTTTCAGGGACTGCCCGAGGACCTGCTCCAGAGCCGTTGAGTTACCGGAGACCACGGCATACTCAAGTGCTGGGGCGAGGCTGTCAGCAAGCATCTGACTGCTCTGGGCCAGGTCCAGACGGGCATCTTCGAGACGGGCTGAGGTAAAGAAAACCATCAATGCCACAAAAATCACAACCGCGGGCAGGGCGCCAAGCAGGAGAAGACGCCGCGAGAGCGACATGCCGGGAGTGTTGGCTGTGGTGTTCATTGGCCTGCCTCCTGGTTGTTCTCGCTAATCATGTTTTGTTCCGCCTGGGCAATCCACTCCCGTTCTGGCAGCGGGATGTTCAGGGATCGCGCAACCTGCTGGTTTACTTCAACCCGATATTCGTCAGGGTAGGTTGGCGCCGGGAAGGTGCCTGAGTCGAAATAGGTTGTCAGGTGACTGGCTGCAAGCTCAGCCATCTCAATGAATGGCGCATAACTGGAGGCGAGGGCGCCGGCCTTGACATAGGCCTGGCTCGGGCCGATCAGGATCTTGTTCCTGCGATAGGCGGTCAGCAGAATGTGTTTGATATTGCGTGGGTTGTAAATGGCATCATCCTGCCCGGCAAGCAGAAAATCACCGAAGCTGAGGGCTCGAATCAGGCTTGGGATAAGTTGATCCTCGGTATCGGCAATAAAGACCTTGGCTTCCAGGCCGTAGGGTGCCAGTTGATCGATGAGGGGTTCGTAAAGTTCTACGCTTTCGGTCGTGGCAAGTAAGGCGACGCGGGTTGCCTGGGGCAGGATGACCTTGCCCGTCAAGGCTTGCCGTAATAAGGGCGCATCGTAATAGACGGCAGACACCTGGCCGGAAAAGCGTGTGGTATAACCCTCGATGAAATCCTTATCAACCAGTAATGCCAAAACCGGAAGATCCCTGTTGGCCTGGCGCACCCGTGAGAATGCGGCAGGCCCTATTGCGATCACAGGTTCATTCTCGAGAACAGCGAGCTGGCTTTCGATCAGTGGCTCCAGTGTGACCTGGTCGCCAAGCTGTTCTGTCAGCAGGCGGGCAACATGGTCATCCAGAGCGGCATTTCCAGATCCGGCGATATAGGCTGATCTGGTCCCCGATTCCTGGCCCAGGGCGAGACCAGAATCAACGAACAACAAAGCCATCAGCCAGACCAACATAGAGGTGACTCTGGCAAGTCTGGATGTACGGCCCGTTGTAACGTTACCGTTTGCGTTGAGCATCGTCTGACAGTTGGTCCATTCCATTGACTGTTTAGTTTCCTGCCCTGCACACCGTCAAAAGCGAATACCGGCTTCAACAAAAAACTGATTATGATCTTCGATGTTGTTGTCTGAGCTTAGCTCAGGTTCCCGGTTCAGGTAATGTTGCATGGATAGCGCGATTTCAGCCGTATAACGGGGCTGGAATATCTGTTTCACCAACCGGGTATCAAAGCGCTCAAACCGGGTGTTGAATTCGTCGGCCCAGTAAAATGCACCAGACCACTTAAAGCCTGCGGGAAGATCCTGAATAACCGCCAGGCTGCCCGAGTGCCGGACAGACATCCGCTCCAGCAGTTCGGTCATGTAGCGCTGCTCGTTTTCGTTTACCGTGCCGTCAGATTCCAGAATCGGCGCGCCGGTATACCAGGTCTCCTGATCAAGATAGCCGTAGCTTGCTCGAAGCAGGGTGCCGGGAAAATCGAGGCTGGCCTCTATCTCAAAACCCTTCTGGTCAACGGCCACGTTGTTTTCCAGCGTCCATTCCTTGAGCTGGATAACGCCACTGATCATGTCTCTGAGCTCATCGCGAAAGCCTCTGACTTCCAGCGAGAACAGCGCTTGATCCAGAGGAAACTGCCCGAAGTAGCTGATTTCGTGCGAGGTAATGGTCTCCTCCTCAAGATCGTTACCCAGTGTGAGGATACCTGTTTCCTGGGCGGCGTCCTCAATGGTGACGCGGCGACCTTCAAGGTCAGAATAGATTGCCGGTCTGACATTACGTAGGGTGTATCCCCAGTCAGGGCTTTGTTCAAATCCATCAGGCGTTCTGACAGCCTGGGAGAACACAAACCTCAGGGCATGGTTATTGTTTACCACGAAGTTTGCGGCTGCGCGGGGAGAGAAATAGCTGTCGCCTGTGGTGCTGGTTCGCTCCCAGTTGCCGCCGGCATTAAAGGTGACCCATTGCCAGGGACTGTATTCCAGGTTGCCGAACAAGCGGGACTGATAGTTGTTTCCGCGCCCGTTGAAGTAGGTTTCTGAACGGAAGATATCTTTACGGAAACCCGCGCCGGAAACCAGTTTCAGGCGGTCGCTGACAATCAGCGTATCCTGAGCTTCCAGTTCAATCCGGGTATCTTCGGAATCTGCATCCACTACTGCAAAAGCGTCGGGACCGCCCTGGGATATGAAACAGCGCCGTTCCCGCCCGCCGGCCGTGTACGTGTACTCGTACAATGGAGTGTTGTTTCGGAGGCATTCCACCGTGCTGTCCGGGAAACTGATGGCATATTCCTGGCGCCGGTCAAAGTTCTCAACGCTGGCCTGCAAGTGGATGAAATGCTCGCTTGAGAAACTATGGTTGAGCTTGCTTTGCAGATAGTAGTCCCGCACGTCGATGTCCGGATGGTCCAGCGGATTGAGTTCGCCGCTTTTGTCCTTGTCCTGGTATTTGGTGCCATCGACCACGCCGCCCTGAAGTTCCAGGTTAGTCCCCGGCGTAAATGTCAGTCGAGAATCGTAGATAAAAGAGTTGATGTCGTGGCCATCATTGAACGGGAAACGTTCATCGTCATCGATCTGATAATCAAATCCGTCGAACTTGCGTTTCTCGAAACTCAGGCGCCAGTCGTAGCTCGAATCCGCATTTCCGGTGGAGGCAAAAGTGCGCAGGTAGCCCCTGGAGCCACTGGTGACCGTCGTTTCCAGGTTGGCGCTGTCCGCAGGATCCCGAGTAATGATGTTGATAGTGCCCAGAAATGCATTGATACCATAGGCGGCCGAATTCGGTCCTCTGGCTACCTCAATGCGCTCGATCAGCTCGAGGGGCACAGGCATGGTTTCCCAGTCCATGTCGGACAGAGTGGCCCGGTGAGCCGTCCGGCCGTCTACCAGAACCTGCATTCTCCGCTGTTCGTAGTGGACTGTGCCGTGGTAGGTAACTACGGGTTGATGGCTGCCAACAAAGTTCACCACCATGCCTGGCACCAGGCGGAAGACTTCATACAGGCTTCTGATACCCAGATCCCGAATCAGGTCTCCGGCAATCACCGTCGTACTGCCGGGTACTCGGGTTTTGGGCTGCCGCAGTCTGGTGGTGGTCAGCACTTCCGGTATCGTGGCGTTCAAGCCGGGAATACTGTCCTCGAAACCGGAATCGAGAGTTTGTGCGGTGCCGGGTAATGCCGTCCCGCTCAGCGCTGCAGAGAGGGAAACCGACAGCCATATGCGTCCTTGCAAGCGATGAAGAGAGCGTTGCTTTGCAAACCGGTAATTCGTAATGGCCATGTGTGTCGTTCTATAATTTGCCGAGATGAAAATATTGTTATGGTTCTCAACTAATCCTAAGTGAGAGAGCCCCGTTTGTCTCCATAAAGAATACAGATTTTCCATTATCGGAGTTGCTGTTGTATGAACTGTTGGGATCTTCTCGGAATCGAGCCGACTGGCGACCAGGATCGGATACGCCAGGCCTACGAGCGTCAGTTGAAGTTTGCGTCAGGCGATGAGGCCCAGGCCCTGGAGCGGGCCTACCGTGAAGCGACCGGTGGCGCGGAGCCCCAATCGACGGCCAATGCGCCGGACGGAGTCCCGTCATCAAGCCCGACAGACAATGATTCCGGACAACTCCGCTATGAAGACGCTGATTCCCGGGCGTTTACGTCCGAAGAGGCCCAGGTTACCCGGGAAGTCATTATCCAGATCAGGGCGTTGATGAACGATAATTACCGCCAGCAGGACGTTGCTATCTGGAAGGCCATCCTGTGTGAACCCCCGGCAGATCGTGTTGATATTCGCCGGGAGATTGGTCGCCAGTTGGAGCCCCAGGTTCGCCCGCTGGCAGAAAACGGCGCGCTTCCGGCTCCGGTCGCGCGCTTTCTGGGGGACTGGTTCGAGTGGTTCAGCCTGAAAGATGTTGTTGAAGAGTCGGATCCACGGACTTACCCGGAGTCGGATATGCTATCTGGCCGAGGCATGGGGGAGGGGGAAAGCGATTCCGCCGACCAGCCTCCACAGATGGTCAATTTCTGGCCGGCGGTTATTGGCTGGATTGTGGGTTTAGCGATTCTGGCAACCATTTTCGGAGGCATGGGCGGGGGCTGATTTTGCCTGTTGAATTTTCTCACGATACTTCTGCGCAAGAATGGCCCCGACAATCACCTGGATCTGGTTGTAGCACATAATCGGCAACACGATCATGCCAAACCCCGGATGGCCAGAGAACAGCACTTTGGCCATCGGCAATCCAGATGCCAGGCTCTTCTTCGAACCACAGAAAACCACCGCGGCTTCATCCTCCAGACTGAACCCCAGCTTTCTCACCATCAATCGAGCGATCAGCATAAACAGCCCCAACAAGCCGAAGCAGATCAGAATCGCCAGGACGATGGCCTGTACCGGAAGGTTCTGCCACAACCCGCTAACCACGGAGTGAGAGAAGGCGGAGTATACGATGATCCAGATCACACACTGGTCATAGCGCGCCATCAGTGACTCATTGCGTGACAGGTAGCCGCCGAGCCAGGGGCGCAGGGCATGGCCAACCGCAAATGGCAGCAGTAGCTGAAGCACGATGTCTTTCAGTGCCTCGGCAACCGAGAACTCTCCGGCGCCCGAGGTGGATACCAGGAGCAGCAACAGAAACGGTGTCAGCATCATGCCGAACACATTGGATGCGGCCGCACTGCAGATGGCAGCCGGTACGTTGCCCCGGGCCATGGCGGTGTAGGCAATCGAAGAAGATACAGCGGATGGAAGTACGCCCAGATACAGAAAACCCAGCCCCAGGTCTTTGGGCATCCACTCGGGCGCAATAGTGCTCAGCTCATTGACCGGCAGTACGGCAAGGGGGAAAAACACGAAGGTGAGGGCGGTAATCAGGATGTGCAGCCGCCAATGGGTGGCGCCGTCGATGATCTGCTGTCTGGACAGGGCTGCGCCATGAAAGAAAAACAGTAAGGCCACTGCGATGGTGCCTGCGGTGCCGAGCGCTTCTGCCGCCTGTCCCGTCACCGGCAGGAACGAGGCGAGAACAATGGCGCCAAGTAACAGCAGGGTAAAGGTGTCTATCCGGAATTTCACAGCTTACTCCTTACCACTGAGGGCATTGAGGCTTGGTGTCAGAAGCGCCCTCGACAGTGCCTCCGCTTTATCGGCATCTTTCCGGCGAATGGCTGCCAACAGCAGTTCGTGGGCTTCCTGGCTGGGTTCCGGGAGGTCTGAATCCATTTCGGTTCGCTCGATGGTCTGGCTGACCGCGTGAGAGAAATAGTCGTAGAGCTCAATCAGGGCAGAATTGTGAGATGCACGCACCAATGAGTGATGAAACCGCTCGTCGTGCTGTATACGGTCCGTAATGACTTCTCCGGCCGCCGCTCGCGCATCCAGGGCCTCGGTCATGGCTTTAAGATCCGCTTCGTTGCGGCGCCTTGCTGCCAGGCGCGCCGCTTCCGTCTCCAGCGTAATCCGGACCTCAATCTGCTCTGCCAGTCGGCTCCGGGCAATTCTCCTAAGTGTTTCTCCGGCGTCCCTGTTTGCGCGCACGTAGGTCCCGTCTCCCTGTCGGGTTTCCAGCATGCCAACGTGCACCAGAACCCTTACGGCTTCGCGGATTGTATTGCGACTGATCCCTAAAGCCTCCGAGAGCTCTGCCTCGACGGGTAAGCGAGTACCTACCGGCCATTCCCCGCTCTCAATCGTTTTCCGGAGACTGTCGATGGCGGTTTCGACCAGCGAACCTTTGCGGATTGGTGTCAGCATAATGGATCATCCCTCTATATGGTGATCCAATCATCCTATGTTTAAGAGCGCGGTTCAACCCTGGCGTTGAAATTCATGAGAGACCTCGGCGGGGCGGTTCCGTGCTGCCGGGCTCAGGCGTTCACCGGGTCAAGAAACTGGTAGTCGGCGGTATCCACTGACCGGGTCGCAAACCGGTAACTGAAGGTGAAGCCGGGCCAGTTCACGGTGTTTCGCCCATGCTCGTCCAGATACCAGGAGCTGCAGCCAGCATCCCATACACTGCCTTCCAGGCCGCGCTGAACCACCTGGCAGTATCGACTCTGGCGATCCTCCCGTACATCCATGGCCGCGCCGGGATAGCGGGAGAGGGCGTCCAGGGCACTTAACACGTACCGGTACTGAGATTCGAGCATGAACAGAATCGAATTGTGTGCCAGGTTGGTATTCGGGCCATAGAGCATGAAGAGATTGGGGAATCCGCTGACTGAGATGCCTTTGAAAGCTTTGCTGCCGTTGGACCATGCGTCATTCAGCGCCAGACCCTCACGGCCGGCAATGTGGATGGGCGAGAGAAACTCGCTGGCCCGGAAGCCAGTACCGAAGATGATGATGTCGGCAGGCCGGTGCTCGCCTGTTTCAGGCACGATCCCGGTCTCATCTATTCGGGCGATGCCGTCTGTGAGCAGGTTGACGTGGGGCTGATTGACCGCTCGGTACCAGTCGTTGGAGATCAGGATTCGCTTGCAGCCAATGCGGTAATCGGGGATCAAATGGTGGAGTTTATCCGGGTCTGTTACCCAGCGGCGGGCTTCTTTTCGGGCCTGATGGGCGAACAGATCCAGAATCCACGAGAAACGGGTAAATGCCAGAGCCCGGGATTCGTTCTTCCAGTAAATGAGGCCCCGGTAGAGGCGGTCCCACAGTGGCAGCTTTTTAAACAGTGTTTGCTCAAACTGGTGAAACGGCCGGTCCGGCTTGGGCAATACCCAGGCGGCTGAACGCTGGTAAAGGTCCAGTTGCCCGACCAGTGGCGTAATTTCCGGCACAAACTGAATCGCGCTGGCGCCGGTTCCTATCACCGCAACGCGCTTGTTGTGAAGCTCGGTATGGTGCTGCCATTGGGCGGAATGAAAGCAGGTGCCCCGGAAGGTCTCGAGCCCCGGAATATTCGGCATGGCTGGCCGGTTCAACTGGCCAGTGGCGGTGATTAACACGTCGGCGCTGAAAGTGTCGCCGGTTTCGGTCAAGACGTGCCACTGGTTGCCGTGATCGTCAAATGTTGCGGATGTTACCACCTGATTGAACTGGATGTGAGGCTCCAGTTGGTATTTGTGAACACAGGATTCCATGTATTCGAGGATTTCAGGCTGAGCTCCGAATTTCCGGCTCCAGTCGTGTTTGGGCTCGAACGAGTAGGAGTAGAGGTGGGACTGAACATCGCAGGCTGCGCCGGGGTAGGTGTTGTCACGCCAGGTTCCGCCCACACCGCCGGCCTTTTCCAGCAGAGTCAGGTCCGTAAATCCTGCCTGTTTGAGTTTGATGGCCATACCGATTCCGCCGAATCCGGTACCGATAATGAGAACAGAGGGTTTTCGGGTGCGAGCGTGGGCCATGGATAATCCTTGTTATTGTTGTACACCAGCGACTATAACGGCCTGTTTGTTTAATACATAGGCCGAATTAACCGGATTGATTGTCCGAAAAGGTCAGTAACTCCTCGGCTTTCTGAGCCATCAACTCCCGCAATACCGGCGACTCAAACTGGCGCCGGATACGAATGGCGTAAAACTCCTCGAATACGCCGGGCAGGGCGCCGTAGTCTTTCAACTCGCCGTTTCTCAACTCATCCCGGACCACCACCGGCGGCAGTATGGCGTAGTGCCCGCTGTCCCGGGTCAGCAAACGCATCATGGCCATGTCGTCAACTTCAGCGATGATTACAGGGTGAATGTGGTGGTGATCACAGAGCTGATCGAAGGCCTGCCGGATGTTGTTGTCAGGCCCGGGCAGAATCAGAGGTCGGTCGCGCAGAATATCGGGAAACCCGGGGGCATCCTGGCTGCCCGGTGGCCCGATTACGCTGACCGACTGGCGGGCTATACGACGTGAGCGCCAGGGCGTTTCTTCGTCACCTTGTACTGGCTGATTCGACAGAATCAGATCGAGTCGGTGCGCTGATAAACGGCGAAGAAGGTCGTCAAGGCTCCCGCTTTGCAGCTTGAGCTCCAGATCTTTTCGTCCCAGCAGGGGCCGCAGGAAGCCTTCCTGAAAGTTTCTGGAGAGGGTTGCGACCGCACCGACTTTCAGAGTTTCCCGGTTGGCCTGACGCCCGGTACGAAACAGCGCCTCCAGTTCCTCCCCCTGGCGGAAAATCTCCTCAGCGTAGGTAAAGGCTACCCGCCCGGCCTCCGATAGTCGCAGTCGCCGCCCCTCCCGGACAAAAAGATCGTAGCCAAGGCTTTCCTCCAGCTTTCGTATCTGGCCGGACAATGCGGACTGTGAGATATGCAGTGATTCGGCTGCCCGGGTGAGGTGTCCGGTTCGAGCCACAGTCCAGAAATAGTAGAGGTGATGGTAGTTCAGACGCATGGTGGTCTCTTGTCTGTTCTTTAAAAGTGAACGATTTAATCTTTATAAACCATTTTATGTATGAGTGCATTAACGGCAAAGTAGGCGTGAACCTGAAGGAGCCCAACATGACAACACTTACCACGACTGCTTCGCTCGTGCTGTTGATGGCCTGGCTGGCCCTGCCTGTTGCCCTGCTGGCGCTGGCTGGATTCGCCAACTGGACGAAAAACCCTCTCAAACTGGCTCATTGCTGGCGCCTGGCGGAAAGCGGTTTCAGGCTGTTGCTGCTGGCAACTGCCACCATTGGTGCAGTCCTGTTGTTTGACCGGCTGGTGTTTGATACCGGTCTGCCGGAGCTCGGCATTCGACTGGGGTTGTACCCGGACGGTCTGGCGGTATGGATGGCTCTGATGGTCTGTTTCATTGCCTGGGTCATTCTTCGTTATACCCGGGACTACCTGCGTGGCGACCCGGCTTATAATGCGTTTTTGCCCTGGTTCCTCACTACAGTGGTCAGTGTACTGGTGCTGGTGTTTACCGATCACCTGCTGGTGCTGGCTGGCGCCTGGGTGGGTGTAAGCCTCTCATTGCACCAGCTCCTGACGCTGTACGCGGAACGGCCACAGGCTCGCCTTGCGGCAGCTCAGAAGTTTATTGCCAGCCGGCTTGGTGATGCCGCCATTCTGGCAGCGGTACTGTTAATCTGGAATCACTACGGCAGCTTCCGCATCCCTGAAATCTATGCTTTGGGCGAACACCTGGGCCGTGAATCGCAGTCGCTGACCATCGCTTCTGTGTTGCTGGCGGTGGCTGCTGCGCTCAAATGTGCCCAGCTACCGTTCCACGGTTGGCTGATCCGGGTGATGGAAGCTCCCACCCCTGTGTCAGCACTTCTGCACGCGGGCGTAGTCAACCTGGGCGGTTTCCTTTGGCTGCGACTGTTCCCGGTGTTTGAAGGCTTCACGGCAGGGCACATGATCCTGCTGGTTGTTGGCGGGGCAACCGCCATCGTCGCCGTGTTCACCATGATGACCCAGAATTCAGCGAAACATGGCCTGGTCTGGTCCACCAATGCCCAGATGGGCTTCATGCTGTTCGAGATTGCGCTGGGCGCCTACACGCTGGCACTACTGCACCTGCTGGCTCACTCCCTGTACAAGGCGCACTCGTTCCTGGCCGTTGGCCGTACCGTCAAAGTCTCCCGGATTGCGTTTTCAGAGCAAATCAGCAAGTCGCAAGCCGGTCTCGCATTGCTGGCCTCTGGCCTGGCCGCCGCCCTGCTGTGGCAGGCCCCGCAACTGGTGGCCCACAAGTCGGTACTGGCGGCCTTGCTGGTGTTCGCGGTTGGCGCTGCCGTTCTGGGTACACCGGGAGCAAGCCAAAAAGGCGCCCGTGTCGTCGTGTTGCTGCTGGCCGTTGCTCTGGTCCCCCTGTACGGGGTGCTTAACTGGCTGCTGAGCACCGCTTTGCCTCAGACCGCGCACACAGCCTTGCCGGTTGGTGCTGAGTGGTTCGCCTGGGTAATTCTGGCCGTGCTGTTTATGTTGTCGCTGGTGCTATTCGCCCGCCCGCAGGGCGTGGTGGCGCAGAAGCTCCACTGGCACTTCAGCCAAGGACTCTATCTCGACAAGCCTTTCGAAAAGCTTACCCGCCGCTGGGCACAAACCTGGCTCAATGCCCACGGTAAACCGGCCGACATCCGATTGCGGCACGGGGCTCTGACTGGAGAAAGATCATGAACGCACCTGTTACGTATTCTGCTTCCTGTGAACAGGTTATTCCGGAGCTTGTTAATGAAGCCTGCGAACGAATTGCGCCCATCTGGCCGTTAGATCGCTGGATCGCAGTTAACCCCTGGTGGGGCAGCAGGACTGGACCTGTCGAAAAGGTTTCCCGAGAACTGGACAACCTGTTCGGGGCAGGGTTGTTGATGCCTCCGGCTTTCTACCGGAAAGCCTGGGATGGCGGCCGTATTCAGCGTCCCCACCTTGAGGAAGCTGCCCGCGAAGCGGGCTTGAAAGATGATAGCCAGGCGCTCCTGGCCCAGCTTTCCGGGGCAGCATCAAATCAGCCAGGGTTTGTGTCGGCTCTTGGTTACACCCGCCGTGGTCAACAGGAACCGTCCCTCGAGGAGGTCCGGGAAGAGATCGGACGCGCCTGTGCGCGCTACTTCGACCTGCGTCAGAATCGCTGGCAGGTTTCTGGTACAAAACAGGATCTGTATCAGTTCTGGCTTAGTCAGTCCGGACGCTCTCTGGCCCGGAAAGCCAGCGTGGAAATGTTGCTGAAGCCTGACTGGCAGGAAGCGGCTGCAACGGTAGCCCGTGAGTTGCCTTACAGCAGCCGCCAACTGCCCCTGGTGATCCACCACCTGCTCGGCCATTTGCTGGGCTGGGCATCCTGGTGCAGAGGTGTGGACTGGCGAGCAGCACTGGGCGATCCTCATGAAAGCGGTACCGAACACTTCTGCGCGCAATTGGCGACCATCTGGCTCATTCATGAGGCCCATGCGCTGATCAATATGACTGAGGCAGAGCGTGAGAGCTGGCAGAATCGTTACGTCAATGCGTTCGATCTGGCGCCGGCCTCCGCTAATGAACAGGCACTCTGGATATGGCATCGGGCCTATGAGCTGGCCTGGCAGTCCCGTTTCCTTGACGATATCCGCTCCAGTGAGCGGAGCTCGCTGGCGGAACCGGATCCTGTGGCGGAAGTGCAGGCCGCCTTCTGCATAGACGTAAGGTCCGAAGTCATTCGTCGACAGCTGGAGAAGGTATACCCTGAAATCAGAACGCTTGGCGTGGCGGGCTTTTTCGGCATGCCCATTGTTCACCACAGGCATGGTCCAACCGATGACGAAGCCCGGCTGCCGGGACTGCTGGCGCCGGTGTATCGGTACTCGGAAACCCTGGGCAGTCCGTCAGAAGACCGGGAGCTGGCCCGGAAACTGGACAGCCGCGAACAGGTTCGGGAGTCCGTACGCCGGGCCAAATACTCCAGCCTGTCTACATTCACACTGGTGGAAACCACTGGCCTTGCCTGGGCCTGGAAGCTGGTTCGCGACAGCCTGAACAGAAACTCTACAAAAGCAGAGGCGGTGGAACCCGGCAGGCTCCACCACTGCGTGGACGGCTATCCTTTGTCAGATCCTGAGCGGGTAAATCTGGCGGAAGGGCTTTTGCGGGCGATGTCCCTGACCAAAGGCTTCGCCAGCGTGTTGTTGCTGGTGGGCCATGGTGCCCATACGGACAACAACCCCAACGAAGCTGGTCTGGCCTGCGGAGCCTGTGGCGGCAAAAATGGAGGGGTAAATGCCAGAGTGGCTGCCGAGCTGCTGAATGACCGGCAGGTGAGGGCGGGCCTGGCAGAGCGTGGCATTGTTATGCCCGAGAGCACCATTGCCCTGGCGGCTGAGCATTGCACGATCACGGACAGAATAACCATTTACGGGCGGGACCAGGTGCCCGACAGCCATCAGCGGGTATTTAATACGCTGGTTGAGAAGCTTGAGGCTGCTGGCCAGGCCTGTCGCAGAGAAAGAGCCACCAGTCTTGGGCTTAATGGCAAGAGCGATGATGACCTGCTTGCCGAACTCAAACGCCGGACTCGCAACTGGGCGGAAGTGCGGCCTGAGTGGGGCCTGGCCAACAATGCCGGGATGGTGATCGGCCCGCGTTCACTTACTCGCTCACTGGATCTCGGAGGGCGCTGCTTCCTGCACGACTATGATCCGTCGCAGGACCCGTCCGGAGAGGTTCTGACCCTGCTGATGTCTGCGCCCATGGTGGTGGCAAACTGGATTAATCTGCAGTATTTCGGTTCCGTTGCGAGGCCGGATATCTTCGGCGCCGGCAACAAACTGCTGCACTCGGTGGTTGGCGGCAACCTGGGTGTCATCGAGGGCAATGGTGTCGATCTCAAGATCGGACTTCCGTTGCAGTCAGTATTCGACGGTGAGCACTGGCGCCACGAGCCAATGCGCCTTGCGGTGGTGATCGATGCACCGGCGGAACGCATTGAAGCGGTGATCCAGGGTAACGCGGATGTCCGGGCTCTGGTGGAAAACCGCTGGCTCTGGCTGCACCGAGTGGAGGGCGACCAAACGCTGCGTTACGAAGACGGCAGGTGGGTAACCACCTGACCGCCGATCACATATTGCTGGCGTTGGCTGCCTCGGTGTATTGCCAGTCGATCGTTCTCGGTTGAACGCTGTCGGCGACAAAGAGGTGGCCAACGTCGGGTACCGCGTACCAGAGTTCACCGCGGGTGGGGTTCTGGCGCGCAAACTCCGCATGGCTCATGCCGATTTCCCAGATTTCATCGCTCTGCCAGCCTTCCGGGGCAAGTTCAATACGCACTTCCGAGCCGATCAGGCTGATGGCTTCAATGCGCAGGGGCAGGCGGGCCTTGGCCGCGGGGGATCGGGACAGCTGAACTTCGTGGGGGCGCAGGTAGAGCTGGGCTTCCTGATCCTGGCGAATCCCCGGCAGGGATACCCAGGCATCGCCCTGAACCAGTTTCTGACCTTTCACCATACCCGACAACACGTTGACGTGGCCCAGGAAGTCGAAGACGAACCGGCTTTCTGGCCGGGCATACAGTCCGGTCGGTGAATTCACCTGTTCCACCTGACCCTGGCTCATAACCACCACCTGGTCTGACAGCTCCAGCGCTTCTTCCTGATCGTGGGTCACGAAAATACTGGTGAAGTGGTACTCGTCATGCAACGCTCGCAGCCAGCGGCGCAAATCCTTTCTTACTTTGGCATCCAGGGCGCCGAAGGGCTCATCCAGCAGCAGAATACGAGGCTGAGTTGCCAGCGCGCGAGCCAGAGCAACACGCTGTTTCTGCCCACCAGACAGCTGTGCCGGATAGCGTTTGGCCAGTTCGGGCAACTGAATCATCTCCAGCAGCTTGGCCACCCGTTGGCGGATTTCCGGCTTTGAGGGGCGCTGCTTTTTGGGGAGCGACTCCAGACCGAACGCGATGTTCTCGGCAACGGTCAGGTGCCGGAACAGGGCGTAATGCTGAAACACAAACCCGATGTTGCGGTCGCGAACGTGTAACTGGCTGACATCGTCACCACCGCACAGGATGCGGCCGGAATCCGAAGACTCCAGTCCGGCAATAATCCGGAGTAAGGTGGTTTTGCCGGAGCCAGAGGGGCCGAGAAGGGCGGTGAGCTGGCCTTCGGGAATATCCAGAGAGACATTCTTCAGCGCCTGAAAGCCGCCGAAGTGCTTGTTGATCTGGTCAATGGTGATACTCATGTCACGCACCTCCTTCTTCGGGCGTCGCGTGTTCAGCGCGGGACTGACGCCATTCGACAAATGCTTTTGCAATCAGTGTCAGGATGGCGATACCGGCCAGCAGTGAAGCACTGGCAAAGGCCCCGACAATGTTGTAATCCTGATAAAGCAGTTCAACATGCAGCGGTAAGGTATTGGTTTCTCCGCGAACATTGCCGGATACCACCGAGACCGCACCGAATTCACCTACGGCCCGGGCGTTGGTCAGCACCACACCGTAGATCAATGCCCACTTGATATTTGGCAGTGTGATCTTGCGAAAAATCCGCCAGCCGGAAGCGCCCAGCACCACGCCGGCTTCTTCCTCCTCGCTGCCTTGTTGCTGCATCAAGGGGATCAGCTCCCTGGCCACAAACGGACAGGTTACGAATACGGTGACCATCAGGATGCCGGGCCAGGAGAACATCAACTGAACGTCGTAGTTGCTCAGCCAACTGCCCAGCCAGCCGTTCCGGCCATAGAGCAGCAGGTACAGCAGACCGGCAACAACCGGTGATACCGCAAATGGAATATCGATCAGGGTGATCAACAGCTTGCGCCCGGGAAAGCGGAACCGAGTAACCGACCAGGCGAGGGCTGTCCCGAAAACCAGGTTAAGCGGCACCGTGAGTGCGGCCACAAACAAAGTCAGGCCGATGGCATCCAGGGTGTATTCATCCAGGACATTGCCGGCAAAAGCGCTCCAGCCTGTGCTCAGCGCCTGCGTAAAGATCACCACTACGGGAATCACCAGCATGATCAGAGTAATTGCGAGGGCCAGCCCGATCAGGCTGCGGCGCACCCAGGGTTGGTCACCAATACGGCGGTTTTGCGCAGCCATCTATCGACCCTCCAGCCTGCGCAGGTAGCGACCCTGCCAGAGGTTGATGGAGAAC
The DNA here is from genome assembly GCF_000475315.1 of Marinobacter sp. EN3. Lineage (NCBI taxonomy): Bacteria > Pseudomonadati > Pseudomonadota > Gammaproteobacteria > Pseudomonadales > Marinobacteraceae > Marinobacter > Marinobacter sp. EN3. The sequence continues at coordinate 46,825 of NZ_AXCC01000001.1, forward strand.
AGCAGAATCAGCGACGCCAGCAATACCAGCGAGGCAATGGCACTGGCGGCCGCGTAGTCATACTCCTGCAGACGGATGAAGATCATCAGGCTGGTGACTTCGCTGACGTAGGGCGTGTTGCCGGCGATAAAGATAATCGCACCAAATTCGCCCAGGCTGCGGGTGAAAGACAGGGCGATTCCGGTCACCAGGGCTGGCCACAGCGAAGGAAAGATAACTTTGCGGAACACACGCCCGTCAGATGCCCCCAGGCTAACAGCGGCTTCTTCATCGGCTGGCGACAGCTCCTCAAGCACTGGCTGCACCGTACGCACCACAAACGGGATGCTGGTAAATGCCATGGCTACAACGATGCCCAGGGGTGTAAATGCAACCTCCACACCGATTTTGGCCAGCCATTGGCCGTACCAGCCATTCTGGGAAAACAGCGTTGCCAGGGTGATGCCGGCGACAGCAGTTGGCAAGGCAAAGGGCAGGTCGACCACGGCGTCGACAATGCGCTTGCCCGGAAACTCATAGCGAACCAGCACCCAGGCCAACAGCAACCCGAACAGGCCATTGAATAGTGAAGCTGCCAGGGCCGTCCATAACGTAACCTTGTAGGACTCCACCACGCGCGGATCGGTGATGGTGAACCAGAACTGGTCCCAGGTCATGCCGGAGGTTTCAACGACCAGCCCGGTCATCGGCAGCAGCAAAACCAGGCTGACAAAAAACAGCGAAATGCCGAGGCTCAGACCGAATCCCGGCAATACCCGTTTGTTTCGACGACCAAGGCGCCGCACGGGGGCGACGCCTGCTTGAGCGGAGGTGGGCATGGCTTGTTCTTACCGGCGCCGCTGCAACTGGTCCAGTTTGCCGCCACTGCTGAAATGGGTACTCATGGCGTTTTCCCAGCCACCGGCAATCTCTTCGATGGACAGCAGTTTCAGTTCCGGGAAGCGATCGGCATTCTCGGCTTTCACGGCGTCGTTGTGAACACGGTAGTTGAAGCCTGCCAGCAGGCGCTGGGAGTCTTCGGTATAGAGGTGCTCCAGGTACTCCTTGGCCAGCTCGGCGGTGCCATTCTGTTCAACGTAGTCGTCAATCCACGTCACCGGGAATTCAGCCAAGAAGCTTACCTTCGGCGTGACAGCCACGTATTCACCGTTCTCGAAACGGTCTGCAATGTTCAGAACCTCCGACTCGAAGGTCAGCAGGACATCGCCAATGCCGCGCTCAACGAATGTGGTGGTGGCACCACGACCGCCGCTGTCAAAAACGCGTACCTGACCGAGCAGGTCCGCCATGAACTGATCAATTTTTTCCTGATCGTCGCCAAACTGGTCCTGGGCGTAGCCCAGAGCGGCAAGGTAGGTGTAACGGCCGTTTCCAGAGGTCTTAGGGTTCGGCATCACCAGTTGAACGTCTTCGCGAACAAGATCGTCCCAGTTCTCGATATTCTTTGGGTTACCCTCGCGTACCAGGAACGCCATGGTTGAGTAATAAGGCGAGCTGTTGTTCGGCAGGCGATCGGCCCAGTCTTCAGGAATCAGACGACCGCGCTGGTGCAGGATGTCGATGTCGGTCACCTGGTTAAACGTTGCAACATCGGCTTTCAGGCCCTGGATAATGGCCTGCGCCTGCTTGGATGAACCTGCGTGGGACTGTTTGATTTCGACCGTTTCACCGGTCTTTTCCTTCCAGTGCTTTTTAAACTCTTCGTTGTAGGCAGCGAACAGTTCGCGGGCGATGTCGTAAGAGGTGTTGAGCAGCTCCCGGTCTGCAGCCAGTACCGGTTGGGCGGAGAGCAGGGCGGCGCCGAGCGCGATTCCCTTGAACAGTTGCTTCATAACGAGCTCCTCAGAATGATGGTTCTAATCTGAGGAGCAATCTAACAAAAGGTTTTAAGAACGAAAAATATTAAAAATAAATATTGAAAGGCTTGTTTGGCATATAAGCGTCAGCAATTAATAGCGTAGCAGTGCCGAGCCCCAGGTGAAGCCGCCGCCAAAGGCCTCCAGCAGAACAACCTGCCCACGCTGGATTCGCCCATCGCGGACAGCTTCATCAAGCGCCAACGGGATGGAGGCCGCCGAGGTGTTGCCGTGGCGGTTGACGGTTACCACCACCTGATCCATCGGCATGTCCAGTTTGCGGGCCGTGGCTGCGATAATTCGCAGGTTGGCCTGATGCGGAACCAGCCAGTCGATATCGGATTTCTGCATCTGGTTCGCTTCCAGGGTTTCATCGACAATCCGGCCGAGGGTATTCACTGCCACCTTGAAGACTTCGTTGCCTTTCATCTCCACAAACGCCTGGCCGGCTTTTACAGCCTCAAAATCGTTGGCGATGCCACAGGGGACGTGCAGCAACTCTTCATACCGTCCATCGGCGTGCAGGTGTGTAGACAGAATGCCGGTCTCCTCACTGGCCTCCAGCACGACGGCGCCGGCGCCGTCGCCAAAAAGCACGCAGGTGGTACGATCTTCCCAGTTAAGGATGCGGGAGAATACCTCCGCGCCGATCACCAGCGCTTTTTTGCTCGAACCGGTACGGATGAACTTCTCGGCAGTGGCCAGCGCATAGACGAAACCGCTGCACACGGCCTGAATATCAAAGGCGGGGCAGCCCTGAATACCGAGCCGGGCCTGCAGGATACAGGCGCAACTGGGGAACACCTTGTCCGGCGTGGTGGTGGCAAAAACAATCAGATCAATATCGGTGGTTTCAATGCCGGCGGCCTCAATGGCGTTCAGGGCCGCCTGTTCAGCAAGATCTACCGTGCTTTGTCCGGGCAGGGCAATATGCCGCTGTTCGATACCAGTGCGTTCGCGGATCCACTGATCAGAGGTCTCCACCTTCTGTTCCAGGTCGCGATTGGTAACGATGTTATCCGGCAGATAGGAACCGGTTCCGGCAATGCGTGCAAAGGTCATGGACAATTTCCAGGGGTTTATAGGGTAACGATAGACCCATGCTAAACCTTTGCAACCGGATTGGTTATTAGCGGATTGTCAAAGACTGCCCGGGCGACACATTGGGCGCCCGGGCAAGGGGTGGGATATTAGCCTTCTTTCAACGTTTTCATATCAATGACGAAGCGGTACTTCACATCGCCTTTCTTCATGCGCACGTAGGCTTCGTTGATGTTCCGGATATCCAGCATCTCGATATCACAGGTGATGTCGTGCTCCGCACAGAAGTCCAGAACCTCCTGCGTTTCCGGCATTCCGCCAATGAGAGAGCCGGCTACCACGCGGCGCTTGGTCACCAGCAGGCCAGCCTGAAGGGCGGGTTCAATTGGGGTGAGCAAACCCACGAGAATATGTGTGCCGTCGTACTTCAGACACTTCAGGTACGGGTTGAGGTCGTGGGCTACAGGAATGGTGTCGAGCAGAAAATCGAAGGAATCTGCGGCGGCTTTCATCTGCTCCTTGTCGGTGGAGATGATAACGTGGTCCGCACCCTGCTTCTTCGCTTCCGCCACCTTCGCTTCTGAGCGAGTGAAAATAGTGACTTCGGCGCCCAGCGCTTTGGCAAATTTAACGCCCATGTGGCCGAGGCCACCCATACCGAGCACGCCAACCTTGTGGCCTTTGCCGACCTTGAAGTGCTTGAGTGGAGAATAGGTGGTGATGCCCGCGCACAGAATGGGAGCCGCACTGGCGGGGTCGAGTTTTTCCGGAACCCGGACCACAAAGCGTTCGCTGACAACAATGCGCTCGGAATAGCCGCCGTGGGTGACCGAGCCATCGTGGCGGTCCAGGCTGCCGTAGGTCATGGTGGAGCCTTCAATGCAGTACTGCTCCAGTCCGGAGTCGCAGGCGGAGCAACTGCGACAGCTGTCTACCATGCAGCCCACGCCCACCAGGTCGCCGGCTTTGAAGTGACTGACCTCTGGCCCAACGGCGGTGACCCGTCCAACAATTTCGTGGCCCGGAATGACCGGATATTTTGATCCCCCCCAATCATTTTCAACGGTGTGGAGGTCACTGTGGCAGACACCGCAGTAGTCGATCTCGATCGCTACATCGTCTGCACGGAGCTCCCGGCGATCAATGGCGTAGGGGGCCAGGCCGGAATCCGGGGCAGTGGCGGCGTATGCTTTGGTAGTGGCCATTCGTTCACTCCTTTTCAGTTTTAGAACAAGGATCACGGTTCTGTCGCAGCAGGACAGTTACCTTGTGTTACTCAGTACATTTCAATTGTAACCTACGTATTCCACACCATCAGGGATGACCAGATGACAAACACGCAATCTCTCAAAGCTGTGTGGCTGGCGGGCGCAATCGCGCTGGGCGCGGGCCTGGTCAGCGGTTGTATGCCGGGTACCATTGCCACCGGCGTTGGCACCGGTTTTGTGTATGAGCAGAAACAGGACCACAAGCACCGCCATGAAGTGGAGCGGGCGGTGGATCAGTACGTCGAAGACCACGCCAACTCTCCGTGCAGGCACGGGGAAGACCGGGTAATGGAGTCTGCGGCAGAGATTCTCAAGGAATACCGGTTAACCGGTTTGAACGAAGTGCTGGGCCGACTGGACAAGATCTATCAGGATGAAAGTCAGCCGGATCATATCCGGGCCGGTGCCCTGTACAACATGGCGGTGTTGCAGTCGCGCCGCAAGGAACCCAACAAGGTGCTCGCGCGGGAGTACTTCAAGCGCCTGTATGTAGAATTTCCCAACGAGTATCGTTGCATCTTTGAAGAATCAGACTGGCGGGATTCAATGATTGAACAGCAGTTGCTGCTGCCCGGCGAGACGGTTGAATCCTTCCTGAGAGATGCGAAAGCCGATGTGGAGCGCATGAAGCGGCAGGACTGAGCCTGCCGCCTTCAATATCAGGCTATCCAGCCGAAGAAGAAATCAAACAGCCAGGAGAAGAAGCCGCCGCTGCTCTGTGGGCGCGGTTCGGCCTTTGCTTCCTGGTTAGCAACCGGCTTGCTGGCGTTTGCCACTGGCGCATCAACAATCACGGGTTCCGGTTCTTCTTCAACAACGAGCGGCTCGTCCGGGCCCGCTGCGGTGGGCTCGGTGGGCTCGGTGGGCAGTTGGGCGATCAGTTCTTCGTTATCGCCAGTGACCACCTCGACGACTTCTGCCGGCTCCTGGTCTTCGGTGACTGGCGTTTGACCACTTTCGGAAACGGATGAAGAAAGATCTGTAACACGCTGTTCTTTCAGGTTTTCATTCGGGCCGAGTTCAGAGTCTTCTGCTGGGACGGATTGCACTGCCGGCTCCACGGCCGCCACCTGATTTTCTCGCGGTTCCGTAGTATCCACGACCTCCGGCTCGACTGTTTCCGGTTCAGGCTCCTGAACTTCGGGGGCCGGTTCCGGCTTGGGCTTTGGTGCAATAGCGGCAACGGAATGGGCGGGTGACGGGACCTTTGCGGCAAGACCGAGCTGATCGCGAGCGGCAGACCGGGAAGCCACAGAATTGCTCTGGATCGTCAGGGTCGGAGCCGCCGCCACACCAAGGGATTTGAGGGTGGCTGAATCCAGATTTCCACTTGCTGAAAGTTCTGGGCGATCGGACTGGTACTGACGAATGGCCGTGCGCAGCTTGTCGTCTATCCAACCGTCAGCCGTACCGATATCGTAGCCGGACCCATAGAGCGCATTTTCAGCAGCAAAGACGGTGTGAACTGGAGAATTAGCCTGGGCCCAGCCACAGATGGCTATGCTTGAGAAAAGGGCCATGCCTTGCGCGGTAGTCTTGCAGCGTCCCTGCAACGGTGAGCGTTTCATGGCGAATCCCTCCAATGGCTCATTGGTATTGTTGTTTACATATTGTTACTGAGTATCTTCACCGTATCAGGGATTAATAGTTGCGCCTATGAAGTGGTTAACAAGTTGGCGCAAGGTGCCCGTAGGATGTTGTGGAGGTTGCTGGTATTGTCACAATCCATCAGACACAGAACGGGCAGAGCGCCCCCGGTAGTTTTGGCAGGCCAAGCATGCAGAATCTCGATTATCGCGTTATACAGCAGGCCATTGACTGGCTGGAGCAAGGGCAGACGATCTGGCTGTGCACCGTGCTGTCCACGTTCGGCTCTTCCCCCCGGGAACCCGGAGCGATGATGGTAGCGAAAGCCGACGGAGCGCATGTGGGGTCATTGTCCGGCGGCTGTGTTGAAGAGGATTTCCTGGATCGACTGGTGCAGGGGGAATATACCTTGCCATCCGTTGTCATGAGATATGGTGGCGACAGCGAGGAAAACCGCAATCCAAAGGTGAAGCTGCCCTGTGGGGGCGAATTGGAAGTACTGGTGGAAAAGCGATCTCCGGAGTCACATTTTGTCGATCAGCTGCGGACGCTGCTGCAAGGGCTTTCAACTGGTGAAGCCCTGGAGCGGGAAGTAGGCCTAGCTGGTGGCAACGTCAGTCTCCACCCTGTCGATGATCACGGTAGCCGGGTCATTTGGGAGCAGGGAAGCGAGACCATAAAGATTGTTGTCGCACCCGTCGCACGATTGATTCTGGCCGGATATTCAACGGTAGCGGATGCCTGCGCCCGGTTTGCTCTGGGCCTGGGTTATGAGGTGGTGCTTTGCGATCCACGGGAAGACATTGCAGGCACCCACAATTTGCCCGAAGGTGTCGAGTTTATTGCTCAACTGCCCTCCGTATACCTCGGCAAAGACGGTGCCTGTGCCCCCTCGACGGCCGTAGTGGCCACTACGCACGATCCAAAGATTGATGACCTGGCGATGATGGCCGCGGTCAAAACGCCAGCGGGCTATATTGGTGTCATGGGCTCAATGCGCACTTCAAAAGCCCGGGCGGAACGGTTGAAACGCAGTGGCGGGCTCACTGAGGCCGAGATTCAGCGTATTCATATGCCGGTGGGGCTGGATATCGGCAGCAAGACACCGGCCGAGATTGCCTTGTCGATTATGGCAGATGTGGTTCGTGCCCGGCGCCAGCTTTTCCGGGCGGTCAGTTAACGCTCTCGGCTCGCGGGTTTCGAGGGTAGTACCGGTCGGGCAGCCGCTCGATGTGCGGAAAGAACCGGGTGTCTTTGTAGGGCATTTTCATATACCCGGACACGCCAAGCCCGGCGATCTGCTCCACCGCAGACAGGATCTCGTCCAGCAGTTCCCGGAATTCCGGTTCCCGCTCGGGGTCCAGCAGTCGGTAATGGCTGTGGATCTTCAGGTGCCGGGGCAGGGCTTCGAAGATGATCATGCCGGTGTGGTGGATGTCGTTCAGACGTTCCAGTGCCCGGATAATCGTCTCGGGCAATACCAGGAATTCTTCCGGGTCTGGTCCATCCTCAAAATAGGAATGCACGCGGCTTTCATCTTCCACTTCCGGTGCTGCGCTCACTTCGTAGTGCAGATTCATGCCGGGGGAGACGAGAAACGGCTTGCCCGGATCTTCACGATCAATGTGCAGGGTGTTACGGGCGTTGAACAGGCAGCTTTTGAAGATACCTTTGCGGTAGATGGCCTGGGCCAGGTACACCATGTTATTGACGGCCTGGACAAAGGCCGATTTCAACGTCGGATCATGCAGGTTCAGAGAGGTATCGATATAGATACCGTCGGTTTCCCAGCGTACCGCCAGGCCTCCTTCCACAGGGTAGCGCCCGAGCCGACTGACCGCCGCCAGAAACGCTTTCTCGGTTTCCCCCATGCCTTGCATGAAGTTCTTGTAGTAGCGGTCGAGTTGGACGTCGTTCACATCACTCAGGGTCTCCGGGGCACCTTCCTCCCGCAAAAACGACTTCCGGGAACTGTATACCACGGTATCAATTTCCTGCCCGGACGCCCGCACCCATACCGGCACCTGCGGAGTGGTCGGCCGTGCCGGCAGGTCAATCATCACCGTGCGGGCCATTCGGGGCATTTCCCGCAAGTAGTAATCACCAGCCTTGCGGCGAGTCTCCGGGTCAGGCGACAGCATGCCATCAAGCATTCGGGCAAATTCCATGGGAAGCCCCAGAGACGCAGCTGGAATCGCCCGGTGCCCAAACCGACAGGATTGGGCAGAGGCGAGGGCATACAGGGTTCCGGCAGCCCCCTGTTCGTCAAAGCGGGGCGAGGAGAGCCCGCCGTTCAGCTGCTCCTCGCCGATAAAATAGACATCGCCCAGTCTGGCATTGGTTTGCTGCAGGTTATCCGACATCAGTTCCATCACATTGGCGGTGACGAACTGTTGATTGGCATCCAGCTGGGCGAACACCGAGGACCCCCAGTCAATCAAGGCAATGTTCTCGGTGCGGGCGTCAAACACCAGGTTGGACGGTTTGATGTCACCATGAACAATCGGACGGCCGGCGGGCCCGGTTTCCCGGCGCAGGCAGCGCAGAATATCCGCCAACTGGTCCGCTATCCGAATAATAAGCCGGGGCTTCAGACGGCCTTCCTGCAGCGAGACTTCCTCCAGATTGAGCCCTGCGGCTCGTTCCATGACCAGGATAGGTTGGTTGTTGGCGCGCTGGAAGGCGATCAGTCGCGGCACTCTGGGGTGATGCACCTGCTCCAGAATGAAGGCTTCGTCTTCCAGGCGATCCTGTAGGTGCTGGGGCAGGTTGATGCGAGTGAATTTGAACACATGCTCCGGGCCTGGTGTGTCCAGGCCGGGAAAACGGCCGGCAAACACAAACCCATAGGCGCCCTTGCCAATCAGTTCAACATCCCGGTAACCCAGTTGGCGGAGCTGGGCAACGCAAAGCGCCACCCAGTCCTTGAGCTTCTTGGCATCATCGTGGCTGAGCAGGTAGATCGACTGCTCTTCCGGTATATAGAATTGCTGAAGATGCTTTTCCTGCTCCATCACAGCCCGTCAGCCCATATGCAACAGCATGGTCTGGGGCGACTCCAGATAGCTCTTCCATAGATTGCAGAACCGCGCGATGGTGCCGCCATCAATAATGCGGTGATCGCCGGCCCAGCTGATCGTCATGATCGCCCGCTCAACCACCTGACCATTGGCGTCGAAACGCGGTAGTTTCTGGGTGCGGCCCAGTGCCACAATCGCCACTTCCGGTGCGTTGATGATGGGCGCTGCGTAGGTGCCGCCCAATGCGCCGATATTGGAAATGGTGATGGTGCCGCCTTTGAGATCATCCTGGCTGACACGGCCGGAACGGGCGGCCTCAGTCAACCGGGCGATTTCCTCGGCAATACCCAGCAGGGTGAGCTGTTCAACGTGCTTGACGTTGGGTACCACCAGGCCGGCCTTGCCATCTACCGCCATGCCAATGTTGCAGTGGGGCAGGTAGTGGATTTCGGTCACATCCTCGTTCAACTGACTGTTCAATACCGGGTATTCCTGAACAGCCAGGGCCATGGCCTTCATGAAGAATGGCATGAGCGTTAGCCGGGTGCCTTTGGTTTCAGCCTCCGGCTTCAGCTGTTCCCGCAGCCTGAGCAAGTCGGTTACATCAATATCCTCACTGTAGATAAAGTGAGGGATGGTGGTTGCCGACTGAACCATAGTCCGGGCCATGGCCGCTTTCATGCCCTTGATCGGTTCCACACGCACTTGCTGGCCGCCTTCTGCCTGGCGTCGAGGCGGCGTGCTGGGTTCAGCCTGACCTTCGGTGGCGCTGGGCTCTGATTTGGGCTGCTCCAAATGCGCCAGAACATCTGCCTTAAGCACCCGGCCATCCTTGCCGGAACCGGCAATGTCGCCCAGGTTCAGCTCGTGCTCGCGCACCAACCGACGGACCGCCGGGCTTGCCGGAATCCGGGCCCGGTTGCCGGTTGCCACCGGTGTCGCTTTTGTGGGCGCGGCGTCCGCCGAAGGCCTGGATTCACTCTTTGGCTGAGGAGCCTCTTCACGATCCCGCGGGATGAAGGCAAACAGCGGTGAATGCACCCGCGCCATGGATTGCTGCTCGTGGTAGAGCTTGGTGATTCGGCCGGCCTTGGGGGCGGTGATTTCAACCATGGCCTTATCGGTCATCACGTCCACGACCGGCTGATCTTCTTCGATCTCGTCGCCCTCGGCGACGCGCCATTGAACGACCTCGCACTCGACAATCCCTTCACCGATGTCGGGCAAAATAAAGTCTTCAGTCGCATTATCGTCCCCGCCTTGTGCGGGTTCCGCTTTGGCTACAGCTTCCGGGGCAGAATCTACCTGCGACGACTCTTCAGCGCTTGCTGGTGCCGGCGCCCCGGCCTCGCCACTCTCATCCACCAACTCGAACAGTGGCGCATGCACCTTCGCGATATCGCCTTCCTTGTAATAGAGACGGGTAACCCGGCCCTTGTAGGGGGCAGGAATTTCCACCAGCGCCTTGTCAGTCATCACTTCGGCCACCGGCTGGTCTTCCTCGATGACGTCGCCTTCGGCTACCAGCCATTTGACCAGTTCGCATTCCACGATACCTTCGCCGATATCGGGCAGAATAAAATCACTCATGCTTGTTCTCCTGTCCTGATATCCGCCTAGAATTCCACGCTTTCCCTGATGGCCTCGTAGACCTTCAGGTGATTCGGCAAGTGCTCCTTCTCAAGCACCAGCGGGAAGGGGGTGTCCATCCCGGTTACCCGCGCAATGGGAGATTCCAGGTACAGGAAGCAGCGCTCCTGAATGGTCGCTGCAATTTCGCCGGCAAAGCCGCCAGTGAGAGGAGCTTCGTGGGTAATCACAAGGCGCCCGGTTTTGAGCACGGAATTGGCCACGGTTTCCACATCCCAGGGCAGGATCGACCGGAGGTCAATCACCTCGCAGGAAATGCCTTCCTTCTCAGCGCGCTCAACCGCCTGGTCTATCACGTCCATCTGGGCGCCCCAGCCAAGAATGGTCACGTCAGTGCCTTCCTTGGTGATCTCGGCTTCACCCAGAGGCAGGCGGTAATCTTCATCTGGCACCTCGCCCACGGAGGCCCGGTACAGGCGCTTGGGTTCAAAGAACAGTACCGGGTTGGGGTCGTGGATGGCAGCCAACAGCAAGCCCTTGGCCTGATGGGGGTTGCGGGGCACCACGATTTTGAGGCCCGGGGTATGGGCAAAATAAGCTTCCGGAGATTGCGAATGGTAAAGGCCGCCGGCAATGCCACCACCGTAGGGTGCACGAATGGTCAGACCACCAACGTTAAAGAGGTTGCCGGAGCGATAGCGGTATTTCGCCGATTCGTTCACGATCTGATCGAAGGCCGGGAAGATGTAGTCGGCAAACTGGATTTCCGCCACCGGCACAGAGCCCTGGGCGGCCAGACCGTTGGCAAAACCGATGATGCCCTGTTCCACCAGCGGTGTGTTGAAACAGCGGGACTTGCCGTATTTCTGTTGAAGATTACTGGTAGCGCGGAACACGCCGCCAAAAACGCCCACGTCCTCGCCGAAACACAACACTTTGTCATCGGCCGCCATGGCGGTATCCAGGGCATTGTTGATGGCCTGGAGCATATTCATCTTGGTCATCTCACGCTCCTCCCTTAACGTGTTCGGCGCTCTTTGGGTACTCATCCGGATATCGACGTATGTGAGCCTTCAGTTTCTCAAACTGCTCGGCCAGCATGGGAGGTACTTCGTTGTAGACATCGGTAACCAGAGTTCCGAGGGCTGGTGGCGGACGCTTCTGCGCCCGCTTCATGGTTTCCAGCACTTCCCGGCGCATGTTTTCCTGGAACTGTTTTTCGTCGTCCTCACTCCACCATTTCTTGCTTTCCAGCCACAGGCGCATGCGCAGGATCGGGTCTTTCTCGCGCCATACCGCTTCCTCGTCTTTGCTGCGATAACCGGACGGGTCGTCGGAGGAGGAGTGGGCCGCAAGGCGGTAGCTCATGGCCTCGATCAATACCGGGCGATTGTGTTTGACGGCCAGCTCCCGGGCTGCTCTGGTGGCTTCATACATGGCCAGTACGTCGTTACCGTCTACCCGGATAACGTCCATCTTGTAGCCATAGGCTCTGGGTGCTACGCCGTCGGCTGCGAACTGTTCGGCTGCGGGGGTGGAAATGGCATAACCGTTGTTCCGGCACAGGAAGATGACGGGTACGCGATGGACTGCAGCCATGTTCAGGGCCGCGTGAAAGTCACCCTCGGACGCGGCGCCTTCGCCAAAATAGGTGATGGTGCAGTGGCCGTCTCCCGCCAGCTTCTGGCCATAGGCATAGCCGGTGGCCTGGGGAATCTGGGTGGCCAGGGGCGAAGAGATGGTCATGTAATTCAGCTTTTTCGAGCCGTAGTGCACGGGCATTTGCCGGCCCTTACCGTAATCAAGCTCATTGCCGAAAAGCTGGTTCATGAATTCGTCGATGGAAAAACCGCGGTAGGCGAGGGCGCCTTGCTCCCGGTACTGCGCCATGATCATGTCGTTATCATCCAGCGCGGCGGCGCTGCCGATCACGGCGGCTTCTTCACCGGTACACTGCATGTAGAAGCTCAGACGCCCCTGGCGCTGGGCAGCAAGCATACGCTCATCGAGAATCCGGGTGGTGACCATGGCCCGGTAGATGCGAAGGGCTTTCTCTTTTTCAAGATCCGGCGCTTTGGCGCTCTTATAGAGCTTGCCATCCTGCTTCAGGAGCTTGAACGTGGGAATACGGAATTCCGCACCATCGGTGAACGAGGGGGAATACACAACTTTCGATTTTGTTGTTGTCATAGTCCTCTTCCTGGGGTATTGGCCTGAGGAAACAAAACACGCCTTGTGGGCGTGTCGTTAATGTCATTGTAGACAACCTGGGGAAATCTGATGTGGATCATTCCAGGCTTACCTTTACCTTAACGTAAACTGCATCCATCGGGTAGACCCAGAATGCGGATTTTTATTTAACTGAGCCAAACCGATGAATTTTCCGTGTTGGCCGCAAGCATGCTAACGTCAATACAGGTACTCTATTGAATAGCTTCATTAAACGGACTCTGGTGGGCAGGCATATGAATGTGATCGTGATCGGCGCAGGGATAATGGGAACCACTTTTGCCACCCTGGCGAAGGAACTGGCGCCCGAACTGGATATCACCATTCTGGAGCGACTGGACAGCCCGGGCGCAGGCAACTCCTGGTCTTTCAACAATGCCGGCACGGGCCACGAGGCCAACTGCGAGCTTAACTATACGCCGGTGGATGGCGAGGTAATCTCGGTGGAGAAAGCCTTGAAAATCCATGCCCAGTTCAACGTTGCCAAGCAGTTCTGGGCCTACCTTGTTCGAAAAGGTGCGATAAAAGAGCCCACTAGCTTCATCAACCAGACCCGCCATTGCACCCTGGTCTCCGAGCCGTCCATCGAGGAACTCAAGCTACGCTTCAAGGAAATGTCCGCCCACCACTTTTTTGAGCACATGCGCTTTTCCGAGGAATTTGACGAGATCAAGAGCTGGATTCCCTACACCATGGACGGCCGTCCCCATCACGAGAAAATGGCAGCGACCGTTGTGGAAACGGGAACCGATGTGAATTTTGGTTCCCTGACTGAACAGATGGCGGAATATGCGACGAAGCAGTTGGGCGTAAAAGTCGAGTATGGCGTCCATGTAAAGCGGGTGCACCGAAACCCAGCGGGGAGCTGGTTGGTAGAAACGCAAACCCGGGGCGCTGCCGTTCAGCATCGGGCCGACATACTGTTTGTTGGCGCGGGCGGGGGTGCCTTCCCCATTCTCAAGAAAAGTCATTTACCGTTTGCCCGGAGGTTCACCGGTTTTCCGGTGGGCGGGCGTTTTCTGCAGGCGGAAATTACCGAAGAGCAGGCCCGTCAATACCGCGCAAAAACCTACGGCAAGGCGGAAGTTGGTGCACCTCCAATGTCTGTACCGCATCTGGACCTGCGGGTGGCTGATGGCAGGCATTATTTGCTGTTCGGCCCATTTGCCTCATTCAAGCCCGTTCTGGAAAAAGGGCGCGGATTCATTGATTATCTGAAGGCCATGCGCCTGCACGATATCCCCGGGTTGCTGAGCGTCGCGATAGAGCATTTCGCTCTCGTGAAATATCTGGTTTCTGAGACCTTCAAAGGCGAGAAAAGCATGCTGGAGTCGCTGGAGAAATTTGCTCCGGGCCTGAGCTCCAGGTTTGACTGGAAGCCTATTGAGGCTGGCCAGCGGGTACAGATCATCAAGGATGGGGATCTGCAGATGGGTACAGAGATTATCGTTTCGAAGGATAAAACCTACGGCACAATACTTGGGGCGTCGCCTGGCGCCTCGGTGTCACCTGAGGTGATGCTGCGTGCCCTGGAGCAATTGTTCCCGGCGGTATTTGCTGGAGAATCCGCCAGATCCAAGCTGAAAGAGATGTTCCCTGAGGACAATCTGGATACACTGATCAGCAATCCGGAGCGGTATCGCGAGATTCGGGACGCCGTAAACTCAGCCTTGGGCATCCAGTCAGAGATACCAGCGTAGCCAGGCGTTCTCAGGGACGAACACAAATAGTGAAAGCACTTGAACTCAAGGTTCCACCCGTTGTTCTGGTTATCCTTTTCGGGGCGGCCATGTGGGCTATTTCGAGGCTGTTGCCGTCTGGCTATTTTACCGTTCCGGGCAGGCTGATTCTGTGCACCCTCATGGTCCTGGCTGGCGCAGGTATTGCCCTGGCCGGCGTTCTGGCATTTCGTGCAGGAGGCACCACCGTGGATCCTCGTACGCCCCATCAGTCTGCCAGCCTGGTGGTTGACGGGGTTTACCGTTACACCAGAAACCCCATGTACCTCGGCTTTCTGCTGATGCTGATTGCCTGGAGCCTGTACCTGGGCAGTGTATTTGCCGCTCTGTTACTGCCACTGTTCATGCTGTACATGAATCGCTTCCAGATCAAACCCGAGGAACGACACATGCGGGCGTTATTCGGTGACGACTACACCCGGTACGCCTCACGGGTTGGGCGATGGTTCTAGCCAGGTAACGGGATATAGTCTTCTTTATCGCCAGGCACGATGGGAAAACGCCGGTTCTGCCAGTCATCCTTGGCCTGTTCGATACGCTCCTTACGGCTGGACACAAAATTCCATTCAATAAACCGTCGCCCCAGTGGTTCGCCGCCAACAAGGGCGAGCCGGGTATCTTCAATCGCCTCAACCGTAACGCCCTCGTGAGCCGCCAAAACGGCCATGGAATATTCAGGCACCTCCGTTCCGCCTGCCCGCAGCTTTCCTTTGGCAACGTACAACCCTCGTTCCTCGGCATCAGGCAGAGTAAGCTTTTGCCCCTGTTTCAGCCATGCCTCAATGTATAGGGTATCGGCAAAGGTCTTGACCGGCGACGCGGCACCGAAAGCGGTTCCCATCATTACCCGTACCTGAACGCCATCCACGGAAACTGATGGCACTGTGTCGCCGGGATAGTGATAGAACGCCGGTTCTGTTTCTTCGTCTGCCTCGGGCAGCGCCAGCCACAATTGCAATCCGTGGAGCGTGTGGTCGGAGGCTGTGATTTCCGGGCGCTCCCGCTCCGAATGAACAATCCCGCGCCCGGCCACCATCAGGTTGATATCCCCGGGGCGGATCGGTTGCTGGCTGCCCAGCGAATCACGGTGCAGGATTTCACCTTGAAACAGGTAGGTAACGGTCGCAATGCCAATATGGGGGTGAGGGCGCACGTTAATGCCATCCCCGGCCGCAAAATGGGCCGGCCCCATATGGTCAAAAAAGATCCACGGCCCGATCATTTTCTGGCCAACCACCGGCAGAACCCGCCTTACCGAAAAGCCCCCGAGGTCACGGTTTCTGGGCTGAAGGAGCTGAACTATGGCGCCACATTCTTCGGTGATGGGGCAATCCATTTCAGTGTCGGGCGCGAGATTGCTCATTGTCAGCTCCGGGTGCGGGTGCGAGTGAGAGGATCTGGTGTGTTTGAAGCTTGGTGCCAGTCTGAATGGGTGTCAAATGAGACGTCCCGCACCGGACCAGCTCCGGGTTGCGGGACGCCTTGGCTGTCAACCTTGCTGCGCACCGAAGCTCTGCATCAGATTGGCATAGTGAGGCAAGTGCTTGGCCAGAATACCACCGAAACCCTCAATGTCGTTGCGCCAGTCACGATGCAGCTCACAACCAACGCTGAACCAGTTCATCAACTGGGCGCCGGCTTGCTCCATACGGCTCCAGGCTGCATCTCGAGTGGTCTGATTGAACGTGCCGGAGGCATCCGTAACCACGAACACCTCAAACCCTTCTTCCAGCGCAGACAATGTTGGGAACGCGACGCACACATCGGTCACCACGCTCGCGATCAACAACTGTTTCTTCCCGGTGGCCTTCACGGCCTTTACGAAGTCTTCGTTGTCCCAGGCATTGATCTGACCAGGACGGGCGAAGTAGGGCGCATCCGGGAACATGTCTTTGAGCTCAGGAACCAGGGGTCCGTTAGGCCCATTTTCAAAGCTGGTGGTAAGAATGGTCGGGATGTTAAAGAACTTCGCGATGTCAGCCAGGGCAAGGACGTTGTTTTTGAAATCGTCCGGCGAGAAATCACGGACCAAGGACAGCAGCCCGGACTGATGGTCGACCATCAGCAGGGCCACATCATCTTTATTCAGCCGATTGTATTTAAATGCCATAGCTTTTTACTCCTTCTGATTAGCGGCTTAAATCACTGGAGGTGATGACCGGTTCACGCAATTCGATGCTTTTGTGAAACGATAGCTAAAGCATAGGTCCCGTTTTCTGGCCTGTGTAGGCCCCAAAATTTATACTCATCGTTCCATAATCAGAACGCTAACCACCATGCAGGACCTCAACGACCTCTATTACTTCGTTAAAGTCGTCGATCACGGCGGCTTCGCCCCCGCGGGCCGGGCGCTCGGCGTGCCAAAATCGAAATTGAGCCGGCGGATTGCCATGCTGGAAGATCGCCTGGATACCCGGCTGATCAATCGCTCCACGCGCCGATTCACCATTACCGAACTGGGCCAGGAATATTATCGCCATTGCGTGGCAATGCTTGTGGAAGCAGAGGCTGCGCAGGAGGTGATTGACCGGTCCAGGGCCGAGCCCCGGGGCGTAATCCGGATGAGCTGCCCGCCAGGGTTAATCTACTTTCACGTGGGACAACTGCTGGTTCGTTTTATGGCGAGGTATCCCGATGTGAAGGTGGAGATTGATGCCACCAGCCGACGGGTTGATGTTCTGAAAGAAGGGCTGGACCTGGCGCTGCGGGTCCGTTTTCCACCGCTGGAGGACAGCGGGCTGACCATGAAAGTGCTGTCAAAGAGCCCTCAGTTCCTGATGGCCTCAAAGGATTTTTTCGAACACCATCAGCAGCCTGAAACCCCGGACGATCTGGCCAACCTGCCCAGTCTGGATTTTGAGCCGTCCGATGGCAAACACATCTGGTGTCTGGATGGGCCGGATAAGGCCTCGGCACAGGTGCGCCACTCGCCCAGACTGGTGACGGATGATGTGTTCACCCTCCGGCAAGCGGCGTTGGAAGGCCTGGGCGTGGTGCGCATGCCGCTGATTGTTGGTGGGCGAGACCTGGTTGAGGGGCGATTGATCGACGTTCTGCCGGGCTGGAAGCCTCGGGGAGGCGTTCTGCATGCGGTTTTTCCCTCAAGGCGTGGCCTGATGCCGGCGGTGAGAGCTTTGCTGGACTTTCTGGGGGAATCCATGGAAGACGTGGATTGGGCAATGGCACAGGAGTAATAAGTATGCCAAAAGTTGGCTCGACTCATTGCTTGTGCCGCAACCTGGCATCGCTATAATTGACCGCCCCGAACCGTCGGGATCTTGTCCGCTAAATCGTCATGGTCTGACTATGTGCCGAAAACTGGCGTGGGGAGTTGCCCGCGCCAGTAACTGGCATACCATCTTTAGAGTAATTATGTACCGCGACTTCAAAACCACACTCGAACTCATTCTTGCTGTCCTTGAAAATGACAATCTCACCTCAGAACAGCTTCGTGAACGATTTGCCGGCATGCCTGACCGCACGTTCAAGCGCCACATGGCCACCGCCCGAAAACATGGAGCCCAAATGGAATGTGTCGCCGACAGTCGGGGACGCTACACGTGGATTTGCCGAAACCGCCGGCAGATTGAAACTCGGGTGAGAACCTGGGTGATATTCGAGCGGGAGCGAACACTCGTTGGTGAATCTCAGTTAGATCTGTTGCATCAGGCTTTGTAACAAGACAGCAGATCTATCTGCGCTATTTCACCTAAGCAGAGTCCAGTACAGCCAGAAGCTGGTCGATTTCATACTGACTGAAGATTTGAATTCCATGCTGGCGAAGTAGGGCGACCGTGCACCCAGCTCCGGCAAGGCACTTACCAGAATCTTTGCCAAAAGGTTTTCTCCCGATACCTGGGGCTAAAGTTGTTCGGAAGTCTGAACAGAAGGTGTGTTGAGTTGAAGCGCTTGTCTTCGGGACTAAATGCGAGCTTACCGAGATTCGATGAGGTAAGGTCAGCCCCCCCAAAAGTGACACGTACCGAAATCGCCACCAATGCTCCGGTTTTGCTAGGCTTTCAGAGAGCAGGGAGAAGATGCAATGGCCTTCCATAACCCGGATCCGAAAATGCGCGAAATAGAGCGTGATAATGCCAGGCTACGTGCCAGGTTCTTTGCTGAACTGTTTGGTGGCGCCTTGCGTGTATTTCGCAGGACTTTGTTGCGCCGTCGAGTTAGGCAACCGTGTGGCCCGTGTATGGAGGCTGATGGGGCATCCCATGATGCTTCTAATCAGCGAAATACAAACATCTGAATCTCGCGCAGGTATCACCTCGGCAAATGAATGAGCGGCAGTGGTGACTGGGGTTTGACGGTCTGGATCGCAAAGTTGCTACGAATGTCCCGGACCCCGGGCAACTTGAGCAAAGTATTGGTCAAGAATTCCTTATAGGCGCGGAGATCGGGCACCACGACGTGTAATAGAAAATCCGACTCCCCGGACACGAGATGGGCCATCACTACTTCTGGCAGAACGCTCACCGCCTCGCAAAAAGCCTCGGCCTCCTTCTCCTGGTGGCGTTCTACTTTTATATCAACGAATACGGTTAGCCCCAAGCCCACTTTTTCCTGATCCAGGATTGCGCGGTAGCCCTTGATCACCCCGGATTCCTCAAGTAAACGTACCCGCCGAGAGCAGGGTGACGGAGACAGGCCGATTCCCTCGGCCAAATCTGTGTTTGGCATACGGCCATCTGTTTGTAGTGTCTCAAGAAGCTTTCTGTCAAACCGGTCAAATCTAAAATCTGGCATAAGTATCACCTGAAGAGAGAAACGTTAGCGGATAACACCAATTTTCCGCTCCATCATAGGTTATAAAGCAATCGTTCACTACCGGGCGGCAGGTATACTCAAGGATTCACTCACTACCACCCGGGAGACGTAGCCAATGGCTGATTTTCTCGTGTTCCTGGCTGCGCTCGCGGCGATCTACCTTGCACCGGGGCCAGACATGATATTGGTGCTCGGCACCTCTGTGAGCGGCGGCACCAGAAAGGCCATGGCCGTCGCTCTCGGCCTTGCCATTGCCAGGGGATGCCATGTTCTGCTCGCCGCGGTGGGGCTTGCAACCTTGCTGGCCACGTATCCCTGGACCTACCATACGATACGAATACTGGGCGCAGCTTATCTGCTTTATCTGGGCTGGCAGTTTTTCCGGACAGCGCACACGCTCCAGAGCAACCCCCATTCAATCGCAGGTACTCAGCCGTCAGCGGGGTATCTGGCCAGTTTCCGGAGAGGGTTGGCAACTAACCTGTTTAATCCCAAATCTCTGATCTTCTGTTCGGTACTGCTTCCGCAGTTTATCCATTCGGAAGACTCTGGCATCGTGGGACAATTTGCCATTTTGGCCTTGATCCTGGTGCTCACAGGACTGGTCTTTGATTTTGCCTACGCTCTTCTGGGGCGATTACTCTGGGCGCTTACCAATAGCAATGCTCGATACCGTAGAGCTCAGAACAACCTATTTGGTTTTCTGCTTACAGGTATCGCGCTGAAGGTTGCTCTTGATTGACTTCGCCATCCGTTCAGTGCCCTAGAGGCTGACGAGTCGGTAAATCCTCCTGTATGCTGGATAACCAGAGGTTGTTTGCGGTTCATTCAAAGGGGTGGTCAAGCACGTTTGGCTATATTTGACGAACAACGGTGAGTTGAGTGTTTTATGGCGACGGCAACCGTAAGCGGGTTTCGAAGTGATAGATACAGGCACCCGGTGGCGGCAACCATTGCGGTGCTCTTCAGAAATGATGAAATCTTGTTGGTACGCCGCGCCAACCCGCCAGACGCAGGTCGCTGGGGGTTTCCGGGAGGGAAGATGGAGTTCGGGGAGACGGTTGAAGCCGCCGCTGTAAGAGAGTTGTACGAAGAGACAGGAGTTCGTGCTACCGCCAGCAAAGTTTTCAATGCCGTGAATGCGTACGACGTTGATGATGAGGGATATCTTCGATCCCATTTTGTCCTGATAGCGGTGCTGTGTTACTGGGATTCTGGTGAGCCAGTAGCTGCCGATGATGCGCTGGATGCGGCGTTCGTTCCGATGGTGGCGCTAGGCTCAAGCGACCTCGCTCTGAGTCTGGATGTTGAAGATATCGTTTGGGAGGCCTATGAGTTGGTGTTGGTGTCGGGGCAGAAGCGGAGCATTAGTAAATCGAGTTAAGGGGCTTTCTGGGTCTGGTGTTAATTCTTTTGTGATGCCATCCGTGACTGCGCATAATGTATATTATGTTAAATACGGTATTCACTGCTGAAGACCTAACCTCCCAATAACCTCTGCGCAAAATGCCCAGCACCAAATGCCAGCCCCGCAGCGGCCGTACCCATGCTCAATGTTCGGAGTCCTGATCGCACTACCGGTAAGCCATATACGATACTCTTAAGCATTCCGATACCGAGGAAGACGACTCCTGCCAATCCAAGACTGATCATGAACTGAATCCGACTCTCCAACCCCGGGATCGCATAAGGAAGCAACGGTAAAGCACCGACCGACAAAAATGCAGCGAACGTTGTCAGCGCAGCTCGACGTGGGCTAATTCCGGCACCCGAAAGTCCGTACTCTTCCCGCAACATGGTTGCCACCCAAACATCGGGATTACGACTAATGACATCTACAACTTGCTCCAGCAATTCACCGTCAAAGCCCTTCGCCTGAAAGAGCTGGCGAATTTCCTCGCGTTCACCTTCTGGCACAGCAGTTATATGTTCCCGTTCTGTGCGCTCAGCAAACTTGATTTGATTCAACTGCACCTGACCCGCTTCATAATTACTCACGGCCATGCTGAACCCGTCTGCAATCAGATTTGCAAAACCAAGCACCAGCGCGACCTGGGGCGAGAAGCCAGCACCGAAGGCCCCCGATACAACCGCAAACGTTGTGACGCAGCCATCGATGCCGCCAAGCACAGCATCTGGTAGCGTCGAGGCCTTAACGGGACCAGCAAGCCGTGCACGAACGGCATTAGGCTGGTGCTCGCTGAGCAGTCTTTCATTTTCTGTGGATGGCATCTTTCAGCTTCCTGTTCAGGACGCGATTTGGTGCTTTGGGATTATAGGCTCAGTTCGACTTTGTCACTTTATCTGTCAATATACATCTTCAAGATAACGTCCCTGGCCTCTCAGAGTTTCAATATCGATGTGCAAGGGTTTGAGAATGTCTTCTATAACCTGCCGCACAGCCGCCGCCATATCCCGGCCACCACAGACCAGTATCTGCGCACCGGTGTTAACCATCTGTCGCACGGCTAATTCATCCTGTTTGAGCTTATCCTGCACGTAGGCGCGCTCGTCTGTTCTTGAGAAGGCTGTGTTCAGCCCGCTCAGTCGATGATCCTCAAGATAGCGCCCAAGCTCAGGTTGGTAGAGAAAATCTGACCTGGCATCGCGACCGCCCCAGTACAGATACATAGGGTTGCATCTGGTATTGTTTCTGATGAAACCGGTTAACGGACCAATCCCGGCACCTGCACCGACAAGAATCACTGGTCGGTTATCGGTAGCTGGCCGAAAGCCTGGATTGGGGCGGATGAAGCCATCGATACAATCACCCGGCTTGAGGCCATGCAAATAACCGGAGCAAAGACCGCCGGCCTGCTTACGGACGCATATCTCAACAATTTCGTCATTTGCCGAGGACGCGAGCGAGTAGAACCGCGGGGGTTGACCGTGTGGGGGAATAACCCCCAAAAGGTCTCCCGCCTCGAACGGTGGCAGCGCTTTAAATCTTCTTGGAGAAGCCGTTAGCCATCCGCCCTGCTCCGCCGGTTTGAACCGGAAGATACTGGTGGGCGCCTGAACCGCAATCCCGTAATCCGCCCTTTCTACCAGTTCCAGTTTGACCGTTGCTGGCTGCAATGCACAGTAGTTCAAGAAAAGCGGAGTACCGATAACCTCACCAACCCGGTTTCCCCACTCACTGAATTGCGAGGCAGAACACCGATCAATCAGTTCAATGGCGTGCAAACGGCTGACGCCTTTACCGGCGAGCGCAGCATCCACCGACAAGGCAAACTGACAGAAGTTCGGAAACTGCCGGTCACCAAAACCCAGTACCGTGTATCGCAGGTTCTTCTCAGCCCGGAATTCTTTGAGCCTGGCCATAAACTGCCGGGCCGATGCGGGTGCATCACCATCGCCGTATGTCGAAGTCAGCACGAACAGCCTGGAAGCCTGCGGATACTGCTTAGCCAGGGCATTCATCTCGCTGCAATGCACGCGGAAACCGGCCTTATTCAGGCTGCTATGGAGTTCCCGGGCAAATCCCCAGGTGGCATTACCTTCGGAGCCGACCAGAATAATTGTATCCGCCTGAGCGGCATCGGCGTTGTCAGGAAGCTGCCCTGAAGACCGGCGACGCTGCCACCAGATGGTTGCACCTGTTATCGAGAGAGCTGGCACAGTCAGTGCCGCAGCGCCAAGAATCAGGCCAAGCCACCATAGGCCTTCACCGGTGTGCAAACGTACAATCCAGTCCTGTAATACGCCGCTGTCAGAGCGCGGCTGGAACTGCAGCAACTCGCCCGTAGCCTGGTCCACGAATCCGGAGCCGCCGGCGGTTGACAGCGAATAGACGTCCTGCGGATCACCGGGATAGGGAAACACCAGTTCCCGGAGTTCGCCAAGATCGAAATTGCCTAGCGCTTTTAAGGTGCCCACAGGCGATGGTTGCCCGCCCGAGACCTCAGCCGGAAACCCTGGCCCTGTGTCAGGCGCTTCCGGCAGCAAACCAAAGCGCTGTGCCGACATATAGCTACCGGTCAGTGCGGATAACAGTAGGCCGAGCACGGCAAACCGGGCCAGCTCGGCATGGATTCGTTTCCCGCCTGAGCCGGAAAGCGGTCTTAGTATATTCTTCCAACCCCCGGTACGCCGGGCTATCAACAATATTCCCGAAAGACACAGAAGTACCATCAAAGCAGCTAATACGCCGGCCAGCGCTCTACCGGCATCATCCAGCATAAACGCACGGTGCAGGTCCTTGACCCAGCCAAAAAATGCGGAAGGTTCGTAGGGTGCGGTGCCCTCACCTGTTACCGGATTCACCAGATCCGCACCGGCCTGGCCGTCACGGCTGTAATAGACAATGACCTTGCCAGAAGGCTCTCGCACGATCTGCTCAGTCCCGGGATAGTGAGCAACGACCCGGTCTGCCAGCTCGGCAATACTGACTTCACCGGAAGCCGGAATGACCGCTGACACTCTATCCAGCGTCGGAGCCAAAGCCAACACAGCTCCCGTGACCGAGAGAACGATCAGGAACACGCCTGCAAGCAAACCCGGTAAACTGTGGAACTTGCGCAACATAATAGTCGATGCTCCTGGTGAATTATTGAAGCTCGTAGGTCAGAGCGCGCACGTAACCACGTCCTGAAACCGGCTTTCCGGACCCTTCGGTGGTCAGGGGGGCTATCACATCGGCTCTGATATCGCGCATATCTTCAACAGCAGAGTCGACTCGAACCTCATAGCCGTTGTCGATCAGCGAATCATCGAGGTTCAGAGTCACTTTCAGCGTGCGGCCACTGGTAACACTGGCGCCAGTCAAGCCGTCATACTCTGCAGGATCAAGCCCACTGCCCCGGGCCCAGCCTCCCAGGTGTTTGTAGTATTTAGATTTCTTCCCGGAAACCCAAAGGGTACCCTGATACTCTCCGGCGGCATCGGTAAGATACAGCGCCAGATAGGCTCCATCGCCGCCGTAATTCTGTAGTTCCGTAGTGAAGGTCACGTCACGGGCCTGGGCGAATACCGGTAAAGCCAAGGCGGCGAAAAGGCTGCAAGTGAGAACAAACGTTTTCATAAATGGTCTCCAAAAACCTGATGAACGTTAAAGGAACAGGGCAAATTCGCTGAGTTACTCAACGGTAACCGTGGGACGCCCCTTGACGATGCCGTTGCGTGGCGCCTGACTTTTGGGATTGTCCTGTCCATTTTTCCTGTTGCCGCGGTCCCTCTCCTCATCGTCACTGTCTTCACGCTCCCATTTCATCATGGTCAATGAAGCGGGCGCGAAAGAGGCTTCTGCCCTGACCCCATCGGCATCGAGGCCCCGGACTTCATAACAACCGTCGTCAACCTTTATTCGGTGAACTGTCCAGCCTTCGGCTTCCAGCTTTTCACGCAGATTTTCACGGGGCTGCCAACTCGCCACCGGATCATCGCAGTCGTCATCGGCCACTGCGGTACCGCTCAGAAGTAACAAAGACAGGCTCAGAATAATGGGTTTGGTCTTCATGGTGTCTCTCCTGCTGGTTGTGTTAAATCCACTCTAAGGCGCTAACCTGACAACGACCTGAACAAACGAGGCCATTTCAGCGGAACTGAAAAGCTTCTTTATGGAAGCGAGTCAGGCGGAAGGGTGCTGCCCGCAAGCCGTTTCTAATGGCTTCCCCCAGCCCTGCCGGGCCGCAGAACCAGACCTCTGCGCCTGCTGCCGAGCGTCCGTTGGTAGACAACGTCTCGGCAGACAACCTCTGCCCCTTGCTGCTGTCATGAATCTCGAGGTGTATCCCGGGAAAGCCATCGCAAAGCGCCCGAAGTCGATCCACCATGGGATCCTGGCCGGCGTTGCGCGTGCAGTAATGCAGATCGGCTTCAGGCACGGTGGCGTCGGTGGCGCTGCTTAGAGCTTCGAGCCAGGCCAGAAACGGCGTGATCCCGATGCCACCGGCTATCCAGATCTGGTGGGATTTGCGGTTGCGGCGATCGAAGTTAAAACAGCCGTAAGGGCCTTCTATATTTACGGTTTGCCCCACGCTGATTTTTTGGCTCAGATTGCGGGTGAAGTCGCCGAGCGATTTAATGATGAACGTAACCGTGCCATTTTCCCTATCGGCACTGGCAATCGTGAACGGGTGCGCGCCCTCTAGTCGGTCGAAGGTCACAAAGGCGAATTGCCCCGCACGGTGACCGGGCCATGCCGGCCCCATGTGGCAGGTAACTTCGGTGACGTCCCGGTCTGGTGTTTTGATCGCGGTGACCATGCCGCGAACCTGGCGACGACGACCAACTCTGCCGGTCAGGGATAGCCCGCTGGCGATGCTGCCGCCAAAGAGCAAAATGGCCATCAGCACACCGATTGGCTGCTGCCACCATTGCAGCGGAGTAAGCCACGCCGCGTGGAAAGCGAGCAA
Organism: Marinobacter sp. EN3; assembly: GCF_000475315.1. Lineage (NCBI taxonomy): Bacteria > Pseudomonadati > Pseudomonadota > Gammaproteobacteria > Pseudomonadales > Marinobacteraceae > Marinobacter > Marinobacter sp. EN3. The sequence goes on from NZ_AXCC01000001.1 coordinate 72,284, forward strand.
CAGATAAAGCACCGGCATGCCGCGATGCAAATAGCGCCAGTATTTGTAGGGGAACTTGCGCAACAAGGTGATCAGCAGCATGGCGAACAGCAGATAGATGGCGAACTCCCCTACCTCTTCCGCCGCATCGCGCATGGTGTCGATGAACCCGGAATAATCCTGATCGTGCAGCTTGCCGGCTTTTCCGAACACCGACTCTATTACATCGTCACCCATTTCAATCAGCCAATGGGCGGCGGCGAATACCACTGCCAGAATGCCCGCCCATTTGTGGGTGCGATAGATCTGATCCAACCCGCCCAGCGGTCTCTCCAACCAGGCTGGGCGCAGTGCCAACATCATGGCTAGTGACATCAGAGCAATGGATAACAGCCCACTGAGCAGCAGGCTCTGGTCATAGACTGCCCAGGGAGAACCGGCCCCAGGACCTGCAAAGAGGTTCCAGGCCCATAGGCCCAAAACCAACACAACGAAAGGAAAAATCATCCGCATCATCACATCTCCTGCGATCGGTACCTGGAATATTCCCCCGAAGGCTAGCGCCCAAACCTGACAGCCAGCTGAAGGTCGGTGAAGAGAGATCGAAGCGTTATTGACCATTCAGGCTGTTGTCAGGTTCGAGCTGTAGTATCTTGATTTCAGGGCTGGGTCAGAGGTGAACGATGCGGGTACTTTTGGTGGAGGATACGGCGGGATTGGGCGAGGCGGTCCGGGATCAGATTGCGGACGACGGCCACGCTGTGGACTGGGTGCAAACGCTGGGCTTTGCCGAGGCGAGTGTCAGGACCACACCCTACGACTTGATTCTGCTGGACCTGATGCTCCCCGACGGCCATGGCTTCGGCTTTTTGCGAACGATCCGGGCTACCGGAATAACAACACCGGTGATCATTCTGACCGCCAGGGATCAGGTGTCTGACCGGATTGAAGGATTGAATGCCGGTGCTGACGACTACCTGGTCAAACCCTTTGATCTTTCGGAGTTGTCGGCCCGCGTGGCCGCGGTGGCTCGCCGATATCGCGGCAATCCAAGCCCGATCATACAAGTGGGCGAGCTGATGATTGATCTTGGCGATCACCGCATCAGTCGCAACGGCCTGCCGGTAGAACTTACGGCACGGGAGTGGGCATTGTTTGAGGGCTTTATCCAGCGACCCGGAATGCTGTTATCGCGATCGCAACTGGAGGATCGTCTATACGCTTTCGGGGCCGAAATCGAAAGTAACACCATCGAAGTTTATGTCAGCCGTCTGCGTAAAAAGCTGGGGCGGGACGCTATCGTAACCGTCAGGGGAATGGGCTATCGCCTGGAAACACATGACCACTAGAACCAGCCTGCAAAAAACACTCGGTATCGGCCTGACACTCGGTGTCACCCTACTCTGGCTGTTGGGCGTGACCGCTTCGGGACTGGTGGCGCAGCACGAAATGAACGAGGTCTTCGACAGTGCCCTGGAAGAAACCGCCCAGAGAATACTGCCACTGGCGGTCACCGACATCCTGAACCGGGAGAACGGAGCGGGCAATCAAAAGGCCCCGGCCCTGAAAGACCATGACGAATATCTGACTTATCTGGTACGGGATGAATACGGAAATATTCTGCTCCAGTCCCACGATGCAGACTCTGGCGTGTTTAGCAGAACCCCCGCGGAAGGGTTTTCAGATACGCTGACCCACCGGCTATACGGCGTATCTGCAGTCAGCAATACCATCTATCTTGAAGTGGCCGAACCCCTGGCGCACCGGCGTGAATCCGCTCTGGAGGCGGGGTTAGCCTTACTGTTGCCTTTACTGGTGCTGATTCCAGTCAGCCTGTTGAGTGTCTGGTGGATTGTCCGGCTTTCCCTTCGCAAGGTGGTCGATTTTCAGCAAGACATTGAATCCCGAGGTGCAGGAGACCTTACCCCTGTTGCAGAGGGCCAGCTACCCAATGAATTTGAACCAATCGCTGTTGCCGTCAACCGGCTGCTTGAGCGATTACACCGTGCGCTTGAATCGGAACGGAGCTTTACGGCCAACAGTGCCCATGAACTGCGGACACCTCTCGCAACAGCACTGGCTAAAGTGCAGCGGCTTAAAACCAGAGTGCCCTATGATCACCTGAAGAACGATATTGCGGAAATTGAAGAAGCGTTACGCAGTCTGTCAGTGCTGTCCGGAAAACTGCTCGAATTGGCAAAAGCCGAAGGCGGCGGTGCACTTTCACAAAGCCAGAAGGATCTTGCCCCCATCCTCGCGATGATAGTCCGGGATTTTGAGGCCCATGCGCCCGGGCGATTTGTTTTATCGCTGCCGGAGAACGACGTGAACTCCTTTCTTGATCCGGACGCCTTCGCCATCCTGGTGCGTAACCTGATCGAGAATGCGCTTAAGCATGGCTCCCGTAGCGAGCCAGTGGAGATCAACCTGAACGATAATGGCGTTCTAAGAATCTCCAATGGTGGTGAAAGGGTGCCACCTGAACAGCTCGCTCTTTTAAGAAACCGGTTTGCAAGGGCCAAAACAGAGGCAGCAGGTTCTGGCCTGGGCCTCGCAATTGCCGATGCGATTGCTGAAGGTGCCGGCATGACCTTGCATCTCAGATCGCCGGCAACAGGACGGCAGGATGGTTTTGAAGCGGAGCTGAATCTGGCATGTATCTGACACTCACCGACATTGTGCTGCTGACGAGCATCATTCAATCACTGGCTCTTGCTGTTTTTCTCCTACTTCCATCCAACATTGGGCTGATTTCTAACCGGCTCCTGGTTGCCACTCTTGTTTTCTTCGCCGCCGGGCTGGGAGAGATCTTCCTCTATGGCAGCGGGCTTGCGCTCCAGCACCCAAACTTCGCCTACCTCGGAACACTCATCGGGCTTTTGCAAGCAGGCACGCTCTATCTATATGCGCAATCGCTGATGTATCAGAATTTCCAGTTGCGCGGGAAACATCTCGTGCACACGTTGCTATTCTGGGTTGTCGGTGCAATTTTCCTGGTTGAATATTATTTGCAGCCGAGCGAGACCAAAGTTCAGATTCTGCTTGAACGGGACCACCCGGGCGTACTTACCTCTCCCCTTCTTGCAGTCGCTATTCACGCGGTCTTTCTGGGCTACCTGTGCACGACGATTCGAGCGATCAACCGTTTCGGCCTTGGTATTCGACAGATTTTCTCGAGTATTGAAAACAAACAACTTGCCTGGTTACGGGCGCTTCTGATCGGCTATGCAGTGGCCTGGACCGTCAGCATGTTGTACTGCCTTACGGCGCATGTGTTCAGAAGCGCGCCCGGAACCGAGTGGGTGGCCGGCGCTGGCGCTGTAACGGGCTTCATTTTCATCAATTTTCTGATGATAAATTCTCTTCGCCAACCCGTTGTTTTCTCTGGATTGGCAGCAGACCAGGCCGCCTTGCTGGAAGAAGAGCCCGCACCGCAGTTTGATCACGCATTAAAGGTCAGGCTCGAACAGTTAGTGCACCAGGAAAAGCCTCACTTGCACCCCAACCTCACTCTGGAACAACTTTCACGGAAATTGGACGCCCCTTCAAGAGAGGTTTCACGAGCCATTAACCAAGGCTTTGGCTGCAATTTCTTTGAGTTCGTCAGTCGCTATCGCATCGACGAGGCGAAATCGCGACTGGCCGATGCAGCCAATCAGGAAAATATTCTGCAGATTATGTATGAATCTGGTTTCAACTCGAAGTCCGTATTCAATACTGCTTTCAAGAAAGAGACAGGATTTACCCCCAGTGAATATCGCCGACGAGCCCTGCAGGGCGATATTCGCCCCGAGCCTCAATCCTGAACCTGGCAATCAGACGTTCGAGTACGCTCCCACCCGATACTGAAACCTCTAACTAACTGAATCGTTTATTTTTATTTCTAAACCATGGAATTGGTTCGGTTTCGTACTTGCGAACGATTCTTTGGCCTGCCTTCCGTACTCTGGTTGCCAAGCGTCACCAAACCCGGTGCTCGTGAAGCTCAACGCAATATGAGGAGGTTATGTATGAAAACCAAATTAAGCAAAACCGCTGTTCCTGCAGTGGCCGCAGCAATCTTAAGCCTGATATTTGCCGGTAGCGCCCAAGCTCATTGTGATGCTCTGGACGGTCCCGTGATTACCGAAGCCCGTGCGGCGCTGGAGTCAGGCTATGTTAAACCCTTGCTCAAATGGGTGCCGGCAAAGGATGAGGCAGAAATCAAAAGGGTATTCGCCGATGTGCGCCAAGTCCGCGGGCAAAGCGAAACTGCGAAACACATTGCCGATCAGCATTTGTTCTCGACGCTCGTTGAGGTTCATCGTGCCTCCGAAGGCGCACCCTTTGCGGGCATAAAGCCTTCGGGACAGATTGATCCGGGTTTAATGGCGGCGGATGCAGCGTTGGAAAACGGGCAAATTGATCGCCTCGTGGCAAATATAACCCGCAAGATCGAGGATGGCATTCGTGAGCGTTATCATGAGGCTCAGCGTGCAAGGGCCATGGTTGATCAAAGCGTTGATATGGGGCGTGACTTTGTCGCTGACTACGTCAATTACATTCACTATATAGAGGGAGTGCATGGCGCCGCTGGAGCGCAGGGCCACTGATTTTTATTTGGGAGCAGATGCAAAGCAGGCTGACGGCCTGCTTTGCCGTGGTCTTCAGTGAGCATCCCTAGTCACGCCAGCCAAACCTAAAAAACATAAATGAAGCCAACGCCTACTTCCGCCTCGTAATCGTTCCTGGAGATCGGGCTGTCTGAAACGTCACTGCCGTAGATTTCGTAAAGAGCTTCGCCGAATACCTGCCAGTTCTCGCCCAAGTAATTTCGGTAGCTGACATTAACGCCCGTTGATCTATACCCACTATCAACATCAGTTTCCGGTAGCCCCGAATCAATGGATTGTTGTGTGGTTATGCCAAAGTCCCGGTTGGCGAGCTTGCTATCGTGGAAAGTCGCGGCAGCGCCCACTTCCCAGCCAGTACCATCAGCCTGGCACGCCAAACACGTTCCTGCACCGAAAATTCCGAGCGTACCAATTTCTCCTGTTGATACGCGTCCATCCAAAAAGTAACGCCAGTCCTCTGTAAGCGAGTAACGTGCTTCCAGCAATACCGCCACGCCGGAATCCGACTCGCCTAAACCATCCAGCCTTCCATCTTCTGAGTCACCCTCTTCCCGGCCTTCTTCATACCCTATAGATGTCTGAAATAACCAGGAATCCTTCACCAACGTTCGCCACCCAACGGCTTCGCCGGCCCAGAAAAAGATGTTTTCACCGGTTCGCCACTGAACACCACCTGCGGGGTCGGCCTCAAGCTCGAACTCATCCGAACCCTCGTAAGCCGTCTCATATTCAACGCTCAGCCCAAGACCAAATCCCCAGCCATCACCGTTGGTGAAATCGTCAATAGAAGGAAGTGGAACGAGAGGCGTTCTGCTCTCTGTTGCACCTACCGGTCCCAGGCATGAGAAAGCGCCAACAAATGTGGCGACTTTAAGGGCTGCCTTTTTCATGGTTTTTCCTCTGACAAACAGTCATCGGTAATACGACTTACTCATCACAATGGATGATTATTTCTCTCCGACGATAATGCTCTCGCTAACGCGCTTTCGGGACCTTTAGCGCTCACTCATTTTGCTCCTTTCTATTTCATTCCAGAGGAATAACCTTAGAATATAAAGCTCTCGCCATCGCCAGCCATTCAACCAAGGCAGCCCAATGACAACCAGTCCAGCCGTGTACCACCTGGAAAAGCGCAACGTTGCCATTCTGGTGATCTGTCAGGTGATGTTTATGATTGCTGCGATCACCGTAATGACCCTGAGCGGCGTGGTTGGGCAGCAACTGAGTCCCGATCCAGGTCTGGCGACACTGCCGATCGCCATCATGATGCTCGGCACAGTGTTTTCCACCCTGCCCGCTTCGTTGTTCATGAAAAAAGTTGGTCGCCGTCGCGGCTTTATTATGGGCGCAGCTATCGGGGGTGCCGGCGGTGGCGGGCTGAGTTTTCTCGGCATTGCCGTTCAGTCCTTCAGCGTATTCTGCCTGGGCAGTCTTTTACTTGGGTTATACCAAGGCTTTGCGATGTATTACCGGTTCGCGGCACTGGATGTGGCCAGCCCGTCGTTCCGTAGCCGTGCGATTTCCTTTGTTCTGGCGGGCGGTGTTGTCGCCGCGTTTCTCGGACCTTGGAATGCCAGTGCCATGGGCAACCTGGTTTCAGAGGTGCCATCCGGTGGTCCGTATCTGGTCATCGCGATTCTGGCTTTGGTCGCAATCGCACTGCTAAGCCAGCTCAAAGTGCCTTATGTCGGCGAACCCCATGAAGGTGAAAGTACCCGCTCCTTGAGCGCCATTGCCCGCAGTCCTGCTTTTACCGTGGCGGTGGCCTCGGGCGCCATTGGATACGCCATTATGGTTCTGGTGATGACGGCAACGCCACTGGCAATGCGTGGTCAGTCGTTCGGAATGGATCAGGTCGCCTTTATCATGCAGTGGCATGTTCTGGGCATGTACGCGCCCTCTTTTTTTACCGGCAGTCTGATTGCCCGGTTTGGTCTAGGGCGCATTCTGGTGACCGGCTGCCTGATTCTGGTGGGCACTGCGGTCACCACGATACTGGGCACATCGCTTGTCCACTTCTGGGTTGCGCTGGTTTTGTTGGGAGTAGGATGGAACTTCCTGTTTATTGGCGGCAGCACCCTGCTCTCAACCCTGCATACGGAGGCTGAGCGAGGCAAAGTTCAGGGTATAAACGACCTGGTGATTTTTGTTTTGGTCACCATCGGTTCGCTGATGTCTGGCACCTTGCTGCATCATCTGGGTTGGGAAACTATGAATCTGCTAATGCTGGCGCCCATCGGTTGCATCGCACTTTCAGTGCTTTGGATGCGCGCCAGCAGTAAACGTAATCTCGCTTCGGCCACTTAAGGCAGGGTTTGATTCGTTTTCGGCGTTACTGGTTTCCCTGGCGCTGATTCTGAAGCATTTGTTCCATCATCAACTGCATCTGGTCCATCCGTTGTTCCATGCGCTGCAGCCGCTGATCTTCGCTCATGGCCGGGTTACCTTGCCGCATTCCCTGTCCGCTGTTGCCAGGCCCCTGATTCTTCATCTGGCCCTGACCGGGGTTTCGGTTGCCCATGCCGGGGCCCTGGCCGTTCATTCCCATGCCTTGCCCCATCATTCCCGCGCCCTGGCCCATCATGCCTGGCCCCATTCCGGACTCTCGCATTATCTGCAGGTGTTCCTGCATGTGCTCCATATGTTCCTGCCGCAGGCGTTGGCGTTCTTCTCTGGTCGTCGCATTCTGCATCTGCTGCATGGTCTGGTTCATTCGATCCATGTTCTGCTGCATTTGCTGAATCCGTTCCTGGTTCATCATTCCTGCCTGACTGCCCTGCCCGGATCCACCCTGGGCAAAGGTAGCGAGTGGCAGCGAAATCAGGCTGGCACAGACCAGTGTTCTCAAACTGTGTTTCATGACTTTCTCTCCCCATTGTGACCTTTCCATCAATAACAGAAAGAGCGAATGCCCTTTTGATGTGCGTCAGATTTGAGTATAGCCAGTGCCCAGTAGTTTACTAACCTTGGAGGCTGCGACTAATGGGTTTAGAATCGCTGCCTTATCTCCCCAGGTGTTCAGGGTTCCAAAATGCCGATTCTTGAAGCTGTTCTGATTGCTGTTGCCATTTTGGCGCTGCTCGGCGTCATCTTTGAAGAAGTCATTCACGTCAACAAGGCGAAAACCACACTGTTCTTTGGTACGTTCAGCTGGGTTCTCCTGTTTCTGTTCAGTTCCGGTGTAGACGAAACCGCTGCAGTTTCCTCTGGCCTTTCGGAGAGCATTGCCGAGATCGCCGGGTTATGGCTGTTTCTGGTGGCGGCGATGACATTTGTGGCCTACCTGAACAAGAAAGGTATGATCGAAAACATGATCTACCTGATCATGCCTCGTCAGGTCACCGAGCGGCGATTACTGTTTCTGACCGGTCTGTTCTGCTTCGTATTTTCTTCCCTGGCCGATAACATCACAGCAACGCTGGTTTCGTGCTCTCTGATTCTCTCTTTAAACCTGGATCTTAAGAAGCGTTTGCAATTCATTGTTTTGGTTGTGTTTGCAGTGAACTCCGGCGGCGTTTCACTGATCACCGGCGATGTCACCACGCTGATGATCTTCCTGGCAGACAAAGTGGAAATCCTGACGCTGCTGACACTGGCCATTCCCGCTTCAATCACGGTGTTTTTGCTGGCCGTGCTTCTTTCTGGGGGTCTGTCCGGCACCGTTACCCTGAAAGCCAGTTCCAATGAAGTCCGAACCGTAGACGCGGTAATCGCGGGCCTGTTTCTGGTTACAATCATTGCCACCATTACTGGCAACGCGTTATTCAGTATTCCGCCAGTGCTGACCTTCCTTTTTGGTCTTTCCATCATGTTCCTGGTGTCCCGCTTCATGAGCGACGACTCGGATCTGGACCCGATTCTCGAATACATCCGGGTTATCGAGTTTGAAACCCTGCTGTTCTTCCTGGGGATCCTGCTTCTGGTGGGTATGCTAAAAGAAATTCATGCTCTGGATTCACTGGTGGCAATCTATGATGTCATGCCGCCGGTGTACGCCAACTATCTGATGGGCATTTTCTCCGCGGTCATCGATAACGTGCCTTTAACGGCCGCACTGCTGAAGTCCGGTATCGACATGAGCCCCGGGGAATGGATGGGGCTAACCTATGCCGTTGGCGTCGGTGGTTCGTTGCTGGTAATCGGTTCTGCGGCGGGAATTGTAGCCATGAGCAAAATTGAGGGGCTCACGTTTGTGGCTTACCTGAAGTACGCGCTACACCTTCTGGCCGCGTACACAGTGGGCTATGCCGGGGTGATTCTGCTTGGCTCTGTGATGAACGGCTAAAGTCGAAAGCCTGCGAGGTTCCGCCCCGCAGGCATTGGTTATCTCATCGTCAGAAGTTGACCTGAACGCCCAGGCCGATGCCATCTACGGTAATATCATCGTCATCGTAGTAACGCATGTATTCGAGGTTGCCTGACAGGTTCTTGGCGAACTTTACGTTCACGCCGGCACCGTACGAGAAATCGGAATCATCGTCTTCCACTGAGCCTGCCTCAGCTTCAATACGAGTGAAACCGAAAACAGCGTAGGGTGTTACCGGGCTCTCGTTCACCACGTTTACCGTGCCGTAACCACCGAAGAAGTTGTCGATTTTAACGTCAACGCCGGCAATCCGATCGTCATCCACACCAAAGCCCGCTCGGGCCTCAACACCGAAATAGTCCGTGGCCATAACGCCGACCTTGCCAGACAAGGTGCTGGTGTCGGCTTCTGCCAGGCCATCGAAATCGGTTTCCATGAAGGTGTAATTCAGGCCGGCGTAGAGCCCGCCAACACCGGATTTATACATATCCTGGGCAGAAGCAAGCCCAGTCAGGGCCAGCCCGGCAAAGGCAGTTGATGCAACAAGAACCTTTCTTGTGGTCTTCATAGTCTTTCTCCCTGTTCATACAGGCCTTCACGGCCTGACAGTAAACGTGCATCAGTCCGACGATTCCCGCCATAGGTGCGTTCCGTATTTACCCATTTTTTACGCCGATTTAATTCCGGGTTAATACTTCTGTCCGGGGCCTGTTTCCTTGCGGTTAAGCAAGCCCGCGGGTATGCTGACGCCGTCTTTTTGTCAGCTGGCTTGAGCGTGCCTTGAGAAACCTAGCCCCTGTCGTCTTCATTGTCAGCGTCATGTTTATACTTCTGAGTGTTTTCATGACGTTACCGGTACTGCTGTTGGCTGCCACCCCTTCCGGTGCACCCAATGCCATCGCGTTTGCCGAATCGGCGGCTATTGTTTGCGTGCTTGGTGTTCTGGGGCTGTTGCTGACCTACCGTGAACCCCGCGAACTGAAACCTCGCTATATGTTCGTGCTCACCGTCTCCAGCTGGTTTGTCATCGCCCTTCTATCTGCCCTTCCCTTTTACCTGAGCGATAACGACATCTCGGCGGCGGATGCGTTTTTTGAGGGCACTTCCGGTATCACCACCACGGGGGCTACTGTGTTCACCGGCCTGGACACGATGGACAAGGATCTGCTGCTCTGGCGCTCGATCCTTCAGTGGCTGGGCGGTATCGGGATTATCGGCATGTTCGTTGCCGTACTGCCTTTCCTGCGAGTGGGCGGGATGCGCCTGTTCGCTACCGAATCGTCTGAGTGGACGGAAAAGGCTCTGCCACGCATGAAGACTCTCAGCCGGGGCCTGCTGTTGGTGTATCTGGTGTTTTCCGTGGTTGCGGTTGTCACCTACTGGCTGTCCGGGATGTCTCTGTTTGACGCGTTCAACCATGGCCTGACCAGCATTGCCACAGGCGGCTTTTCAACCTCAGACCTGTCCATGGGTAAGTTCAGCGACCTTATCCTGCTGGAAGCCACCTTTTTCATGATCATCGGCAGCCTGCCGTTTTTCCTGTTTGTGCGGGAAATGCACGGCCAGCATGGGGTTCTGTTCCGTGATCAGCAGGTTCGTCTGTTCCTGGGGATTCTGTTCGCGGTGCCGGCCATGCTCACGCTCTATCGCTGGTGGGTATCCCCGGTACCCTTCGACCCGATTCACAATTACGCAGCCACACTTTTTAATGTGACTTCCGTTGTTACGACCACGGGCTACGCGTCTGAAGATTACTCCGCCTGGGGGCCCCTGGCCTTTGTGGTGTTCTTCTTCCTCATGTTTGTGGGCGGCTGCTCAGGCTCAACCGCCGGTGGCATGAAAATCTTCCGGTTCCAGCTATCGCTGATCATTCTGCGAGAGCAGTTAATGCGGCTGTTGCACCCACGGGCCGTATTTACCCGTAACTACAACGGCCGTGCCGTCAGCGACGAAATCATCTCCTCGATGATTGCCTATACCTTTATCTTCCTGTTGTGTCTGCTGGTGATCACCGTGTTGCTGGCATCCCTTCAGCTCGACTTTGTCACTGCCCTTTCTGGCGCCCTCACCTCACTGACCAACGTTGGTCCCGGCCTTGGCGATATCATTGGCCCCGCCGGGAACTTCTCGCCTCTGCCCGACGCCGCCAAGTGGATTCTGTCAGTGGGCATGCTGATGGGGCGTCTGGAAATCCTGAGCGTGGTGATCGTGCTCTCACCGGGCTTCTGGCGCGGCTGATCAGCGTAGCCAGAGAATGTGAGCGTCTTCCAGGGGCAGGTTTAGCCTGGGTTCATGAATGCGGATGCGCGGAGTGAAATGCTCTAGCGGGCGTGGTGGCACCGTGCAGTAATATCGGTACGTCTGTTCGGCTTCCTGTAGTGGCCCGCTGAACGCCATAGACTGCACCAGGCGTGGGCCGGAGTTTGAGGATTCTGCCACCAACTCTACGGCGACCAGTTCCGGGCTCAGGCCATCCAGATACACATCCAGATCGAAACGCAGTTTTTGGCCTTCCTCCCGGGCGTCCATTGCGCCAAACCTAAGGCGTGGCCAGTGTCGGGCTATGGTTTCTTTCACTGAAACTAGTTCGTCAGCACCTACTGCACTGCGCTCCGCGCCTTGGGCCACCATGGGCAGGTAGAAATCCGTGACATATTCCCGCACCATGCGGTTGGCCGAGTATCGTGCAGTTAATTCGTTCATGCTGGCTCGGATTCTGGCCAGCCAGTTGGCCGGTAATCCCTGTTCATTGCGCTGGTAGAACTCCGGTACAACCTGATTTTCCAGCAACTGATAGAGTTCTTCGGCATCCGCCTCGTCGTGTTTGTCAGTCTGGCTCAACTCCTCAAAGGTGGCGCCCGGCCGAATGGCCCAGCCCAGCTCCGGCTGCCAGGCTTCGGCCCACCAGCCATCGTATTGCGACAGGTTCAAACCACCATTAACCAGCACCTTCATGCCGCTGGTACCGCAGGCTTCCCAGGGATGGCGCGGGCAATTTAGCCACACATCCACGCCCTGAATCAGTTCACTGGCAACGGCCATATCGTAGTCTTCAATGAACACCACGCGCCCTTCCACCTCTGGCAGCCGTGTAAACTGCTTCCAACGCTTGATGATGGCCTTGCCTTCGCTGTCGTGGGGGTGGGCCTTGCCTGCTAATACAATCTGCAGGGGCCGGTCCCGGTTGCTGAGGAGCCGAATCAGTCGTTCCGGATCTGTCAGCAGCAAGTCCGGGCGTTTGTAATCGGTAAAGCGGCGGGCAAAACCTAGCGTCAGAGACTCAGTATCCAGAAGCAGACCACACGCCGCTTCCTCGCTGTTGCCGTAGTTGTGCTCACAATGCTGGCTCTGCAGTCGCGCTCGCAGGTAATACACCAATCGATGTCGCTGGTTTCTGCGCATCTGCCAGAGATCATGGTCAGTAGTCTCTTTCAGCGGGCAAAGGTCCGTCATAGGCTGTCGCCAGCGGTCCTTGCCACAGGCCGACGTCCATAATTCGTCCGCCTCCGGAGAATCCCAGCTTGGGGTATGCACGCCGTTGGTAACATATTCTGCTGGCACATCGGCCGCCGGCCAGCGCCCGAACCAGGGTTGGAAAATGGATTGAGTGACCTGTTTGTGAATCTGGCTGACACCGTTAAAACGCCCGCTCATACCCAGCGCAAGCCCCGACATGTTCAAATCGCTTGAACCACCATTGGCAACGGTCAGTATGGTCTCCAACGGCTGGCCGATTTCCTGCAACCAGGGCTCCAGGTACAATCGGGCAAGTTTCGCCGGGAACCGGTCAAAACCAGCAGCTACTGAAGTGTGGGTGGTAAAAAGGTTGGTGGCTCTGGTTGCCAGCCGCGCCACTTCAAAACTGGTCTCATTCTGCTGTTGCCAGTGCACCGCGCGCTCAACCAACGCCAATGCGCTGTGGCCTTCGTTAATGTGGCACAAAGCAGGTTTGCGCCCCAATTGTGCCAACAAGCGCCAGCCGCCAATTCCAAGCACCATTTCCTGTTGCAGGCGTTTTTCCGGATCGCCGCTGTATAGCTCGCTGGTAATACCCCTGTCGCCGGGCTCATTCCGGGGGTCATTACTGTCGAGCAGCAACAATTCACAGCGCCCCACCTGTCCTTTCCAGGCCCTCAGGCGAACCGTACGGCCGGGAAAAGGTACGTTTACCCTTGCCCATTCTCCGTTGCTGTCCCGTAACGGAGTAACCGGGAGCATGGTCGGATCGTTATACGGGTGAAACTCCAGCTGTTCCCCCTCAGCGTTCAGGGCCTGCCGGAAATAGCCCTGCTGGTAGAGCAAGCCCACGGCTGTGACCGGCACACCGAGATCGCTGGAAGCCTTCAGGAAATCCCCGGCCAGAACGCCCAGGCCGCCGCTGTATAACGGCAGGGATTCCGACACCCCATACTCCATGCAGAACCAGGCGACGCCAGTGGCCAGCTGGTTTCCGCAGTTTTCAGAATACCAGGTCGGGCACTGGTTGAATGCCTCATGGCGGTTCAGCTGCTGCTGGTATTGGGTCAGAAACTCCGGGTCTTCGGCCAGTTGTTGCAGCCGTTCTGCCGAGGCGCTGTTCAACACCAGCCAGGCATTATGCGTTGCCTCCCAGATTTCTTCATCCAGCTGTCGCCACAACTGATCACATCCATGGTGCCAGCTCCACTGCAAATCCAGTGCAATGGCCATCAGCCCTGACAGCTGTGCTGGCAGGGCCCTCATGGTATACGCGGCCAGAGTCATGGGGCGTCAGCCGTTAATGCGCGGTATAACCGCCGTCGATAACCAGTTCGCTCCCGGTCATGAATTTGGATTCATCGGATGCGAGGAAGACAATGCCCCAGGCAATGTCGTCCGGCTCACCCAGGTGGCCCAGAGGATGCATTGCCGCGGTTGCCTGTTTCGCTGCCTCAAGATCCTGCCCGGTGGTTTTCAGGTGGTTCTCGACCATCGGGGTCCAGATAAAACCGGGATGAACGGAATTCACCCGTATGTTATCCGGAGCATAGATCATCGCATCAGTCTTGGTCATCAGCCGGACCGCACCCTTGGATGCATGGTACGGAGGTGCGTCTGGCGCACCTACCAAGCCGTAAATGGACGACAGATTGATGATGCTGCCGCCACCGGCCTTTTTCATATGGGGAATGGCGTGCTTGGTGCAAAAGAACACCCCTTTTACGTTAACGGCCTGTACCTTGTCCCATTCTTCCTCGGTCACCTCGTGGGTTGGCTTGTTGGCGCCGGAAATGCCGGCATTGCTTACCACTACGTGTAGTGCTCCGAAGTGCCCGGCCACGCCATCCAGAGCCGATTTCACCTGCTGCTCATTGGTCACATCGCAATGCCAGTAACCAACCTTGAAGCCTTTGGCAGTGAGAGATTTGGCGAGGGCTTCACCTTCGCTATCCAGACAGTCGATTATGCCAACGGCTGCGCCCTCTTCTGCCATCCGTTCAACCGCCGCTTTGCCAATGCCCAGTGCGCCGCCAGTTACCGCAGCTACTTTTCCTTTAAGTCGTGCCATGACAGTTTTCCTTTCCAAAGTCCGTTTTATTCACTTGTGATCAGTGCATATGTTCGCGAAATCGCCCCGCCAGGAAGTCAGTCGACGCCTGTTCCTGCAAGTACGCAATCAGTTCAGCAATGGTAGGCCCGTCATTCTCAACACCCTCAAAGTCCACACCCAGACCGCCATCATCGGTCCGCACAACATGGGCGCTGAGGGTGCAGTGGCCCTTCTGGGAGCGCTCCGGAAACCGGAACGCAAGTTCAATGGTCTGGTTAAGCCGCACATCCGAATAATCAGTGGCGATGAAAAGGCCACGTCTGGATGCGTCCCGGATCATGCCTGTCGCTACTGGCATGCCGCGTTTATAAACGAGAATGGGCAACCCGCCTTCTACTCGTTGGCTCAGCCGATGCTCCATGCCGCTTCCTCCTGTGAGCTTGCCGAATGGATATCAGTACTCCCTCACTTTACACCTGATCAAATAGTGATCATCTTGATTCTGATCAAGAGGGTGACCACTCGGCTATCGACCGTATAGATTCACAATAGTTCGCAGCCCCGGTATGTCGATCCTGGCTCGATAATCCTCGGGCAAGGTCCATATCCAGTTCCCCTGAATCGTGCCGGGCGTGTTGAAGCGCGCCTCTGAGCCCAGGCCCAGAAGATCCTGTATTGGCACGATCACCAGTCGTGATACCGACCCCATGGCAGCCTGTATCACAGGCCATGGCAGATCCGGGCTGTTAATCCTCAGGTACCGGTTAACATGCTCCCTCGTTCGTTCATCCAGACTCTGATACCAGCCCAGCGTGGTGTCGTTGTCGTGGGTGCCGGTATAGACCAGATCCCATTCCTTGTGGTTATGCAAAAGATGGGGGTTGGTGGCGCTGCCATCAAAACCGAACTGCATCACCGTCATACCCGGCAGCCGGAAGCGGTGTCGGAGGGCCTCCACATCCTCTCCAATAATGCCCAGGTTTTCGGCAACCAGCGGCAAACGGGGCAAGGCCCGGAAGCAGGTTTCCAGGAAATCATCAGCCGGGCCCGGTACCCAGTAGCCGTGGGCCGGGCGCGGGTTGTCCGCCGGAATCTCCCAATACGCCTGCAGCCCCCGGAAATGATCAATTCTCAGCAAATCAAACCGTTCCTGCTGGCTTGCCAAGCGCTGCACCCACCAACGGTATCCATCCTCCGCCATTCGCTGCCAGTCGAATAGTGGGTTCCCCCAGTGCTGACCCTCCGGCGAGAAATAATCCGGTGGCACTCCGGCAATCACCCTTGGCTTGCCCTCACTATCCAGCTTGTAGAGATGGGGCGCCGCCCAGACATCGGCGCTGTCGTGGGCCACAAAAATGGGAATGTCGCCAAACAGCCAGATTCCCCGCTCGGCCGCATAATGGCGCAATGCTGTCCATTGTTCGAAAAACAGGTACTGCTCCAGGCATACCCGTTCCAGTGTACTTTGGTGGGATTCTCTCAGGGCTTCCAGGGCGGTCGGCTTGTGATCCCGCAGGTCGTCGGGCCAGTCCAGCCAGTTCACGCCTGGAAACGCCTCTCTGGCAGTCATGAACAGGGCAAAATCATCCAGCCACTGGTGGTGCTCCAGAAAATCCTGGTAGGCCTGTGGGTTGAAGACTTCAGTCTCACGATAGCGGCCGGCGTGGAATCGCTGGCTGGCATGTTCCAGGGCCTCGGTACGGGTGAACGTAGCGAGCTCCTGACTATCAAGCAGCCCGGGCGCCACCAGTTCCGCCAGATCGATCAGTACCGGACTGCCGGCATGGGCCGAGAGCGACTGATACGGCGAAAGGTCTGCATGAGTGGGGCCCAATGGCAGGGTTTGCCATACCGTGATGCCCGCCTCTGCAAGAACATCCACAAACTGCCTGGCGGCGGCGCCGAGCTTGCCAGAAGTACCGGGTAATGCAGTGGGGTGTAGCAATACACCGGCACGGCGCCGTGCTAAAACCGGATTGGGTGGCATATCCACAGTCATGAGCCGGCCTCATGTCCCGGCCTCATGGCGCCGCCCTTGGCGGGCTCCCCACCACCCTGGCTCAGGGGCTGGAACAGGCTGGACGGCGCCGGGTAGCCAATGCGTTCATACAGATTGGCCAGGTGCCGCCGATACAGCTGCTCAAAATCCCGAACCACAGACGCCGGGTTGTAATCGCCAAACCACCAGAACCAGTCCGAGCCTTCACACAAACCGAGTTGGTGTGTGGCCGCCGTTTTCTGGTCGGTGCTGAGGGAGCCATTATCCATTGCCCGGTCAAAATGCTGCTTGGCCTCACACAGCAAATCCCAGGCGCGGTTTTTGTCGGGGTCGCCAATCCAGGTGGAAAAGGTTCCATAAATCCAGCTTCCAGCCACCAGTTCCGGGAGTTGCACAGGCTCTGTGTAATGCTCTTCCTGAAGGGTCGAATAAGTGGTCAGCCGCAGTTTCGGGTGTTTCTCAAGTGTCCGGTACAGCTCGTCCAGAAAATGGAAGCCGTTCTCCGGGTAATACTCCCAGGCGTTCTCGCCGTCCAGAATTACCGAGATCACCGGGTTCTTGCCTTCTCTGGCAATGTTTTCCATGTGATGCACCAGGTCGCCAACCGCGTCCCTGGCGTGCCAGTCGGCATAGGTAAAACCAATCAGATCGGATAACCCATCGTCACGAAAAAAAGCCGTTACATTGGCATCAGTAAACCGGTACGGCTGATGGATGCTGGCACCTTCAGGCAAGGATTTGTTCGCCCTGGCCTTGTTGATGCAGTTATTGATGACTGAATCACCGGAAGCAGTCCAGCGAAAGCCCTGCTCGCCAAGCAACACCAGTGTGGCCTGGCTCAACCCGCCTTCAGAGGCCCAGCAACCCGCCGGTTCGGTGCCAAAAAATCGCTTGAAAGAGCGCCTGCCCTCGGCCAGATGCCAGATGGCCCGCTCTTTCCCGCCCGGATAGTGATCATGCTCCGGAAGCGCGATCTCCGGCATCGCTTCTCTGGCGGAACTGAAACTCAGCAACAAGGGCACGATGGGATGGGCCCAGGGGCTCATGGCCAGCTCCACCTGCCCGGTATGCGCGAGGTGCCGATAGCGCGGGCCAATGCTGGCCATCAATTCCGCAATAACCCCCAGCAATGCCTTACGGTCGTCCAGTGTGTACTGATGCGCCTTTTCCTGAAGGCTTTGCACCACACCATGCTTGCGACGCACGGTTTCTGCCATCCAACCCAGGTGATACCACACCAGCAGATCAGCGAGGAACTGGGTGGAAAGATAACGCTGTAGGTCTGGCCGGGTTCGGTACAGATGGGCCACTTCCGCCAACCGGTCATATGCGGGAAAACGTTTGATAATGCGTTCGGCATTGGCTCTCAGGCACTTTTCCATCAAATCCAGGAATGCCGGTGAGCCGGGTTCCGGCAGTGCCGGATTAACCAAAGCCGCAAGCAGAGGATCGCCGATGGTTTGCCCGCCATGGCGCCAGCGCTCGATGTGATACAGGTAGGTTTCAATCTGTTCCAGCAGCACGGGGGCAAAATTCACCACCGCCCGGGCATCCGGGTGGGCTTCCAGGTGGGCGGCCATGTCCACGTAGTCTTTAATGCAGTGGAGGTAGACCCAGGGAAAAAGAAACTGCCCGTTGCCGTGATCCTGATAGTCCGGTTGGTGCATGTGCCAGCACAGCACCACCGGCGTACGGTTGTCAGAGGCCATGGGGATAATCCTGCCCGAGCATCTCGGGGGTAACCAGCACTACACCTTTTGACGACACGTGAAAGCGTTTCTCGTCTGCCTTCCGGTCGAAGCCGATCCGGGTGCCTTCCGGAATACGGCATCCGCGATCAATCACTGCTTTTCGAATATGGCAATCCCGACCGATGTCTACATCCGGAAAAACCACCGTATCCTGGATATCGCTGAATGAATGCACCCTGACCTGGGAGAATAACAACGAGTGGCGAACGCGGGCGCCGGAAACGATGCAACCGCCGGCCACCATGGAATCCACCGCTGTGCCCCGGCGATTGTCGTCGTCGAAGACAAATTTGGCAGGAGGCAGCTGCTCCTGATAAGTCCAGATAGGCCAGTCCGAATCGTAAAGGTTCAGTTCCGGGCTGATGTCGATCAGCTCCAGATTTGCCTGCCACAGAGAGTCGATGGTGCCGACATCGCGCCAGTAAGCAACCTTGTTGTTGATCGGATCCCGGAATGGGAAAGCAGCAACCCGGTGGCGCTTGATTACCGAGGGAATAATATCCTTGCCGAAGTCGTGGGAGGAATTGCCGTCCATCTTATGATCCCGCAGCAGCTCGTCAAACAGAACCGCCGTGCTGAATACGTAAATACCCATCGAGACCAATGCTGTACCGGGTTTACCCGGCATGGCCTTGGGATTGGCCGGCTTTTCCTCGAATTCGGTAATGCGTAAATCTTCATCCACCGACATCACCCCGAACGCCGAAGCTTCTTCGACGGGCACCTCAATACAGCCCACGGTAATATCCGCCTCCTGTTCCACGTGGGCAGCCAGCATGGTGCCGTAATCCATTTTGTAGACATGGTCACCTGCCAGAATCAACACGTACTCCGGCTGGTGGCTGCGAATGATGTCCAGGTTCTGCAGTACGGCGTCTGCTGTGCCCTCGTACCAGGAGGTCTCAATGCGCTGCTGGGCTGGCAACAGTTCCACAAATTCGTCCAGTTCCCCCCGCAGGAATCCCCAGCCGCGCTGAATGTGACGGATCAGTGAGTGGGATTTGTACTGGGTAATGACGCCTACCTGGCCAATGCCGGAGTTGATGCAGTTGGACAACGGGAAATCGATAATCCTGAACTTACCCCCGAAGGGAACGGCGGGCTTGGCTCGCCATTTGGTGAGGTCGTGAAGCCGTGAGCCCCTGCCGCCAGCCAGCACCAGGGCCAGGGTTTGACGAGTAAGACGACTGACGAAACGCTTGGCGGTTTGCATAGCAGCTTCCCTGTTTAAACCGGATACGCGCCGACACAAATTTGACGTTTGCTCTTGCAGAAAAACACTATCATTGAATTATGACGTACAATTGTCTTAGGTCATATTTTGTACAAACGCAAAAACGATTGATGGTCTAACCTCTGGTTTCCACTTTTGTTCAGGAATCTGTGGTCTATGGAAAGCCCCGCCCTGAGTGAGTTCGACCTGCACCTGTTTGCCGAAGGCAGGCACTGGCATATCTACAATGTGCTGGGTGCCCACCTTGGGAATCAGCGAGGAATCGAAGGCGCGCGTTTTGCCGTTTGGGCACCCAACGCCCAGGCCGTGAGTGTGATCGGCGACTTCAACGACTGGGACAGCGGCCGTCATCCCATGGCGGTTAACAAAGATTATGGTGTCTGGTCGGTATTCATTGGGGGAGTAAAGCCGGGAGACCTTTACAAGTTTGCCATCACAACCCGAAACGGCCACGACATCACCAAAACCGATCCCTACGGTCAGGCCTTTGAGCACCGGCCTTCCAATGCCGCAGTGGTGACCGAGCGGGGGAAATACGCCTGGGGCGACGGCGACTGGCTTGAGGGCAGAAACCGGTTCGACTGGCAGCGGAGCCCTGTTTCTGTCTATGAGGTACACCCTGGCTCCTGGCGCCATCACGGTTCCGGGCGCTGGCTGACCTATCGGGAGCTGGCCGATCAGTTGGTGCCCTACGTGTTGGAAACCGGCTTTACGCATATTGAGCTACTCCCGATTACCGAGCACCCGCTGGACGAATCCTGGGGTTACCAGACTACCGGCTATTACGCCCCCACCAGCCGTTATGGCAGCCCGGATGATCTTCGATATCTGGTCGACCTGTGTCATCAGAACAACATCGGCGTGATTCTCGATTGGGTGCCGGGGCATTTCCCCGATGACGACTTCGCCCTCGCCGAATTTGATGGCACGGCACTCTATGAACATGAAGATCCCCGCCGCGGGCGTCACCAGGATTGGGGCACGCTCATCTACAACTACGGTCGCCACGAAGTCCGGAACTTTCTCATAGGCAGTGCGCTTTTCTGGCTGGATACCTTTCACATGGACGGGCTACGGGTGGATGCCGTTGCCTCCATGCTGTACCTGAACTACTCCCGGAATGAGGGTGAATGGCTGCCGAACGAACATGGCGGCCATGAGAATCTGGAGGCGATCCGTTTCCTCCAGGATCTGAACCGGGTGTGCCAGAGCAGGTTTCCGGGTGTACTGATGATGGCGGAAGAGTCCACGTCCTGGCCCAGGGTGACCCGGCCTCCGGAAATTGGCGGGCTCGGTTTCAACCTGAAATGGAACATGGGATGGATGCACGACACCCTGCATTACCTGCAACAGGATCCGGTGTATCGCCAGTATCACCATGACAAGCTCACCTTTGGTTTGCTTTACGCTTTTTCGGAAAATTTCGTGCTGCCGCTATCCCACGACGAAGTCGTACACGGCAAATCCAGCCTGATTCAGAAAATGCCGGGAGATGACTGGCAGCAGAGGGCCTCGCTGCGCCTGCTGTTCAGCTACATGTTTGCCTACCCCGGCGCGAAGCTGCTGTTCATGGGGGGTGAATTCGGCCAGCGCCAGGAGTGGAGCGAACGCCGTGAGCTGGACTGGTATCTATTGCAATACCCGGAGCACCAGGGGCTGCGAAAACTGATCCAGGACCTTAACGGCCTCTATCGGCTATACCCGGCCCTGTATCGAAAAAGTTTTACCGGTGAAGGATTCGAGTGGATTGACTGCCACGATTCCACCCAATCCGTGATCAGTTTTCTACGGATTGCCGGCTCACCGGAGCATGGGGCGCTGGTGGTTGTTGCCAACTTTACACCCGTGCCCAGGCATCACTACCGTATAGGCCTGCCTGGCGGAGGCAACTGGCAGGAAGTTTTTAATTCAGACTCCACCTGGTATGGCGGCAGCAACCTCGGCAACCCCCTGCCCTTGCAAGCTGAGCCCACACCCTGGATGGCCCGACCGTGCTCCCTGGAGTTAACACTCCCGCCCCTGGGGCTGGTTATGTTGAGGCCCGCGCCATGACCCGGGTGCTGTTTGCTACCAGTGAGGTTTTTCCTCTCGTGAAAACCGGGGGGCTGGCCGATGTTTCCGCCAGCCTTCCTGAGGCACTCTGCCGTCTGGGCTACGACTGTCAGGTTCTGCTACCCGGCTATCCTGCTGCACTGAAGGCAGCGCGAGAGGGTGGCGCCCGCAGGAAAACCCGGTTCCGGTATGGTCAGTATGATGTCTCCCTGTGGCAAACCCGTCTGCCGGGTACGGCGGTAACTCTGTGGTTGGTGGATTGCCCGGCTCTTTTCGATCGTGCTGGCGACAGCCCCTATCAGAATGAAAATGGTGAAGACTGGTGGGACAATGCTCACCGGTTTCACTTGTTCGGGCGAATTGGAGCTATGTTGGCACTTGGGCAACTGGGTCTGGCGTGGCGCCCGGACATCGTTCACTGCAACGACTGGCAATCCGCACTGATTCCGGTGTTCCTGGCGGACAGTCAGGATGCCCCGAAAACCGTGTTCACCATCCACAATCTTGCTTACCAGGGGCTGTTTTCCCATGAGACCTTTCGGGCCCTGGGCCTGCCCGATTCCCTGTGGCGCTACGAGTTCCTGGAATTCCACGGCCAACTTTCCTTTATCAAAGGTGGGCTGGTGTTCAGCGATGCCATCACCACCGTGAGCCCCAGCTACGCCGATGAAATCCAGACACCCTGGTTCGGTAATGGCCTGGACGGCTTGTTGCGCCACAAATCCGCCAGGCTGAAGGGCATTCTCAATGGCATTGATACCCGCCAATGGAACCCGGAAGACGACCCGCACCTGGAGTTTCACTACGGCGCGGACTACCCCGCCAACAAATCACAATGCCAGGCAAGGCTGCAGCAGGAACTCGGGCTGGAGGTTTGCGGGGCTCCATTGCTGGGGTTCGTCGGGCGCCTGGTGGAACAGAAAGGGCTCGACTGGCTGCTCGGGGTCATCAAGCCATTACTGGAACGAGGATGTCAGTTTGCCCTGCTCGGCTCCGGCGAACACCACTACCAGGAAAGCCTGAAAGCCATGGTTCGTGAATGGCCCGGGCAATGTTCACTCACGCTCGGTTACAACGAAGGCCTGGCACACCGGATAACCGCCGGGGCCGATATTTTCCTGATGCCTTCCCGGTTTGAACCCTGCGGCCTGAACCAGATGTACAGCCTGAGATACGGCACCGTACCTGTGGTGCACGGCGTCGGCGGCCTTAACGATACGGTGTTTGACCCCAATGAGGAAACACCGGAACAAGCCAATGGTTTTGTGTTTCGTGAGGCGACGCCAGACGCATTACATGCCGCCATTACCCGTGCGCTGGCAGCGCGGGAGGACCGGAAAACCTGGCGCAAATTGCAGGAAAACGGCATGAAAGGCGACTATTCCTGGAAGAACCGGGCCGGCGAATACGCGGCCCTTTACCGGAACCTCATTGCCGGCAACGACCGGATACATGAAGACTGACACGGTGCCCCTGGCCCAAGGAGGTCATCACCATGCACACCGCAACTGAATTCCGGCTGGAAGCCCGCCCCAGACTACCAGAAGCACTGGAACGACTTGATACGCTGGCCAATGACCTGTTCTACAGCTGGGATCATGGCGTGCGCAGCCTGTTCGCGCGGATTGATCTCCGTCTCTGGCAAAAAGTGGAGCACAACCCGAAACTGTTCCTGCGACGGGTGGCCCAGGCCCGGCTCGATCAGGCATCGGAAGACCGCGCCTTTCTCGCCGAATACCGTCGAGTATTATCCGCTTACGACGCTTATCTTGAATCCGAACCCGGCACCGAAGTGCTGGAGGCACTGAACCCTGAAGATAGCCTTGTCGCCTACTTTTGCGCCGAGTTCGGGTTTCACGAGAGTTTCCCGATCTACTCCGGGGGCCTTGGCATACTGGCTGGTGACCATTGCAAGGCGGCCAGTGACCTGGGGTTACCCTTTGTCGCCGTCGGGCTACTGTATCAGCAGGGTTATTTCATTCAGACCATTGATGCCCAGGGGCACCAGATTGCCCGTTATCAGTGCCACTCCAGCGATGAGCTGCCAATCACGCCGGTAGAGGTAGATGACAAGGCACTGACCGTCTCTGTGCCCTTCCCGGGGCGCGAAGTGCATGCACGGGTTTGGCTGGCCAGGGTCGGGCATATTTCCCTGTACCTGCTGGACACCAACACCGCGGAAAATACAGATGAAGACCGGGAACTTACCTTACAGCTTTATGGTGGCGACTCCGCTACCCGCATCAGCCAGGAAATGTTGCTTGGCATTGGGGGCACCCGGGCACTGGCCGCCCTGGGTATTCAGCCTACGGTGTGGCATATCAACGAGGGCCACGCAGCCTTCCAGATACTGGAACGTTGCCGTATGGCCATGGCCGAAGGGCTGTCTTTTGGTGCCGCCCTTGAGTCGGTAGCCGGATGCACCTTGTTTACCACCCATACTCCAGTGCCGGCGGGCCACGATATCTTCCCCCGCGACCTGGTGGAGCACTTCCTGTCGCCTTTCCTGGACCACTCCGGGCTGGAATTCGATGCCGTTTTCGGGCTCGGCAGCAAAAATGGTGATCAAAGCTTCAATATGACGAGTCTCGGCCTTCGGGGCTCCCGGTTTCATAACGGCGTAAGCCGGATTCACGGCGGTGTAGCCGCTCGGATGGAAGGCGATATCTGGCCACAGATACCGGCGGCCGAGAATCCCCTTGGCTATATCACCAATGGTGTTCACGTGCCAACGTTCCTGGCGCCGGAATGGGCAAGTCTGTTCGATATCCAGGCGCCGACCTGGAAAAGTGAACTGCGAAACCCGACGTTCTGGCAGTTCATCGACAAGATCCCGGACTACCATTACTGGAGCGTTCACAAGGCCCTGAAACAGCAGATGGCCGAGTTCATCGTGCGGCGCCTGAAACGCCAGCACAAGCGCAATGGCACGGGCCATTCAGTCACTGAGCGAATGGCCCGCAAGCTGGTGTCGCCGGAAAATGACGCGCTGGTGGTCGGCTTCGCCCGCCGCTTTGCTACCTATAAGCGAGCTACGCTGATTTTCTCCGATCTGGCCCGCCTGGAACGGCTGCTCACCAATCCGGAGCAGCCGGTTGTGCTGGTATTTGCCGGCAAGGCCCATCCCCAGGACAAACCCGGGCAACAACTGATCAAGGTCATACACGACCTCTCCATGCAGCCCAACCTGATGGGGCACATTATCCTGTTGGAGGATTATGATCAGGCCATGGCGCGCCGGTTATTGAGCGGTGTTGATGTCTGGCTCAACACGCCGGAATACCCCAAGGAAGCCAGCGGCACCTCTGGCGAAAAAGCGGCCGTTAATGGTGCCCTGAATCTGAGCGTGCTGGACGGCTGGTGGGGTGAAGGCTATGACGAAACCAATGGCTGGGCGATTACGCCGCGGGACATCGAACTGGATGTGGAGTTTCGCAACCGCGAGGAAGCCCGGGACCTGTTGGACCTGTTGGAGCAGGAAGTCATTCCGCTCTATTACAACCGAGCCTCTCAGGGCTACTCGCAGGGCTGGGTAACGCGCTCGAAAGCGTCCATGAAAACCATTACGCCCAGGTTCAACGCCCAGCGCATGGTGATGGACTATGTTCGCAACTATTATCAGCCAGCCACCCGGCAGGGCGCGCGGTTGAGAGACAACAATGCCGCACTGGCGCAGGAGCTGGCAGAGTGGAAAGCCCGGGTGCAAGAGGCCTGGAGCGGCGTGTCCATCCATGTGGACGGCTGCGTGTCAGATCGCTGTCACTGGGATGAATCCGTGGAGCTGAAAGTGTCGGTGGCTCTGAATGGTCTGGCGCCCGATGATGTACGGGTGGAATGCCTGGTTGAGCCTGAATGCACCGGCACTCACACTGGCCCCGGGCCAGACGCATTTGTGCTGGAAGCCAGCGGAGAGAAAGACGGTAAAACCCTGTTCAAAACCCGGGTCCAGCCTCCCTACCCGGGGTTACAAACGCTGCGATTGCGCATCTATCCGCACCACACGGCGTTATCCCACCCGCTGGAGATGGGGGCCATGCTCTGGGCATGACACTTAGTCGGTAGTCGGGTTCAGCGGTTGCTCGTGGTTATTCGCGGCCAGTGCGTTGACCACCGGGTTGGCATACATATCCAGCAAATAAGGGCGGATCGCCGGGTCACAGGCCTCCAGCCGGCGCTCCATTTCTGCCGTGGCAGCGTCCATATCGGCCGGAGACCAGGTCTCGGCGGTTACCACGCTCTCACTCACGCTGCCCGGAGTCTCATGGGCATCCGGGTGAACTCCCCGCATCTGGTACGCCACCAGATTGGAGGCGTGCAGGTGGTAATTGGCGTGCATTTCATGGTCAATGCGTGCGGCCAGTGCTTTCGGGTTGTCCGGTGAATCGGCAATCGGGGCCCCGAAATGGACATGAACGTGGCCTTTAAAGCCCGTCAGCCCTTTAACGATCTGGTCTGTGTCTTCGCCTTCCGTCTTCTGATAGGCGCCGGTCCGGCCCCGCACTTCCAGTTCTTTGGCCTTGTCGGCATCGCAGGGGTCGTATTCGTAGGCAATGGATACCGGCACGATGTGAAGGCGGTTCATGGCTTCATCGAACGCCAGCCCCGATTTTTTCCGGCTCATGTAGAACATCTTGATGATCGCCGGGTCGGTAGCGTCAATGCCGTCTTTCGCGCGGCCTTCGCGCTGAGCAATCCAGATGCTGTGATTGGTATCAATGCTGTGATTGATAAAGCCGGAAAGCGTGAGGTAGGCATCACGCATTTCCCTTGGGCTGGTCATGTTACGGCGCACCACAAAACTCTTGTTCAGCCGCATCATTTCCGCAAACACCCGATTGGAGAGCAGGTTGTCGCCAATGGCAATCCGGGTTGTGTGGAAGCCGTTCTGGAACAGCAGGTAGTTGACCACCATCGGGTCAAAAACAATGTCCCGGTGATTGGAAATAAACAGATGGGCGCTGTTCTTGCTGAGATTTTCCAGGCCACTGTGGGTGACGCGGGTGGTGGTATTTTCCACCAGTTCTCCGACGTATTTCGAAACCCCGGCCTGCATATCATCTACCCGGGTGTAATGCCCGAAATGGCTGACCAGCCAGCGGCGAATGAACATCCTCAGAACGCCCGGCGCCCATTTTGCAACGGTTGGCGACTTGAACCGCCCAACCATATCCAGGAATTCCCGGTCGTTAACCAACCTCTGGATGGTTGGCGCGGTTTCTTCATCCGAATAGGGACGGATTGCGTCAAATTCCTGCATGCAAGCCCTGTTGTTGTTCGCAGCGTTGATCACAGTGTACGAAAGGGGCGCTATTGTATCCTTTCTCTTGCCGGTTTGCCTCCACCCGAATGGCCAGTTGACCAAACATCCGGAAGGATCTGGTAGAATCGCGCTGCTTAATCACTCCGCCACGGGCCGACCACTGAATGTACATGGACCAGGACTTCGACCAACTCGCCACTGAACCACCCACCGCTGCGGGCCGAAATCCGGAGCAGGTTCTGCACGAGGTCTTTGGTTACGAGAGTTTTCGGCCCCTGCAGGGGGATATTGTCCGGGAAGTGGTCAACGGCGGTGATGCCCTTGTGTTGATGCCCACCGGGGGCGGTAAATCCCTGTGTTACCAGGTGCCCGCTCTGGTCCGGCCCGGCACCGCCATTGTGATCTCACCGCTGATCGCGCTTATGCAGGATCAGGTGGCGGCGCTACGCGAGCTTGGAGTGAGAGCGGCGTTCCTGAATTCCACCATGGATTTCGAACAGGCCCGTGCCACCGAATACGCCCTGGCGACCGGCGAGCTGGACCTGCTCTATTGCGCGCCGGAACGGCTGATTCAGCCGCGAACCATTGAGCTGCTGCATAACGCGTCCCTGTCGTTGTTTGCCATAGACGAGGCTCACTGCGTCTCCCAGTGGGGGCACGATTTCCGGTCCGACTACCTTCAACTGAGCATGCTGGCCCAGGAATTTCCCGGCATCCCCCGTATCGCACTGACAGCGACCGCTGATGAGCGCACGCGAAAAGAGATTGCTGAACGGCTGTCGCTGACAAACGCCCGGCATTTCATCAGTGGCTTTGATCGCCCGAACATTCAGTATCGGATTACACCAAAGACCAACGCAAACAAACAGTTGTTGGATTTTATTAAAGCAGAGCATGAAGGTGATTGCGGTATTGTCTATTGCTTGTCCCGAAACAAGGTCGATGCCACCGCCCGATTACTGAGCAGCAAGGGCTATACCGCACTGCCCTACCATGCCGGGCTGAGCGCCGAAGACCGCGCCCGCAATCAGGAGCGCTTTCTCAGGGAAGACGGCGTTATTGTGGTGGCAACCATTGCCTTTGGCATGGGCATCGATAAACCTGATGTGCGTTTTGTCGCCCATATGGACCTTCCCAAAAGCCTGGAAGCCTATTACCAGGAAACGGGCCGGGCGGGCCGGGATGGCAAGCCGTCCACCGCGTGGATGGTGTATGGCCTGCAGGATGTCATCAAACTCCGGCAGATGCTGGAGGCCTCTCAGGGTAACGATCAGTTCAAGCGGGTTGAGCGACAGAAACTGGATGCCATGCTTGGGCTGTGCGAAGTGACCCAGTGCCGGCGACAAGTTTTGTTGCATTATTTCGGAGACAATCTGGAGACTCCCTGCGGAAACTGCGATACCTGCCTGAACCCTCCGGAAACCTGGGATGGCACGGTGGCGGTGCAGAAGGCCCTCTCCTGCGTGTACCGCACCGGCCAGCGTTTTGGCGTTAACTACGTCATTGATGTACTTCGCGGGTCAGAGAATGAACGAATCCTGCAATCCGGCCACCAGGCGATCACCACCTATGGCATCGGTCAGGAACTGTCAGCGAACGAATGGAAGTCGGTATTCCGGCAACTGGTGGCGAACGGATACCTGCGGGCAGACCCTGAGGGCTATGGCGCGCTTCAGCTAACCGAGCGCTGCCGCCCCCTGCTCAAGGGCGCACAGGCGATTGAACTCCGGAAAGACCCGGTGGTCCGCAACACCGCTGGTGGTAAGTCATCAACGAGCCGCCGTAGCGGCCAGAACGTGCGGGACCAGATTACCGACCACGCCGGGTGGGATGCGTTGCGGGCCTGCCGCAAAGAGCTGGCGGACAAGCAGGGCGTGCCGCCCTACGTGATCTTCCACGACACAACCCTGTTCGACATGCTTGAACGCCGCCCTTCCACCCTGGAGGAGCTGGCCGAGGTCAGCGGCGTGGGCGCCGCCAAGCTGGAAAAGTATGGCGATGTTTTCCTGCAGGCGCTACGCTCTATCAATCCTGAGGCTTGAACCCCTTCTTGCGCACCCGGTAATGGGCGATGGAGGTGGCAACGTGGTTGCCTTCTTCATCTCTCAGAATGCCTTCCAGAGTAAATTTAGCCCTACCGGTGGCGTCTGCATCGGCAAGGATGGCAGCCACCGCCTCTGGTGGTAGTTCAAATTCCACGGTCACATCTGAATTGGCCGGCTGCAGAAACTCCAGAGTCATTTCCTTCAGAATTGGCGTATAGGCAGGGCCAAGGTCGAAGAGGGTCAACACCCCACCGGGAATCTCCGCCACCAGGAAATAGGCGCCAGCATACAGGCTACCAAAGTGGTTTTTATTGCCCTTGAGGCGCACGCGGGCTTTGACGTAGCCCGGGCGAAGCTCCTCAACGCTGAAGTGATTACGTGGCGCGAACGGTATCGCCATACCAATAATGCGGTTAACCGCAGCATAACTGCCGGTCTTCTTGAGCCATTCCAGCGGTTGCAGCAGCGTCGCCTTGGGGTCACTGGAGCTTACCCATTGGCCGGCGGTGCCAATCAGAGAATCAATAAGAGCCATAAAGCCATATCCTGAAGTACAGAAAAGGCGATCTTTACAGTCAGATACGGCTACTTCAAGAATCTTTTACAGTTTTTTTGAAACCTGTACGTTTCGAATAACGCTTTCTGATCTAAGCTGTAGCCAATGTCTGTAACGTTACCGTTGCTTGCAGCCGGATAACAGGGAAAGGGCACGCAGTTGTACACATTCAATAAAATGATAACGCGCCTCTGGCCAGTTCTGGCGCTTGCGGCGTGCATTCACGTTCAGCAAACGGCTGCGTCCGAATCCAAATCGGCTCCCACACGAGACTACATACTCTGGTACCGCAACTACGATAACCCGGCCATTCGCAATCTGGTTGAACTCGCATTGCGCAAAACCTCGGAGTACGGTGAGTTCCAGATTATCCGCAGCGAAGAAATAAGCCAGGGGCGCGCCCTTCGGGAATTGGCTAACCCTCGGAGCCGGATTCTGGATATTGCGAACGTGGCGACGTCAGAAGAGCGGGAAACATTTCTGAACGCCATTCCGGTACCTGTGGACGGCGGACTGCTCGGATTCAGGGTATGCCTAGTGTTGCCGGAACAGCTCAATCTGTTTGAGGGGGTATCCAGCCTGGACGACCTGCGCCAGCGAGATATCCGTATTGGCCAGGGCGCACACTGGCCAGACACCCCGATTCTCGAAGCTAACGGCATTACCGTGATCACCCACACCCGCTATGAAATACTCTTTGGTATGCTTCGCAATAAACGCTTCGACTGTTACGCCCGCGGTGTGAGCGAAGTGCTGTTCGACCTCGAACATAACAAAGCCGACGACCTGGTAATCGAGCCAAACATCCTGCTGGCCTACGCCATGCCATCCTACCTTTTTGTGGCCCCGGACGATCACGAAACCGCGCAACGCCTGCAACTGGGTCTGGAGCGAGCGATCCTGGACGGCAGCTTCGCGGTGTATCTGAAAAACTGGTTTGGCAGAGCGGTATCATCACTGGGCCTTGATCGGCGCACAGTAATCACGTTGGAGAATCCGTATCTTAGTGAAGAATCCAGATATGTCGGGCGTCGAACCCTGGAAAACCTGGAGCGCCGCGTTGAGCTACTGAGTGTCGGAGACTAGCGGGCCATCCCTGGCCGCCACGAATTACACCCGGAAACGGGTTACCTTGTCATTCAGCACACTGCCGATAGTCTCGATGTGGCCACTGTAAACATCGTTCTCGCTGGCCGCCTTGGCCGCTTCCTGGCCCTGGTCAGCAATGCGGGTGATGGACGCATTCAACTCTTCGGTCACCGATGTCTGCTCCTCGGAGGCCGTGGCGATCTGTGAGGTCATCTGACTGATGGCGGTAATCGCCTCCACAATCCGGTTCAGAGACTCCATCGCATCCTGCGCTTTCTCCATACTCACGTTGGATACCGCCGTAGAGGCTTTCATAACGTCTACCGCATCGTTGGCGCCTTTCTGCAGCCGCTCGATCATGTTGTTGATTTCTTCGGTGGAAGACTGGGTACGCTGAGCGAGATTCCGAACCTCATCAGCCACCACCGCAAATCCGCGTCCCGCATCCCCTGCCCGCGCCGCTTCAATGGCCGCGTTCAGTGCCAGCAGATTGGTTTGTTCCGCAATGCCCTGAATGACTTCAAGTACAGTCGTAATCGACGAAACATCCTTACCAAGGGTGTCGATAACCTCGGCGGCGGCGTTTATTTCACCCACCAGCTTCTGCACCGCATCCCGCGAGGCGGTGACGGTCTCCAGGGAACCCCGGCTTTCCTGGTCTGCATTCTCTGCAGCTTCCGCAGTTTGCTGGGCATTCTGGGCAATCTCACCCGCCGCCGCGGACATTTCGTTAATTGCCGTCGCGATCATGTCGATCTCATGCTGCTGGTTTTCAACACTGGAGCGACTGTCGCTGGACGTCTGTCGGAGCGACTTTACGTTCTCCTCCAGTTCGTCGCTGCCCTCTTTTACTTCTTTTACAACCTGCTGGATGTTCTCAACAAAGCTATTAAAGCTGCGCGCCAACTGCCCAAACTCATCAGACGCAGAGTCATCAAGACGCTTGGTAAGATCCGCATCTCCGGAAGCGATGCGAGACATGGCGCCATTAAGCCTGCGAACCGGCGCAAGAAGGAAGCTTATCGCAAAGTAGAGCAAGACAAGCGCAACAATCAGCCCTACCCCGGCGATGATCAGGCCCATAGTCCGAGCCTCGACGATGGGAGCACTGATCAGGTTTTCATTCACGAACGTAACCAGGTACCAGTCCACGGCCCGGGCTTCGCTGATGGGGTGAAAGCTGACACTCCACTCGGCACCCTCGCTCTCAAATCCCTGCAGAGAACCGTCCAGAACCGGCTGCTGACCGATCATGCCGCTGATGTTCTTGCCAACAATCTCGCTGTTGGGGTGAAACAGGACCGTGCCGGAATTGTTGATTAACGCCGCATAGCCCGTCTCTGCCAGGGTAATGGTCGATAGCATCTGATCGATTGTGTTGAGACTGATATCCATACCGGCCACGCCAACATAATTGCCCCGCTTGATTGGCGCCATGGCGGAAATAATGGTCTCGTCCGAGGTTGCATCCAGGTACGGATCGGTAAACGACGCCTGCCCCAAACGCTGGGCTTTCTGGTACCAGGGGCGTACCCGGGGGTCATAATCGGGTGGAAGCGTGGCTTCTACTTCGGCACTTCGCATCAGCATGCGGCCATCTTCGGTGCCGGCGTACACGTCCTTGATGTTGCCACCTTCGGTCATGGCTTCCATGAGAACGCGGGCGTTATCGTCGTTGCGAGTCCGTTCCAGCGCCTTCGCCGTCGCTTCCGCCATATCCAGGCGCGTATTGAGCCAATCGGCAATACTCGACGTACTCTGGGCCACTGCATCGCTCATCAGCGCGCTAACGTAGCGATCGGTCGTTGAGCGGAGCCGAATATCGTTGGAAATTGTCAGGGCGCCCATAATCAACACGATCAGGGAGCCAATTGCGATCAGCAATTTCTGGGCGAATGATAGGTTCAAGCTGACGGTCTCCAATCAGGGTCAAAAACAAATTGCATTTATCATTTAGTGTAGTCGAAACATACTTACTAACGGCAGATCCTGCGAAGTCTTGAACACTCTTTGCTAGAATGCTGAGATCACAGCACATTCGCCAGACACGACAGGGAGAACCCTATGGCCCATGAAGAGCTCCACCTGAATCTGCGTAACCTGACCCTTGATGACTACGGCCAGTTGCAAGAGTTGATGGATCGGGTTTACGACGACATTGGTGGCGCGTGGCCAAAAGAAACCATCAAGGCTCTGGTAGAACAGTTTCCGGATGGCCAGATCTGTATCGAAGACAACGGCCAGTTGGTGGCGGTGGCGCTCACGGTATGCGTGAAATACGAAAGATTCAGCAACCCTCACGCCTACGACGACCTGATTCTGCGTAACGAGAAAATCTGGCACAACCCCAACGGCGATTCGCTTTACGGCCTGGATGTGTTTATAGACCCCGAATACCGGGGCTATCGACTGGGGCGTCGCCTGTATGAAGCACGAAAAGAGCTCTGTCGTTCCATGAACCTGCGGGCCATCCTCGCCGGAGGGCGGATTCCCAGCTACTTCAAGTACGCCGAGCAATACACTCCGGAAGAATACATTCAGCGCGTTGATCGCAAGGAAATCTACGACCCGATCCTGACGTTCCAGCTTTCCAACGATTTCCAGGTTACCCGGCTGATGCACAAATACCTGCCGGAAGACCAGAAATCCCTCGGATATGCAACGTTGCTGGAGTGGAGAAACATTCTCTATACGCCTCCCTCATCGGTACTCAACGTCAAAAAAACCCAGGTGCGCATGGGGGCGGTGCAGTGGCAGATGCGGGAATTCACCTCGGTGGAGGAGGTGCTCAAGCAGGTTGAGTACTTCGTGGACGCACTGTCGGATTATAAAAGCGACTTTGCCCTGTTCCCGGAATTTTTCAACGCGCCGCTGATGGGGCTGACCGACCAGATGGATCAGACCCGTGCCATTCGGTTCCTCGCCGGCTTTACCGAACAGTTCCGCAACGAAATGTCGGAAATGGCCGTCAGTTACAACATCAACATTATCACCGGCTCCATGCCGCTGATTGAAGATGACCGGGTCTACAACGTCTCATACCTGTGCCACCGTGACGGTCGTGTAGACGAGCAGCGCAAGGTCCACATCACCCCTCACGAACGTCGCGACTGGGTTATTGAGGGTGGTGATAAATTCCAGGTATTCGATACCGATGCCGGCCGTGTCGCCATCATGATCTGCTACGACATTGAGTTTCCGGAACTGGGCCGTATCGCCGCCAGTCAGGATGTGGACATTATCTGTGTCCCCTTCTGGACCGATACCAAGAACGGCTATTTGCGCGTGCGCCATTGTGCCCAGGCCCGGGCCATAGAAAACGAGTGCTACGTGGTGATTACCGGCAGCGTGGGCAACCTGCCGAAAGTGGAAAACCTGGATGTTCAGTACGCCCAGTCTTCGGTATTCTCGCCGTCGGATTTCGCATTCCCTCATGATGCAGTGATGGCAGAAACCACACCGAACACCGAAATGATCATGTTTTCAGATATGGATCTGGAAAAGCTCAAACTGGTCAGAAACGAAGGTTCTGTCACCAATCTGAAAGATCGACGTGTTGACCTTTACGAGCTGAAAACCCGGTAATGGGCAGATTTGGCCCCGCACAGGGGGCCAAATCCTGATTATTTCCATGAACGGGCTGCGGTAGATAGCTGACGGCATTGCCAAAAGTTTCTGGCCCGTCTATTGTTTAATTAATGTTCAGTATATATCTGGCCGACCTCAATAGCAGAGCAAGCGTTCCATGAACGAAGAACTACCGGACCTGGTCGCGCGTTTCCGAATCCGACACGGCATTTTTCGCAAGGAAACCGTGGAAGCGCGACTTTATGAACTCGACAGTTACGGCTGCGTGATGAAAACGGACAAACTGTTTGAACCCGGGGATACCGTGGTTCTCGACCTTGTTATGGATATGCCGTTTGAAGAAATCCGTGCCGAAGGCCTGACCGGCCTGGTTACCGAAAAGAGAAAACACTGTAGCAACTTCTTCTACTCACTTGATTTTGTTGAGCTAAATGCTCGAGACGAATCGCCGCTCTCTGACAAACTGCGGCGCATAAGAGAAGTTGTTCTCAAGAAACAGAGCCTGAAATCCCGGCGTGGGTCGAGTCCCGCTTCCGGTATGCGACAAATGGCCTGATGCCCGTTCACTTCACCCGCACTTCCCTTCCGTAAGGAGACACTCCATGGCAAAGAAAGCCAAGCCAAGCGTTGATAAGATCGTCAAGAAAGTAAACAAAGAGTTCGAGAAAACATCCGCCCAGATCGAAGGGCTGATTAACGACGCACTGAAGCAGTTCGACAACCTGCAGAACCAGGTTCAGGAGCCGGTACGCAAGCTCCTGAAAGACATGGATGAGCTGCGTGATCGTGAAATGAAGCGCTTTAACGACGAATTTGAGCGCCGCATGAATGAATTCCACGAACTGCAGTCGGCATTGCTGGAGCGCCTGGGTATCGCTTCAAAGGAAACTGGCAAGTCAGTGTCCAAGTCCGGCGAATCAACCTCGAAGGCCAGTGGTACCAAGAAAGCGGCTCCGGCCAAGAAAACCGCCGCTGCCAAGCCGGCCGCCAAGAAAACGAGCACTGCCAAGCCCAAGGCCGCAGCTCCGAAGAAATCGGCCAAGCCGGCAGACAAGTCTGACCTTACCCGCGTGAAGGGCATTGGCCCGGCAACCGCAAAGAAAATGAAAGAGGCTGGCATTACCTCCATCGACCAGATTGCCAACCCCAGCGATGCGGACAAGCAGAAGCTGGAAGCATTCAAGAGCCTGAAAGGGTTCAGCGAGTTGTCTGCCGAAGCGAAAAAGGTACTCTGAAACCTATCTCGCAACCCCATGGCTTGAAATAAGGGGTAGGCCCGTCGGCCTACCCTTTTTTGCATCTGACCAGGGCGAGTTCCAGGCTTTCCAGTTCGCTCTCCGGGGTAAATCCAGACGCAAGGGCATTTACCTTCGCTCGCAGTTCCGCCAGGAATTCCGCGTCGGTTTCCGCACGTAACATCAGGCTCGCCAGTGCTTTATCGTCTTTAACCGGAAAACAGCCGGGATAGTCATCGCCCAGCAAACCACGGTTGCCGGGAATATCAGAGGCAAGAATCGGCAAGCCCGCCCGACAGGCTTCCGACACCACATTCGCCCCACCCTCCATGATGGAACTGATCACCATAAGATTACTCACGGCCATCAGGTGCTCCAGCTTTGGCTTGTCCAACTCACCCAGATAATGAAACCGGGGATTGGACCGGCTTTCTTCCAGCGCCTTTTCCCGCCACGCCTCGTTGTGGGCCTTGCCGGCGCAGGAAACCACAATGCGGGATTGCTCAGGAAGGTGGTAGCAGGCCCAGGCAGCACGCAGAGAATCCTTTTCGTCACGCAGATGGCCAATAACGCAAACGTGGAACTGGTCCTTTTCTGCCCGGGCGCTACCCGCCACTGACGGCTTGGGCGCGGATTGCCGCAGGCACAGCAATTTGTCGTGGTAGCGTTCGGGAATATCCTCGGCCACCAGATCATGCAGCCCGATCAACAGATCAGCGGCGTCCATGGAGGCCCATGTGATGTCCGGAAACTCGTGCTGAAAGCGGTATATGTCTGTGCCGGTAAGTACCACGATCAAAGGTTTCTCGGGCCATGTTTCCCGGTACCGCTTAACCGCGTCAGCACTTCGCCAGGCGTGCAGGGCAATCAGGCAGTCCGTTTCCTGGCGCTGGTATTCTGTCACCACTTCCACCTGATGACTGGCTGCTTCCAGCAGACTCTGCCAACGCAGTGCGGTGGCCCGATTACCTGCTTTCGAATCCGGGCCGGCTGGAGTTACTATGGTCAATCGCATGGCGTTCACTTGTTCTGTTTTTGAAAAATTCTGCCTGTGGCACTGCG
The DNA here is from genome assembly GCF_000475315.1 of Marinobacter sp. EN3. Taxonomy (NCBI): domain Bacteria; kingdom Pseudomonadati; phylum Pseudomonadota; class Gammaproteobacteria; order Pseudomonadales; family Marinobacteraceae; genus Marinobacter; species Marinobacter sp. EN3. The sequence continues at coordinate 108,562 of NZ_AXCC01000001.1, forward strand.
CCAGGTAAAGCCTTCCCTCGTATACCGGTTCAGACTTGATGGAAATCACGTTATCCTGACTGGGTTTTCAAGTAGATGGCAACGTTTTTCACCAAACCCCACCTCGCAAAGGAATGATTCATGATGGCAATCAGCAACCTCAGAAAATGGCTGGCGACGGGCCTGCTTTCGCTGGCAGCGGCAACCACCGTTCAGGCAGACACTTTCGTATTCACCGCCATTCCGGATGAAGATGAAACCAAACTGGTCGAGCGCTTTCGTGGCGTGGCTGACTATCTTCAGGAGCAACTGGATGTTGAGGTGCGTTACATCCCGGTGAAATCCTACGCCGCTGCGGTATCGGCCTTCCGCAACAACCAGGTACAACTGGCGTGGTTTGGGGGCTTGTCTGGTGTTCAGGCCCGTCGACTGGTTCCGGGTTCCGAAGCCATTGCTCAAGGCGTTGAAGACGAAGCCTTCGAGACCTACTTTATCGCCAACACGAGCACTGGAATTCAGCCGGCCGACAGCCTGGATGAGCTGGAAGACGAACTGCGCGGCAAAACCTTTACCTTCGGTTCAAAAGGTTCGACCTCGGGCCGCCTGATGCCGGAGTTCTACATTCGGGATGTCTTCAATGAAGCGCCGGATTCCCTGTTCTCCCGGGTTGGTTTCAGTGGCAACCATACCCGTACCCTTCGCCTGGTCGAGGCCGGAACCTATGAAGTGGGCGCCCTGAACTTCCAGGTTTGGGAAAAAGAACTGGAAAACGGCAACATCGATACTGATTCCGTTCAGGTAATCTGGAAAACACCTTCCTACCCGGATTATCAGTGGACCATCCGTGGCGATGTCGACGAGCGTTTTGGTGATGGCTTCAAGCAGAAGGTCACCGAAGCCCTGCTGAAGCTGGACGATCCTGCCTTGCTGGAGAGCTTCCCCCGCTCCGGCTTCATTCCGGCGTCCAATGACGACTACGAGCCCATTCGTGCAACAGCGGAAAACATCGGAATTCTCGATTGATGTCAGGCTTTGATTTCCATGGCCTGACCGCCAGTTTCGATGGAGAGCGGGTTATCGGCCCGCTCTCCTTCCGAATCAATGAAGGGGAACACGTTGGTCTGGTTGGCAAAAGTGGTGCCGGCAAATCCACGCTTATCCGCTTGCTTTATGACCGGCTCGAAGGCAAGGCTTCACTCGTTCCCCAGGGCCTGGGATTGGTCAATGCCCTTCCTGTCTTCCACAATGTGTTTATGGGGCAACTGGACCAGCATGCCACCTGGTACAACACGCTTACGCTGATCCGTCCGTTCCGGCGGGACAAAGACGCCATCCGGGCGTTACTGACCAAACTGGGTATACCAGAAAAACTCTGGATTCCCGCGGCAGCACTGTCTGGCGGCCAACGGCAACGAGTGGCCATTGCGCGGGCACTCTATCGGCAGGCGCCAACTCTGTTGGCCGATGAGCCCATTTCCGCCCTGGACGGGCCAATGGCCCAGCAGGTGATGACCATGCTTACCAATCAATTCACCACCAGTATTGTTGCCCTGCACGATGTGGAGATGGCTCTGGCACACTGTACCCGCATCATCGGTATTCAGGACGGCCAGATTGCCCTGGACCAGCCGGCCAGTGAGCTGACCGCCGCTGACATTTCCGTTCTCTACTGACAGGCACCGACTCTCAGCATGTTCGCCTATCCGACCGTACGAGCCAGCCTTATCTTTCTTGCCGTTGCGTTGCTCGGGCTGTTGGTTGCGGACATTGCCATCACCACTGCCAACCCCTGGCAGGACCTTGGCCGGTTCTTCCTGGGCGTAGCCACACCCAATTTTTTCAGTACCGAAGGCTTGCTCACTGCCCTGCTGCGGACCGTAGCTTTTGCCTTTGTGGGTGTAACCCTCGGGAGTATCTGCGGCTTCCTGCTGGCGCTGGTGTACCGCTTTCTGCCAGTACGAATCTTCTGCGCTTTTATCCGCGCCATCCATGAGCTGTTCTGGGCGCTGATCTTTCTCCAGTTTTTCGGTTTCCACCCGCTCACGGGTGTGCTGGCCATTGCCATTCCCTATTCCGGCATCTTCGCCAAGGTCTATTCGGAAATCCTGGAAGAGGCAGACCAGGAACCGGGCCGTCTGCTGCCACCGGGAACCTCATCCATTGCCGCCTTTCTGTATGCCCGTATCCCTGATTGCTGGGTTCAGATGCGCACCTATACGGCCTACCGACTCGAGTGTGGCCTGCGTTCCTCTGCCATCCTGGGCTTTGTGGGGCTACCGACTCTGGGTTTCTACCTGGAATCCTCGTTCTCCCAGGGTCTGTACTCAGATGCCGGCGCCATGCTGATTCTGTTCTATGTACTGATCGCCACCATGCCCTTATGGGTTCGCCCCAAACTACTGCCGATCTATATTCTTGCAGCGCCCTTTTTTCTTGGGGACGGTCTGCCCATTGTCTGGGGCAACGTGGAGCGCTTCTTTACGGAGGATATCATTCCTTCACCGATCCGGGATGGCGAAGGGCTTGCGGCTATCTGGGCGTGGTTATCCGATGTAATGATAACTGAAGCGCTGCCAGGCATCTGGAACACCGTGGTCTTAACCCAGATAGCGCTGGTAGCCACCGGCATTCTGTCCCTGCTGGCCTTCCCCCTGATCTCGAATCATTTCGGTGGCCCGGTGCGGCGTACCTCCGGCCATGTGTTTCTGGTGATCGCCCGATCCACACCGGAATACATTCTTGCCTATATTCTGCTGCAGCTGTGGGGGCCTTCCATGCTGCCGGCCGTGGTGGCTCTGGCCCTGCACAACGGTGGCATTATCGGCCACCTGATAGGCCGGCAGACCAACACCATTCACCTGCGCCCGGACGCTCCGGTGGGTTTTTCCCGCTACAGCTGGGAACTGGTGCCCCGCATCTACCGCTCATTCCTGGCATTCCTGTTCTACCGCTGGGAAATCATCATGCGCGAAACGGCGATACTGGGCATCCTTGGCATCTACACTCTCGGCTTTTACGTCGACAGTGCCATTCAGAATATTCGTTTTGATCGTGCCATGGTGCTGATTTTGATTACCGCTCTGCTGAACATTGGTGTCGACGCCCTGGGCCGTTTCATTCGTCGCAAACTGGCCCTTCAGACCATGCCCACCTGCTGATCCCCTGGGACTGGCATCACATTTTTCAAAGCTAAACCGGTCTTCAGTGCCATTTTCGGGGTTTGCCCACTGCCCTACCGGTTACACAACGTTACAATCACTCGATGATTCAGCTTGTCGCTCCGTTTTCAGAGGAATACCACGATGGTCAATGGATTGGTTACAATGACAGAACTGGGGCTGATTGCCCTGCTGGCGCTGTTAGCCGCGCGGGTGCTTACCCTGTCCCGGACAGAATCCTTTGTTCCAGCCGGTGCCGCAGGCGCCGATCCGCAAGCCGATAATTCCGGGAGTTCCGCGCGCAGGGTCGCCAGTTCGGGCAATGAAGCGCGTCGCTACAAAGGCATGACGGCACCGGATCGAACTGAACTCTTTACCCAATTGCACATTTTGGCGGGATTGCAGGAGCGGGATTGCCGGGTGAAAGGCCTGGTACTGTCAGAATCGCCAGAGGCGGTTCGTACTTATGCTGCAGCCTGGCTCTACGGTGCCAGCTGCGCCCTGAGCCCGAAACCCGTTCGCCACTCTGAGGCGCTGGCAGGTATGGTTGCGGGCATTGTCAGCCGAAAGACGGGTATTCGGCAGCCAGAGGCGCTGCAGGCTATTTCGACGCTTACCGGTAGCAGCGTGCTGATGGCGTGTTACCGTGCCGGGCTGGAAGGTGCGGAATTCTGGCAAGCCAACCATTATGTGCCTGCCAACTCGAGCCTCTACGAGGCGGTGACCAGGAACGCGTTTATTTAGCGGTTTCGAGAGTCCAGTCGCTGCCCAGGTTAACGGCCTCCCGGCAGGAATCATCGTTGGCAGGTGACCCGGTAATTGCTGGTTTGGTGAATTCGCCATCATCGGTGTAAGTCATGGATTCCACATCCACCGCCCGCACTACCCAGGACTGGCCATTGGCTGACACTGTAGCCCGGTGGGTCAGCCCGAACACGAAGCGACAGTAATCCAGCTTGAGCTGAACGAGATCCTGCTCGGCCTTGCGAATTTTCCGCAATAGCACCTTCTGAACGCTTTCCCCGTAATCCATCACTGTTCCCTGGAAGTCATCGAAATTTGACGGGATTTAACTATTTCTCAGCCCGGAACACCAGTGCCCAGGGCACATTTTCCAATACTTTCTGGCCATCCTGCAGGTCAATGCGCCAGATCATCTCCGCGCCCGTCGTGCAAAACGGAGCCGTAAAGGTTGCCTGATAGCTCAGGGGCTCCTGGCGCTCCATGGGTACCGGATATTCGCCCATATACATGGACTGCCCTCTCAGTACCGCCAGAAAGCGGTCCGGCGCTTCCGGTACGGTAATCGCCAGCCGGTATTCCATGCCCTGATCGCCTTCTTCGAGCGTGCTGAGTTCCACTCGCCAGGCGCCTTCGTCGGTCTCCCAGGTGCAGGCACGGGAAAGCAGGTCGCATTCTGGCCGTTCCTCGGCGGTGCCGGCGGTTTCCAGCCACTGTGGGCCAAACGCCAGAGCCCCAATTGCAGCCAACACTAAACCCGGAACCACGATGGTTCGTACCATACCCTGCCTCACAACCAGATCTGAAACCGGCATTATGGGGATAATTCCCGACATAGCAAAGGTTTCTAAACTGCTGCCAGCATGAGAAAATGTGCGGCTTTCTGGTCTACCACCAACAGAACAGGACACGCCCGTGCAACCGGACATATCCGTTAAGCACCTGAACAAGATCTACGAAGATGGCTTCCAGGCCCTCAAAGACGTCAACCTGGAAATCTACCCCGGCGAGATCTTCGCGCTGCTCGGCCCCAACGGTGCTGGTAAAACCACCCTGATCTCTATCATCTGCGGCATCGTCAACAAGAGCGATGGCGAGGTCAAAGCCGCCGGCCACGACATCGTCAAGCAATACCGCAAAGCCCGGGAGGCCATCGGCCTGGTACCGCAGGAGCTTAATACCGACTCCTTTGAAACCGTTTGGGATGCGGTATCCTTCAGTCGCGGTCTGTTCGGCAAGGCACCCAGGCCTGCCCATATCGAAAAGGTTCTGAAAGACCTGTCCCTCTGGGACAAGCGCAACAACCGCATCATGTCACTGTCTGGCGGTATGAAACGCCGGGTGATGATCGCCAAGGCGCTGTCCCACGAACCGCGCATTCTGTTCCTGGATGAACCTACCGCCGGAGTGGATGTGGAGCTACGGCGTGACATGTGGGAGATGGTGCGCAAACTCCGCGAGAACGGCACCACCATCATTCTGACCACCCACTATATTGAAGAAGCGGAAGAAATGGCTGACCGCATTGGCGTTATCCGCCAGGGCGAGATCATCTTGGTGGAAGACAAGAACCGCCTGATGTCCAAGCTGGGCAAGAAAGAACTTCGCCTGCAGCTTCAGCAAAAACTGGATAAGCTGCCCGGGGAACTCACCCTGGAGCCAATCGAGCTTTCAGAAGACGGCTACGAGCTAATCTACACCTTCGACTCTCAGCAACAACAGGCCGGCGTGGCCCGACTGCTTCGTACCCTGGGTGATCTGGACATTGAGTACCGTGATCTGCAAACCCGGGAGAGTTCCCTGGAAGAGATATTCGTGGGCCTGGTGCACGAGTAACCACCCGCCCGAACGGTCCTCACGGAGAGAACAATGAATCTTTACGGTGTTAAAGCAATCTACAAGTTCGAGATGGCACGCATGAAACGTACGGTCATGCAAAGCGTGCTATCGCCCGTTATCTCCACCTGCCTGTACTTTGTGGTATTCGGCTCAGCCATCGGATCCCGCATGGGCGATATCGACAACATCAGCTACGGGGCCTACATCATTCCCGGCCTGGTGATGCTGTCACTGCTGATGCAGAGCATCTCCAACGCCTCCTTCGGCATCTACATGCCGAAATTCTCCGGTACCATCTATGAGGTGCTGTCTGCACCGGTATCCTACGTGGAAATCGTGCTGGGTTATGTGGGTGCCGCGACCACCAAGGCCGTGATACTGGGCCTGATTATCCTGGCCACCGCGAAGCTGTTCGTGGACTACTCAATACTGCATCCGTTCTGGATGTTCTCGTTTCTGGTGCTCACGGCCATGACCTTCAGCCTGTTCGGCTTCATTATTGGCATCTGGGCCGATGGCTTCGAGAAGCTGCAGATTGTGCCGATGATGATTGTGACCCCACTGGTGTTTCTGGGCGGCACCTTCTATTCCATCGACATGCTGCCCGAGATCTGGCAAACCATCAGCCTGTTCAACCCGGTGGTGTACCTGATCAGTGGCTTCCGCTGGGCCTTTTACGGGGTTTCCGATGTGCACGTGGGCATCAGTGTAGGTATGACCATGGTGTTCCTGACCATGTGCATGACCGCCGTCTGGTGGATCTTCAAAACCGGCTACCGTCTGCGCTCATGATCGCTCGCCATCTTGCCCTGCTGGTTTTAAGCGCCCTGCTTGCAGGCTGCGGCTCGGCAGACGCCAAAGATTCCTCGCACCTGCCGGTGGCCCAGGCCTGTTTCGTCACTGATACAACGCAACACCCGGTGGTGCTGGAAGTGGCCAGCAACAGCCAGGACCGCCAGAAAGGCCTGATGGGCCGGGAAGCCCTGGCAGAAAACGCCGGCATGCTGTTCAGCTATGATTATGAGCGCAGCCCGGAGCAAGGCTTCTGGATGTACCAGACTCTCCTGCCCCTGGACATTGCCTTTCTGGATAACCAGGGCGTTATCGTCAGCATTCGCCAGATGCACCCCTGTGCATCATCTCGCAGCAACGATTGTCCCAGCTACCCCGCTGGCGCCTCCTACTGGCACGCCGTGGAAATGAACGCCGGTTATTTCAGCAGCCGGCAAATTGAAGCCGGAGACCGTCTGATCTGGGATCAGGCCAGCCCCTGCAAACCCTGATTACTTGTGCTGCCAGTCTGGGTCCCGCTTATCCAGAAACGCGGAAATACCCTCCTGGGCATCATTCGCCTGCATGTTTTCCGCCATCACCTTGGCCGTGTAGTCATAGGCCTGAGCCAGCGGCATTTCCAGCTGTTTGTAGAACGCCTCTTTACCAATTTTCAGGGTATGCCCGGATTTTCCGGCAATGGTGGCGGCCATGCCGTACACCGTCTCATCCAGGGCTCCCGGTTCTACTGCACGGTTAATCAGCCCGACTTGTTCTGCCCGGGCCGCATCAATCAACTTACCGGTCAGCAGCATCTCCATCGCGTGTTTGCGGCTGACATTGCGGGACAGGGCCACCATGGGCGTGGAGCAGAACAGGCCAATGTTCACGCCGGGCGTGGCAAAACGGGCGCCCTTCTCTGCCACCGCCAGATCGCAACTGGCCACCAGCTGACAACCCGCGGCGGTCGCCACACCGGCAACCCGGGCAATCACCGGTTTGGGCAGGTTCACAATCTGCTGCATCACCCTGCTGCACTGCTGAAACAGCCGCAGTTGGAAATCGTGACTGTCGAACTGATCCCGCATTTCCCGAAGATCGTGCCCCGCACAAAACACCTTGCCGGCTGCGGCAAGTACCACCACGCGCACGCTGCCATCCCCGGCGATCTGCTCAAGTACCTCTGAAAGCGCTTCCAGCAAGGCCATCGAAAGACTGTTACGCCGCTCCGGTTGGTTCAGGGTTACTGTGGCCACGCCGTTTTCAGCGTGCAGTCGCACCAGTTCATCAGATGCCGCCGTCATACAACACTCCCCTTGGTTTTTATCGGATATTTCTTGGTGTCAGTATTCCCAAGGCCGCCGCCTATGTCGAACCGACCTTCGGCGTATGGTTGCAATGCCAGGAAATGCCCTCAGGGTAATAACATGTACCCGACACAGGAGGTGATGCATGTCTCGCTCAACATTGCTCAAAGCCGTTGTTGGTCTTGCCATTATCGTTGGCGGTATCGTCGTGATTATCAAGGATGAACCGGCCGCCCCCACCGGCGACATCAACAGCATTGAGCCCCTGCCAGAACAGGACAGCCCGGATCGTTAGCCTCTGGGTATGTCCGTTTTTTTTACAATGCAGCTGATCAAATATCACCCAGCCGCAAAGGTGACACTCCTTTCATATTGTTAAACGGGCAGTTTTTAAGATCAGGCACCCCTGTTGCTGATTGTCTACCGGAGCTCAGGAATTACACCTTCGAGCGACGGTAAACAAATGACGAAGCCCACAGGGAGTGTCACCCATGAATAAGAAACTATTGATCGCCAGCGCCGCCGTGGCCTTGTTTGCCGCAGGATCCGCCCACGCCGCGGTGATTCAGCTGACCAGCGTTAGCGGGATCTGGACCGCCACTAACCCCGGAAGCCCTGCCGTAACCGGTGGTGGAACCAGTGAAATCCGTTGGGGCAATCCGGCCAACCAGCAAGACCAACAAAGCGGATACCGTTTCGACGGCTACACCCCTCTTCCGGCAAACATCAATGAAAACACAGACTTTGACTTGGGTACCTTTACCCATTTCAACTGGCCCATCTACGAACCCTCACTGAATACCGCCCAGCTGACCGTCGAAACCAACCTGACCATAGATGGTATGGCGGAAACCGTATATTCCGTGTTTGAGTTCGAACATTGGGAAACACCCAACAATGATTGGCGCTGTGCAGATGGCGGCAGAAATGGTCTAGGTGTTAACGCGAATGGCTGCGCAGACAGAGTGACCTTCGCGCTCAACGTCGGCGCCTCTGATTCCTTCCTGATTGATGGCGTTAACTACTTTGTAGATATCTCAGGTTTCTTCTACAGCGGTGCATTGGCCAGTGAATTCTGGACCATGGAGCGGATGGACAATGACGCTACACTCAAAGGTGTCATTACCTCACGGCCGGTTTCCGTGCCAGAACCCTCTACCCTCGCCTTGCTGGGCCTGGGCCTGCTGGGATTTGGTGTGAGGAAGCGGATGGCTAAGGCTGCTTGATAGCCACGCAAACGATTAGGAAACCGCGGCTGGAAACGGGCGCGGTTTTCTTCTTTCTGGAGAACCAAAAAGGCTAGCGCTAAAACTACGTTTTTCACTCGAAAGAATGGTGCCCGGAGCCGGAATCGAACCGGCACGGCCTTGTGGCCGAGAGATTTTAAGTCTCTTGTGTCTACCAATTTCACCATCCGGGCATCGGAGGGGAGATTCTTGAAGGGCGGAATTGTATAAGGGCCGGTGGCGTAACGCAATTCTGTTTCCCGGCGGCTCTTCAATACGCTTTCTATGCCTCCACCGGCTTGGTCGCCCTGCCCTTGTAGATGTAGCCCGCGATTTTGGGCGCTTTGGGGATGTAGAGGTTTTCTAGCTCCTGGATTTCGAAGCCCGCTTCCTTGATCAGATCCGCTATATGGCGATTCAGGTGGCAGCCACCGGCCAGTTTGCGCCAGCCGGGTGTGATTCGGTGTTGCCATTTGCGGATGGCGTCTTGGGGGGATTCGCCGTGCTCCAGGAACAACAGGTTACCGCCCGGCCGGAGTACCCGTTTCATTTGCTGCAGCGCGGCGTGCCAGTCCGGGATGGTGCAGAGGGTGAAGGTCAGCAGCACGGTGTCTACGCTGTTGTCTTCCAGCGGTATTTTCTCCCCCGGCAGGTCCAGCCATTCCACTTTTATGGGGGAACGTTGCAGGTTGGGTAGCGCTTTTCGGCGCATGCCTTCTGAGGGTTCCAGGCCGTAAACCAGCTCAACCTGGTCCTGGTTGTAGAACTCCAGATTGATGCCAGAGCCCATGCCCACTTCCAGTACCCGGCCCCGGGCCTGCGGAACCACCTGGCTGCGCAGCTTCATCACCTGGCCCATGGAACAGGCCTTGTCTATGATGTGGGGGAGAATTCGTTCCTCGTAAAAGCTCATCTGGCTCACCATAATTGTTTTATATCAAGGGGTGCGACAAACTGCCCTATCGAAATCTGCTACGATTTGCGTAGCATCGTAATCATCTGCCGGTAATAACAACATAACAAAATAAACTATGGCAGCGGCTGAACGGGTTCGCTGACCCGTTTGTTATGACTTGTGCGAGTTACCGGAGGTTCCTATGGAACTAGATCCTCTCATCCTATCGCGAATCCAGTTCGCGTTTGTGGTGTCATTTCACGCCATTTTTCCGGTGTTTACCATCGGGCTAGCCTCCTACATCGCGGTACTTGAGGGCCTCGCCTTCAAAACCCGTAATCCGGTGTGGACCAAACTGTCGAGCTTCTGGACCAAGGTCTTCGCTGTGGTCTTTGGCATGGGCGTGGTCTCGGGCATTGTGATGTCATTCCAGTTCGGAACCAACTGGAGCGCGTTCTCTCAGGCCTCGGCCAACTTCCTCGGCCCCATCCTGAGTTATGAGGTGATCACCGCATTCTTCCTGGAGGCGGCGTTCCTGGGGGTGCTGCTGTTTGGCCGCGACAAGGTACCCGCCGGGGTTCATCTGTTCGCCGCCATCATGGTCGCTACCGGCACCTTTATCTCGTCCTTCTGGATTCTCGCAGCCAACAGCTGGATGCAGACACCGGCCGGTGTCGAATTCCGTGAGGGCGTGTTCCATGTGGTCTCCTGGAGCGAGGCTATCTTCAACCCGTCCTTCCCGTATCGCTTTATGCATATGGCCCTGGCGTCATTCCTTACCGGTGGGTTTGTGGTGGCGGGTGTCAGTGCCTGGTATCTGTTGCGGGGGCGTGAGGTCGAAGCCAATCGCAAGGCGCTATCCATGTGCCTGTGGTTGTTGCTGTTCATTGCCCCGGCCCAGGCGGTTGTAGGCGACTTCCATGGTCTGAACACTCTGGAGCACCAGCCCGCGAAGGTCGCGGCCATGGAAGGCAACTGGGAAACTTCCCGCAATGTGCCGCTGTTGCTGTTTGCCATTCCCGACCAGGAAAACCAGACCAACCATTTCGAGATTGGCATTCCCAGTCTGGCGAGCCTGATTCTTACCCACGAGTGGGATGGCGAAGTGCCGGGTCTGAATGAAGTGGCGGTCGAAGAGCAACCACCGGTGGCGATTGTGTTCTGGTCCTTCCGGATTATGGTCGGCATTGGTGTGCTGATGATTCTGTTTGCGGTCGCAGGCCTGGTTCTGCGCGCCGGTGGCCGCCTCTACAAAACCCGCTGGTATCTGCAGGGAATGCGCTTTATGAGTATTGCGCCCTTCTTTGCCGTGCTCACCGGCTGGTTTGTGACCGAGGTAGGTCGGGCGCCCTGGCTGGTGTACGGCATGATGACCCAGGCCGAATCGGTAACACCTTCGCTTACCGGTGGCATGGCGCTGTTCACGTTGATCGGCTATATCGTTGTCTATGCCCTGGTGTTCAGTGCCGGCGTGTATTACCTCATGCGGGTGCTTTACGTTGGTCTTGAAGATGCTGACGATGAAGAGCATGCCTCTGATCGCCCTGCCCGTCCGTTCTCTGCGGCCCATGTGCCGTTCGAGATTGAATCCGGCTCACACGGCGTTCATCAGGCAAAACCGGCTAACGAAGGGGGGCACTGACCATGGAACTGTTTGATCTCGCCCTCATCTGGGCATTCATTATCGGCTTCGGCATCATCATGTATGTGCTGATGGACGGCTTTGACCTGGGCGTGGGTATCCTGTTCCCGTTCGCTCCGTCGGAAGAGGACCGGGACACCATGATGAATTCGGTGGCTCCGGTCTGGGACGGCAACGAAACCTGGCTGGTGCTGGGCGGAGCCGGCCTGTTGGCCGCCTTCCCGATGGTGTATTCCATCTTCCTGCCGGCACTCTACATTGGTGTGTTCCTGCTGCTGGCAGGGCTCATCTTCCGGGGTGTGGCGTTTGAATTCCGATTCAAGGCTCGTACCTCAAGGTACCTGTGGAACTGGTCGTTTGCCGGTGGCTCTACCATTGCCGCATTCGCTCAGGGTGCTGTGGTCGGGGCTTACATCCAGGGTTTCAATACCGTGAATGGCGCCTACGTTGGCGGCGCGCTGGACTGGCTGACACCGTTCACCGTGCTGACAGGCCTGGGGATGCTGGCCGGTTATGCCCTGCTGGGTTCTACCTGGCTGATCATGAAAACCGAAGGGCGCCTGCAAGAGTGGGCCTACCGGGTAAGTGCACCACTGCTGATTGCCGTGTTGGTGGTGTTCGGCATTATCAGCGTATGGACGCCCTTTGTTGACGACATGGTGCGGGAGCGCTGGTTCTCCAATCTGAGCGTGATCTGGATTCTGCCGGCCCTGACCCTGCTGTGTGCCTTCCAGATCTGGCGTTCGGTACGCAACCGGTTTGAAGGTATGCCATTCGTCGCCACCATGGGCCTGTTCATCACCACCTATCTCGGACTTGTGGTGAGCAAGTGGCCCTATGTGGTTCCGCCCAACTACACCCTGTGGGATGCGGCTTCCGCCTATGAGTCCCAGTTGTTCCTGCTGCTCGGCCTGCTGTTCGTGATTCCCATCGTGCTGGCCTATACCGCCTGGACCTACTGGGTATTCCGCGGCAAGGTGCGTGCGGGCGAAGGGTACCACTGAGTGGCAGATCCGGCCCGGTCAAAGGTCCGCGCCTGGCTATCGGGTCTGGCCCGCAATAGCCAGCGCTGGATCACCGCAACCGTTCTGGCCGGTGTTCTTGCCGGGCTGGCCACCATCGTACAAATGGTGTTGCTGGCCTGGCTGATTCACCAGGGTGTGATTGAAAAAACGCCGGTTTCCGAACTCACGCCCGTATTTCTGGCCCTGATTACGGTTCTGGTGATTCGGTCCGCAGGCCAGGGGCTGCAAACCCGCTTTGCAGCCCGCTGCAGCGAGCAGGTGCGGCGCGATGCCCGCCGGCAACTGCATCATCACTGGAAAGCCACCGGTCCGGTTAATCTGGCGGATACGTCCGCTGCGTCCCTGGCTCGCGAGTGGTTGGACCACGTGGAGGCGCTTCACGGCTATTTCGCGCGTTTTCTGCCGCAGATGACCCTCTCCGTGGTGATTCCCCTGGCCATCCTTGTTCTGGTGTTCTGGCTGGACTGGCTGGCTGGTATTTTCCTGGTGCTCTCTGCTCCGCTCATTCCGCTGTTCATGGCCCTGGTGGGCATGGGCGCAGAAAAGCTGAACCAGCAACATTTCGAAACGGTCAGCCGGTTGTCCGGCCAGTTTCTGGATAAGGTACGAGGGCTAACGACGCTTCAGCTGTTCGGGCAAACCGAGGCGGCCAGCCGCACGCTGGAAGCCCGTTCCGACCAGTACCGCAAGATCACCATGAAAACGCTGAAAGTGGCATTTTTGTCGTCAGCGGTACTGGAATTCTTTGCCTCTGTGGCGATTGCGGTATTGGCCATCTATATCGGCTTCGGATTGCTGGGTTATATCGAATTTGGCCCCAGCGACGAACTTACGCTGTTCAGTGGTTTGCTGATTCTGCTGCTGGCTCCGGAGTTCTTTCAGCCACTGCGCACCCTGTCTCAACACTATCACGACCGGGCGGCCGCCCTGGGTGCCGGTGCGGAGATCCTGGCCCGGCTGGAACAGTCTGTCGACAACGCAGAGCCGATCCGGCCAGACAACGGCATTAGCAATCAAGGCATTCAGATGTCCGAGGTCACGCTCCGTTACGGCGAGGGCCCGGTCATCTTCAATAACCTGGATATCCGCATCAAGGCCGGTCAGGTGATCGCCCTTACCGGACCCTCCGGTGGCGGCAAGTCGACCCTTTTGCATCTGCTGGCTGGCTTTATTAGGCCCGAGGCGGGTGCTGTGTCAGTATTCGGCGAGGCTCCGGGCAATCAGCCGTTTGGATGGCTCGGCCAGCGGGGCTTCCGGATTCAGGGTACCTGGGCCGAAAACCTTCGGCTAACCACCCCGGATGCGACGGATATTGCCATCGACTATGCATTACGACAGGTGGGCCTGGGTGAGCTGGTGGACAGCCGGGCTGACGGCATTCACAGCCGCATTACCGAGGATGGTCTGGGGCTGTCCGGTGGTCAGGCCCGCCGTTTAAGCCTGGCCCGTATCTTCCTGGCGGACTATCCCCTGATTCTGCTGGATGAACCGACGGCCGGGCTGGATGCCACCAGCGAGGTGTTCATTCTGGAGGCCCTGCACAAACTCAGCGAATCCGGCAAAACACTGGTGTTCTCCACCCATCATCAGGCGCTGCTGACATTGGCAGACCGCGTATTGATCGTAAATGACGGCGAGGTGCGCGATGCCTGAACTGAAGCCCTGGCTGGCGCTGATTTTCCGTCGCAAAAGTCGCCTTACGGTTGGTGCCGGCTTGCTACTGGGCACCCTGCTTTCCGGTATCGGTCTGCTAGCGTTGTCTGGCTGGTTTCTGACCGAAACCGCGCTGGTTGGCCTGTTGCTGGCGGCAGGGATACAGGCCTACATCAATCTTTATGTGCCGGGCGGTGGTATCCGTTTTTTTGCGGTGTCCCGAACGGTGTTCCGGTATCTGGAACGCGTGTACAACCACAACACGGTACTGCAGCTACTCACCGATATTCGGGTGGCCCTGTTTGACCGATTGGCGGCCCGGCCACGAACAGAGCGCAGTTCCCGTTCCGGCGCGCAGTGGCTTTCCCGGCTCACAGCCGATGTCGATGCGCTGGACACGCTTTATCTCAGGCTGATTGCCCCCGCCGCCCTGGCAGCCGTGGTTACCCTACTGCTTGCCGCAATGGCGTGGTTACTGTTTGATGGTGTTGTGGCGCTGATTCTGGTGGTGATTCTGTCGCTTTCGTTCCTACTGTCCACCTGGCTGGTGTATCTACGAACTTACGCTGCCTCCGGACAGTTGAGCGATCAGCAGGAGAGCCTGCGAGGCGAACTGGTTGAGCATCTTGAAGGCTTTGCGGAACTTACCGCCGCTGGCCGCACGGGTAAGCACACGGCCCGGCTGATGCGTCGAAGCGTAGAACTTTCCAGGGATCAGGCCCGGATCGACAGCCGAACCGGCTGGCATCAGGCTGGCTCTCATCTGCTGATCAATGTCGCGGCGGTGGCAGCCTTGTGGCTGGGCTTCCGCCTGTTCGAGCAAGGCACTCTGAGCGGCCCGGTACTGGTTCTCCTGCCCATTGCCCTGCTGGGCCTGGCCGAAGTCTACGCCATGCTCCCGGATGCCTTTGGCAAACTGGGAGCGACTCGTGCTGCTGCGCGCCGCCTGAACTCCGACCACGGTCTGGAAAGGGCCGCGGCATCACCCGCTGGTTCTGCTGGCGAACTGCCGGAGGGCTTCTCTCTTCAGGCCTGCGATATCACCTTGGGTTACGCGGGTTATTCGCCCTTACTCAGTCACTTCACGCTGACGCTTCGCCCGGGCGACACCGTGGGTATCGTTGGCGTCTCCGGCAGTGGCAAATCCACCCTGGCAGATACCCTGGCCGGGCTGGCAGAGCCATGCCGGGGAGAACGTCATTCCCTGCCCTGCGCCTACCTCACGCAAGCGACCGTGGTGTTTGAAGACACCGTGAAAGCGAACCTTCAGTTGGCAAACCCCAACGCCGGGGACGGTGATATGTGGCGGGTACTGGAGATAGTCGAACTGGCGGAACGGTTCGCCCAGGACGCTGAAGGATTGGGTACCTGGCTGGGCAGCGCCGGCAACCGTTTATCTGGCGGGGAGGCCCGGCGCCTGGTGCTGGCCAGGGTGTTACTGAGTCAGGCACCCGTGGTGATTCTGGATGAGCCTTTCACTGGTGTGGACGAGGCAACCCGTAAACGGATTTCGCCCCAGATCAGCCGTTGGCTGCAGGGGCGAACCGTGGTGTGTCTCGGCCATGGGCCGGACGCCCTGCTGGCCTCCGACCGCATTCTACACCTGGGTTGATCAGCGGGTTTCGACCACTTCAAACGTCAGACCGGCATTGGCCTGCAGGCGCTCGAGCAATTTGCCATCGAGCGCCGAGGCCGGTGTCCAGAAGCCACCTTTGACGTCCTCTTTCACATCAAAGGCCAGACACAGACCGGCTTCACCAAGCATTTTTGATGTCGAGCCGTAACCCGGGTCGCGATCGCCCGTCACCTTGGTGATCATGGTCTTGCCATCGGTGGTTTTGCCCACGAAACGCAGGTCGTAGAAACCTTTCTCCTGATCGTCCGGGCTCGGGCCCTCACCCGGCTTAGGTACCAGCTTTTCCACCACCCAACGTGTTGGCTTGATGGCGGACGCGGTGAAGAACGCACCCAGCGCACCCACCATACCGTAAGCGGTCAGGCGGCCTTTGGTGCCCTTGCCCGTCATGATGGCTTCGTCGTAGGTGAACTCTTTGCCGTAGCGGGCACCCTGCAACGCATTGGAGCGGTGCACCACACGGGTGTTGATGGCACCCATCACAAACGGGGCCAGCCAGGCGTTGAAGTTCTTGTCAAACTCAGCAGATTTCAGGCTGGGCTGGCGTTTCTCGGAGCGATGCTCCGGCGGGCAGATGGAGAACGGATTGGCCAGTTCCTTGCGCAACTTGGGGTCGGCTCCGGCTTCCTTGGCCACGTTGATCATGGAAGCCACCGTGCCGCCAGAAAGACCGCCCTTGGCGACTTTCACCCTCATGCGCACGTCCTGGCAGGGTTTGCCAAAGGTTGCTTCCGATTGCTGCTGCAGGAACCAAACGCCCATATCGGAAGGAATCGAGTCAAAGCCGCAGCAATGCACAATCCGTGCACCGCTCTTTTTAGCCTTGGCCTCGTATCGCTCGATCATCCGGCGGATCCATTGTACTTCACCAGTGAGGTCGCAATAGTCCGTACCTGTCTCGGCGCAGACTTTTACCAGAGTCTCGCCGAAAAGAGCGTAAGGGCCCACGGTTGAGATGACCACTCGGGTCTGGCCGCACAGATCGCGCAGCGCAGGCTCGTCTGCTGCATCCGCCAGAATTACCGGTAGTGATGCGGCGCCTGCCCCCAGATCCGACTTGAGCTGGTTCAGCTTTCCTTCGGAGCGGCCGGCAATGGCCCATTTGACCTCCTTGTCTGCACCATAGTTTTCCAGAAGGTAGCGAGCCAGAATCTGGCCGACGAAACTGGTGGCACCGAACACGACAAGGTCATAGTTCGCAGCGGTGGTGTCTGTCATGGTCTGTCCTTGTTCAAACGAATGTATGAATGGATGGTAACAGGTTTATTCTGTGGTGCTACTTTCCCGTGAACTCGTGAACCGGCGTCGGGCCGGCCAATCGTTTGTCCTGTGGACTGCGGCACACTCTGCCCAGTCATTGAAGGAGGAGAGCCCCTTTGAGCGTCTTTCTGATTATTATCAGCCTGTTTCTTCTGGCTTTCAGCGCCCCGCTGGTCTGGCAAGTGCTTGAGCAGCGAAAGATGATCAAGCAAATGCTGGAAAGCGAGGATATCAGCGACACACATCAGGATCCTGAGCTGGTGCTTACGTTACGGGTACGGGATCCGATTGCCTTGGCCAAACGCGAATCCCGCACCGGACGGGTGCTGGCCGACCGCCTGCCAGTAATGACCCGGAAAATGGTCTATCAGGAAGTGATGAAAGAGCTGGAGCGGGAGCTGGACGAGCGGGACATTGAGGTAGATATGCACATTGAGTATCGCTAGTACAAGAGCAACAGGAGCCCTGCCATGCTGTTACTGATCGTTAGCCTGATGTGTCTGGCCGGCAGCTCAATACTGTTGTTTGCTGCATTCCAGCTGTCCAATGGTAACCGGCGCGACCTGAGAATCCTGAATGCCCATCGTATAGGTGCCCTGAGCGCTATTCAAAAAAGCCGGATGGACCTGATGGAGGTTCGCAACCGCGCCCGGTTGCTGGAAGAAACGGTGTCCGGCGGTGCAACGGCGGTCGAGAAAGTCCACAAAGCCATCGCCAACACCACGTTTGGCCTGATTGACCTGTTTTCCAGGGACGATGAGTTTCGGGACAGCGCCCGCCGGATAAAACAATCCCACCATCAAAAGAGCGAGCAGGTTTACAAAGCGGTGAGAACCTCTAACCGGGCACTGCATATCCTCGCGGATACACTGATCATCGGCAAAGCGGAAAAACGCATTGTTTCAAAAACAAAGAAGGCGCCCTGAGGCGCCTTCTTTTTCTGCAACTTCAGAAAGTTACATAACTTTCTTCAGTTCCTCTTCCAGCTGCGGAACTGCTTCGAACAGGTCTGCAACCAGGCCGTAGTCGGCCACCTGGAAGATCGGGGCTTCTTCGTCCTTGTTGATCGCAACGATCACCTTGGAATCAGACATACCCGCCAGATGCTGGATGGCACCGGAGATACCAACCGCAACGTACAGCTGCGGAGCAACGATCTTGCCGGTCTGACCAACCTGCATGTCGTTCGGCACGAAGCCGGCATCAACGGCGGCACGGGAAGCACCAACCGCAGCGCCCAGCAGATCAGCAACCTGCTCCAGCATCTTGAAGTTGTCGCCGTTCTGCATGCCACGGCCACCGGAGATAACGATACCGGCGGAAGCCAGGTCCGGGCGGTCAGACTGGGCTTTCTCTTCACCAACGAAGGAAGACAGGCCGGCATCTTTTACCACGTCCAGCTGCTCAACAGAGGCAGAACCACCTTCAGCGGCTACCGGGTCGAAGGCGGTCGGACGAACCGTCACAACCTTGATGCTGTCGCTTGCCTTAACGGTCGCAATGGCGTTACCAGCGTAGATCGGACGCACGAAGGTGTCTTCGGATTCAACGCGGATAATGTCAGAAACCTGGGCAACGTCCAGCAGCGCAGCAACACGCGGCATGAAGTCTTTACCAGTGGTGCCGGCAGAGGTCAGGATGTGGCTGTAGCCCTTGCCTACTTCAGCAACCAGCTCAGACAGGTTTTCTGCCAGGAAGTGACCGTAAGCGGCGTTGTCGGCAACCAGTACCTTGTTCACGCCTTCTGCCTTGGCAGCGGCTTCAGCGACGGCGCCTACGTTCTCACCGGCAACCAGCACGTCGATGTCGCCACCGATGGCCTTGGCAGCCGCTACAACGTTCAGAGTAGCCTGTTTCAGGCTGCTGTTGTCGTGTTCAGCAATTACCAGGATGCTCATTTAGATCACCTTCGCTTCGTTCTTCAGTTTATCCACCAGCTCAGCTACGTCAGCCACCTTGATACCAGCCTGGCGTGCAGCCGGGGCTTCGACTTTCAGGGTGGACAGGCGAGCGGCAACGTCAACGCCCAGGTCAGCCGGAGACATGGAGTCCAGCGGCTTCTTCTTGGCTTTCATGATGTTCGGCAGAGAAGCATAGCGCGGCTCGTTCAGACGCAGGTCTGTGGTAACAACCGCCGGCAGGTTCAGAGCAACTGTCATCAGACCGCCGTCTACTTCGCGGGTTACGTTAACCTTGTCACCGTCAACAACCACTTCAGAGGCGAAGGTGCCCTGGCCCATGCCAGTCAGAGCAGCCAGCATCTGGCCAGTCTGGTTGTTGTCGGAATCGATGGACTGCTTGCCAAGAATAACCAGCTTGGGCTCTTCTTTCTCAACAACAGCCTTCAGCAGCTTGGCCGCTTCGAGGGACTGAACTTCTTCGTCAGTCTCGATGTGGATACCGCGGTCAGCACCCAGAGCCAGGGCAGTACGGATCTGTTCCTGAGAAGCCTTCGGGCCAATGGATACAACAACGATTTCACTGGCAACGCCCTTCTCTTTCAGACGAACCGCTTCTTCAACTGCGATTTCGCAGAACGGGTTCATTGCCATCTTGACGTTGGCGAGATCAACGCCGGTGTTGTCCGGCTTGACGCGCACCTTCACGTTGTAGTCGATAACTCGTTTTACAGCGACCAGAACCTTCATAGATTCCTCGTTCTTCTACGATGGATTTAATGAGTCTTCACAGTCAAAGGACCGGGTTGACCCGACCTGACAATGAGACGATACTAAAAATCGACTCAAAACACACGATATTTCGGTGTATACGTACAATGCCAAAGGTTAGTGCAGATTTCAAACAAACGTTTGTTTGATTCTTCAAATGCGTTATCCTTTCGGGACAAATAGCCGTTTTGAGCGGTTTTGGGCTGTCGTCTATACGCATTTTTACCGGTATGATGGCGCCCCTGATGAGGCCTGCGGGCAAACAATATCCATTAAAAGCTGTTTGAGGAGACCAACGTGGAACGCGAATCGATGGAATTTGATGTTCTGATCGTCGGCGGCGGCCCTGCGGGCCTGTCGGCAGCCTGCCGCGTCATGCAACTGGCGCAGGAAGCCGGCGAAGAACTAACCGTTTGTGTGGTTGAAAAAGGTTCTGAGATCGGCGCGCACATCCTCGCCGGCACCGTATTCGAGCCCACGGCCCTGAACGAACTCTTCCCGGACTGGAAAGAGAAAGGCGCCCCCCTGAATACCCCGGTTACCCGGGATGACATTTTCCTGCTGAAGAATCAGGAAAAGGCCACCAAAGTACCCAATGCCTTTGTGCCCAAGAACATGCACAACCACGGCAACTACATCATCAGCCTGGGCAACCTTTGCCGCTGGCTGGCTGAGCAGGCCGAACAGCTGGGTGTTGAAGTGTATCCGGGCTTTGCCGCTTCAGAAACCATCGTTGAAGATGGCCAGGTAAAAGGCATTATCACCGGTGATATGGGCGTTGCCCGTGACGGTTCCGAGAAAGACGGCTATATGCCGGGTATGGAACTGCGCGCCAAGTACACCCTGTTTACTGAAGGCTGTCGCGGTCATCTGGGCAAGCGCCTGATCAACGACTTCAAGCTGGACGAAGGCAAGGATCCGCAGCACTACGGCATCGGCATCAAAGAACTGTGGGACATCGACCCGGCCAAACACGAGCCAGGCCTGGTTGTTCACACCACCGGCTGGCCGCTGAACGAATCCGGCTCCACCGGCGGCTCTTTCCTGTATCACCTGGAAAATGGTCAGGTTTATGTTGGTCTGATCACCGATCTTTCCTACAGCAACCCGCACCTGAGCCCGTTCGAAGAGTTCCAGCGTCTCAAGTACCATCCGGAAATCAAGAAGTATCTGGAAGGTGGCAAGCGTGTTGCCTACGGCGCCCGTGCAATCGCCAAGGGTGGCTACAACGCCCTGCCGAAGATGAGCTTCCCGGGCGGCCTGCTGCTGGGCTGTGATGCCGGCACCCTGAACAGCTCCAAGATCAAAGGCTCCCACACCGCCATGAAATCCGGCCTGTTGGGCGCTGAAGCCGTATTCGAGGCCCTGAAGGAAGGTAAAACCGGTGAGGAAATCACCAGCTTCCAGAAGCGTTTCGAAGACAGCTGGCTGTACAAGGAACTTTACGCCGAGCGTAACTTCGGCCCGGCCATGCACAAGTTCGGCAATATCGTCGGCGGTGCCATCGCATTCTTCGAGCAGAACATTCTGCGCGGCAGCCTGCCTATCACCTTCCACGACACGACTCCGGACTACGCCACCCTGAAGCCGGCGTCTGAGTGCAAGAAGATCGACTATCCGAAGCCGGATAACAAGCTGACGTTTGACCGCCTGTCCTCGGTGTTCATTTCCAACACCAACCATGAGGAAGATCAGCCGGTTCACCTGAAGCTGACCGACCCGGAAATTCCGCTGAAAGAAAACCTGCCAAAGTACGACGAGCCAGCGCAACGTTACTGCCCGGCCGGCGTATACGAAGTGGTCGAGAAAGACGACGGCAGCGGCAAGAAGTTCCAGATCAACGCCCAGAACTGTGTTCACTGCAAGACCTGTGACATCAAGGATCCTGCCCAGAACATCACCTGGGTAACGCCGGAAGGCGGCGGTGGTCCGAACTACCCGAACATGTGATCCACGATCACTGTTTCAGAAAACCGGGGCTTGCCCCGGTTTTTTTATGCTCGCAGATTATTCCGGGCATAAAAAAACGGCCCCCGAAGGTGCCGTTTTCTGATCAACCATCAGAAGGCATATCAGTGCACGTGGCCGTGCTCTTGCTCTTCGTCGGTTGCTTCGCGGGTTTCTACCACTTCAACGTCGAAGTGCAGAGTCTGGCCCGCCAGCGGGTGGTTGGCATCGATGGTAACGGTTTCGTCGCCAACTTCTACTACACGAACGACCTGGGGGCCGCCCGGAGTTTGTGCCTGGAACTGCATGCCTGGCTCGATGGTGTCTACGCCCTCGAAAGCAGAGCGCGGAACCGGCTGGATGAGCTCTTCGTTTACTTCACCGTAGCCTTCAGCTGGCTCTACGGAAACTTTAACCTGGTCGCCAGCGTTCTTCTCGGTCAGCGCACTTTCCAGTCCGCCGATGATGTTCTGTGCACCTTCCAGGTATGCCAGGGGCTCACGGCCTTCTACGCGGGAGGAATCGAGTTGCTCTCCCTGGTCGTTAGTGAGCGTGTAATGGATGGTGACAACACGAGGTTGGGCCATGTGATCTCCTTGCGTGTCGCAATGACTGTGTATTTAGATTGTAGGCAATCGAAAGTGATCGTGAACAGCCAGACTGCACAGAGGGACTAACGACCACCGGGCCTCGTTAGAGAGCCAGGCTCGATAACAAGTAAGAAACCACAGTTTAACAAGTGACAGACTGCGTTTTCTACCTTATTCATTGGGGTGGTCAGGCGCTTTTCAACCGCCTCGCCCGATTTCCCAGAATTTTCCGTGACTAAGCACCCCGTACACGGTTTTTCCCGCCGCTTCGGTTTCCTCGGCCAGTTCGGCGAGGTCATAGAACGCCGAGGTAACCAGCCGGGCTTCAACACCGTGGCGTACCTGAATAACTGGCCGAGGTTCGCCAGTCTCGGAGTAGGAACCCACATGTAACGGGTGCTGCTCGCCAATCTCCAGGGTTTCGCCCATGTTGGTGGCCAGGGTGATAACCTGCTCCGCGCCCTCGCCTTTCACCTCCAGACCATGGGCCAGCAGTGGTGCGTCCTCAACCTGGATACGCCATTTCTCGACCGGCGTAACCAGGTAGTACTCTCCATCGCTTTCCCGCCTGAGAATGGTAGAGAACAGCTTTACCGTGGCCTCCCGGACGATGGGCTCACCTTTGAAGACCCACTGGCCGTCGCGGGTGATCACCAGATCCATATCGCCGGAAAGTTCGGGGTGCCATTTATCCAGCGGTGGCAGATCCCTGCTCTTGCCGGCGTCTTCGAGGGATTTGGCAATGTCATCGGGTGTCCGGTTCATGTTTTTCTCCCTGATCAGAGCCCACGCATCCATTCTGCCCGCAGAGGCACAGCGCCAGGCTGGGTAATGGCCATGTTTACCTGCTGCAGCAGGCGGTCTTTATCGCGGCCCAGCGTACCTTTGAGCACAAGGTAATTGGAGGCGTGATCGCTGCGGAAAATGGTGTTGTCCAGTTCCAGGTGCTCCAGGAACACACGGATTTCCTCGAACAGGGCCTGCTGGCCCAGGGGCACGAAATCCGCCCCGAAACCCTCGCGGAATCGCTCTTCACCCTGCGGGAAGCTGACCACCAGGGTAGACAGATAATCGGGCTGGGTTTCATTGCACAGTGTGGCAGTGTTAATGGCATGCTGCCGTGAAAGAGCTTCACCGCCCAGACCATTGAGCACCATCACCGAGCTCACCAGGCCCGCTTCCCGGATCTTCACCAGGGCAGACCGGGTGGATTCCCAGGTTTCACCTTTGTTAACGCGCCGAAGAATCTCGTCGTCGCCGGATTCCATGCCCACATAGAGGATTTGCAGGCCGGCTTCCCGGAGCTGCGCCAACTCTTCAACCGATTTTTTCGCCAGGTTTCGTGGCAGGCAGTAGCTGGAAACGCGTTCCAGGCCGGGAAAAGCTCGCTTCAAGTCAGCGATTATTTCCAGCAAGCGCCGGGTGGGCAGCACCATGGCGTCTCCATCGGCCAGGAAAACCCGGCGCACGTCGCTAAATGCCGCTGCTGCTTTCTCGATGTCTGCCCTGATGTCTTCGGGCTTTCGAGCCCGGAATTTCTTCTGGGGCTGAGTATACATCTCACAGAAGGTGCACTGGTTCCAGGAACAGCCATTAGTCACCGGCAGAATCAGCGATTTGGCCTCGCTGGGCGGCCGGAAGACCGGCTCAATGTAATCAATGGGAAAACTGTACATAGGTTCGTTCAGTATCAGAAATGAGTGATGTACTGATTAAATCAGGGCAGAAACTGGGCTTTCAAGTCGGCGCAGCCTGGCCCCACTACAGGCATATCCAGCAGTACAGCCTGAGAAGTCATAAAGGGAATGCCCTGCCGATGGCCATCCACCAACAGAGTGGAGAAGCTACCCACAAATGGCATGTGGGAAACCAGCATCAATGGTGAAACCTGGTTGTCCAGAAACTCATCCAGACAACGGCCAGGGTCATCATCGGGTGTGATAAAGGCTTTTTCCTGGACCGGGCAATTCAGCACTTCCGCCACAATCGCGGCGGTTTGCCGGGCCCGAACATAGGGGCTGGACCAGATCTGGGCGGGACGCCACGGGGAAGAGGCAATTTGCGCCGCCACGGCTGCCACGCCGCGGCGACCCGCCTCGGTCAGCTCACGCTCCTGATCCAGCGAATGCCAGCCGGCCTCACCATGGCGCATAACAATCAGATGCACGTGCCTCTCCTTCAGGATGACAATCCCGGGTCACTGGGTAATGGTGCGCGGCAGAATGAACTCCACATCAGAGTTCTGCACGGCCATCATCAGGCTGTTGATCACTGCATTGATGGAAGCGCTTTCATAGAGAATCTCGTAAAGCCCCCGTACCAGAGGCATGTAGATGCCAATAGCCTCAGATTTTTCCCGTACCAGTTTCAGGGTATAGATACCTTCGGCCACCTGCCCCAGCTCCTGCACGGCTTCTTCCAGCTTCTGGCCCTTGCCAATGGCGTAACCAACCCGGAAATTCCGGCTTTTGCTGGAGGTACAGGTGGCAATCAGGTCGCCAACACCTGCAAGGCCCATAAAGGTCATCGGGTTGGCGCCAAGGCTAACCGCAAAACGGCTCATTTCGGCCAGGCCACGGGTAATCAGCATGGCTTTCGCATTCTCGCCCATGTTCAGGGCCGATGCCAGGCCGGCAACAATGGCGTAGATATTCTTAAGTGCGCCGGCCAGTTCCACACCGTAGACATCAACATTGGCGTAAACCCGAAAGTATTCGCAGCCCAGCAGTTCCTGCACTGTGCGGCGCACATCCGGGTCTTTTGCTGCGATCACGGTGGCGGTCAGTTCCCGGTTGACGATCTCGCCAGCCAGGTTCGGCCCGCTCAGAACGCCGGAGCGGCATCTGGGGAGTTCCTCCAGCAGAATTTCGCTCATCAACTTGAAACCATGCTCTTCAATGCCTTTGGTCAGGCTGACGACGATCTGGCCATCGCGGAACGCGCTGCTGTGTTCGCGAATGACCGACCGGAACGCTTTTGACGGGATGGCAACCAGCACGATCTCCGCCTTGCGCACGGCTTCGGCCAGGTCTGTTGTCGGCTGAATATCGCCCTCTAGGGTAACGGCAGGCATATACCGGCGGTTAATGCGGGTACTGCGGATTTCCTCTGCCTGGGCTTCATCGCGCATCCAGAAGTGCACAACGTGGCCGTTTTCGCCCAGTACTTTTGCCATGGCAGTGCCGAAGCTGCCGCCGCCAAGTACTGCCACATCGTAGGAATTCGCCCCGTGATTACCGGGCGTCGGGTTATCAGGCATAAACGTTCCGTTCTGTTTCTGTCAGGGTCAGGCCCGGTGCAGGACTGGCGTTTCAGCCAGTTTCCTCGCATTCCAGCGCCCGTACCAGATTCTTGAATTCTTCCCTGTTCCGGCTATTCATGCCCATCAGTACTTTATGGGCATCAAGAACTTTATCGCGAACCTGCTGTTCGCTCGCCTTGAGCACGGGGATTTCTTCGAGTTCTTCAATTCGGGAAGCTGGCTCACGGACAATAATGAAAATCTTGTCGAAGCCCATGGACGTAATAATGCGGGTGATATCGGGGTTGGTGGAAATCAGCGTTGGCAGAAAATGACTTTGTTTCTGCGCCGCCAGCGCAATCTTGGCCAGCAGGCCAAGCGTTGTGCTGTCGATGATTTCCGTCTCGGTGAGATCGATAACCACGGTTTTGAATGCCGGATCACGGGTTATGGACTCAACCAGATTGTCCAGCGTCGAACACAGGTTCAGCCGGATTTCCCCAATAAACTTCAGGACGTATATTCCCTGCTGTTCTGCTTGCAGGATTTTATAACCAGCCATTTTTCACACTGCCACTAAGTCGACGACGTGTTATCTGACCCGTTTATGGTATCAGTTACCGATACTATCGCGATATCGTCAGGCAGCTCCGAGATCTTATCCAGCCCCAGAGCGTCGCTCAGCGATGCGATAGTGTGACTACCTCCTGAAACGAGTTCAAGTAGTCTGTTCTCCTTTTCATCCAGAGATTTGGCCGGGATCACTTCCAACAGGCCATCGGAGAACAACAACAGCCTGAATGGTCGGTCCAGCTTCACCTGGTAAAGTTCCCATTCCGGCGTTTCAAACAGCCCTACCGGCAGCCCGCTGCCTTCCAGAAAACGGGTTTCACCGTCTTCAAAAGACAGAATGGGCATCGGGAAATGCGCCCCAACCGCATAACTCAATGTACGTTCAGTCGTTGAAATGATGCCAACAAACACGGTGACATGCTTGCCAAGCCCTGTATCCAACAGCTCTGAGTTGATGCGCTCCAGGAAACGTTCCGGGTGCAGGATGTCTTCACTGGACTGACGCCGAAGATTCCGCTGCAAACGATTGGTGAGGTTTCGCAGTAACACGGTAACGAATGCGGAACTGGCGCCATGGCCAGAAACGTCGGCGATATAAACGAGGACCTTGTCTTCACTGATGCGAAAATAGTCGAGAAAATCGCCACTGAGATACAGGGACGGCTTGATGAGGTAATCAACGCTGAGCCCGGAAAGCGTGAGCTGATGGTCTGGCAGCATTTTTAGCTGCACCTTGCGACCGGCATTCTGATCGGCCCTTAGCTCGGCAATACCGTTGCGCAGGTCCCGGTTGGCTTCTTCCAGTTCCTGCCGGTACAACTGGTTCAGGCGGTTTACCCTGACCCGGTCAAACAACTTGCCGATAACGTCGTCCAGTGCATTGCGGTCGTCATTGCAGGGTTTGAGCACGACATCGGCGGCTCCGGCCCGCATGGCCTGGACCACATCGGCGCTGGACTGGCTGCTGGTGCAGGCCACTATCGGCGTGAAACTTTCTGTTTCATCAAGGCGCCGGGACAGGTCTCTGATCGCCTCTGGAGGGAGATCTGCAAAGATCACATCCGGGATATTGTCGTCGAACAATCCTCGGGCAGCGTTTACCCCCGCTGCACCAGTTACGTAAAACCCCCGCGCCTCCAGGTAACGGGACAGATCGGCTCGGGCCTGTTCATCGGCGTCAATTATCAGAATGCGCTCGGTGCGCGAGGTCATGTTGGCTGCCCTAAACTACCAGCGGTAAAGAAAAAAGGCTTTATATGGCCTATTCTGGCATGCCCCTGTGATATAACAAGGCCGCAATCATCATTTTGGGAGAATTGTAACCATGAGACGTGCCGTTAATGATCTGCTCGGAGCCTATGACAAACTGATCATGGACCCGGTGCATGGCGGTATCCCGCTCTACCGGCACGAAATCCAGGTGATTGACCACCCTCTGTTCCAGCGCTTGCGCAACATCTGCCAGAACGACATTCTGAGCCTGGTTTTCCCCGGCGCCACGCATTCCCGTTTCCTGCACAGCATCGGGGTGATGCATGTGGGCACGCGGATGTTCCGGGCCATGATCGATGCTTACCTTCGGGAACGACAGCTGAGTGAGCAGACCGATCTCAGCCTGAGCCAGCTCGATGCCATTGATTACCTCGCCAAAACCATCCGGCTTGGCTGCTTGCTGCACGACAGCGGCCACTCCAGTTTCTCCCATCAGTTCACCCAGGCCCGGAAGATTCGCGACCTGATGTCTCGTCCTGAACGGTTCCGGGATTTGTGGGAAGGCGTCGACTATTCCGCCTACCACGCCAGTGAACCGGAAGAGCTGGAGCATGAACACTACTCTGTTCGAGTCGCCCATGACGTACTCTCGTCTGTGGATCTGGAGAGCGCCGGGCTGGCTGCCATCGATGTCATCGGCATTATGGAAACCACCGATGTTACGCCCAGCGAAACCTTCTGCCGCCACGCCCAGACCTTCTGGGAATTTATCGCTGGTGATGATGCCATTGCCGGCAATATTCCGCCCCGGGATGTACCGCAGCTGGTGATGGGCCTGCTGTCATCCATCGTATCGGGGGAGATTGATGCGGACCGGGCCGATTACATGTTGCGGGACGGCTTCCACAGCTCGGTCACCATCGGCGGTTTCAATCTCGATCACCTGCTGAGCAACCTGCGGTTCGGCTGGGACGTTTCTGAACCCTGGATGGGGCTTGCGATTACACAGAAAGGCCTGGGCGCCCTGGAAGACTTCGTGTACAGCCGCCACCAGATGTATCGCAAGGTATATGCGCACAAGACCGCTCTGGGCTTCGACTGGTTGCTGCGTGAGGCCATTAACGAAGTGCTGGAGGACCCGGAAAGCTTCGACTGGGTGGATACCTGCCTGAGCAACATGAAATGGTTTGCCGAGCTGACCGATAACTTTTTCTGGGAAGCCTTCCGCAAGGTGGCCCGCCGGGAGCCCAGGAGCTACTCGTTCTGCATTGTGAACCGCGTGAAGCTGGACCATATCGACACACGAGAGAATCTGGGCAAGACCGAAATCCTGAACCACAGCCGCTGGCTGGCATCGGAGCTGGGCATTAACCCGGACAACGTGGTGACCTGCTCCATGAAGGCCCGCTTCTCGAACATTCAGGACAACTTCAACGGCATCAAGGTGCTGGTGAAGAACCCGATCACCCGGGAGCGCAGCCTGAGGAATATCACCGAAGTGAGTGCGTTCTTCTCAAAGTTCGGCGACGGCACCATCACCCATTTCTACCGGCGGCCGGAAGTGGCAGAAAAAGCTCCCTCCGACCTGACCGAGTAACGCAGATTACTGTTCAGGGCTGTCGGCCATCACCTGCACCAGTTGCGAGGCACTTTCCCAGGCGCCTTCAACCCGGCCGCCCGCCAGCCAGTCGCCTGCCAGACCAATGCCAGTATTCTGGTCGAAAAGATAGCCGGGGTTATCGGCGGCTTCCGACCGTGCGTACAGCCAACGATGAGGTACCCAGTCATCCGGAGCCTCTTCATGCCCGGCCAGTGCCTTGAATTCCGCCAGCAGAGCTTCAGCAATGCTTTCCGGAGCGTCATCCACGTGCTGATGTGTCCACTCGGGGTTAGCGTGCAGCACCCACCACTGGCCCTCGTCTTCGCGGCCGGGTTTGGAGGAGTTGTTGGCCACCCAGAACAACACGTCCGAGTTGGGGCGCGCAGCATCGAACGGGAAATCAACGGAGCGATTAAAATGGGCAGCTACCGCCCAGCACGGCAGGATATTACCCACGTGTCCAGCCAGCCCTTCCGCCATCGCATCAAGCCCGCTGTCCCGCAATAGTTCCTGAGCCTGCGCCGGTGGCGCCGTGATCACGACCTGATCAAAGCCGTCGTAGTGCTGCCCATCGCTACCGGTGAGCTGCCATTTCGAATCTTCTTTCGACAATCGGACGATTCGAACACCGGATGCCAGCGTAATGTGTTCAGAAAGAGCCCGGGAAATGGCCGTCATTCGCGGAGTACCAACAAACCGGTGTTCCTCCGGAAACGCCTGCCAGCTGCCCCCTTCCGTCTGATAGCCGAACCGGGCATTCCAGCTCTGGTAGCTCTGGGGCCCGGCCCAGCGATCCAGAAACCGGGTGAAGCCGGGATTGCGGGAAGTGAAGTATTGCGCGCCGATATCGGCGGAGCCGTTCGCTACGCGCTTGGACGCCAGACGACCACCGGGGCCGCGACTTTTCTCGAATACTCGGACATTATGGCCCGAATCGCCAAGAAGAATTGCAGCCGTCAGCCCCGCCAGCCCTGAACCAATAACCGCGATGCTGCGTATTGATGTGGTGTCTGATGTTACTTCACGCATGGTTGTATATGACCCGAGTAAATAGTTGGTTAACAAACATTCTGAGATGGTTCGATTCCGAAGCTGGATCAGATCACCTGGATACGGACTCCCGCACCTTTAACTGGGTACGAGTCCTTCCCTTCATCGCTCTCCACCTTGCCTGTTTGCTGGCACTTTACACCGGTGTCAGTACCTTCGCAGTGGTTTTTGCCGTTGCATTCTTCCTGGTAAGGATGTTCGCGATCACGGGCTTCTACCATCGCTATTTCTCCCACAAAACCTTCAAAACCAGCCGGCCTGCACAGTTCGCGTTTGCCATTCTGGGGGCCAGCGCGGCCCAGCGGGGTCCTTTGTGGTGGGCCGCGCACCACCGGCATCATCACCAGCACTCGGACAATGAGCAGGATCTGCACTCACCACACCAGGGCGGGTTCTGGTGGTCCCATATGGGATGGTTCACCTGTGATGCGGGCTTTGCGATGGATGAACGCAGGGTGCGCGACTGGCTGAAATTCCCGGAACTCAGGTTCATCAACCGTTTTGACTCTCTAATACCCGCTGCGTTCGCGGTTGCTATTTACCTGTTTGGCGAGGCACTGGCCCTGTGGGCGCCCGAGCTCGGCACCAACGGGCTTCAGCTCCTGGTATGGGGTTTCTTCATATCAACCGTGGTGCTTTTTCACGCAACGGTTTCGATCAACTCCCTGTCACACGTCTGGGGTAAAAGACGGTTTGAGACCGATGACGACAGCCGCAACAATTTCTGGCTGGCTCTGATCACCCTGGGCGAGGGCTGGCACAATAACCACCACCGCTGGCCGCAATCGGTACGCCAGGGTTTCCGCTGGTACGAAATTGATGTGACTTGGTATGGCCTGTGGTTGCTTTCCAAGCTGGGCATTATCTGGGATCTTAATCCGATTCCGGCTCATATCCAGAAAGAAACCCGGGAACTGGACAACAAGAGGAGGAACCGCTCATGACGACGTCTGCCTCTGCCATTGAAGTCGGGGCACCGGATTCAGGATTGCCCGTGGTACTGGACCGTTTCTGTTCGCTGTATAACGCGCTCGACAAAGGCAATCTCAACAAGCTCCAGCAGGTATACGGCGAGGATATCGAGTTTCAGGATCCTTTTGGTCGGGTACATGGCCTTGATCAGCTGACCGAATACATGGCGAGCGCCTACGGCAACGTTATCCGCTGCCAGTTCCGTTTCCATGAACCCGTCATTCAGGAATGCTGGTGCAGCCTGCCCTGGGTGATGGAACTTCAACACAAGCGTGTTCGCGGCGGCAAGCCGGTGTTTGTAGAAGGCATCAGCCACCTGGAAATCCGGGACGGGAAAGTGCGGTATCACCGGGACTATTTCGACGCCGGCCAGCTATTGTATGAAAACCTGCCCGTATTGGGCCGGATGATTCGTTGGGTAAAGGAGCAGGCGGGATGAGCCAATTGCTGTCATCACCCAGCAACATCTGGTTAACCGGCGCCTCATCCGGTATTGGCGAAGCGCTGGTTCACGAACTCGCCGGTGCCGGTCACAAACTGATTGTGACCGGCCGCCGGCAGGAGCCATTGGATGAGCTGTTGCAAACCTTCCCGAACCAGATAGCCGCCGCCGCTGCGGACACCACCAGCAAGAATGACTTGCAGGGGGTCAAGTCGCAGCTTGACCACTTTGGCGACCTGGACATGGTCATTCTGAACGCCGGTACCTGTGAGTATCTGGAAGTGGCGGAATACAACAGCGATGTCATTGCCAACAACGTGACCACCAACGTGATCGGCACGGCGCGCTGCCTGGATATTGCCCTGCCGGCTCTGCGTGCGACCCGCGCCAAAGGCAAGCCGGCTACTCTGGTGATTGTGAGTTCTTCGGCCTGGTGGTTTCCGTTCGGGCGGGCCGAGGGCTATGGCGCCTCCAAGGCGGCGCTTACCTATTTTGCACAGTCACTGAGAGCCGATCTGGCGGCCGAGGGGATTCGGGTGGTGGTGGTATCCCCGGGGTTTGTCAAAACGCCATTGACGGACCGAAACGATTTTCCCATGCCGTTCATCATCTCAGCCGGGGATGCGGCTCGACGAATTCGCACCGGGCTTGAGAAAGGCCGGAACGAAATCGCGTTCCCGAAACGCTTTACCTGGTCCCTGAAGCTGCTAGCCGCCCTGCCCCAGGGAGTCATCGACCGCATGGCCGCCTCCATGGCCCGTAAAACCGATCATTGAAGTTTGACCACAGGAAATACCTTGCATGAATCAGGAACGTCAGCGAATTGCCGTGATTGGCGCTGGAGTATCAGGTTTAACAGCCGCCTGGCTGCTGGCCGACAAGCACGATGTGCATGTGTTTGAAGCCGGCGACTATGCCGGAGGCCACACCAACACGGAACAGGTTGAAGCTGGTGGTCGCACCTGGCCGGTGAATACCGGTTTTATTGTGTTCAACGACTGGACCTACCCCAACTTCATCAAGTTGATGGATCGGCTCGGGGTGGCCTCTGAAGTGAGCAACATGAGTTTCAGCGTGGACTGCCATGCCAGTGGACTGCAGTACAACGGCACCAGTCTGAACACCCTGTTCGCCCAGCGCCGGAATCTGTTTAATCTGAATTTCCTGAAAATGATCCGGGAGATTCTCCGGTTCAACAAGGAAACCCGGGCCGACCTGGCCGCAGGCACCATTCCGGATGGCGAGACACTCGGGGAATACCTGAACCGCAACGGCTACAGCCGGTACTTCCGAAACTACTACATTGTCCCCATGGGTGCGGCTATCTGGTCTGCGCCGGAGATTGTGCTGGAACAGTTCCCAATCCGGTTTTTCCTGCAGTTCTTTAACAACCACGGCATGTTATCCGTGGATGACCGGCCCACCTGGCGAGTGATTTCCGGAGGTTCGGCTACCTACGTAAACCGGATGATGGACAAGCTGGGCGAACGTATCCATCTGAACAGCCCGGTAACTTCGGTAAAACGGGATGACGAGGGCGTTACCCTAACGGCCAACGGACAGGAACATCGTTTTGACCAGGTCATTTTCGGCTGCCACAGTGACCAGGCCCTGGCCATGCTGGACGACGCCACTGACGATGAGAGAAGCATCCTCGGAGCCATCGCATATCAGAAGAACGACGTGGTTCTGCACACGGACGCCAGCGTACTGCCCTCGAACCGTCTGGCCTGGGCCGCCTGGAATTACATGATCCCGGAACACAGCACGCAACCGGTTTCCGTAACCTACAACATGAACGTTCTTCAGAACTTCGACGACGCTCCGGAAACCTTTTGCGTCACCCTGAACCGCAGTCGGGATATTAATCCGGAAAAAGTGATCAAACGGTTTGAATACGATCACCCCGTCTTCACACTGGACGCCGTTGCCGCACAGGAGCGTTACGATGACATCGGTAACCGGAACCGCACCCACTTTTGCGGTGCCTACTGGTTCAATGGCTTTCACGAAGACGGTGTGCGCAGCGCACTGAGGGTTACCCGGGCGTTCGGGGTGGAGCTCTGATTATGGCCAGTGAATGGCTCGAAGGCACCATAAGGCATCGGCGCAAGCTACCGGTCCAGCATGAATTCAGCTACAGCATCGGAATGCTCGCCCTCGACCTTGACGACTGGTCCACGGTAACCAGAACCAGCCCGTTTTTTTCCCTCGAACGTTTTAACTGGCTGGGGCTCTACCGGCGGGATTACCTTGACCCGGAAGTGCCCAGCCTGCGCCAGGCCGTATTCAACCGCGTTAAAAGCGCCACTGGTTGGGCACCGGACGGGCCAATAGAACTGGTTACCCACCCACGCTATCTTGGCTACATTTTCAATCCGGTCAGCTTTTACCTTTGCTATGAAAGGGGCTGCAGGCCGGAAGCAGGCGCCATACCCAGAGTGATCGTCGCCCAGATAACCAATACACCCTGGAAGCAGCGCCATGTGTACTGCATGGAGTGCATCCAGCCAGGGCCAGGCTCCGATAGCGCCTGGCATACCGAGCGTTTTGCCTTCAGCAAACGCTTCCACGTGTCGCCATTTAACGGCATGAACCAGCACTACCAGTGGCTGTTCAGTTTTCGCGGCAAGGACATGCGCGTTCACATGAATGTGGAAGAGGAAGGCCGCAAGCATTTTGATGCCACGCTGGTAGTCCAACGCACCCCTCTTGATCGTAAAACCCTGCACAGGAGCCTGAGACGGTTTCCCCTGGAAACCATCAAAGGCATTGCCGGTATTTACTGGAATGCCCTGAAGCTGAAACTCAAAGGGGCACCCTTTTACACCCACCCGGACAAACTCGATGCAACCGACAGCGCCTACCAGCGCGGTATCGAAGATCTGGGGCTGGACGTAACGGAAAAAGCACCGGCGCAACAAGACAACGCATTTGATTCGGCAGGAAGGGTAAGCTCATGGAGAACCTGAACACCTCGGTTGAACACCAGCGCACTGGAAACACGGGGCTTTCGTTGATCAGCCGTGTCGCAAAGAGCCTGGTTTGCCAGCAGCTGGCGCAGCTTGGTCATGGCAAGCTTGTGATCAGGGAGGCAGGTGCACAGGACCTTGTATTCGGTGATGGCGATGAACGCTATCCCCAGGCCGAGTTGGTAATCCACAATCACAGCACCTGGCGGGATCTGGTGACCGGTGGCAGCATCGGTGCTGCTGAATCCTACGTGGCAGGTGACTGGAGCTCACCAGACCTGACCGCCCTGCTCCGGTTTTTTACCCGTAATATCGACACCATGAACCGGTTCGAAGACCGCTTTGCCTGGATCAGCAAACCTGCGCTCAAGGCGCTGCACTGGCTGAACCGCAACACCCCGGAAGGCTCCCGCAAGAACATCAGCGCCCACTACGATCTGGGCAATGACCTGTTCCGCCTGTTCCTGGACCCGACCATGATGTATTCCTCCGCCATTTACCCCCGCGAGGATGCAACCCTGGAAGAAGCGGCCGTTCACAAGCTGGATACCATC
Organism: Marinobacter sp. EN3; assembly: GCF_000475315.1. Lineage (NCBI taxonomy): Bacteria > Pseudomonadati > Pseudomonadota > Gammaproteobacteria > Pseudomonadales > Marinobacteraceae > Marinobacter > Marinobacter sp. EN3. The sequence continues at coordinate 143,516 of NZ_AXCC01000001.1, forward strand.
TGCCGGAAGCTGGATTTGAGGCCGGAGGACCGGGTGGTGGAAATCGGTACTGGCTGGGGTGGCTTTGCCATTCACGCCGCCAAACACTTTGGCTGCCATGTCACCACAACCACCATTTCCAGGGAGCAGCTGGAGCTGGCCCAGGCGCGAGTGAAAGCGGAAGGTCTGGAAGACAGGATTACGCTGTTGTTTGACGACTACCGCGATCTGCAGGGACAGTTCGACAAACTGGTGTCCATCGAGATGATCGAAGCCGTTGGCCCCCAGTTCCTGGACAGCTACCTGTCCCAAATCAGCCACCTGCTGAAGCCGGATGGCCTGGCGCTGATTCAGGCCATTAACATGCCGGAACAGCGTTACCACCGGGCATTGAAGAATGTGGATTTCATCCAGCGTTACATTTTCCCCGGCAGCTTTATCCCATCGTTTGGCGCTATTCTTGGCTCTATGAACCGGGGCTCAGACCTGGTACTGACCCATGCCGAAGACTTCGGCTTTCACTACGCCCGAACGCTGAGGGACTGGTGTGATCGGTTCATGGTGTGCCGTCAGGAACTGGAACAGCTGGGATACGACCAGGCCTTCCAGCGCCTGTGGCATTTCTATTTCGCGTACTGCGAAGCTGGCTTCAGCGAGCGGGCAATTGGCGTTGCCCATCTGGTCATGGCCAAGCCGGCCAACAAACGCGCGAACATTCTGAGTGTATGATCACTTCAAAAACAGCCCGTAACCTGCTGAACTTTATACTGTTCCAGGCAGGCTGGCTGGCCTGCGTGCTGTACCCCGGGCTAGCTACGGTGGGGCTGATCCTGGTGTTCCTGGGCCTGCATCTTGCTCTGGTCAGTCAACGGCGGTTTTCCGAACTGCAGTTTATTGGCTTTGGCGTGGTGCTCGGCGGATTGATGGATACACTCTGGTTCCGAACCGGGGTGCTGGCCCTGGATTCCGGAAAAGAGGTGCTGGCTGCCCCGCCCTGGCTCATCGCGATCTGGACCATCTTCATGACCACCCTGTGCCATTCCCTGGGCTGGATCAGCCAGCGCCAGTGGCTGCCGTGGGCTCTGGCCCCCATTGCCGGCCCCTTTGCCTATTGGTCCGCCAGCCAGCTCGGTATAGTGGCGCTGCCGGACCTGACACTTTCCCTGGTCGCCATGGCCGTCGGCTGGTTCGTCCTGTTTCCTTTGCTGCTGTTCATTCGCAAGGCCCTGTACGCGGAGCTGGAAACATGAAACTCGCTGGTTCGACGTTCCTTACCCTACTCCTGACAGCAGCCGCATCCCCCGTGTCTGGCCAGGTATTTGAATTTTCAGGTACGGCCAAACAGGATGGGAAGGTGCTTTACCAGGAGGATCATCGAATCGAAGGCACGTGTTCCGAAGGCGTCTTTGACCCGGTTGACCACCAGGTTTCCTACCGGAATCCGGAAAGCGGAGACGCATTCGCCAGTAAATCGCTGTCTTACAATAACTCCGCGTTTCGGCCCCGGGTAGAGTTCCGCCAGCCAGCATTCGGTGAAGCGTTAACCATCACCTACCCGCAGGAGCAGGCTCTCAGTATTGCCTGGCAGGAGCCAACGGGCGAGACTCGAGAATTCACGGTGCCGTTCGACCAGCAGCTGGTGGTGGATTCAGGGTTTGACTACTTTGTCCGGGCCAACTGGGAACGTATCCGGCAAGGCGAATCAGTGGAGTTCCGGTTTCTGGCGCCCACCCGGGGGGAGCACTACGGTTTTGTTCTCGAGCCAGCCACCTCCGTCAAGGTGGACGCAGACCTGACCGTGCAGATCCGCCCCACCAGCCTGTTGTTACGGGTTCTCGTTGACCCTATCGTGCTGGGGTACAACTCAGACGGTGCATTGACCGACTATCTGGGGTTAACCAACATCCGGCAAGATGCCGAATCCAACCACATCGCCCACATTCGCTATCAGGTTGCCCGCTTACCGGATTGTGAACTGACACGGTAATCTGGTCGCAGCTGCCAGACGGCACCCGCCCTGGGGTGTGTTAAACTCCGAAAAAATTTTTCCGGAGATTCTGCGCCCATGATGTTTGTGTCGTTCAATGTGAACAGTATCCGCACCCGCCTGCATCAGCTCAAAGCCGTGATTCAGCAGCTTAATCCGGATGTCATCGGTCTTCAGGAAACCAAGGTCACTGATGAGGAATTCCCGGTCGGGGCCATTCGCGAGCTCGGTTATCACGTTCACTTTCATGGCCAGAAAACCCACTACGGTGTTGCCCTGTTATCCCGCGCGGAGCCGGAAGAGGTTCTCAAAGGCTACCCCTCCGATGGTGAAGACTCCCAGCGGCGCCTGATTACCGGCCATTTCACCGTTAACGGCGAGCCCCTGACCGTCATCAACGGTTATTTCCCCCAGGGGGAAAGCCGGGACCACCCTGTAAAGTTTCCTGCCAAGGAAAAGTTCTACGCCGACCTGATGGCCTACCTGGACGAATTGGCCAAGAAACCCGGCCATATTATGGTAATGGGCGACATGAACATATCGCCCACAGACCGCGACATCGGCATTGGCGCCGACAATGCAAAACGCTGGTTGCGTTCGGGAAAATGCAGTTTCCTGCCGGAAGAGCGGGAATGGCTTGGGCAGGTTGAACAACGGGGCTTTACCGATGTATTCCGCCATCTGCACCCGGACGAAGCCAACACCTTCAGCTGGTTTGACTATCGCAGCAAAGGCTTTGAGCGTGACCCGAGGCGAGGCCTGCGCATTGACCTGATCATGGCCAGTGACAGCCTCCTGCCCAAGGCAAAAGCAGCAGGAGTGTCCTACGATATCCGGGCCATGGAGCGACCATCCGATCACTGCCCGGTGTGGGCCTCATTCGACCTCTGATTGACCAGGCCATTACGGATGAAGAAAGTCAAAACCAGGGATCGGATCCTCGACACCAGCCTGCTGCTGTTCAACAGCCTTGGGGAGCCCAACGTCACCACTCTGCTGATCTCTGATGAGCTGGAGATCAGCCCTGGCAACCTGTATTACCACTTCAAAAGCAAAGGCGATATCGTTGAGGAATTGTTCCGGGCCTATGAGGCAGAGATGCTGGATCTTCTGGCGGTGCCCGAGGAAGCAGACGTGTCCATGGACCAGTTCAGCTTCTTCCTGCATCTGCTGTTTGAAGCCGTGGCCCGCTACCGTTTCCTGTACCAGGATCTGGTCAATGTCCTGTCCCGTTACGATCAGCTTCAGGTTCGATTTCGCAGGATTCTCAAAAAGAAGGAATTGGCGTTCAACACGCTGTGTGAGAGTTTTCGCCGGCAAGGCATCATGAACATCGGTTCGGATGAACTGGCTTCGGTGTGTGAGCAGCTTACCCTGACGGTGTGTTACTGGAGTAGCTTCGACACGCTTTCGCATCTGGATGACCGGGAGTCAGTGGACCCGGGCCGCGGTGTCTATCAGATGTTGCACCTGTTGCTTCCCTACCTGAACGAAGAAGAACAGGAACAGATCCGGCTCACCAGCCGGACCTATCTCTAGAGCTTATTCTTCCTCGTCGCGCGCAGTGTTCTGACCGCGCAGCCTGGACAGCTCACTTTCCAATGCCTCGATACGGCGCTCCATAGCTTCGATTTCTTCCCGACGATGGATGCCGAGGCGACGGAGCGCGCCCGAAACCCGCTGGTCGAACATATGCTCGAGTTTGTCCCAGGTCCCGGTGGCCCGCTCACGAACCTCGCCTACCCGATCTTCCACGGTCCGGATCTGTTTCTCGACCACACCCCGGGTTTTGCTCTCCAGCTGTTCGCCTTCCTGAACCAGACGATCAAAGAACTTGCCGGCGTCCTCTTCCGCTTTGGTGTAGGCGCCAAGCCCAGCCAGCCAGATTTGCCGGGCGGAATCCTTGATCTTGCCCGCCAGCTGCGGATCATTTTCAGGATTTTTGTCGTCGTGCTCAGACATGCATACCTCATGGGAGTCGGGCATTAGCGGTAGGTGTCATTGTATTACAGCCGGGGCCGGATTGCAGTGGTGGCCCTGAGAACCGCATAACGAAAGGCCGCAGTATAACCACTGATGCAATATGAAAAAATGTTTTCAAACGAAAGCGCCTCTCACTTGAACTGTTCAAATTATGGTCAATACTTCCCAATACCGGCATCCCTGTTGATGTCGGTTTGTCTGGAAGTCTTTCATGGATACTACTCGCACGCCTCTGCCCGGCATTCCCTGCCGGGCTTTTTTTGTTATTATTTCTCCCCATTATATGTTTATTCCAAAACCGATATCTCGCAGGAGTCTATGAATGATTGATATTGCCTGGAGCCAGTTTACCCCTGGCGCTGCACTGACCGGCGGCCTGCTGATCGGCCTCGCCGCTGCAAGCTTCCTGCTTTTGAACGGCCGCATTGCAGGAATAAGTGGAATACTGGGTGGCCTGTTGGTGCCTGCTCGCCGCGATATACTCTGGCGGGTGGCTTTTCTCGCCGGGCTTGTAGGCACCCCAAGCCTGTGGCTGCTGTTTTCTGAACTTCCACCCATTCAGGTTGACGCAGGTTATCCAGCCCTGATCGTTGCCGGATTGCTGGTGGGTATAGGCACTCGCTACGGCTCAGGCTGCACCAGCGGGCATGGTGTCTGTGGATTGTCTCGTCTGTCGCCTCGCTCACTGGTCGCAACCCTGAGTTTTATGGCAACAGGATTTTTAACGGTGTTCGTAATTCGCCACCTGATGGGAGTCTGAATGATGAAGTACTCTGTCACCTCACTTCTGGCAGGACTGATTTTCGGGTTGGGGCTCATGGTATCGGGTATGGCCAATCCGGAAAAAGTGCTTGGTTTTCTCGATATCGCCGGGCTTTGGGACCCTTCACTGGCTTTCGTGATGGGAGGCGCAATCATCGTCGGACTGGTCGCTTTCGCCGTGGCGCGCAGGCGTACCCTGTCGTTCCTCGGATTCACCATGAAAATGCCGGCGAACAACCGTATTGAGCCCAGACTTGTTATTGGCAGCATGATGTTCGGTATTGGCTGGGGCATTGCCGGTTTTTGTCCAGGGCCCGCCCTGGTGGCTCTTGGTGCCGGAGAAATCAAGGCCGTGGTCTTTGTTGCGTCCATGGTGGCCGGTATGATGGCATTCGAAGTGATCGAGCGGATTAAACGACCGTCGTTGGGAGACACGCGTGGATATCAGAAAAATTGATGACAGTATTTCCGTAGCGCCACAAATCGCTATTGAGGACGTCGCCGAAATTGCGCGGCTGGGGTTTCGGACCCTGGTCGCCAATCGGCCCGACCATGAAGAATACGGCCAACCGGCCATGGCCGACATTGAGGCCGCAGCGAAAGCAGAGGGCCTTGAATGGGTCTACATGCCGGTTGAGTCTGGCAATATTACCGACCAGGACGTCGAACGTTTCGCGCCCATGATCCGTGATGCCGAGAAACCCGTACTAGCCTTCTGTCGTTCCGGCACCCGCTGTACGGTACTATGGGCCCTGAGCAGTGCCCGCGACCACCAGCCTGAGGAAATCCTGTCCCGGGCACGGAATGCAGGTTACGACATTACCGGGCTTATTCCCCGCCTGATGCAGCAGGCCGGCAAGCGTTAATTTTCACCTCACGGAACGTCTCAATGCCTTACAACGGGATCGATAACTACCGCCACAATGAGCCGGACCGGCTCGGTGTGCTGATCACCAACCTTGGAACCCCCGACGCACCTACTACTCCCGCCCTGAGGAAATACCTCGCGGAATTCCTCTGGGATCCGCGGGTTGTCGAGGTACCGCGCCCCCTGTGGTGGCTGATTCTGCACGGCGTCATTCTCCGCATCCGCCCCCGGAAAAGTGCGGAAGCCTATGCCAGTGTGTGGGAAAAGGAGGGTTCTCCCCTGCTGATTCACACGGCGAAACAGGCTGAGGGTATCCGTGAGGCCATGAAACAGCGCTTCGGCACCAATGTGGTGGTAGGTTTCGCCATGCGTTATGGCAACCCTTCCATCCCCCGGGTACTGGAGGAGATGCAACAACAGGGCGTGCGCAAGCTGCTGGTGCTTCCGCTTTATCCTCAGTATTCGGCCTCAACCACGGCCTCAACGTTTGATGCAATTTCAAAAGACTTTACCCGGCGGCGCTGGCTGCCCGATTTCCGGTTTGTTTCCCATTACCACGATTTCCCGCCGTACATCGAAGCTATGGCGCGGCATATTGAAGCGCACTGGGCTGAGCATGGCCGCAAGGAAAAACTGATTCTCTCCTACCACGGCGTGCCGCTGAAATACCTGCTGAAGGGCGACCCGTACCACTGCGAGTGCCACAAGACATCGCGGTTACTGGCGGAGCGCCTTGGCCTTGGTAAAGACCAGTACATGACTACCTTTCAGTCCCGGTTCGGGCGGGAGGAATGGCTGCAACCCTATACCGACGAAACCCTTAAAGCACTGCCCGGAAAAGGGGTAAAGTCGATCGATGTGTTCTGTCCTGGTTTCTCCGCCGATTGTCTGGAAACCATCGAGGAGATTAACGAGGAAAACCGCGAATACTTTATGGAGTCCGGCGGCGAAGGCTTTAGCTATATTCCCTGCCTGAACGCGACTCCGGGGCACATCGATGCCCTCGTGAAACTGGTTGAGGAAAATCTGCAGGGATGGGGTATTTCCGAGAATTCGCCGGAGTCCCTGGAACAGCGGGCCAGACTGGCGGAAGAGCGCAAACAGGCCACCTTCCCTGGCCGCAGTGACATCTGAGGAGAGACAGGACAGCGCCATGAAACTGAATTGCGATCTGGGGGAAAGCTACGGCGTCTGGCAAATGGGCCAGGATGACCTGGTTATGCCTCTGATCGACATGGCCAACGTGGCCTGTGGCTTTCACGCCGCAGACCCTATGGTGATTCGCAAAACACTGGCACTGGCAGCTGCCCATGACGTTGCGGTTGGCGCTCACCCGTCCTATCACGACCTGCCCGGCTTCGGCCGGCGCTCGATTCACCACACGCCGGAAGAAATCGAAGCCCTGATGCTTTATCAGCTCGGGGCGCTCGAAGGCATGTGCCGCAGTGAAAGCCTGACGCTAAGCTACGTCAAACCCCATGGCGCCCTGAATAACGACATGATGCGGGACAATAGATTGCTTCGCGCCGTGATGGAGGCCGTACGCACCTTCCGGACCGATCTGGCACTGATGATTCCGGTCACCAGTAATTACCGCGAACATCAGCAGATGGCGGCCGACGTTGGCCTGCCCCTGCTGCTGGAAGCCTTTGCAGACCGCGCCTACGATGACGAAGGCCAGTTGGTTTCCCGGCGCCAGGCCGGCGCCGTACACGAGAATCCGGACATCATCGTTGGCCAGGCGCAGTCCTTTGCGGAAAAGGGCGGCGTATTCAGTACCACCGGCAACTGGCTTGAGCTTCCGGCCGACAGCCTGTGTGTACATGGCGACAATGACGCCGCGCTCGACGCAATCAAAGCCATCCGCCAGGCGCTCGGTAAATCCGGCCGATGATCGAGGCGGTTTCGGAAGATGCCATCCTGATTACCCTGGCCCAGGCCATCGATGACGCCCTGCCTGCCCGCATTGCCAACCTCGTCGACAACATTTGGCGTGCGGGTTTTCACTGGCTGGTGGATATGGTGCCCTCATACACCACATTGATGGTGGTGTACGACCCCATGCTCATCGATTTCCGGCAGGTAACCGCCGAACTCAGGCTCATCATTCACAGGCTGAGCACACAGGCGCACACGGCGGAATTGAAAAGCCGCCTGGTGGAACTGCCGGTGTATTACAGTGCCGAGACCGGGCCTGACCTGCAGTGGCTGGCCTCGGAAAGCGGCCTGGATTGCGAGGAAGTGATTCGTCGACACAGCTCGGTTGAATACCGGGTGCATGCGCTTGGATTTGCCCCCGGCTTCGCCTTTATGGGGCAGGTTGACCCCAGCATCGCCGCACCCCGGAAAACCACTCCTCGCAAACAGGTACCCGCCGGAAGCGTTGGCATTGCCAATCGGCAGACAGCAGTTTACCCGCAGGTTTCTCCGGGCGGCTGGCAGCTGATTGGCCGCTGCCCGACACGCTTTTTTGATCCAACGAACCTGTCGCTCCTCAAGGTGGGCGATCGGGTGCGCTTTACCCCCATCAGCCGGGAGGCCTTTCTGGCCGCCGGTGGGGAGCTCATTTCATGAGCTGGCTGGAGGTCATTCATCCCGGCGTGCAAAGTTCTGTGCAGGACAGTGGTCGCCGAGGTTATCGCCACCACGGGCTGGCCGCAGGCGGCGCCCTTGATATGATCAGCTTTACCTGGGCCAACAAACTGCTGGACAATCCTCGCCATGCGGCCTGCCTGGAAATCATGTTAGGGGGATTCCGCGCCATTGCCCACGGTGCGCTCCAGATTGCCATCACCGGCGCCAGAACCAGCGTCACCGTGAACGGTGAACCGGTTGAACTGTGGCGAACCTTGAACCTGAATGACGGCGACGAGCTGACCATCAGCCACTCGGCTCATAACCGGCTTATCTACCTGGCCGTGGCGGGAGGATTGGATTCACCGGAGCAGTTCGGCAGTCGCACCGTGGTTGTTCGGGAAAAGCTCGCGGGCCGGGGCCCGATAAAGCGCGGAGATAACCTGTTACCACGGGAAGCGCAACGAAAAGTGCAGAGCCGGGAAGTGCCTGTACACCAGCGCCCTGATTTCAGTTCAGAGGTGGTTATCGGCCTGATACCGGGCTATCAGTACGCTCAGTTTCAGCGTTCAGATATCCTGCGACTGACAACCAGCAGCTACACCGTTAGTGATCAATCCGACCGTATGGGTTTCAGGCTTCAGGGCGCGGCCATGGACTCCCCTCCTCCCGGCATCATCTCCGAAGGTATTACACACGGATCCGTTCAGATTCCCGGCGACGGTCAGCCTATCGTACTGCTGAGCGATGGCCAGACGATTGGAGGGTACCCCAAGCCCGGTGTCGTACCAACGCTGGATTGCAGCCGCCTGGCTCAGCAACTACCCGGTGACCGTATCTGGTTTGAATTATGCGATCTGGCTACGGCGCAGAATCAGCGTCGGCTTTTTGAGCTTCACTACCAGAACACTCGCTGGTGTCAGAATGGCCAGGCACTTGAGTGGCTTTAATTCCCCCGGCATGTGCAAGGTCGGGAACGGTCTGACAAAAGGTGCACTCTTCCGTATCCACGGCCGCGCCACCCGTCTCGACATAACGCACGCGATGGCTCGCCCTGCCTCGATTGGCTGACACGGCGAAGCGGCGGTTTTTGCGATCTGACTGTTCCTGACTTTCGGGTTCTTCAGCCATGGATGAAATCTCCCGGATATGAAGCGTGGCGTTTGGAATCCAACGGGGGATTGGTGTAACCAGGATATTGGGGTATCGAGAGGAAAAACAAGAAGAAAAATGGCGGTGGGCCAGGGATTCGAACCCCGGGACGGCTATTAACCGTCGGCGGTTTTCAAGACCGCTGCATTCAGCCACTCTGCCAGCCCACCGTCTTGTCGAAGCATCAGGAAACGCTTCGGCTTGCTGCCTTGTCGACAGCGGGAGGAATGATACCGGATTTGCCCCCTCTGTCAACGCCCTGCAAGAAAAACAAAGCAAATTCCGTGGCTTCTGGTCAGAGCTTAGACAAGATTACCGCGTTTTAATGGAATCCATTTGGTGTTTCTCTGTCGTAAATGATTGAAAGTTGCGGTTTCGACATTATGATGGTCTACAGTATCCAGTTGCACTAAAGCACTAAACGGAGATGACAATGGAAGACAGACGTTTCGGCGTTCAGAACAACCAGGCGGCCTACTCGCCGGCCAGCGAGACCAGTCGCGCTACGGCAGGTATCAGCGACGACGCCATGAAGGTGTTGCGTAACACCTACATGCTGCTCGGTATGACCCTGGCGTTTTCAGCCGTGACTGCGTTCCTGAACATGAATGGCACGCACCCGGGCTTCCTGATTACCATCGTGGGCTACATCGGCCTGCTGTTCGCCACCTATAAACTGAAGAACAGCCCCTGGGGCATCGTCACCACCTTTGCACTGACCGGCTTTATGGGTTACACCCTTGGCCCGATCATCGGTGCGTTTGTTGCTGCCGGCGCCTCGCAGATTGTTGCTCAGGCACTGACGCTGACGGCCGTCGCGTTCGTGGGCCTGTCCGCAACCGCTATCATCACCAAGAAGGACTTCAGCTTCCTGTCCAGCTTCCTGACCGCTGGCGCATTCGTGCTGATTGGCGCCATGCTGCTGGCGTTCTTCATGGAGAGTTCTGCTCTGCACCTGGCCGTTTCCGCAGGCTTCACGATCTTCGCTTCGATCATGATCCTTTTCGAAACCAGCCAGATCATCAAGGGTGGCGAGCGTAACTACATCATCGCTACTGTGGGCCTGTATGTGTCCATCTACAACCTGTTCGTCAGCCTGCTGCACCTGCTGTCTGCGTTCAGCGGCGAAGACTGATCAGTACACTCAGTCCAATGCCTTGAGAAAACCCCGGCCTATGCCGGGGTTTTTGCTTTAGGTACACTTGCAGGGTTTCCATCAGTCAGCATCCAGTTCCATGCCTCAGCCACTCAGTTACACACTCGTGATTACCGGTGCCCCCTGGGCAACACAGGCGCCCCAGACTGCCCTGTCATTCGCTCAGGCCCTGCTGAAAGCGGGCCACCGTATCGACCGGGTGTTCCTGTATGGTGATGGCGTACACCTGGCGTCGGCCCTGAGCGCTCCTCCCTCCGATGAGCAACACTGGCCGCGACTGTGGTCTGAATTTCTTTCCGGGAACAACATCGCAGCGGTCGCCTGCATTGCTTCAGCCCTGCGCCGTGGCATTGTCGATAAGACCGAACAGGCCCGTTACGAACTGACCGCCAGCAATCTCAGGGCACCCTTCGAGATTGCCGGTCTTGGCGAATGGGTAGAGGGTAACCTGAAGTCCAACCGGGTTCTTTATTTTCACGGGGCACACTGACCATGACCACCCTGATTGTGATCGATCAGCCACCCTATGGCTCGTGGACTGGACGAGAAGCGCTGGACATGACCTTCTCCCTGGCAGCCTTCGACCAGCCCGCCGCCATGCTGTTTCTGGGGGCTGGCGTCAACTGGCTGTGCAAAGGCCAGGCCGCCGACGCCGTCGGCCAGAAATCTGTGGAGAAGAATCTCGCTGCGGCCGCCCTGTTCGGCGTTGAACAGATACTGGTGGATTCCCGGGCTTGCGCGAAGTACGGGCTGGAGACCAGCGATTTACTGCCAGGGACTACGGCAGCGGAGTCAATTTCCGAAACCCTGGGCCAGTATAGCCGCGTCGTTTTTGCCGGATAGGACCCTGTCATGCCTGAGAACGTCAACACTACCCTGCACATCATCAACAAGGCTCCGGAACACGCCAGGTTCCGGCATTGTCTGGCATCTGTTCAGCAGGGTGACACGCTACTGCTGATTGAGGATGCGGTGCTCGCACTGCTTGATCGGGAAAGACAGCTGCCAGGGGCGTCTTATGGCCTGGAGACAGACGCGAATGCGCGCGCCGTGGCTAACCGCGTCCCCGCGGAGCAACTGGTCGACTACGCCGGTTTTGTGCAGCTGACCGTCAATCATTCACGAATCATCAACTGGTAAACCATGAGTGCTTCTAATTCGCCTGTGAGAAACAACGAAGGTTTTCTGGAGGACGCGGCCACCTGGACCAATGAGGTAGCCCAGGAAATCGCTCAGGAAGACGACATTGAGTTAACGGAAAAACACTGGGAAATCATATACTTTTTAAGGGATTTTTATAAACAGCATGAGATGTCGCCACCGTCGAACCGGTTGTTCGTAAAGGCCGTAAGAGAAGCGCTGGGGGACGAGAAAGGCGACAGTATCTACCTGATGACACTGTTCCCCGGAACACCCGCCAAAACGGCCTGCCGGATAGCTGGTCTGCCTCGCCCTACGAACTGCCTCTGAACCCGAGGCTGATAGAGCCGCGGTTATCTGTCCCGCTTTTCGGCTGACCGTGCCCGGGCCGCTTGCTGCTCTTCGGCAGCGGCACCCAGAAAGGTGCTCAGCCCATTTTCAAACAGGTTCGAGCCAAACTTGAGGAACTGGCGAGTGGATTCACGGGTTGCACCGTCCCAGGCGCTTTGGGGTATCTGCCGGATAGATTCTGCAACGCCCTTCTGAACGCCACTCGTGACCTTCGGCTCAATCTCATTGGCGGTGTCGATCAATTCCTGGATGCGCTCAGCCAGCCATGGTTTTACCACCCAGAACCAGAAACCGAAGAGAACGGCCGTTACGGTGGCCGCTGTCAGCAAAACCTGTGTGAGTATCTGTGCCCAAACTGGCATACGCTATTCTCCCTGGTGTACTCAGCCCAGAATGGCCTGGGGCAAGCCGGTCATGGCAAGAAACTGAACGAGCCCGGCCACGGCACCAAACAAGCCACCCACGAACATCAGCTGAATTTCTTCCTCCCGGAACGCCGGCCTAAGTATGTCCTGGAATTCTTCCGGACGCAGGGCCTTCATCTGGCTGGCCAGCACCCCCGCGACGACTGGTGCACGCTCACGATTGAAAGCGGGATCACTGAATACATCCCGCGTGGCCAGCACCGCTTTCTGATTCATCACGCGCTTGAGCTCGGTGTAACCGGTCATGCCCACAGACACCTGGGCCGCCAGCTTCATGACCATGGAATTGTCGAGCATGGGGCGCAGGTGTTTCTGGATGATGGCGCGGGTACGGTCACCATGCTGACCGTTGATCATGGCATCGGCGACTTTCTCCACCGTGATCAATTCCTCCGCCACCAGGCGCGCCCAGATATCGCTGATTTCATCCTGCCGACGCAGGAACAGCCCCTGCAACTGCCAGAACAATACCCGGCGCGGGCGCACCGGTGCAAAGATCAGGTTTATGGCAATCCAGTTAGTGATAAAGCCAATGAAAAAACCGCCCACCGGCAGTAACCAGGGCTGGGGGTAGAACACCGAAACCGGCGCCAGCACTGCGCCCATCAAGGCACCGATAATCGCGCCCCGATTGATGACGGATCTGAGTTCAACCGCGCCGGCCTGCTGGAAGATACGATTCATCAAATCCGGGTGGCTCTGAAGCTCCCGACTCAACAGCGCCTTGAGGTCGACCAGCTCATCCAGATCGTCACCAAAATCCTCAACCAGCTCCTCTACCCGATTCGGTAACTGTTGCCGCGCCCACTGATAAATCCGGGCACGAACAAACAATGGCAGGTTATCCCAGAGTACCGGCTGGATTTCGTACATGACCTCGTCAATGTACTCATCCATGCGGGGCGTCACCTGAGCCACCACCTGTTCCACAATGCGGTTGGGCTCCAGCTTCTGGTACACAGAATTCAGGTCGCCAAACTTCTGCAGGGTGCGATCAATACAGATGTGGGCCATTTTCTCGGCCTTGCGCGGAATCACCCCTTGCCAACCAATAACCCCAACGCCGATGAACCGGACAGGATGAAAGGACATCTGAATGGCGAGCCAGTTAGTGAACCATCCCACCACGGCAGCCATTACAGGCACGGACACAAGAGCAAGGTCAGTCAAGCGTTACCCCGAAATAGAAAAAGCATTCGCTCACACGGCACGGATAATACCCGGGCTTTGATTCTGTTTATGTGACCGATAATGAAGTATCGCGCTTAACAGGCCATTGGCCGTGTAGCCAGGCAAGGCGGGTGTTTCTGGCAGCCGCCAGAGAAGGGGCGACTGCCGGAGGAAGGGTGCAACTTACTGATAGTAAGCGTTTTCGGTATTCGAGTGGTCTGTCACATCACGCACCGCGGAGATTTCTGGTACGCGTTCCTTCAGAGTCTTCTCGACACCCTGCTTCAGCGTCAGGCTGACCGCAGAGCAGCCCTGGCACCCGCCACCAAAGCGCAACACCGCAACCGATTCGTCAACAATCTCAACCAGCGAAACATCACCGCCATGAGCTGCCAGGTTGGGATTGATTTCAGAGGCCAGCACGTAGTTCACACGCTCCGGCAGGGGCGCATCATCAGCCACCTGCGGCACCTTGGCATTAGGCGCCTTGATGGTCAGTTGTCCGCCCATCTGATCCTTGGAGTAATCGACATAGGCGTCTTCCAGGAACGGCACCGAATTATGGTCCAGATACAGAGTAAACTTCTCCAGGTTGACCTGCTCATCGGTTGGCACAACTTCATTGGGCGGACAGTATGCCAGACAGGTCTCTGCGTTGCGGGTGCCGGGCTGGGTCACGAAAATGCGTACGCCCATACCTTCAACGTCCTGCTTTTCAATCAGTTGCGCAAGATAATCCCTTGCGGAATCAGTCACAGTTACCAGAGCCATGCTTCCTACCTGTTATCAAGTGTGACTGACATTTTATGAGAGATCGCCGGAACATAAAAGACCAAGTAAAATAGTCGGGCATTAATGGGGTAATCAATTTCCCTTATCCCAACGGCGGACAGGCAAAACGGAACTTGATAATGATCATCCGTACTAAGACGCCTTTCAGCATTTTTGCTATGATCCCGCGCCAAAACGTAAAACACAACGTTAATAACGACACCCGGAAGAGTTTTCTATGACCGATCGCAATACACGCCTGGAACAGATGCACCAAGCCCTCAAGGAGCGGATTGTCATTCTTGATGGTGGCATGGGCACCATGATCCAGAACCAGAAACTGGATGAGGCCGCATTCCGGGGCGATCGATTCAAGGATTACGAACGGGAAGTTCAGGGCAACAATGACCTGCTGAACCTTACCCAGCCTGCCCTGCTCCGCAACATCCATGCAGAGTACCTGGACGCGGGCGCCGACATTATCGAGACCAACACCTTCAACTCCACCAAGCTGTCGCAGGCCGACTATGGCCTGGAATCGCTGGCACGGGAGTTGAACGTAGCTGCGGCAAAGCTGGCACGGGAAATCGCCGACGAGTTCACCGCGAGGAATCCCCAAAAGCCACGTTTTGTAGCCGGTGCCGTGGGTCCCACCTCACGCACCGCTTCTATTTCACCGGATGTGAACAATCCCGGTTACCGGAACGTGGATTTCCAGACTCTGGTCGACAATTACTACGAGGCAGTTTCCGGCCTGGTTGAAGGTGGTTCAGACCTTATTCTCATTGAAACTGTTTTCGACACCCTGAACGCCAAAGCAGCAATCTACGCAACTCAGCAGTTCTTTATAGACAGTGGTATTGAGCTGCCGATCATGATTTCCGGCACCATCACCGACGCCTCTGGCCGAACCCTGTCCGGCCAAACCACTGAAGCCTTCTACAACTCGGTTGCCCACGCTAAACCGATTTCCGTGGGCCTGAACTGTGCACTGGGCGCGGACGCGCTGCGGCCTTATGTGGAAGAACTGTCGAACAAGGCCGAAACCTATGTATCAGCCCACCCCAACGCCGGGCTGCCCAACGAGTTTGGTGAATACGACCAGACCCCGGAGGAAATGGCCGAGATCATTGAAGGCTTTGCCAAAGACGGCTTTCTGAACATCATCGGCGGCTGTTGCGGCTCGCGCCCGGATCATATTGAAGCCATCGCCAAGGCAGTGGCCAAGTATCCGCCCCGACAGATTCCTGAACGCCCGAAAGCACTCAGACTCTCCGGCCTGGAACCGTTTACCGGTGACGAAAACACTCTGTTCATCAACGTGGGTGAACGCACCAACGTAACCGGCTCCAAGCGCTTCCTGCGGCTGATCAAGGAAGAACAGTATGAGGAAGCCCTGAGCGTTGCCCGGGATCAGGTTGAGAACGGTGCGCAGATCATCGATATCAACATGGACGAGGGCATGTTGGATTCCAGGGAGGTGATGGTTACGTTCCTGAACCTGGTGGCCTCTGAACCGGACATTTCCCGCGTACCCGTCATGATCGACTCGTCCAAGTGGGATGTGATCGAAGCAGGTCTGCGCTGTATTCAGGGCAAGGCCGTGGTGAACTCCATCAGCCTGAAAGAAGGTGAAGAGGAGTTCATCAAACGTGCCAGGGACTGCATGCGCTACGGCGCTGCGGTGGTGGTGATGGCCTTTGACGAAGACGGCCAGGCCGATACCTTCGAACGCAAGACTGAAATCTGCAAACGCTCCTATGATGTGCTGACCGGCATCGGCTTCAACCCGGCCGACATTATCTTTGACCCCAACATCTTTGCCATTGCCACCGGCATTGAAGAGCATAACAACTACGCGGTGGACTTTATCAACGCCACACGCTGGATCCGGGAGCATTGCCCCCACGCCTCTATCTCCGGGGGCGTCAGTAACGTGTCGTTCTCGTTCCGCGGCAACGATGCGGTACGTGAGGCCATTCACTCTGTCTTCCTGTATCACGCGGTCAAGGCCGGCATGAATATGGGCATCGTGAATCCCGGCCAACTGGTGATCTACGACGAGATCGAGCCGGATCTGAAGGAACTGGTGGAAGACGTGGTTCTGAACCGCCGGGATGACTCCACCGATCGCCTGCTTGAAGCCGCCGAAAAGTTCAAAGGTAAAGGCGGCCAGGCCAAAGAAGAAGATCTTGCCTGGCGTGAGTGGCCCGTTGAGAAGCGCCTGGAGCATGCCCTGGTTAAAGGCATTACCAGTTACATTATTGACGACACGGAAGCCTGCCGGCAGAACGCCAGCCATCCCATTGAAGTGATCGAAGGTCCGCTGATGGCTGGCATGAACGTGGTCGGCGATCTGTTCGGTGACGGCAAGATGTTCCTGCCCCAGGTGGTCAAGAGCGCCCGGGTAATGAAGCAGGCCGTGGCGCACCTGATTCCCTACATCGAAGCAGAGAAGACTGAAGACCAGCAGGCCAAGGGCAAGATCCTGATGGCCACGGTCAAGGGCGACGTACACGACATTGGCAAAAACATTGTTGGCGTTGTCCTGCAGTGCAACAACTACGAGGTGATCGACCTTGGAGTGATGGTGCCCTGTGAAAAAATCCTGGAAACGGCCCGAAAAGAAAATGTCGACATGATCGGCCTGAGCGGCCTGATCACACCGTCACTCGATGAGATGGTGCACGTGGCCCGGGAAATGCAGCGGCTGGACTTCAATATCCCGCTGATGATTGGCGGCGCCACCACCTCCAAAGCCCACACCGCCGTAAAAATCGAGCCCCAGTACAAGAATGACATTGCCCTCTACGTGTCTGATGCCTCCCGCTGTGTGAACGTGGCTTCCCAGCTGTTGAGCAAAACCGCCAAGCCGGCTTTCGTGGAAGCAGCCCGCACCGAATATGATGAAATCCGTGAACGCCGGAAGAACCGTGGCGACCGCACCAAACTGGTGTCGCTGAAAGAAGCCCGTGCTCGTGCACCGGAAATCGATTTCGAGAACTACCAGCCACCCAAGCCGGCTTTTACCGGTGTCCGGGTATTCGAAGACTATGATCTGAACGAACTGGTGGACTACATCGACTGGACACCGTTCTTTATTTCCTGGGACATCGCCGGCAAATACCCGGCTATTTTTGACGACCCGAAGCGTGGCGAAGCCGCCCGCACCCTGTTTGACGATGCCCAGAAACTGCTGAAACAGATGATCGGGGACAAGCGGATCTCGGCAAGAGGCGTTATCGGGTTCTGGCCCGCCAATCGCCGGGGTGATGACATTGTGGTGTACACCGATGAGTCCCGAACCGAAGAGCTGACCACCCTGCACCACCTGCGCCAGCAGGATGAGAAGGCTCCGGGCAAGCCAATGATGGCACTGTCCGACTTCGTGGCGCCGGAGAGTCTGCATCTGGGCGATTACGTGGGCGGCTTTGCGGTGACCACTGGCATCGGCGTTGACGAACTGACCACAGAGTTCAAGAACGCCCACGATGACTACAGCGCCATTATGGTCCAGGCCCTGGCAGACCGACTGGCCGAAGCCTTTGCCGAGCGCATGCATGAGCGAGTGCGCAAGGAGTTCTGGGGTTATGCCACCGACGAGCAGATGGCCAACGAGGACCTGATCAAGGAACGCTATCGTGGTATCCGTCCGGCCCCCGGCTATCCCGCCTGCCCGGACCACACTGAAAAGGCCACCCTGTTCAAATTGCTGGACGCCACCGCCAACACCAGCCTGCAGCTAACGGAGCATTTTGCTATGTATCCAACCGCAGCAGTCTCCGGTTGGTACTTCGCCCACCCGGAAGCCAAGTACTTTGCCGTTGGCAAAATTGGCGTTGATCAGGTTGAGGACTATGCTGAACGCAAAGGCCTGACCAAAGCCGAGGCCGAACGCTGGTTGATGCCAAGCCTGGCGTACGATCCGGCGGAATAACCTGAGGCGGATTCCATGAATGACGTGACCGATAACAACAATAACGACCAACGCCCCCGCAGCCCGGGGGTTCTGAAAATCATGCAGAGCATTCTGGCAGGCGCATTCGGTGTGCAGTCCGACAAGCGCCGCCAGGAAGACTTTTCACACCACAGCCCACTGCCCTACATCATTGCCGGCGTTCTGTTTACCGTCGCGTTTGTAGGCGGGCTGATCATCGTGGTTAAACTGGTGCTGGCCGGGCAATAAGCTACTGCCCGGACACCCAAACCACCGCAAAGGCAACTGCCAGTAACACGAGCAATACCGCGGCCACCGCGTCGGCCTGGCTGTCTGATCGCACGGACTTTTTCATGGCATTTCCTCCTTCGTATTCGAAGTTGTTGTTTTTCTGACTTTCCCGTTCAAGTAAAGCAGCAAATTGACATTCGTCCAGTCCCGGGTTCGATCACTTATCACCTGAATCGATAATGTTATGTTGAAATAATCATTTTGAGAATAAAAACACGATGGTATCCTGCCTCGCAGGAATAAGGCCCGGTCCATGAAACCCGGCCGGAAATTTGAGCTCTTCTGATGTAGCAGGCAGGACGTTCCACTATGTACGTTTATGATGAGCACGACCGGCAGATAGCCGCAGAGCGTGTTGCCCAATTCCGCGACCAGACCGAGCGCGCCCTTGCCGGCGAGCTGGCTGAAGAGGAATTTCTTCCACTTCGACTGCAGAACGGGCTTTATGTTCAGCGTCTCGCACCCATGCTCCGTATCTGTATCCCTTACGGCATGCTTCGCTCCGAGCAGCTTCGCCGCTTGGCACGCGTAACCCGGGACTATGATAAAGGCTACGCCCATTTCACCACCCGCACCAACATCCAGCTGAACTGGCCGAACCTGGAAGACGTGCCCGATATTCTGGCTGAGCTGGCGGAAGTGGAAATGCACGCAAATCAGACCAGCGGTAACTGCATCCGGAACACCACCACGGACCCGTTCTCCGGTGTCCAGGTGGACGAAATCGCTGATCCACGCACCTATTGCGAGATTATTCGCCAGTGGTCGACGTTCCATCCGGAGTTTGCGTTTTTACCACGTAAATTCAAGATTGCCGTGAATGCCTCCGAACACACGGATCGCGCAGCTATCCGGGTGCATGACATTGGCTTGCAGCTGGTACGCAATGACCAGGGAGAACTTGGCTTCCGGGTTCACGTTGGCGGCGGACTTGGTCGTACCCCCATGGTTGGCCCGGTCATCCGCGATTTCCTGCCGGAACTGGATCTGCTGACTTACCTGGAAGCCATTGTCCGGGTTTACAACCGTTACGGCCGCCGGGACAACAAGTTCAAGGCGCGCATCAAGATTCTGGTCAAGGCGCTGAGCCCCGAGGGCTTTGCCGAAAAAGTTGAAGCGGAGTGGGCCCACATCAAAGACTCACCTTCCCGGCTGACACCGGAGGTGGTGAGCAAATTCCAGGGCTACTTTACCGAGCCGGCGTATGATGCACTGGACAATGCTACCGACCTGCTGGCGACGCAGCGCTTCGAGAACCGTGAATTTGACAAGTGGTTGACCCACAACGTCAACAGTCACAAAAAGCCGGGCTACGCCATTGTAACCCTGACGCTCAAGAAGACCGGCACGCCCCCGGGGGATGTCACCGACTTCCAGTTGGAGCAGATTGCCGACCTTGCGGATGAGTACAGCTACGGTGAAGCCCGGGCCACTCACGAGCAGAATGTGGTACTGGCAGACGTCCGCCAGGATCGACTGTTTGAGCTCTGGCAAAAGCTTGTGCCTTTGGGCTTCGCAACGGCGAACCTGAACACACTGAACGACGTTATCTGCTGCCCCGGCGGCGATTTCTGCGCCCTGGCCAACGCCAAGTCGATTCCTGTGGCGGAAGCAATCCAGCGTCGTTTTGATGACCTGGACTTCCTGTACGACCTCGGCCCCATCGACCTGAACATTTCAGGCTGCATGAACGCCTGTGGCCACCACCACGTGGGCAATATTGGTGTTCTGGGCGTCGACAAGAAAGGCGAAGAGTTCTATCAGATCAGCCTGGGTGGATCGTCACACCACGACGCCACCATCGGCAAGATTCTTGGGCCGTCCTTCGCTCGTGAGGAAATGCCAGAGGTCATCGCCAAGCTGATCAATGTTTACGTAGAAAACCGGACGGAAGAGGAAACCTTCCTGGACACCTATCGCCGGGTCGGTCTGGATCCTTTCAAGGAGCGGGTATATGCCTGATGTAATTGCCGCTGACGGCACGATTCGTAATGACGACTGGGTTGTGGTGCCCCGCCCTGCGGCGGGTGAATCCATGGATATTCCTGAAGATAAGCCGGTCTTGATTCCGGCAGATCTGTGGCTGGCCGGCCATGAGCACTTTGCCGCAAAGCCCTCAGTGGGTGTCTGGTTTGACAGCCACGATGAGCCGGAATTGCTTGGCGAGAAAGTGAATGAATTGCCACTGATCGCGGTGAATTTCCCGCGCTTTGTCGATGGCCGTGGTTACAGCATTGGCCGTTTGCTACGTGAACGGTTCGGGTACCGCGGCGAGCTGCGAGCCATTGGCGATGTGCTGCTTGACCAGCTTCAGTTCATGAAGCGCTGTGGCTTTGACAGCTACGTACTGCGCGCTGACAAGGACATTGCAAAGGCACCGAAGTGCCTGAGCTTCTTCACCCAGACCTACCAGGCTGCGACCGACACGGACCAGCCCCTGTTCCGCCGCCGGGCCTCCTGAGACCAATCACCAGCGCATGAGTCGTCATGCGCTGGTGTTCAGTTCTGGTTTACTGCATTTTTTGATTCCGAAACGCACTCAACACTTTCCAGACGGTATGTTCGAGCGCCGCGCTGGTAGCCAAACCGAGCTTTTCCGGCAGTGTACGTTTGCGCTGGAAAGACACTGAGATCACGTCTCCCCGCTCACAAGCCTCAATCAGGTATTCGTCAGACGTTTTGATCTCATCGATCAGCTTCACGTCCAGAGCGCGCTTGCCGAACCAGATATCTCCATTGGCAACCGCCTGAATATCCAGATCCGGACGCCGCTCACTCACATACTCCTTGAACAGGACATGGGTATCCTCCAGGTCCTCGAGGAATTTCTGGCGTCCCTTATCGGTATTCTCACCAAAGATTGTCAGCGTTCGCTTGTGTTCACCCGCGGTGAGCACCTCAAAGTCAACGTCGTTCTTTTTCAGGAACCGGTGGAAGTTCGGGAGTTGCGCCACCACCCCGATGGAACCGAGCACGGCAAACGGCGAAGCAATAATGCGATCAGCCACGCAGGCCATCATATAGCCGCCGCTGGCCGCAACCTTGTCGACGCAGGCGGTCAACTTGATGCCCTTGCTGCGAATCCGGTCCAGCTGGGCTGCCGCCAGCCCATAGGCATGAACCAGACCACCGCCGCTCTCCAGGCGGATAACCACTTCGTCCGTTTCCGGATTGGCAACACTCAGAACCGCCGACACTGAACGCCGCAGGGTATCGGTATCGCTGGCTTTAATGTCACCATCGAAATCAAGCACGTAAACACGCGCCGTTTTCTCTTCGGTAGCGTCAGGTTCTGGCTGCTTTTTCGTCGCTTTCTTTTCAGCCTTGTCCTCTTTTTTCTTTTTCTTCTGCCAGGCCTTTCGTTCCTGGTCTGTCATCAACCTGGCCTGGATTGACTCTCTGAGCCGGCGATACTGATCGTTCAGCTTGCGTATTTTCAGCTCACCCTCACCTTCGTGATCGTCCCGGTCTTTCTGGGTTGCCGAGACAATGATGGACACGAGCACAATCGCCGCCACCACGAAAGTCGCCACCTTGGCGAGGAACAGGCCGTATTCGGTCAGAAATTCCAAAATGCAGTCTCCACACGTATTTGCAAACCCCGAAGTGTACCGCCTCGGCACAGGCCTGATAAGCCCGCGATAAAATTAAAACAAGCGTTCGATCAAGCTTGACACGAACCGGCTCTAACCATAAAGTCGGATTGCGAGGTTGGCGCTACCCCGGCTGCTGTACAGGCTGCCTCTGCCAGGGATCACTAGTCGTCACCACCATGACAAGACAACCATCAAAAAGGGTAAAACAATGTCTGTAGCTCAGGTATTTGAAAAACTCGAACAGAACTTCAACGCAGACGCAGCACAGGGCCTGGACCTGGTATTCCAGTTCGACATCGAAGACGACAAGACTTACCACCTCGTGATCAATGACGGCACCTGCAAGCTGCACGAAGGCGCACACGACGATCCTTCTGTTACCCTGATCATGAACTCTGAAACCCTGCAGGGTATTGTCTCTGGCGAGACTGACGGCATGCAGGCGTTCATGGCTGGCCAGCTGCGCGCCGAAGGCGACATGATGCTGGCAACCAAGCTGGGTGAACTGTTCAACATGGGCTGAGCCCGGTTAAACACCAGCTATAAAAAAACCTGCGCAAACCGCAGGTTTTTTTATGCCATTCAGAAACTCAGGCCACCCTGGCGTCTACAGACCGACGTCATCCAGCGAACTCTGAGCCAGCTTGAGCAGGTCTACATTCCGGTCTTCCCGCCGACCGACGCCTTCAATGTAGTACTCGAGTGAGGTGAGAGCATCCGCCAGCGCTTCCAGAACCTGTGACGCAGGGGCTTCGCGCGCATCCAGCAGGCGCTCCTGAATAGACGTCGCGACCCTGGCAATGACGTCCGCTGCGATGGGGTCGTCCACCATTTGCAAGCCACCCCAGATACTGCGCAGTGTCCCCGGCAGGTTGGCCAGATGAAGCTTGTCGTAATCGGATTCGATAAATGCTGTAATCGCTCGCTTGGCAAGGGTCAACGCACTACGGGCCTCATCCGCCACAACCCAGATGGCTTCCTGCAGGTACACGGATTCGTCCCGGCTCCGGTCTGCACCAGCAAGGGCATCGGTCTCTGAGGTAATGCCGCGGGTCACGATCTGCATGACGGCATCCTCTACCCCCAGCACGGAATCCGCCAGACGATAGAGCTCTTCCTCCGCTGGCAGGCGGTTTTCCTCTTCCCATTTACGCAGTTTGGCAGCTTCTTCACGGGAAATACCGGCCAGGCGGTTCAGATCGAGCATCACCAGCGTATTGGCCAGGCGCTCCAGAGTGTCGGCAATCGAGGCAAGTTCGGCCAGATCCGGTTCTATTCCGCGCTCGATGATGTCCAGCTTGTCTTTCAGCTGATTAAGCTCTTCCTGCAAGGCTTCAGACAGGGATTTGAGCACGTCCGTGCCAGGGCCATAGAGGCGCCGGGAATGAGCCTCAAGAAGTGCGTCCGGGAATTCGGCAGGACCGAGCTGATAAGCAGAGAGTACCCGCGTCACCTCAGGGTTGGCTGAGCCACTGCGGTAAAGCAGATAGACCAGATCTTTGATCAGCGATTCGGGGGCGTCCTTGGCGGTAGCTACCTTGCCGACATACACCACTTCCCGCGCGTATTTCTCGATTCGCATCAGCAGACGTTTGCGGGCCTTGCTAAAGCCCATGGCACGATCCAGCATGGTATCGGAGACCAACGCCAGCAGGCACCACATCTGCCCCATAGGCGCCCCCTGACACAGCCGTGCGAGACCACGGGCAGCCCTGGCAATGAGCTTCTTGCTAACCGCTTCGTTGCGCTCGCGGAGAATGCCGAGCAGTGCCACCTGGAAGGTCAGGCGCATGCGACGGGCCAGGATTTCATATTCAGACTCTGCATCATCCATGGGCCTCAGCCCCAGATCGCTGCAAAAGTCCGGGCGCTCCTTGATGTCGATATCAAAGAAGCAGGATTCGGGATAAGGTTTCTCACGACGGGCTTCACGCAGATCATTGATCACGGGCAGCAGCAGCTCGGGATGATCTTCACGTTGCTGATGGTAGTACTCGACGTAACGGCGGAGAATGAATAGCGCGCTGTTAAGTGCTGTCAGCAGTATATTCTTGTCGTCGTTGGCACCAACCGGCACATCATTGGCGAGATTAACCGCCTCCTGGCAAAGCAGGGTTCCGCCCCGGAGCTCCACCAGAATGAAGATTCCCCGAAGCTGGTTCAGGTAATCAACACAGTTCTGCAGATCTTCCCCGCTCTCGCGGTTTTCCTGAAAGCGCTCAAGGCTGGATTCTGCCTGCTTGATGGTCTGTTCGATTTCACTTTTGACCAGATCAAACGACTGCGATTTCGTCGCCAGAGACGATTGAACCATAAACGCTTCCTGTTAATTTGCGGAGACTACCGCATCCTGTTCATGAACTGCAGCCTGCATACGGGCAGGTCCTTCCTGTTCAGCGAGGCAGCCCTTGCCCAGACCTGAACGGTTCGCAAAAAACTGGCGAACTTATCATTACTTATAACACAAAACTCAAGTAGCTCAAGAAAGCCGGAATGTAACAAATGGTACAGCTGAACGTGGTTCTCATTCTGTTGCCTGCAACCGGGACCACACCGTTTCGCCGGCCTGCTTCTCCATCATCGCCATGAACTCATCATGGGCAGAGGCTTCATCACTGGTGGCCCGAACCACCGCCAACGGCGCGCGCTCACCGGAGATCCGGCGAATACCGCCACCGCCACCTTCATCGCCGGAGCCGGCATCCAGGGACAGCGCGGTCTGGCCGCCGGTCATCAGCAGATAGACGTCTGCCAGGATCTCGGCGTCCAGCAATGCCCCGTGAAGGTCACGGTTGGAGTTATCCACTCCATAGCGCTTGCACAGGGCGTCGAGATTGTTTTTCTGGCCCGGATGCTTTTTCCTGGCAATGGCCAGTGAATCGACAATACCGCAGTGGTCTGCTGTTTTCCGAACCGGTTTCAGGCGGGCGAATTCGGAGTCCATGAAGCCCACGTCGAACGCGGCGTTATGGATGACCAGCTCTGCGCCCTTGATGAACTCAAAGAACTCGTCGGCAACCTCCGCAAACTTTGGCTTGTCGGCCAGAAATTCGTTGGTGATACCGTGAACGGTGATAGCCTCCGCTTCTACCTCCCGCTCAGGGTTAATGTATACGTGATAGTTGCGACCGGTCAGCTCGCGTTCGATCACTTCCACACAACCAATTTCGATAATGCGGTGACCTTCGTTCGGATCAATACCCGTGGTTTCGGTATCCAGTACGATCTGTCTCATGCAACTGCGCTCTCACTCACTGCTCATTAATCGGTTTTCCAGGGGGCCAGGGTTCAGGCCCCGTTCAGTTCGCGGACTCCGCGGTTGGCCAACTCATCCGCCAACTCGTTATCAGGATGCCCTGAATGACCCTTCACCCAATGCCAGTTAACGGTGTGTCTGGCAGTTTCAGCATCGAGCTCCTGCCACAGATCCGCATTCTTGACCGGTTTTTTTGCCGAGGTTTTCCAGCCATTGCGCTTCCAGCCGCTCATCCATTCGGTAATGCCCTTGCGCACGTATTGTGAGTCCGTATACAGCTCCACCTGGCAAGCGCGCTTGAGCTCCCTCAAGCCTCGAATGGCCGCCATCAGTTCCATCCGGTTATTCGTGGTCTGCAGCTCGCCACCGTGCATGGTCTTGCACGCATCGCCATAGCGCAATACGACACCCCACCCCCCGGGCCCAGGGTTACCTTTACAAGCTCCGTCGGTATACATCACTACCTTACCAGCCATTACTGCTCCTGTTCTGTTCTCCGCCTGTCCACCCTGCCTGAGCTATGGCTGGCACAGCCACTGGATACCCCCACCGTTCCGGGCAAAGATATTACCTTGCTCTTGCGCCAGGATGCCCTGGTCCGGATCCGGGCGTATTCGCGTTTGCGCGCAAGGATACAGTAATAGGCGCCCGTGGGCAGTAAATGAGGGCGGCTACTGGCGGCCAAACGCTGCCGTCTTCCGGATGCCCCGTGTTTTCGCTGCAGCGGAAGGGTACAGAAATAGGTGCCACTGTTTTCCAGCTCGAACCCCAGCAACCTGAGCCAGTCCTCCATTCGTGATCGCATCAGGAACCGACCACCCCAGGGGCCAAACCGATGGCGGGAAACCAGCCTGCGTGCGCCCCAGAGACTGAGGGGGTTAAACCCAACCAGAGCGATGCGCCCCTCACCTCGCAATACACGGGCGGACTCGCGAAGTACCTGGTGCGGATCCGGAGAGAAATCGGCCGTATGATGAAGGATCACAAGATCCATGGAATCACCGGGAAACGGCAGCTCGTCGGCGTCACAAACCGCCACGCCCTCTGGCATATGGGCATGCCAGGCCGGGCAGGTAATAATCTTCTGGGCAAAATCGGTACCACTCGCCAAAGGCAATCGGTGACTCAGGCCGACCTGAAGTTGTCTTGCCCCCGTAAGGCCTTGCAGTTCCTTATCAAGTACCGCTCTCTGGCTGGCCAGCAGGGAGCGGCCAAGGTGGGTCTGCACCCAACGCTCAAAACTCTCATGTCGTGCTGAATAGTCAATCACGCCGCTGGTTGTCACGCTGGCTCCCCTACCCGATCCACTAAAGGCTTGATTGCTCGCGCAACCTGCCGCTCCTTGGGCTGTACCCGTTGTTGCATTATCATAACAGGCACATTCATTGAACACATGGGGTGGCCACCTTGCGCATTCATCCGGTTCCGGCATTCTCAGACAACTATATCTGGTGCCTTACCAACCTTGAGTCCGGCAAGACCCTGATAGTCGATCCCGGCCAGGCAAAGCCGGTGCTGGATTATCTCAGTGACAGCGGTTTCTCAGCAGACACCATCCTGATCACCCATCACCACCCGGATCACACCGGCGGCGTGAAAGAGCTTCAGCAACAGTATCCGGGCATCCGTATTGTTGGCCCGACGGATTCGCCCTTCAAGGGTGCTACAAACACGGTTCATGCCGGCGATGAAGTCGTCTGGGAAGGCATCACGTTCAATGTCCTGGCAGTTCCCGGCCATACCCTGGATCATATTGCCTATTACAGCGACACCCAGGTAAATGACAAACCCGTTCTGTTCTGCGGCGACACACTGTTTGTCTGCGGCTGCGGACGACTGTTCGAAGGCACACCGGAGCAGATGCACACCTCGCTCCAGACCCTGCGGGACCTTCCGGATAACACTGCAGTATACTGTGCTCATGAATACACCTTGGCAAACCTTCGCTTCGCCCGTCACTGGCTACCCGAAGATAAGGCGTTGGCCGAGTTTGAGAACGCCTGCAAAGATCTTCGGGAACGGGGTAAGCCAACCGTGCCTACCACGATTGGCCAGGAGAAACAGCTGAACCCATTCCTTCGGTGGGATGATGCCATGGTCATAGAGGCCGCCGAGAATTACAGCACCACACACCGCCTTGCCACCGGCTCGGATTGTGCGGTTTTTGCAGCCGTACGGCACGGCAAGGATAACTTCTGAGCGTGCGGGCGGTCACTGCTTAACAATTTATCTCACAGCCGTAACATGGCTCAGCTTGACCGCCCGGAAAACGCTCCCATAGAATTTCGAGCAATTATCGAACGTAACCTTTTAAATATGCCGGCTATTTTTACAGATACCCGCCGGCTCCACCCGGAACCCTGTGTTTATGCCGGTAAAACGACTGCCCTTCATCCTTCTCGCGTCAACCCTTTTCAGCGGCTGCAGTACCAGTCAGATCGCCGAAAACTGGCATACACCTTCGGCCTGGTTCGGGACCGAGGAAGAGAGTCAGCAAAAAGACCCCCTGGACTCACAGCAAGTGGTTGTTGCCAAGGGCGATGAGGACCTCAAGGCTGACGTCGCTGCCGGCAATGGAGAGGACAGTGCCAGCGGGGCACCATTAGATGACGCCATCTCCCCGGAACTTCAGGCCAAGGCCCAGCAAGCTCGGGAAAAACTGGACAATCCCGCCCGGCAATCCGACGCATCCACCAGAACAGACGATCTGTGGTCACGACTTCGCGCCGGTTTCACCATGGATCACTCCGTCGACAATGCCAGGGTACAGGCTCAATTGGACTGGTACGTGCGCCACCCCCGTTACATCGATCGCGTGGTGGAAAGAGGCTCCCGGTACCTGCATTACATTATCAATGAAACCGAAAAACGCGGCCTGCCCAGCGAACTGGCTCTGTTGCCAGTGGTAGAAAGCGCCTTTGATCCTTTTGCCTACTCCCACGGTCGCGCTGCCGGGCTTTGGCAGTTCATCCCGTCTACCGGCAAATACTTCGGGCTGACCCAAAGCTGGTGGCATGATGACCGACGGGACGTGATTGCGGCTACCGATGCTGCCCTGACTTACCTGGAGCGCCTGGCCAACCGGTTCGATGGCGATTACACCCTGGCCCTGGCCGCTTATAATTCCGGGGGCGGGACCGTATCCAGCGCCATGCGTCGTAACCGCAACGCCGGAAAATCCACAGATTACTGGTCTCTGACATTACCGACGGAGACGCGCCACTATGTGCCCAAACTGATTGCCCTGGCAAAAATTTTCGACGATCCGAAAGCCTACGGTATCGACCTGCCACCATTAAAAGACGAACCGTATTTCGAAGTGGTGGATACCGGCTCCCAGCTGGATCTGGCCCAGGCCGCAGAATTAGCCGGCGTGGATATTGATGAAATCTATCTGCTGAACCCGTCCTACAATCGCTGGGCAACCAATCCGGATGGCCCCCATCGCTTGCTGGTACCCAAGCAACAGGCCGAGGCATTCCAAACCGCGCTTGCAGAGTTCCCAAGCGAACAGCGTGTATCCTGGCAGAACTATAAAGTCCGCAAAGGTGACAGCCTGAACACCATTGCCCGCAAGTTCTCCACTACCCCATCGGTCATTCAGCAGGTCAACAAGCTCAACAGTGACCTGATCCGGATCGGCCAGCAACTGCTGATTCCGTCCTCCACCAAGGGCTCCGACGC
This sequence comes from Marinobacter sp. EN3, assembly GCF_000475315.1. Lineage (NCBI taxonomy): Bacteria > Pseudomonadati > Pseudomonadota > Gammaproteobacteria > Pseudomonadales > Marinobacteraceae > Marinobacter > Marinobacter sp. EN3. Next base: position 172,598 of record NZ_AXCC01000001.1, read on the forward strand.
CTATGCCCTAAGCCAGGCCCAGCGACTGGAGCGAACTCAGGAACGCAAGCGTAGCGGCAACAAGGTACGGTACACCGTGCGCCGGGGCGATACTTTCTGGGATATTGCCAGGGAGCACCGGGTTTCGGTTCGGGAAGTGGCTGCCTGGAATGGCATGGCACCGGGAGACCCCCTGATTCCAGGCAAGGAACTGGTGATCTGGTCGAAAACTTCAAAGCCGACCATGGTAGCTTCGAATACCCGGGGCAAGGCCATGGTGCGCAAGGTGGGATACCGGGTTCGCAGCGGCGACTCCCTGTCCGCCATCGCCAGCCGGTTTTCGGTGAATGTGCGTGACATCGCATCATGGAACGATCTTAATACGGACCGTTATCTCCAACCCGGCCAAAGTCTGGTACTCTACGTGGACATAAGAAACAGTCCGTAACGTGCGAGAACCATGACAAAAAAACCAGAAGCACCCTTGCTGACCAGAATTACCGCGACGCTGGCTCTGGCAGCGTCTGCCTGTTTCGCCTCAGCCGATGAAGGCGTCACCGAAAACCCCACTCCTGTGCATGGCATCGCCATGCACGGTGAACTGAAGTACCCTGCGGATTTCAGTCACTTCGACTACGTCAACCCGGAGGCCCCGAAAGGCGGCGAACTGAAGTTATCTGTGGTTGCCAACGGCTTCGATAGTTTTAACCCCTTTGTCATCCGGGGCATCTCTGCGGCGGGTATTAACGCCTACGTGTACGATACCCTTCTGGAGTCCTCTGCCGACGAGCCTTTTTCCGAGTACGGGCTGATTGCCGAATCCGTTGAAGTTCCGGAAGACCGCAGCTTCGTCATCTTCAATCTCAATAAAGAGGCCCGCTTTCAGGACGGTGAACCAATCACCGCTGAAGACGTGGAATTTTCCTACCGGATTCTGACCACCGAAGGTCACCCGTTTTACCGCAACTACTACGCGGATGTAGACAAGGTGACCATTGAAAACAGTCACCGGATTCGCTTTGACTTTGCGCAAACCAACAATCGGGAACTGCCCCTGATTCTTGGCCAGATGCCCGTCCTGCCAGAACATTTCTGGCAGGATCGAGAGTTTGAAAGCAGCGGCCTGACCATCCCGGTGGGCAGTGGCCCTTACCGGATTGCCTCTTTTGACGCAGGCCGCTCCATTACCTATCAGAGGGTCGACGACTACTGGGCCAAAGATCTGGGTGTACGCAAGGGCCGATTCAACTTCGACACCGTTTCCTACGAATACTACAACGACGACACCGTCGCCCTGGAGGCATTCAAGACGGGCAACTTCCACTTCCGCCAGGAGACCTCAGCCAAGAACTGGGCCACTGCCTATACCGGTCGTCAGTTCGAGAGCGGCGATATTGAGAAAGAAGCCATTGAGCACCACCGCCCCACCGGAATGCAGGGCTTTATCTTCAATACCCGCAAGCCGGTGTTTCAGGATCCCCTGGTTCGGGAGGCGCTGACCTACGGTTTTGATTTCCAGTGGGCCAACCAGAACCTGTTCTTTGGCCAGTACACTCGCACCAGCAGCTATTTTGAGAACAGCGATCTTGCCTCATCGGGCTTGCCTGAAGGGCGAGAGCTTGAAATTCTTGAAGCCTATCGGGATCAACTAAGCCCCGACGTTTTCACAGAGGCCTATGTCCCACCGGATACCGGAAACGGCGTCAGCCTGCGGGACAATCTGCGTACCGCACTGAAACTCCTGACGGAAGCCGGGTATCAGATCAAGAATGGCAAAATGGTCCATCAGGAGACCGGCAAACCACTGGCATTCGAGATCCTTCTGTTCCAGAAAAGCTTTGAACGAGTGGTTCTACCCTTCAAACAGAATCTTGAAAAGTTGGGCATCGATGTGTCGGTGCGCCTGGTCGACAGCAACCAGTATGTTCAGCGGGTTCGGAGTTTTGATTTCGACATGATCACCCAGGTGCTGCCTCAATCTGATTCTCCGGGTAATGAACAACGGGACTACTGGCACTCGAGTAATGCCGATGTACCCGGCTCCCGCAATTTCATGGGCGTTAGCGATCCTGTCATCGATGAACTGGTCAACATGGTCATTCAGGCGCCGGACCGGGAAGAGCTTGTACACCGGGTGCACGCGCTGGATCGTGTACTGCTGAATGGCCATTACGTGATCCCGCACTGGCATTTGCGCAAGGATCGGGTGGCCTACTGGAACCATCTGAAACGCCCGGCCAACACGCCCAAGAACGGCATCGACCTTAACAACTGGTGGACTGAACGCTGATACCGTTCGCTATCACGACGCTGTAGTAAGGACTGCTCCCTGAATGGGCATTTACATACTCCGCCGCCTCGCCCTGATCATCCCCACCCTGGTGGGGATCATGCTGTTGAATTTTGTCATTGTTCAGGCCGCTCCCGGTGGCCCCATTGAACAGATTCTCGCGGAGATGGAAGGCCACGGCAGCAGCGCTCTGGCGCGCGCCGGTGGTGGCGATGTCGGCAGTGAAGTGGCGAGCAGTTCCGGAGACAGCCGGGCCTCCCGGGGCCTGCCGCCCGAACTTCTGGAAGAACTTGAGGCCATGTACGGCTTCGACAAGCCTGCGCACGAACGCTTTTTCAAAATGCTGGGCGATTATGCCACCTTCGATTTCGGCGATTCCTTTTTCCGGGACAGAAGCGTCGTCGAACTGATTCTCGACAAGATGCCGGTCTCCATTTCACTCGGCCTCTGGTCCACGCTGATTATCTACCTCGTGTCCATTCCACTGGGCGTCCGTAAGGCGGTCACAGATGGCTCCCGGTTCGATGTCTGGACCAGTTCTGCGATCGTGGTCGGCTACGCCATTCCCGGATTCCTGTTTGCCATCCTGCTGATCGTATTGTTTGCCGGCGGTAGCTATTTCGATCTGTTCCCGCTCCGGGGCCTGACCTCGCCGGATTTTGACCAGATGACCTGGTACCAGAAGGTTGCTGATTATTTCTGGCATCTCGCCCTGCCCGTGACCGCAAACGTGATCGGCGGGTTCGCTACCCTCACGCTGCTGACCAAGAACTCGTTTCTGGACGAAATCAGCAAGCAGTATGTGGTCACCGCCAGAGCCAAGGGCCTGGAAGAAAAGCAGGTGCTTTACGGCCATGTGTTCCGTAATGCCATGCTGATTGTCATTGCCAGTATGCCCGGCGTTCTGGTGGCGCTGTTCTTTACCGGGTCGTTGTTGATTGAGGTAATCTTCTCACTGGACGGCCTCGGCCTGCTTGGTTTTGAGGCTGCCCTCAACCGGGATTATCCGGTCATTTTCGGCACTCTCTACATCCTGACGCTGATGGGGCTGGTGATGAAGCTGATCAGCGACCTCACGTATGTCGCTGTTGATCCGCGCATCGATTTTGAAAGCCGGGAGGGTGCGTAATCATGGCAACCCTCTCTCCGATTCAGCGCAGACGACTCAATAACTTTACCGCTAACCGGCGCGGTTTCTGGAGTCTCGGGATTTTTCTGGTGCTGTTTGGCCTTTCGCTATGTGCCGAACTGATCGCCAACGATAAACCTCTTGTAGTTTCCTACCACGGCGACTGGTACTTTCCCGTCATTCAGCAGGTGCCCGAAGAAACTTTTGGTGGGTTTCTGCCCACGGAAGCCGATTATCGCGATGACTTCATCGCGGACGAAATCGAAAGCAATGGCTGGATGCTCTGGCCTCCCATTCGCTTCAGTTATAACACTATCAACTACGATCTGACTGTTCCCTCACCTGCGCCGCCCAGTGCCGAGAACTGGCTGGGAACCGACGATCAGGGTCGGGATGTGGCCGCCCGGGTGATCTATGGATTTCGCATTTCGGTGTTGTTCGGCCTGACGCTCACCATCGCCAGTTCCATCGTTGGCGTTGCCGTTGGCGCACTTCAGGGCTACTACGGTGGCAAGATCGATCTGTTTGGCCAGCGCTTTATCGAGATCTGGTCTGGTTTGCCCATGTTGTACCTGCTCATCATTCTGTCTTCGATTGTTCAGCCCAATTTCTGGTGGTTGCTGGGCATCATGCTGCTGTTCAGCTGGATGGGGCTGGTGGATGTCGTGCGGGCTGAGTTTCTCCGCGCCCGTAACTTCGAGTATGTGAAAGCCGCCAGAGCGCTCGGCCTGGACAATCGCAGAATCATGTTCCGGCACATTCTGCCCAACGCCATGGTGGCAACCCTCACGTTCATGCCGTTTATTCTCACCGGCGCCATAACCGGGCTCACGTCTCTGGATTTCCTGGGGTTCGGCCTGCCCTCGGGCTCACCGTCACTGGGCGAGCTGATTGCCCAGGGTAAAGCCAACCTTCATGCACCCTGGCTGGGTATTTCCGCATTCGTGTCACTGGCCGTCATGCTTACGCTGCTGGTGTTTGTGGGAGAAGCGGTTCGCGATGCCTTTGACCCGAGAAAGAACTGATATGAGTGACCTGCTTTCCATCTCGGACCTGTCCATCACCTTCGACCACGGCCCACGGGTGGTTGACGGGCTGTCATTCAGCATCGACAAAGGCCAGACTCTCGCGCTGGTTGGCGAAAGCGGCTCCGGCAAGTCGGTATCTGCCCTGTCGATACTTCGGCTGCTGGATGAACGTCATGCGGATTATCCCGCCGGACAGATCCTCTACAAGGGCGAAGACTTGCTGCAGGCGCCGGTAAAGCGCCTGCGTCAGATTCGTGGCCGGCATATCAGCATGATCTTCCAGGAGCCGATGACCTCGCTCAATCCGTTGCATACCGTTGAAAAGCAGATTTGCGAGACCCTGGAACTACACAAAGGCATGCGCGGCCCCCAGGCCCGTAAACGCTGCCTGGAATTACTGGAACTGGTCGGGATTCCGGCCCCGGAGACCCGCCTGACGAGCTACCCACACCAATTATCGGGTGGGCAAAAACAGCGGGTAATGATTGCCATGGCGCTGGCCAATGAACCCGATCTGCTGATTGCGGATGAGCCCACAACGGCTCTGGATGTCACCGTGCAGAAACAGGTGCTGGAGCTGTTGAAATCGCTGCAACAGAAGCTGGGCATGGCGGTGTTGCTTATTACCCATGATCTGAGCATCGTGCGTCGGTACGCTGATAGCGTGGTGGTCATGGAGCGCGGGAAAATGGTTGAACAAGGCGCGACGGAAGCCCTGTTCGCGTCGCCCACTCATGCCTACACCCGCAAACTGATAGAAGCGGAACCACCGGAGCACCCTCTGCCTGCCGCCACCGGCACCGAAACCCTGATGACCGTAGACAACGTGAATGTGCATTTCCCCATTCGCAAGACCCTGCTGGGCAAGGTAAAGGAAAGCTTCCACGCGGTACAGGATGCCAGCTTCCGGCTGCGGGCCGGTGAAACCCTCGGCGTTGTCGGCGAGAGTGGCAGTGGTAAAACCACACTGGGCCACGCCTTGCTGAAACTCACCCCGAGCACCGGCCAGTTCAGCCTCTGCGGTACCGAGCTGTCGTCCCTCTCCCAGAAAGCGTTCCGACCATGGCGACGGCGCGTTCAGATTGTGTTCCAGGATCCCTTTGGTAGCCTCAGCCCGCGGATGTCCGTTGAAGAAATCATCCGTGAAGGCCTGGAAATCCACGAGCCCGGCAGTTCCCGGCAGCACGAAGCCAAGGTTATCCGGGCACTTCAGGATGTAGGCCTGGATCCCGACGCACGGCATCGGTATCCACACGAATTCTCCGGCGGCCAGCGCCAGCGTATTGCCATAGCACGCGCGCTGGTTCTCCAGCCAGACCTGATGATTCTGGATGAACCCACCTCCGCCCTCGACAGAACGGTACAGAAGCAGGTGATCGAGCTTTTACGGGAAATTCAGGCCCGATATAGGCTAAGCTACATCTTTATCAGTCATGATCTGGCCGTTGTTCGCGCACTCAGCCACAAACTGCTGGTACTCAGGCAAGGCCGGATTGTGGACTACGGCGATGCAGAGGCCATTTTCCGGGAACCACAACAGCCGTATACCCGGGAACTGCTGAATGCCGCATTTTTCTATCAGTCTACGACCAATTGAGCGTTACCCGACCCTGACAGGTCGGGGATAATGCGCCGAAACCACGGAACACAGGGAGCAGAAACCCATGGGAATCCTCAGTGGCAAAAAAGCACTGATTGTTGGCGTCGCCAGCAAACATTCCATTGCCTACGGCATTGCCGAGGCCTTCGCTCGTGAAGGCGCCGAAATGGCCTTCACCTATCAGAACGAGAAACTGCAGTCCCGCGTTGAGAAGTTCGCGGAACAATGGGGCAGCAAACTGACTTTCCCCTGTGACGTCGCCAGCGACGAGCAGATTGACCAGGTATTCGAGCAACTGGGCAAACACTGGGACAACATCGACATCATCATCCATGCGGTTGGTTATGCCCCAGCCCATGAGCTGGATGGAAACTACGTGGACGTCACCACCCGTGACGGATTCCGGATTGCCCACGATATCAGCTCATACAGCTTCGTGGCCCTCGCCAAGGGCGCGCGTAAGATGATGCACGAAGGCAGCAGTCTGCTGACCCTGAGCTACCTGGGCGCCGAGCGGGTGCTGCAGAACTACAACGTGATGGGTCTGGCCAAGGCATCTCTCGAAGCCAACGTACGCTATATGGCCGCCAGCCTGGGCAAGGAAGGCGTCCGGGTGAACGGTATCTCAGCGGGCCCGATCAAGACCCTGGCCGCTTCAGGCATCAAGAGCTTCCGCCGCATGCTGGCCGAGAACGCCAAGCAGGCCCCCCTGCGTCGTAACGTGACCACAGAAGAAGTCGGCAACGCCGCCGCCTTCATGTCATCCGACCTGGCCTCAGGCATCACCGGTGAAATCCTGTACGTGGACGGTGGTTTCAACATCACCGGCATGGCGGAGATGGACGCCTGATCGGTTCCTGACTTCCGCCATAGCAAAAGAGCCGGCGCGATGCCGGCTCTTTTCGTTCAGCTTTCCGATAGCGCCCTGGCAACCGCCTCGATCCAGTCCAGGTAGTCGGTTTCATCGGACTCAAGTACCCGGACACCAATCAGGTAGCCCCACTCAGCCTCGCGGCACCACATCACCTCAACACTCAGCCGGAAGTGCTGTGCGTGTTCGCCCAGACTTACTTCCGCAATCAAAATCGACCCGATACTGAGCGACTCCTCGCACAAAAGACTGATTCCACGCGCTGATATGTCACGCACCTGGCATTCCAGTCTGCCGGACACGCCATCCGGTGTAGTCGGCTCGACCTCTGGTTCCGGAGATTCCGGCAGTATCCAGGCCCGAGCCCGGGCCGTTAACCGATATTCCTCCCGAAGGTCTTTCCCTGACGGCAACTCGTCCTCTATTCCGAACCCATAATCATCATCGATCATCGTTCACCTCAGTTCCGACCAACACGGATACGCCCGACAACACGGCTCAGGGTGTCATCAAACTCGGCCGAACTGCCAAGCACACGAATTCGCCCTTCCACGATCCCGTTAACCAGTTCGTCCTGGAGAAATTCCCGGCGATTGAGCCCCAGGCGATCCACAAACACATATTTCCGCGAGGCAGAAATCTTGACGGCAAGCTTGAGCCGGACAGGGTCGTCATCCCGGGTTTCCTGGGTAAGCACAATCCAGCCACCGAGAGCGATACCTTCAACCTGTTTGGTGGCCACCAGCGCGGCCTCTTTTCGCAAACGCTCCTGCTCCGCCTTCTCATCCGCCACCCGTTGGCGCTCAACCTCTTCACGCTCCCGTTCAAGTTCCTGCTGACGTGCGAGCTCTTCTTCCCGACGGCGCTGCTCGGCCGCTTCCCGTTCCTTCCGAAGCGCTTCGGCCCGGGCACGGGCTTCCTTGGCCGCCTTTTCCCGTTGTTCCAGCTGCCTGGCGCAGACTTTCGATAGCACTTCGAGGGTTTCTACAAGTACCTGACCGAAGGCCGTTGGTTCTGGAAGCGGCCTGAGCGCACCGCGGCCAAGCTCGGCCTGGAACTCGGCCCACGGCTGCAGTCCGAGTTTAACGCCGGCACCATTGGTCCAGAGCACTTCCCCGCTATCAGACAACAAAGCAAAGAAAAAACGTCGCTGTTCCCTTGCCCCTTCACCCTCTACAAACCACTGACCGACCAGAGGTTTGGCGTGGTCGGCCGAGACCGGCTCATTTGCCAGCCAGGTGCTGTCCCAGGCAAAATCTGAACCGGTGGCGAGCGCGGGCTCCAGTTCTGGTGTCTCTCCTCGAATTCGAGCCACAATTACCGCCTGGATCTCGTGTAATGCCTGTTCAGGAGCATCCTCACCCAGAGCGCGAGTCCAGACTTCGCGCACACGGTCGCCGAGTTGTTCCCCAACGTGGTACAACCGGTTACGATCCCGATCAGAAAGCTGGGGGTCGCCCACCCAGACCAGCCACTCCAGTAATTTGTTGGCGTGCCGATGCACTTCACTGTCCGCGCCTTCGGCCCAGACACTCTGTTTCAACACCTTGTACCAGTCGGTCAGGATAAAGCGGGTAATGGCCGGCGGTAGCTGACGGCCCGTCAAGGCGCGGCCGATCAGAGCCCTGGCCACCTGATCTGACAAACGCTGGCGTGAAGCCCCCTGCTCGGTTTCCAACAAACGTTCCCGTAGCCGCGCCACCTGATCATCCCGCTTTCGGGTATCAGCAAGCCATTGGCTGCAGTAGTGCTCCAGCGGATCGCGGCTGCCAGCCTCAAAGCTGCCGGATACAGTAATAACCAGGCTATCGAGCTGATCCAGCAATACGCGGGATGATCGACCACCGGTATCACTCCAGCCACGCCATTCCTGAAGGTTATCAAGCCAGTCCAGAAGCACCCCGCTGAACACCTCCGCACCACACAGATCCAGTTGCCATGCCAGCCAGAACCGCAAGCGCGCTATGCGCCCCACCAGGGCGGCATGCAGGCCTGAGGTTTTCAGGAAGACATCCATGATCCGGTCGGAGAGGTAGGCCGCATTCACCTGTCGGACGGTCCACTCAATCTGAACCGAACGCAGCACTTTGGTTACCCGCTCATCCCGCTGTTCCGTCCAGCAGGACATCAATAAGGGACGCCAGTCCGGTTCCTGCTCCGGAGAAGACTTACTGGCGGGGTATGGCAGATCGGGCACCCGGATCCCGGACAGAACCTGGGTAATCCTTTCTGAAACCACCTTTCGGGAGGGAGCGACAGCCTGTGGTTTCGTTGATGAAGGCGACATCCGTTACCTGTTGTCCTGAAGCGTTGAGAAGCGTTGAAAAGGGCCTGCAAATAACGCAGTATAACCAACTCGCCGGGGTTTACTGCAACCTAGTATCCCACTCGCACTTATTATTCAATCATCCGGACAAAAGAATGAATATACCGGGTGAGGTAACGACAAGATTCGGGGAAGCACAACAAGATGTCGGGTAAGAAACTGGAAAACCTGAACGTGGCCAGCCAGGAAACACTGATCACTCCTGAAGCACTGAAGCAAGAGATGCCACTGTCAGACAAGGCAGCCGAAACCGTTGCCAATGGTCGGCAAGCCATCTACGACATTATGGATGGCAAGGATCATCGTTTGTTCATTGTCGTAGGCCCCTGCTCGATTCACGATGTAGAAGCTGCCCGCGATTATGCCGCCCGACTGAAAAAGCTCGCCGATGAAGTCAGCGATACACTGTTGATCGTCATGCGCGTGTACTTCGAGAAGCCACGCACCACCGTAGGCTGGAAAGGCCTGATCAACGATCCGCACCTGAATGATACCTTTGATATCGAGCAGGGACTGCACATTGGTCGCCGGCTGCTGCTGGACATCAATGAGATGGGCCTTCCGGCCGCCACTGAAGCCTTGGACCCCATATCTCCCCAATACCTTCAGGACACCATAGCCTGGTCTGCTATCGGTGCCCGTACCACCGAGTCCCAGACCCACCGGGAAATGAGCAGCGGCCTGTCCATGGCCATCGGCTTCAAGAACGGCACCGATGGCAGCCTCGACGTTGCGGTTAACGCCATGAAGTCAGTCTCTCATCCCCACAGCTTCCTGGGCATCGACCAGCAGGGCAAAGTTGCCATTATTCGCACCAAGGGCAACAACTACGGCCACGTCGTACTTCGCGGTGGTGGCGGCAAGCCAAACTACGACTCCGTCAGCGTAGCCCTGTGCGAACAGGCACTGGATAAGGCCAAGCTGCGCAAATCCATCATGGTGGATTGCAGCCACGCCAACTCCAGCAAGGATCCGGCTATTCAGCCATTGGTAATGCAGGATGTGACTCACCAGATTCTGGAAGGCAATCAGTCTATCCAGAGCCTGATGGTGGAAAGCCACATCAACTGGGGTAGTCAGTCTATTCCGGAAAACCTGGCTGACCTGAAATACGGCGTATCCATAACCGACGCCTGTATCGACTGGGAAACCACCGAAAAAGCCATTCGCGACATGCGTGAGAAGCTGAAAGACGTTCTGCCCAAGCGGACCGCCTCTGCCTGAAGTCTGAAGCCGGGCCTCAGCGCCCGGCTTCTGCTCCAAGCCAGTCCAGACGGTTTCGAAGAGAAACCACATTGCCGATAATCACCAACGTCGGCGCCTGAGCCCCCTTCTCCTGAACCCGATCCACAATCGTTTCCAGAGTGCCGGTAATCACTTCCTGTTCCGGCGTGGTGCCGCGGGATACCAGTGCCACAGGCATATCCGCCGGCATGCCGTGTGCCATCAGTTCCCGGCTAATGATCGGTAAACCGACCAGGCCCATGTAAAACACCAGCGTCTGGTTATTCTGAACAAAATCCTTCCACGGCAGATCACAGGTGTCATTCTTCAGGTGCCCGGTAATAAACCGCACCGACTGGGCGTGATCCCGATGGGTCAGCGGAATGCCGGCGTAAGCAGCACAACCTGAGGCGGCAGTGATACCCGGCACAACCTGGAAACGGACGCCGGCCGAGGCCAGGGTTTCAATCTCCTCGCCGCCACGGCCAAAGATGAACGGATCGCCGCCTTTAAGGCGTACCACCCGATAGCCTTCCCGGGCCAGATCCACCAACTGTTGATTGATCTGATCCTGTGGCAACGTGTGGTTCGAACGTTGTTTGCCAACGTGGATCTTCTGGGCGTTTTCAGGAATAAGAGCCATGATTTCCGGGGAAACCAGGCGGTCGTACAACACCACCTCCGCCGACTGGATCAAACGCCAGGCTTTCAGGGTAAGCAGTTCCGGATCACCAGGGCCGGCACCGACCAGGGCAACTTCCCCGGCCGAGTTGTTGGGGTTATCCGTAACCGGGTTGGTCCGGTACCTTGCCGGTGCAGAGCCGACGGGTACGCCCTTTACTGGTGCATCCCTGGATTGATCATTCATTGAATACGCTCGACGCCTCCCATATAGGGTTTGAGTACCTCGGGCACCAGAATACTGCCGTCCGCCTGCTGATAGTTCTCCATCACCGCAATCATGGCGCGACCTACGGCCAGGCCGGAACCATTGAGGGTATGGACCGGTTCGGGCTTTCCAGTGTCCGGATTACGCCAGCGGGCTTGCATACGCCGTGCCTGAAAATCACGGGTGTTGGAACAGGAAGAAATCTCACGGTATTTACCCTGCCCTGGCAGCCAGACTTCCAGGTCGTAGGTTTTCGCGGCGGAAAAGCCCATGTCTCCGCCACAGAGGGTGACGACGCGGTAAGGCAGTTCGAGCAGTTGCAGGATCTTCTCGGCGTGTCCGGTCAGTTCCTCCAGCGCCTGCGTGGATTCATCCGGCCGAACGATGTGCACCAGCTCCACTTTGTCGAACTGATGCTGACGAATCATGCCCCGCACATCCCGGCCATAAGACCCTGCCTCACTCCGGAAACACGGCGTATGGCAAACCAGGCGCAACGGCAATTCAGCATCATCCAGAATGGTATCCGCAACCAGGTTCGTGGCCGGCACTTCCGCGGTAGGAATCAGGTACAGGGGATTGTCGCCGGCTGTGCGGAAAAGATCTTCTTCAAATTTCGGCAGCTGGCCCGTACCAAACAGAGTGTTGGCATTCACCAGATAAGGCACATAGGCCTCGGTGTAACCATGCTGCAGAGTATGCTGATCGAGCATGAACTGAGCCAGTGCACGGTGCAGGCGCGCCAGCTGTCCGCGCATAACAGCAAAACGGGAATGGGCCAGCTGAGTGGCCTTCTCAAAGTCCAGGCCTTTCAGCTGCTCACCCAGGGCCACGTGATCCTTAGGCTCAAAATCGAATTCACGGGGCGTACCCCAGACACGCGTCTCGACGTTGTCGTCTTCACTGGCGCCCGGTGGCACGTCGTCGTCGGGAAGGTTGGGAATACCGGCAAAGAAGGCATTCAGGGATTCCTGCACGGAACGCAGTTCGTCCTCGGCGTCACCACGTTGCTGCTTCAGGCTTTCGACTTCTTCCAGCAACGGTTTGATATCCTCACCGGCCGCCTTGGCTTTGCCGATGGATTTCGACCGTTTGTTCTGCTCGCTCTGCAAGTTTTCCGTACGAACCTGAATGGCCCGGCGGCGTTCCTCAAGCTGCTCGAAGGTGGCAATATCAAACTCGAAATTCTTGATAGCCAGCCGACGGGCGATCTCTTCAGTCTGTGTACGGACACGTTTCGGATCGAGCATGTTGTTCCTGATTTCCGGTTAACGAATGAATGGTTATGCGGGCATTATACCTGCCGTGAATGCGCTGACCACCACCGGCCGGGCACAGGCAGGAAAATTGGCAAGGGATGGGGCTTAGTATCGCTTTTTCGGGCTGTTGGCATCCAGCGAGTCCAGCCGTTCGCGCTTCTCAGCCAGCTTGATTTCCAGTCCCCGCTGGACCGGTTGGTAATAGCGGCGCTGATGGATCGCCTCCGGCAGGTAGGCTTCTCCTGCCGCATAGGCATCCGGCTCATCGTGGGCGTACCGGTACTCTTCTCCGTGCCCCATGCTTTTCAGCAGTTTGGTGGGCGCATTGCGCAGATGTACCGGAACTTCATAGTCCGGATCGCTGCGGATATCCGCGATGCATTGATTGTAAGCTTTGTAAACGGCATTGCTTTTGGGGGCAAGGGCCAGGTACGTAACGGCCTGCGCCAGTGCCAGCTCACCCTCCGGGGAGCCCAGACGTTCCTGAGCATCCCAGGCCTGCAGGGTAATCTGGAGCGCCCTCGGGTCGGCATTACCGATGTCTTCACTGGCAATACGAACCAGGCGCCGGGCGACATACAGCGGGTCGCAACCTCCGTCGAGCATCCGGCACAACCAGTAAAGTGAACCGTCCGGGTTGGAGCCCCGCACCGATTTGTGCAGCGCCGAAATCTGGTCGTAGAAGACATCCCCACCTTTATCGAAACGGCGGAGACTGGTCTGCAGTACCTGTTCGAGAGTTTGAGCGGTAACCAAATTATTCCCGTCATCGTCCGGCTCAGCGAGGTCGGCGGCCACTTCCAGAATGTTCAGCGCTCGCCGGGCATCGCCACCTGACGCTTCCGCCATGGTCGCCAGCACCGACTCATCTACCCAAAGCTGGCCAGCGAAGCCCTGTTCGCTCTCAAGGGCACTGTCCAGCAACCGTCGTATATCCGCTGCCTCCAGGTTTTTCAGGACATAAACACGGGTACGGGACAGCAGGGCGCTGTTCAGTTCGAAGGATGGGTTTTCGGTGGTTGCGCCCACGAAAATAAAGGTGCCATCTTCGATGTGGGGAAGGAATGCATCCTGCTGGCTTTTGTTGAAGCGATGCACTTCATCCACGAACAAAAGCGTATCCCTGCTCTGGGACTGTTTACGGTTACGAGCGCGCTCCACCACCTCGCGAATTTCCTTAACGCCACTGAGGACTGCAGAGATGGTTTCGAAGGAAAGGTCGCCGACATTGGCCAGCAGGCGAGCAAAGGTGGTTTTTCCGACTCCGGGCGGCCCCCAGAGAATCATGGAATGCAGCTGCCCCTGCTCCACAGCCCGGCGCAGGGGTTTTCCAGGGCCGACCAGGTGAGCCTGGCCGACATAGCCTTCGAGAGAGGTCGGCCGCATACGAGCGGCCAGGGGCTGAAAGCCGGTCTCAGTCTGAAACAGGCTGTCCTGCATCAGGCACCATCCCGAATCACGTCAACCCCCTCCGGATAATCGAGGCGGAAGACACTGGAATCGAGTGCCTGATTCAGTTCAATATGGTCGAAGCTGAGAATGCTCATCTGGGACAGTGAATCCCGCATGCGCATTTCCTGCAGCTCTCCGTCATAGAAGCTCAGTCGCAGAGAGGTAAACAAAGAATCCTGGCTACGGGGTACCAGAGTGAACTCACGGGTGCTTTCGCCAAGATCCCGAACGCTCACTTCGTAACTCTCATCCAGGTTCTCCACTTCCCCGCTCAACAGCAGTGCCGGCGTGGTCTGCACCCGCTCATCAAGGGAATGAACGGTTACCTGCTCCAGATCAGGATCGTAGACTTCGACTTTGTCGCCATCGCTGACAATAAACTGGGACAAGGGTGCACCGGCCTCCCAGTAGAACAAACCAGGCCGTTTGGCTTTGAGCGATCCACGGGTTTCCTGAACCTGACTGCCATTCTCGTTGACGACAATCTGTATGAAATCCGCCTGATAGGTCTCGTAGCCTTTCAGAATCGAGGTCAACTGCTCAGCCGCACCCCGGGATGCCTGTACGCTCTCAGCCTGGGACAGGCCAGACCACGTTGCTGCCAGCATCAACAGGATTCCTGAAAACATTCTGATCATCTGATAACTCCTAGTCTCTGGGGGGCGGCGGTGCGAGAACTTCTCTGGCACCGTTGTGGCCCGCCGGGCTGACTACCCCCGAAGCTTCCATGGCATCCACCAGATTGGCGGCACGGTTGTAGCCGATCTTGAATTTACGCTGGACCGACGAAATAGACACTCGCCGGTTTTCAGTGACAAAAGCCACCGCTTCGTCAAACAGGGCATCACCCTCTTCGCCACCACCGGCGCCGCCTTCGCTAAGCGTGGGTACGCCTGGAAGGTGCTCGCCCTCGGCGCCATTCAGTACATCATCCACGTACTCTGGTTCGCCCCGCGCTTTCCAGGCACTGACCACACGGTGTACTTCGTCATCGTCGACAAAGGCACCGTGCACCCGCACCGGCAAACCTGAGCCTGGTGGCAAATACAGCATGTCGCCGTGGCCCAGCAACTGTTCAGCCCCGCCCTGATCAAGAACGGTACGGGAGTCAATCTTGGACGATACCTGGAACGACATCCGGGTGGGAATGTTGGCCTTGATCAGGCCGGTAATCACATCAACGGAGGGCCGTTGGGTTGCCAGAACCAGGTGAATGCCGGCCGCCCTTGCCTTCTGGGCAATCCGGGCAATCAGTTCTTCCACTTTCTTGCCGACAATCATCATCATGTCGGCAAATTCATCGATCACCACCACAATGAACGGCAGTGTATCCAGCTCAGGGCGTTCCTGCTCATCATTGGCCAGGTATTCATCCGGCTTCCAGAGTGGGTCCAGCAGCGGTTCTCCCTCCGCCCGGGCATCTTTCACCTTCTTGTTGTAGCCGGCAATATTGCGAACCCCCAGGCTGGCCATCAGCCGGTAGCGGCGCTCCATCTCGGCCACACACCAACGCAGGGCATTGGCGGCCTCTTTCATGTCGGTGACTACTGGCGCCAACAGATGCGGGATCCCGTCGTAAATGCTCAGTTCAAGCATCTTCGGGTCAACCATGATGAACCGGACCTCGTCCGGAGTGGCCTTCAGCAACATGCTCAATAACATGGCGTTCACCCCCACCGACTTACCGGAACCGGTGGTGCCGGCGACCAGCAGGTGGGGCATCTTGGCCAGATTGGCAACCATGGGGTTGCCCCCGATATCATTCCCCAGAGCCAACGTCAGTGGAGAGGAAGATTCGGTGAACACTTTGGCACCCAGCACTTCGCTCAAGCGTACAATTTCACGCTCCTCATTGGGAATCTCGATGCCGACCACGGATTTGCCCGGAATCACCTCGACCACCCGCACACTGAGCACGGCCAGGGATCGGGCCAGGTCTTTTGCCAGGTTGGAGATCTTGCTGACCTTGACCCCGGGCGCCGGTTTGATCTCAAAGCGGGTAATCACCGGGCCGGGGTTAACCTCGACTACCTCAACCGACACCCCGAAATCGCTGAGCTTCTCTTCGAGCAAACGGGACATGTGCTCCAGAGACTCTTCCGAATAACCTCTTTCTTTGTGCTCCTCGGGAGGATCCAGCAATGAAATCGGCGGAATCGGGCTTTCAATGTCTTCCAGCAGAGAGCCCTGGCGCTCATCACCCTTTTTCGGCGCACCGCCCTGCTCTTCTTTCTTGAACGGCGAAATCTTCAGGGAACGGGCCTTGGCCTTTTCAGCCGGGGGAGGCGATGGCTCTGACTTTACATCCCGAGAGCTGAAACTCTCCAGGTGCTCTGGTTCCGCTATGGATGCAGGCAGCCCTTCGATAGCCGGTTCTTTCCGCTCGCGCTGGGGCTCCCGGGTCCTGGTATCCTCTGCGGGTTTTGCACGACGAGCAAATATCCGCTGCCACCAGCTCTGCTGGCCTGACTTTCGGTCATTTTTATCCTTCTCGAGAGCCCGGACTTTGTCACGCACAACCGGGGGTTCCGGTTCGGGCTTTGGTGCTTCCGCCCTGGCTGCTGGAGTTCCCTGGCCGGTGTTTTTTTCAGACTTCTTTCCTGCCCCGGCGAATAAAGCTTTGGCGGCCAGGGCAAACTTCAGGGTCAGGCCTCCCACCTGGTCCATCAACCGGAACCAGGACAAGCCGATCGTCACCGTCAGGGCAAACAGAAAGATGGCAATCAGCAGGAGCGTGGTCGCCGGAAGATTAAAAAACCGCACCATGGCTTCAGACACGGCAGTGCCCAAAACGCCACCAGAGGAGGCGCCCAGGCCAAATACGGAGTAGAGAGAAAGCAGACTGGTCGCAGACAGCAGAATAAGAACGAAGCCACCAAAGCGAACCATGAACAGTGGCCAGTGCATATCGAGCGGTTGGTGCCGACGACGAATAAGCATGATGGCGTAACCGGCAACCATCACCGGAAACAGCCAGGACACATGGCCGAAGAAGTCCATGAACAGGCTCGCCAGCCAGGCACCGGTGCGGCCTGCGTAATTCTGCACACGGATATCATGGCCAATACTGGCCCAGCCTGGGTCAGCCGGATTGAAGGTAAACAGGGCCATGGCGAGATAGATGCACAGCACAATCAGCGCAATAACTGCGCCTTCTCTGGCTCCCTGGGCCATCAGGCGACGAAATCGCTTCTGCTTGTCGGTCAGTTCTGTGGCTACTGCTTTCTTCGCTTTCGCGGATTCCGCCATGAATGCTCAAACCGTCCGGTTGTTAGTCTTTCAACGCCTGGAAACCTCTGTCCAGATCGGTTTTCAGATCCTTGATGGATTCGATACCGACGGACAGACGAATCAGATTCTCGGTAATGCCTGCCCTCGCCTTGTCCTCGGGAGAGAGGCGTCCATGAGTGGTTGTCGCCGGATGAGTGATGGTGGTTTTCACATCTCCCAGATTGGCGGTGATGGAAATCATCCGGGTCGCGTCAATGAACTTCCACGCCTGTTCCCGACCACCCCTTACCAGGAAGGAGAGCACGCCACCAAAGCCGTCCTGCTGTTTTTTCGCCAGCTCGTGCTGCGGATGGCTCTGCAAGCCTGCATAGTAAACTTTCTCCACACAGTCCTGCTGTTCCAGCCACAAAGCCAACTCTAACGCATTGTCGCAGTGGGCGCGCATACGAATCGGTAAGGTTTCCAGGCCCTTCTGAAACACCCAGGCATTGAACGGACTCATGGTCGGGCCCGCGGAACGGATGAAACCATAAATCTCGTCCAGGTACCTGGCCGGCCCAACCACCACGCCACCGACACAACGGCCCTGGCCGTCGAGATACTTGGTGGCTGAATGGATAACGATGTCGGCGCCCTGCTCCAGTGGCCGCTGCAGCACAGGTGTGCAGAAGCAGTTGTCGACCACCAGCAAGGCATCGTTTTCGCGGGCGATCGCAGACAAGGCAGCAAGATCCGCCACTTCACACAGCGGATTGGACGGGGTTTCCAGAAACAGCATCCGGGTGGCGGGACGAATCTCAGCCTTCCACTCATCGGTGTTCGTCAGGCTGACAAAGCTGGTTTCTACGCCAAATCGGGCCATGTACTTCTGAAACAGTACGTTGGTCGTCCCGAACACACCTCGGGAGCAAATCACATGGTCGCCGGATTTCAGCAAAGACATGCAGGTGCTGAGAATCGCAGCCATACCCGAAGCGGTCGCAACACCACGCTCTCCCCCTTCCATGGCGGCAATTCTGGCTTCAAATGCCTGCACGGTCGGGTTGGTAAAACGGGAGTAGATATTACCGGGCTCTTCACCGCCGAAACGGGCGGCCGCCTGGGCAGCGCTGCCATAGACGAAGCTGGAGGTCGGGAAGATTGCATCGCTGTGTTCGAGCTGCCCGGTACGGATCTGCCCTGCCCGCACGGCCAGGGTATCAACCGACATGCCTTCCAGGTCCGATTCGGGAATCCAAACGTGTTCGTCTCGGCCGAACGTCATGGCAGTCTCCTGGCGCAGTTGCGGGTGTCAGTCTTCATCGTTGTGCAGGTCAATAATGGCGTTGTCGTCATTGGCCACCTGGCTGGTTGAGCGCTTCTCGTCCTTGCGAAGATCCTCCAGCCTGGTCAGGTAAGCTTCATCCACGTCGCCGGTAATATAATCCCCGGTGAACACCGAGCATTCCCAACCATTAATATCTTCGTTGACATCGTTGACACAGGAAATCAGGTCATCCAGGTCCTGATACACCAACCAGTCGGCGCCGATCAGATCCCGAACCTCTTCCACCGTGCGGTCATGGGCAATCAGTTCGCTGGCCGAAGGCATGTCGATGCCGTAAACGTTGGGATAGCGCACGGGGGGCGCAGCCGACGCGAAATAGACATTACGTGCTCCGGCATCCCGGGCCATCTGAACAATTTCCTTACAGGTAGTGCCCCGTACGATGGAATCGTCCACCAGCATGACGTTCTTGCCACGGAATTCCAGGTCAATCGGGTTGAGCTTCTGGCGTACCGATTTCTTACGCATTTTCTGGCCGGGCATGATAAAGGTACGGCCAATGTACCGATTCTTGATAAAGCCTTCGCGATACTTCACGCCCAACTGATGGGCCATTTGCATGGCGGACGTACGACTGGTGTCCGGAATGGGAATGACCACGTCGATATCGTGGTCGGGCCGCTCGCGCAGGACCTTGTCTGCCAGCACCTCGCCCATCCGGAGCCGGGCCTTGTAACAGGAAACGCCGTCCATGATCGAGTCCGGACGGGCAAAATAGACATGCTCGAAAATACACGGATAGAGCTTGGGTGATTCGGCGCACTGTTCTGAATACAAGGTGCCATCGGTTTCAATATAGACAGCCTCGCCCGGAGCAATGTCACGAACGATGCTGAAACCGGCAGCATTGAGGGCGACGCTTTCCGACGCGATCATGTATTCCTTCTGGCCCTCTTCATTTTCCCGGACACCGTAGCAGGCGGGCCGGATACCGTTCGGGTCCCGGAAACCGACGATGCCATAACCGGTGATCATGGCGATAACAGCATAGGCACCTTTGCAACGTTTGTGCACTGCGCGTACAGCGGAAAAAATCTCGTCCTTGGTGGGGTTCAGCTTGCCCAGTTTCTGCAGTTCGTGGGCGAACACGTTCAGCAGAACTTCAGAATCCGAGTTGGTGTTGATGTGGCGCAGATCGGTTCGGAACAGATCGCTGCTCAGCTCATCGGCATTGGTCAGGTTGCCGTTGTGCGCCAGAGTAATGCCGTAGGGGCTGTTCACATAGAAAGGCTGGGCCTCCGCTGAACTGGAGCTACCCGCCGTAGGATAACGCACATGCCCGATGCCCACGTTACCCACCAACCGGCGCATATGGCGAGTATGGAAAACATCCCGCACCAGTCCATTGTCTTTACGCAAAAAGAATCGGTTGTCCTGGAAGGTAACAATACCCGCCGCATCCTGGCCACGGTGCTGAAGAACAGTCAGTGCATCATAAAGAAGCTGATTGACGTTGGAAGTACTGACGATACCGACAATGCCGCACATGGCTGGATATATCTCCGAGTGTTAAAACTGAATGTTAACGGGATGCAGACGCGGGTTCCACGCCTTCAGGTTCTGCGGACGCCTCCGGGGCTGTCTGAGCGCCCTGCTCCGGACCGAGGAAGCGGGCAAACTCGTCGCCGAGCGTGCGCCTGGACCAATCCTCAACTACCGCAAGGCGTTCAATCATGACCGAAGTTCTCCACCAGGTATCCTCGGCCAGCGGCGTGTAGCGCGTGAAGGCAATGGCGACAATCACAACCACAACCCCTCTGAGAAGGCCAAACCCCATGCCGAGTACCCTGTCCGTTGCTGACAGGCCGGTCGCACGCACCAGGTGGCCGATCATATTGTTGATGATCGCGCCAACGATCAGGGTGCCAAAGAAAAGGATGGCAAACGCTGCAATCAACCGCACCAGCGGTGTTTCCACCGTGGACTCCAGAAGCGATTGCATCTGGGGGTGAAACGTCCGGGCAATGATAAATGCACCAACCCAGGTAACCAGCGACAGCGCTTCACGGACGAAGCCCCGCTTCAGACTGATAAGCGTGGAGACGGTAATGAGGGCAATGATGACCCAGTCTATCCAGATCAGCGCTTCCATGGAAAACCCGGTGGAGAAAACGAAAGGCGGATTCTAACAGGAAACCGGGTGACACCAAACTGCCGAAGCCAGATTAAATCCGGCAACGGCCAGTTATTTGTCGCCGGTGGTGACCAGGCTGTTCAAGCCGAAGGCTTTATCAAGGGCCGCCTTGGCTTTCTGGGCATCGTCTTTGTTGACGAACGGGCCGCTGAATACCCGGGTCAGGGTGCTATCGCCGCGATCAACCTGTTGCAGGTGGGCGCCGTACCCCATGTCGAGAACCTTGTCCCGCAAACGCCGGGCGTTGTCCTGGTTGCCAAAACTGCCAAGCTGCACCACCCACGCACCTTCAAGTGAACCGTTGAACTCGGCCTTATCGCCGCGTTCTGTACCGGCTGTGGAGGCAGCATCTTGCTGTTCGGCTGGCGCCGCAGGCTCCGGCTTAGCGGAGGATTCTGCCGATACTGGTTCCACCTGCTGGGAATTTGGCTCCGGGGCGGGCTCCTCCTCGGCAACAGCGTTTTCCTCGATGATCCGGAAACCGGCCGCCGGCTCGTCGTTAACGGACGGCGCGGAACTCCTGGGTGCCTCTGCGCCGACGGTCTCGCTATCCGGATACTGAGATTCAGGCATCTCAACTTCGGGGAACGGAGGTTCCTCGGGAATAGTGATGGGGGTTGACTGTCTCTGGGAATGGGGCTCGTCAAAAATCATCGGCACAAAAATAACCGCGAGTGAAACCAGCACCAGTGCGCCAATGATCCGCTGCTTCAGTCCATCCACCTGAGAGGGCCCCCGTTAACAACCTGTTTGATCACGATACTAACCGGCCACTCGCCAGAACTCAAAGCTTCCCGGGTACCTATGGACAAACTTTAAGACGCTTCCGAAGCCGGCAGAAGCTCTTCCCTGGCCAGAGCAACCGTGAAGAACGAACCGAACACCACGACCCGATCACCGGACATTGCCTCGCCCATGGCGGCTGCGAGAGCCTCGGACACAGAACCAAAAACGCCGGGCGTTCCATGAAGTGGCACGGTTGCGATACGCTTCATCAGGCTGTCGAAATCAAGCCCTCTGGCAACATTCAGGCCCGCCAGGTACCACTGATCAACGACGGACGACATGGCACCGACCACACCCTCCACATCTTTGTCTCCCAACGCGCCATAAACAGCCAGGATACGCCCGGGGCCTCCACACCGCAGTCTACGAAGGTTGTCAGCGAGCCAGGCGGCTGCATGGGGGTTGTGACCAACGTCTATGATGACATCCGGATCGTGATGAATGGTTTCAAACCGGCCTGGAACCCGCACATTTTGTATCGCATGCTGAAGGCTCTCCAGTGAAAGCTCGGGAACGAGTTGCCGGGAGAGCACCGCCGCAGCCGCCACGCTCTGGACAGGCAAGGGGCCGGCTGGCAACTCTATCTTCTCGTCGCCAATAGTGAGCAAAACCTGTCCGGGAGCACCGGGCGCAAGCGTATAATCACGGCCGGTGAGCTTCAGCGCCACCTTCTGCGCCGCGGCCTGTTGAAGGACCGAGGATGGAGGATTTGGATCCGCACAAACGGCGGGAATACCCGGCCTGAGGATCCCCGCTTTTTCAAAACCAATGACTTCCCGGTTATCCCCCAGAAAACCAATATGATCGATATCTACTGACGTGATCACCGCGTAGTCCGGATCCAGCACGTTGACTGCATCCAGGCGACCTCCCAACCCTACTTCCAGCACCCAATTCTCAACGCCGGCGTCTGCAAATGCGACAAAAGCGGCCAGCGTTCCGAATTCAAAATAGGTCAGAGTCACCCCTCGGCGAGCGGCCTCCACCCGCTCGAAGGCAGTCACCAGGGCCGCATCGGAAATTTCCTGGCCACCAATCCGAACCCGCTCGTTATAGCGAAACAGATGGGGGGACATATAAGCCCCAGTGCTCCTGCCGGCTGCCAGCAAAATCGACTCAAGTGCCGTAACCGTGGTGCCTTTGCCATTGGTCCCTGCCACGGTAATGATGCGAGCCTGAGGCTTGCGCGGGAACAGCCGCCGCAGAACCACCAGGACACGGTCCAGACCGAGATCTATTTCTGTGGGATGAATGGCTTCGAGCCAATGCAGCCATTCTTGAACAGACGCCCCGCGGGCCGGAGGCCCAACGGGGGCTGAGGAGGATTCACTGCCCTTCTGGTTCATCAACGTCCGGCTTTTCAGTAACTTCAAACTCGATGGGGGCTTCGGTGCCGGGCTTTTCCTGGGCAGTAAACTTTGCCAACAGATGGGCGATGCGCTCACGCATCTGATGACGATGCAGAATCATATCAATCGCACCATGTTCCAGCAGAAATTCGCTGCGCTGGAAACCTTCCGGCAGTTTCTCGCGCACGGTTTGCTCGATAACCCGCGGGCCCGCGAAACCAATCAGAGCGTAAGGTTCAGCAATATTGAGGTCACCCAGCATAGCGAGGCTGGCCGATACACCACCAAAGACCGGATCGGTCATCACTGAAATGTATGGTATGCCTTCCTGTTTGAGCTTCTCCAACACCGCCGCGGTCTTGGCCATCTGCATTAAAGACAGTATGGCTTCCTGCATGCGGGCACCGCCACTGGCGGAAAAGCAGACCAGGGGAATCCGGTGCTCAAGAGCCACATTCGCTGCCTGGACAAACTTCTCGCCAACCACCTGACCCATCGAACCACCCAGGAAGTTGAACTCGAACGCGCAGGCAACCAAAGGGACACCCATGGTTGTGCCACGCATGGCAATCAGCGCATCTTTTTCGCCGGTCGCTTTCTGCGCCGCCGCGAGTCGATCCTTGTAGCGCTTGCTGTCTTTGAACTTCAGCCGATCTGACGGTTCGAGGTGAGCTGCCAGCTCCTCACGCCCGTCTTTGTCCAGAAAGATATCCAGTCGACGACGTGCAGACACCCGCAGATGGTGATTACACTTGGGGCAAACGTCCAGGTTCTTCTCGAGCTCCGGCTTGTACAGGAATGCGCCGCATTTGGGGCATTTCTTCCATAACCCTTCCGGCACTCCGGTACGTTGCCGTGATTCCGAGCGAATCTTGCTCGGCATGATTTTGTCCAGCCAGTTACTCATGCTCTCGTCCTGTCCTTTGATGCCTGGATAATGCCCGCTCAGTGAGCGAGGCTGTCCAGCGCTTCGCGCATCGGGTGCAGCAGATCCGTCAGTGCGTTACGCAAAGCGTCAGGATCTGTCTGATGTCGGGCTATTGTATCGACCAGAACACTGCCAACAATTACACCATCGGATACTCTGCCTACTGCAGCGGCAGTTTCCGCATCCCTGATACCAAAGCCCACACCCACCGGTAACGCCGTGAGCTCGTGCACGTGGGCCACTTTCTTCGCGACTTCATCAACATCAATGGTTGCGGACCCGGTCACGCCCTTGATAGAAACATAGTACACATAGCCGGATGAGTGCTCGCTGATCGCCTTGATCCGGTCATCCGTGGTTGTCGGCGCCAAAAGGAAAACCGGATCGAGATGGCGGTCGGCAAACAGCGGTGCTACCTGATCAGCCTCTTCGGGAGGCAGGTCAACCGTCAGAACGCCATCGACACCTGCGTCCGCTGCCGCATCTGCAAACGCTTCATAGCCCATGGCCTCCATCGGGTTCAGATAACCCATCAGCACCACCGGGGTATCCGGATCGGTCTTGCGGAACTCCTTGACCATCGCCATTACCTGACGCAGCGACGTACCGTGCTTGAGCGCCCTTTCACAGGCCAGCTGAATCACCGGACCATCAGCCATCGGGTCCGAGAACGGCACGCCCAGCTCGATAATATCAGCACCGGCAGAGACCAGGGTATGCATCAGGCTGACCGTCTGATCCGGATGTGGATCGCCCGCTGTAATATAGGGAATCAGCGCCTTGCGGCCCTGCTCTTTCAATGCTTTCAATACGCCTTCAATTCGGCTCATGCCTGCTCCTGATACCTTCAGATCTCAATGCCATCAAGCTGGGCAATGGTGTGAATATCCTTGTCGCCGCGACCGGAGATGTTGATCACCAGCATTTGGTCCTTGTCCATGGTTGCGGCCAGCTTCACGCCATAAGCCACGGCGTGCGCGGTTTCCAGCGCCGGCATAATCCCTTCCACGCGTGTCAGTTTACGGAAGCCATCCAGGGCCTCGTCATCAGTCACTGACACATAATTGGCTCGACCAATGTCTTTCAACCAGGCGTGTTCGGGCCCCACTCCGGGATAGTCCAGACCAGCACTAACGGAATGTGTTCCGGCGATCTGGCCATTCTCATCTTCCATCAGGTAGGTCCGGTTACCATGCAGCACGCCGGGGCGGCCGGCACAAAGCGGAGCCGCATGTTGTCCGGTTTCAATACCCAGACCACCGGCTTCAACACCATAAAGCTCCACGGACTCATCCGCCAGGAATGGATAGAACATACCAATGGCGTTAGAACCACCACCGACGCAGGCCACCAGTGCGTCCGGCAGTTTACCCACTTTTTCCATCGCCTGTTTACGGATTTCTCGCCCAATCACCGACTGGAAATCACGCACCAGTAAAGGATAGGGATGCGGCCCTGCCACAGTGCCGATGATGTAGAAAGTATCATCCACATTCGCGACCCAGTCGCGCATGGCATCATTCATGGCATCCTTAAGGGTTTTCGTACCGCTCTGAACGGCATGGACGGTCGCGCCCAGCAGTTTCATGCGGTACACGTTCAGGGACTGACGCTTGACGTCTTCTGCCCCCATGAATACGTGACATTCAAGGCCCAGACGGGCACAAACCGTGGCGGTGGCTACACCATGTTGACCGGCGCCAGTTTCGGCAATGATGCGCTTCTTGCCCAGAAAACTGGCCAGCAGGGCCTGGCCAATGGTGTTATTCACCTTATGGGCACCGGTGTGGTTGAGGTCTTCGCGCTTGAGCCAGATTTGTGCGCCACCGGCTTCCCGAGTCAGGCGCTCTGCGAAATACAGCGGGCTGGGACGGCCAACATAATCGGCGAGGTCATTATCAAAAGTCGCCTGGAATTCCGGATCCTCCTTCAACCGAAGGTACTCCTTTTCCAGGGTCATCAGAGAATCCATCAGGGTTTCTGAAACAAACCGTCCACCAAAGGCACCGAAGTGACCTCTCGCATCAGGAAGCGCCTTCAACATTTCTTCAGTCAGTTTTACAGACACGGTGAACCTCTTTGAAAAATTGAGACAATTTGGTGGCGTCTTTCTTACCCTTGCTCTCTTCCACCCCACCGCTGACGTCAACAGCCCAGGGGCGTACCTGCTCAATCGCGCGGGCTACGTTATCAGATGACAACCCACCGGCCAATATCAGGGGCAATGACCTGCTTTCAGGAATCAGTGACCAGTTGAACGACTGGCCGGTACCGCCATAGCGGTTTGGATCCCAGGCGTCCACCAACAAACCGGAAGCCTGATGATAATCGGCAAACGCCTGTTCGATCTGCCCGGGCTCACGCACCCTGACAGCCTTGATCCAGCGCCGGCCAAAAGACTGGCAGAACTCCGGACTCTCATCGCCATGGAACTGCAGGAGATCCAGTGGCACAGCATCCAGAACTGCTTCGACATAATCCCGCTCAGGATTCACGAACAGTCCGGTAACCGCCACGAACGCAGGAACCTTGGCGGCCAGGATTCGGGCCTGCTCCAGATCGACCGCTCTCGGGCTCGGCGCATAGAACACCAGGCCTATGGCATCGGCGCCACAGGCTACCGCTGCTTCCACATCCTGCGGGCGCGTCAGGCCACATATTTTTACGCGGGCTGTCATGCCGGAGCCTTTCCCTGTTTCGGGTGTATGTGAGTTGGTGTGATCGGCGCGTTGCTGGCCGGGTCAAACCAGGGAGTAACGAACGCCGGTCCACACAATGCCTTGGGAATCCCGAAGGACTCAGGATAACCGACATCCACTAGGTAGAGCCCATAAGGAGGGGCGGTCACACCGGCAAGTTTGCGATCACGGCGCTCCAGAATATCACCAATCCAGTCTTCAGGCTGCTGACCATTACCAACCGCCATCAAGGCACCGGCAATATTGCGTACCATATGATGAAGAAAGGCATTGGCCTGCACATCTATTACGACAAAATCTCCGCATCGGGTTACCGAAATCTGCTCCAGAAACCGAACCGGAGTCCGGGACTGGCAACCGGCAGAGCGAAATGAGGAGAAGTCATGCTCGCCGACCAGTGCCTGGGCTGCACAATGCATTCTTTCGGCATCCAACGGACGAAAGGTCCAGGACACCTGTCCACGCTGGATCCCCGGGCGCACCGGATGATTGTAGATCACATACCGGTAACGTCGGTAAATCGCTGAAAACCTGGCGTGAAAATCGCCCCGGCCGTTCCCTGCCCAGTGCACAGAAATGTCATCAGGTAATGCCGTGTTCATTCCCATGACCCAGGAACGAAGGTTTCGAACCGATGGCGTGTCAAAATGGGCTACCTGAAAACTGGCATGCACGCCGGCGTCGGTGCGGCCTGCACACACCAGGTCGACCGGATGGTCGGCAACGCGGGCCGCGGCCCGGGAAAGTTCTGCCTCCACCGAACGCACGCCACTCTTCTGCAATTGCCAGCCATGAAAGGCCTGACCGTCGTACTCAAAGATGATGGCAACCCGTCCATTACCAATGGCGTTATCTGTGGTGAGAGGCTGAGGCGTGAGGAACAAGTGCTGACCCGATTGATGTCCACTGAAAAAGCAAAACGCCGGCTCAATGGCCGGCGCTTGCCGCGGTTAGTTGATTATAACGAATCAGGAGAGATTTTTAAGAAGCTCTTGCGCTTCTGCCTTCTGTTCTTCGTTACCCTCAAGAGCAACTTCCTCCAGAATATCCCTGGCACCGTCGCTGTCACCCATTTCGATGTAGGCCCGTGCCAGATCAAGTTTGGTGGCGGCTTCATCGGTACCGGCGAGGAAATCAAAGTCACCCTCGTCGTCCAGAGCGCTCTCATCAATATCCAACCCGCTATCACTGCGAGTGGAGCCTTCATCGAGTGAGTCTGACGCCACAGGCACTACTTCGTCCTCCAGCTCTTCAGGAGCCGGTTCGGCCTCAGCAACCTCTTCTGTCTGCTCCGCCAGCTCTTCCAGATTCTGCTGGTCAACGCCCGGCTCATCAGCCTCGGATTCGCTGAGCGCATCTTCCAGCCCAAGCTCATCTTCCAGGGATGGTTCGTCTTCCTGAGGAACTGCAGGCTCTCCGTTATCAGAGAACTCTTCCATCAGCGCCAGATCTTCATCAGACACATCCAGCTCCAGGTCATCCAGATCAGATTCGCCGAGCTCCAGTTCAGAGGGGTCTTCATCCTCGCCGGCAACCTTATCCAGCTCCGCATCAAGCTCGTCCAGGAAGGACTCGTCAAGCGAATCAGACTCCAGGTCCAGATCCGATACCTCGGTGTCCTCCGGCTTAACTGGCTCTTTTTCCATCGGCTCAAGGTCGTCATCAAGATCGAAGCCCAGCTCAAGATCGTCTTCCTGATCCGAAACGGTACCAGACTGATCCGCCTCAACCGGCTCCGCTTCATCGGTTTCCAAGGAGGGCTCATCTGAACCGGCGAGTGCGTCGTCTTCAAAGGCCGACTCGAAATCCAGACTGAAGTCCTCTTCTTTGGACTCGGAAGTCCCGGCTGCCTCATCCAGACCGGAATCCAGATCCAGAGAAGCGTAATCGGTTTCGGTGGCGGACTCGCCTTCAGACTCTGTTTCTTCACCAATGCCGGACAGATCGTACTCAATCAGATCATCACGGGTATCGGTTTCCTTACTGACATCGGATTCCAGCTCACCGAACTCGTTTTCCTCAGCGGGCTCGGAAGTGGCTTCAAATTCGTCCGCTTTCAGTTCGTCGGAGATATCCCAGTCATCAGAAGCTTGCTCTGCCGCCTGCTCCGGCTGACTGCCGAACGAATCAGAACGCAGTTGAGACTCGAGATCATCGATGCTGGGCATCGCTTCAGCCTCGGCCAGGCGCTCGCGCAGGGATTCGGCTTCTTGAATCGCCGCTTCATCGTCCAGCGCTTCAACTTCACGGTACTGCTTTTCAAACGCGTCACGGTCCTGATTGTCCGCATACACAGACAACAGCTTCAGGCGCAGATCAGTGCGGCTGGGCTCACGTGAAATGGCGTTCTCGAGCACCTGGGCTGCCTGATCGTGACGACCGTAGGCAACATAGGTTTCTGCTTCGGCAATGGCATCACCGGCTTCCGCCTCTGCCTCACCCTCATCTTCGAGACTGAGGTTGAACGAATCACCGCCTTCGCCTTCATCACTGTTCAACTGGTCGTAGAATTCTTTTTCGCGATTGGCATTGCGTCGTGCCACGAGCAGCAACAACAGAAGCAGAAGGATAAGGCCACCACCGAGGGCAATCTGATACATCGGATTGTTCAGAATACCGTCAATAATGTTACCCGGAAATGCCTTTTCAGGCGCCGTTACTGGCTGCTGCGGTTTTGGCTGCTGGGCCTGGGGGACGGCCGCTGGGTCAGGTTCAGATGATGATTCCTGCTCGGTAACGGCAGGCTGCTCTGCCACCACCTCATCCGCAGCGCCCGCGTCGACATCACCACCAAACGGCTCTTCACCTGCAATATCTGCTTCGTCCGGGGCCATGGCGCTATCTTCTTCCGCCATCGCTGTGTCGGCCGATTCACCATCAGCGGCTTCATCAACCTGGCCGTCTGCTACCGGTTCTTCTCCGGTGCCGGCACCCAGATCACCTTCTACAGGTGCTGTCGCCGGGTCAGCGTCAGACTCGGTCACGCCAGTGTCGGTCGGGGCCGGAGACTCTTCCTCCGACACCATACCCTGCATGTCCGCCAGCTGGCTGTTCTTCAGCTCCAGCAACCGCTGCAGGGTCTCAACCTGGTCCTGCAGATCCTGGACACGGGTATTGAGCTCGTCATTTTCGCGTTTTGCGGCTTCCAGCTCTTCCATCGCAACTGCGGAACCGGCATCAACACCGCCAGGCAGATCACCATCACCACCGGCAGAACCACCGTCTTCGGTAGACCGGGATTCCGATTCATCGGCAACCAGCAGGCGCAACTCATCACCCGCTGCCGCCTGAGTAGCGCCCTGGCCTGCTACGGCCTGGGCGGTATCCGTTGCATCAACGGTTCTCCGAGACTGGAATTCCTGGTTCTGCTGTGCAACTACCCGGTTGGCTTCAGCACGGCTACGGCTCCGAATCTGATCCAGAGAGGGAATCCGCAACACCTCACCACGCTTCAGGCGGTTAATATTCCCACCAATGAACGCGTTAGGATTCTGATCCTGAATCGCGAGCATAACCTGCTGCATGGAAACCGAACCATCCGGACGTGCCTGCTGGGCAATAGTCCAGAGTGTGTCGGAGGCACCTGTCGGACCAAACGTATCTGCCTGATAGCCCCGCGACACTGAGCCTTCGGCTGCCGCCTGACGGCGGACAGATTCCTGGCTGCGCGCCGGCTGCTGTCGGGTGGCTGTCGTGGCCGGAGCACTGATTTGCTCCTCAATACCAGATTCCTCGGCGTAGACCGGAGGATCGACCAGCACGGCATATTCCCGCATCAGGCGACCATTGGGCCAGGTCAGCTCGAGGAGGAAATTCAGATACGGCTCGCGTACCGGCGCCCGGGAGGAAACATTGATGGCCAGGTTGCCATCCGTCCCGGTAACCACTTCAAACCTTAATTGACTCAGAAACTGGTGGCGGTCCAGGCCGACGCGCTCATAGGCGGCCTCCGGTGCCACATTGACGAACACTTCACCGGGATCAACACCGCGACTCTGATTCAGTGATATTTCTGCATCCAGTGGCTCATTCAGCCAGGACTGGAGCTCAATTTCTCCAAGTCCAAGCGCCTGAGCCATTCCAGAGCCGAGCCCTCCCGCCAGCGCCAGGGCAACCGCAAGCTTGCGTACCTTCATGCTTATTCCTTTCCAGTCTCCGTTATTCTTTACTGCCGTATCTCAACAGAATCGGACGAGGTTGGATGACTTTCGCCTTGTTATTTCTCGTTTTTATATCGCAATTATACCGTTCGGTTTGGCAAGTATTGTTGATAAAACCCGTTTTATCAATCAATCAGCTGCAATCCTTGCACCGTTTTTTTATCTATCGGGCGGAACTCCTTAGCGCCCTTGAAAATAACAGGGGCGGACGCTGAAATCAGCCTCCGCCCCTGACCGGCTTGCAAAAAACCGGACACAGTTGGCATTAATTACCGCTGTGTAACACTTTTTAACGTTCCTGAAGGATTCGCAGCATCCGACGCAGCGGTTCTGCAGCACCCCACAGCAACTGGTCACCCACTGTGAAAGCGGAAATGTATTCCGGCCCCATAGACAACTTGCGAATACGACCAATAGGAATGCTCAGTGTGCCGGTCACTTTCGCCGGAGTGAGCTCCTGCATGGTGGCATCGCGATCATTGGGAATGACCTTTACCCAGTCGTTGGCCTTGGCCAGAATGCCTTCGATTTCGGAAACCGACAGATCTTTCTTCAGCTTGATGGTCAGCGCCTGACTGTGGGAGCGCATGGCGCCAATCCGCACGCAGATACCATCAATAGGAATCGGGTTATCGCTACGACCCAGAATCTTGTTGGTCTCGACGCCCGCTTTCCACTCTTCCTTGCTCATGCCGTTATCGAGCTGCTTGTCGATAAACGGAATCAGACTGCCCGCCAGCGGCACACCGAAATGCTCGGTAGGAAAATCGCCGGAAAGCATGGTATCGGTCACCTTGCGATCGATGTCGAGGATGGCAGAAGACGGATCATCCAGCTCAGATTTGACGCTCTTATTCAACGCGCCCATCTGGTTCAACAGTTCCCGCATATTCTGGGCACCAGAGCCGGACGCCGCCTGGTACGTCATCGGGGACACCCACTCGATCAGATCCTGCTCCAGCAGGCCACCCAGGGCCAGCATCATCAGGCTCACGGTGCAGTTACCGCCGATATAGTCCTTTACGCCCTTATCCAGGGCCGCATCAATCACGTTACGGTTAACCGGATCCAGCACGATCACAGAGTGATCGACCATACGCAGGGTGGATGCCGCATCAATCCAGTAACCGTCCCAGCCTGCATCACGCAGCTTCTGGTAAACCTCGGTGGTGTAATCGCCGCCCTGACAGGTAACGATCACATCCATCCCCTTGAGGATGTCGATATCGAACGCGTCCTGCAGTGGTGGAACGCCGTCTTTGCCTACGTCCGGGGCCGGCTTCCCTGCCTGGGAAGTGGTAAAAAACACCGGATCGATGTCGGCAAAATCATTTTCTTCACGCATGCGTTGCATGAGGACCGAGCCCACCATGCCACGCCAACCTACAAGTCCAACTCGCTTCATGTGCGACCTTTGAACCTCGTTTTATGCCCACCCTCTACCGTTATCGCTGGCAGGGACAGGATGGATGATCCCGCAACGGCTGCATCCTGCCGTTGTCGGGTCTCGATTAAGTAAACCAGTGGTGCGTTAAAGCGCGTTCAGAACCGCTTCACCCATGTCGCGGGTAGATACCTTCTGACCGCCTTCCGACATAATGTCGGCGGTACGCAGCCCCTGGTCCAGCACCTTGCTGACCGCCGCCTCGATGGCCAGGGCAGCTTTCTCCTCATTCAGGCTGTAACGCAACATCATTGCAGCACTGAGGATGGTAGCCAGCGGGTTGGCAATGCCCTGTCCGGCAATATCCGGCGCCGAGCCGTGACACGGCTCATACATACCCTGCTTGTCGGAATTCAGTGACGCAGAGGGAAGCATGCCGATAGAACCAGTTAGCATTGCCGCTTCGTCAGAAAGAATATCACCAAACATGTTGCCAGTCACAATCACGTCAAATTGCTTCGGCGCACGGACCAGCTGCATGGCAGCGTTGTCCACGTACATATGGGAAAGCTCCACATCCGGGTACTCGCGCTTCAGGTCTTCCATGATTTCCCGCCACAGCACGGTTACTTCCAGCACGTTGGCCTTATCAACCGAACACAACTTCTTGCCCCGTTGCTGGGCCGCCTCGAAGGCAACCCGGCCAATACGCCGAATCTCGGACTCGGTGTACTGGTAGGTGTTGTAGCCCTGGCGCTCACCGCTTTCCAGCTCACGCACACCACGAGGCTGTCCGAAGTAAATACCACCGGTCAGTTCGCGGACGATCAGAATGTCCAGCCCGGAAACCACCTCAGGCTTCAACGACGAAGCAGACGCCAGCTGCGGATACAGAATGGCCGGACGCAGATTGGCGAACAGCTCAAGGTTGGAACGCAGGCCCAACAGCCCTTTTTCCGGGCGCTTCGCCATCGGCAGGCTGTCCCACTTTGGACCGCCTACGGCCCCCAGCAGAATCGCATCGGCCTTACGGGCCTTCTCCAGGGTTTCTTCAGGCAGCGGCGTATCGGTTTCATCAATCGCCGCGCCACCAACAAGAGCAGACTCAAAACTCAGACCCAGACCGAACTGGTCATTCACCTTATGCAGAACCTTCTCCGCTTCTGCCACAATCTCCGGACCAATGCCGTCGCCCGGCAGGAGCAATACATTACGGGACATAATCCAATTCCTTGTTAGTCAGTTTCCAGTATTAAACAACCAGGGAGCGGTCTTGCGCCGGGATTCTTCATAAGCGCGAATGGTATCCGCATCTTCCAGGGTCACGCCGATGTCGTCCAGACCGTTCAGCAGGCAATGACGACGGAAATCGTCCACCTCAAAACTGAACGACTCGCCACCGGGCGTCGTCACCGTTTTCGCTTCGAGATCGACCGTCAGCTGATAGCCTTCATTCTCTTCGGTTTCCCGGAACAGCCTATCAACCACTTTTTCATCTAAAACAATGGGTAAAAGTCCATTCTTAAAGCAGTTGTTGTAGAAAATATCAGCAAAACTCGGCGCAATAATCACCCGGAAACCGAAATCATCCAGCGCCCATGGCGCGTGCTCACGACTCGAACCACAGCCAAAATTGGTCCGCGCCAGCAACACGCTGGCGTTTTTGTAGCGATCCTGGTTCAGCACAAAGTCCGGATTCAGGGGGCGGTTGGAGCAATCCTGATCCGGCTTGCCTTCATCCAGATAACGCAGCTCATCGAACAGGTTCGGGCCAAAGCCCGTGCGCTTGATGGACTTCAAAAACTGCTTGGGAATGATCATGTCCGTGTCCACATTGGAACGGTCCATGGGGGCAACAGTGCCCTGGTGTTGCGTAAATGCTCGCATGGTCTCTCTCCTGTGGCTCAGTTCATCAATTCACGGACATCAACGAAGTGGCCAGTCACCGCTGCCGCGGCGGCCATGGCCGGGCTCACCAGGTGAGTACGGCCACCAAAGCCCTGACGACCTTCGAAGTTCCGGTTGGAGGTAGACGCACAATGCTCGCCCTGCCCCAGCTTGTCGGCGTTCATGGCCAGACACATGGAACAACCCGGATCACGCCACTCCAGACCCGCCTCGATAAAGACCTTGTCGAGACCTTCCTGCTCCGCCTGGGCTTTTACCAGACCGGAACCCGGAACCACCATCGCCTGCTTGAGGCTGGCAGCCACCTTACGGCCCTTAACCACCGACGCAGCTTCCCGCAGATCCTCAATCCGGCTATTGGTGCAGGAACCGATAAACACGCGATCCAGCTTGATATCGGTAATCTTCTGGTTCGGCTGAAGGCCCATGTACTTCAACGCGCGGACGATCCCCTCGCGCTTGATGGGATCCTCTTCCTTTGCGGGATCCGGCACCGCGCCTTCAACACCAACCACCATCTCCGGCGACGTACCCCAGCTCACCTGAGGCTGAATGGCGGAACCGTCCAGCTCAACCACTTTGTCGAACACCGCATCATCGTCGCTGTGGAGTGTGCGCCAGTATTCAACCGCCTTGTCCCAGGTCTCACCCTTGGGAGAAAACGGACGACCTTTGACATACTCGATGGTGGTGTCATCCACTGCCACCATACCCACCCGGGCACCGGCTTCGATGGACATATTACAAATGGTCATCCGGCCTTCCATGCTCAAACCACGGATCGCCTCGCCACCAAATTCAATGGCGTAACCGGTACCACCGGCGGTACCAATCTTGCCGATGATCGCCAGAACCACATCCTTGCCGGTCACACCCGCGCCCAGCTTGCCGTTCACCTTTACCAGCATGTTCTTCATCTTCTTCTGGACCAGGCACTGGGTCGCCAGAACATGCTCCACTTCAGACGTGCCGATACCATGAGCCAGACAGCCAAAAGCACCGTGAGTAGAAGTATGAGAATCACCGCAGACAATGCTCATGCCCGGCAACGTCGCACCCTGCTCCGGCCCAATCACGTGCACGATACCCTGGCGCTGATCCTTGATCTTGAACTCGAGAATCCCGAATTCGTCACAGTTCTTGTCCAGCGTCTCCACCTGGGTGCGGGACACCGGGTCCACAATCCCGTCGATGCCTTTGTCACGATCCGTGGTCGGTACGTTATGATCCGGCGTGGCGATGTTGGCATCAATCCGCCAAGGCTTACGGCCGGCCAGACGAAGGCCTTCAAACGCCTGAGGTGATGTCACTTCGTGCAACAATTGACGATCAATGTAAATCAACGCGGAACCATCGTCCCGCTGTTTGACCAAATGGTCGTCCCACAATTTGTCGTATAAAGTCTTGCCCGCCATGATTCTCTCTCACTCTCTGGGGGTTTCTGTTTCTGCTTCGAATGGTGACATCATACCCCTGCGTCACGAATAACCTCAATTCATGTTTTTTATGCTTTGCATTCCAAACAGGAATCAACAATAGTAGAGCCATACTTCGGCGCAGGTCACGAACGGGCGGGTAAGGCCCCATACGCTCTGCGCGCCTGCTGGCATTTGTCACCAGACGGCATACTGTGATTACCGATAGCGGGTTTGGGTGGCCTCTCCCGAAAATGTCGGAGGCCATGGATGGCCGGAGAGAAGCGCACATGGATGTGCTTGTAGCGGTTTTCGGGAGAGGCCACCCAAAGCCGCGCTCACACCAACGTCAAAGGTTCTGCCCAATGGACGCAAACTCCCTGAAAGCATTCCTGACAATCGTCGACCAGGGTTCCTTCTCAGAAGCCGCTGAAACCCTGCACCTGACGCAGCCAGCCATCAGCAAACGCCTGGCCGCCCTGGAAACCCAACTGGACACCCGACTGATCGACCGCAGCAACCGGGAAATCCGCCTGACCGAAGCCGGCACAAGACTCCTCCCCCATGCCCGCAAAATCCTCGACGAAATCCACAACGCCCGCATGGCCCTGACCACCAGCGCCGCCAGCATCGGAGGCGAACTCCAAGCCATCGCCAGCCACCACATCGGCCTGCACCACCTGCCCAACTGGCTACGCCGCTATCGCCGGGAATACCCCCAGGTGGACCTGCATCTGCAATTCATGGAATCCGATGCCGCCTACGACCAGATGAACAAACGCAACGCAGAACTGGCCTTTGTGACCCTCAGCGACAGCATGAATCCGGAGTTCTCCATCCTTGCCCAGTGGCCAGACCCAATGGCCTTCGTGGTTGGGAAAGAACACCCTCTCGCAACACTGGCGAGCCCTTCGCTTTCTGACCTCGCTCCACACCCGGCGCTGCTACCGGATACCAGTACCGCC
Organism: Marinobacter sp. EN3; assembly: GCF_000475315.1. NCBI lineage: Bacteria > Pseudomonadati > Pseudomonadota > Gammaproteobacteria > Pseudomonadales > Marinobacteraceae > Marinobacter > Marinobacter sp. EN3. Next base: position 208,931 of record NZ_AXCC01000001.1, read on the forward strand.
ACCTACCGGGTGGTCAGCCGTCTGTTCCTGGAAGCCAACCTCACCCTGAAATCCCTGATGCCAACCAACTATCTGGAAACCATCAAAATGATGGTAAGCGTTGGCCTTGGGTGGAGCATTTTGCCGGTCAGCATGCTCGATAACAGCCTGAAAGTGCTTGAAGTGCCCCACCCTGTTACCCGGGTTCTGGGTGCCGTGGCGCTGTCCCGCCGACAACTGGGTAGTGCCGCGCAGGCATTGCTGCAGATAGTGGAACAGGAAGAAACACGACCAGAGTCCGGTCAATGAGCTAGCTGGGGTTCCGGCGGCGACTGCAAGCCCCGCCAGGTCACGATAATCGCAAGGGCCATTGCGGCGGCACCACCCCAGAACGCCGCGGAGGTACTGAAACCATCCACCAGGAAACCGGATAACCATGCACCGAGCGCCCCGCCGGCGCCGAAGGTCAGGCCACTGTATAGAGCCTGACCCTGGCCATGATGGTGCTTACCGAAAAAGCCCTGAATGTATTGGACGGATACGGCATGCAACGCGCCGTAAGAAGCCGCATGCAGCAGCTGGGCAAAGATCAGTACCGGCAATACCGACGTCAGCTCGGCGATCAGACCCCAGCGGATCATTGTCAGTACCAGCGCCCCCAGCACCACCTGCCGTACACTAAAACGCCGGGATAGCCTGTGCATAATCAGAAACAAGCCTATCTCTGCGATGACTCCGAGTGACCACAGCAACCCGATAGCCAGCTTGCCGTATCCATGCTGTTCCAGGTGGATACTGAAGAAGGTGTAGTAGGCACCATGTGATACCTGAAGCAGAAAATTCATCGCGAAAAAAGCGATCACAGCCGGATGAGTGACAATTGCTTTCAGGCTACCGACAGGTGCGGATTGCTGCTTGCGCTCACCACGCTCGGAAGGTACCAGAAATGCCGAGACGGCAATCCCTGCGAATACCGGCAATAACAGCCACGGCAAGTACTGAATCTCCACCAGTTCCAGTAGCCCGCCGATCAGAGCCACTGCTCCGATAAATCCTACAGAGCCCCAAAGACGAACCTTGCCGTACTTGTCCCGATGCTTGCCGAGTACCCGCAGGGTAATGACTTCATACAGCGGCAAAATGGCGTTCCAGAAAAAGGTGAACACCAGCATGACCAGCAACAGACCGTAGAATCCGGGTTCCAGAAACACGCCGGCGAAAAACAGCGAGCCGAAAATAGCACCAAATCGTACCAGGCGGACCCGCTGGCCGGTCCGGTCACCGATGTAACCCCAAACGCTGGGTGCGACGATCTTGGTTAGCTGGATGGTCGCCATCAATGTGGCAATCTGGAGATAGGAGTAGCCCTGCCCCTCAAGATAGAGGGACCAATAGGGCAAAAGCCCTCCAAGGAGGGCGAAAAACCAGAAATAGAGGTTCGACAGCCGCCAGTAGATGGTAGCGCCTCCCCTGAATCAGAGCTGGCCGAGGACCGGCGTGGTGACTTCTACATCGCCGTTCTGGCCGCGATGACGCAGGTAATGATCCATCAGGACGATCGCCATCATGGCTTCGGCGATGGGCGTCGCGCGGATACCGACACAGGGGTCGTGCCGACCAGTGGTGATCACCTCTACCTGGTTGCCGTCTACATCAATGCCCTTGCCGGGCAACCGCAAGCTTGATGTTGGCTTAAGGGCAATACTGGCAACAATCGGCTGGCCGGAGGAAATGCCGCCCAAAACACCACCGGCATTGTTGGAAAGGAAGCCTTCTGGCGTCATCTCATCCCGGTGCTCTGTCCCTTTCTGCTCGATGCAATCAAAACCGGCACCAATCTCCACACCCTTGACCGCGTTGATGCTCATCAGGGCGTGAGCAAGATCGGCATCCAGACGATCAAAAATCGGCTCACCAAGACCTGGAGGGACCCCCTCCGCAACCACATTGATGCGGGCGCCAATCGAATCCCCTTCTTTACGCAAAGCATCCATGTAGGCTTCCATCTCGGAGACCTTGTCTGCATCCGGACAAAAGAACGGATTCTGGTGAACCTGCTCCCAATCCAGCTTGTCTGCCTTGATCGGCCCTAACTGGGAAAGATAACCCCGCACTTTGATCCCGAGACGCTGCTCAAGAAACTTCCGGGCGACGGCGCCGGCAGCAACCCGCATGGCGGTTTCCCTGGCAGAAGAGCGACCACCCCCACGATAATCCCGGGCACCGTACTTGTGGTGATAGGTGTAGTCTGCGTGAGCAGGACGGAACTGGGCAGCAATCTTGGAATAGTCCTTGGAACGCTGGTCGGTGTTTTCGATAATCAGACCAATCGGTGTGCCCGTGGTTTTGCCCTCAAACACACCAGACAGAATCCGAACCTCGTCCGCCTCACGACGCTGGGTCGTATGCCGGGAAGTACCGGGTTTGCGGCGATCCAGGTCCCGCTGCATATCTTCTACTGACAGCTCCAGGCCCGGAGGGCAACCGTCGATAATGCAGCCCAGGGCCGCGCCGTGACTCTCACCAAAGGTGGTGACGGTGAACAGCTTTCCGAATGTATTTCCCGACATAATTCAGCACTTTATACAGGTTTTGTAATTTACGATCTTAGCTTTTTCGGGCCTGCCATTCACGCAGATCCCGGGCAGTGACCAGGAATACGCCATTGCCGCCGTTCTCGAATTCCAGCCAGGTTAACGGCAAATCCGGGTAGGCATCATCCATGGCACCCCAGGAGTTGCCAACCTCCACAATCAGGAGTCCGTCGTCGGTGAGGTAATCGGCAGCCTGGGCAACTATGCGGTGGGCAATGTCCAGCCCATCGTCTCCGGCGGCCAGGCCCAGTTCGGGCTCATGGTGATACTCGGCCGGCATGTCTGCAAGGTCTTCCGCATCCACATAAGGCGGATTACTGACGATCACGTCGTAGCGACCTTCAATGTTGTCGAAAACATCCGACTGAATCGCGCGTACGCGACCCTCCAGTCCATGAAGTTCAATATTGGACTCAGCTACGGCGAGGGCATCCGCCGAAATATCAGACAGATCCACTTCCGCCTCGTCAAAAACCGTCGCCGCGCCAATACCGATACAGCCGCTGCCAGTACACAAATCCAGAATTCGTTGAACCTGCGTAGCGCCCAACCAGGGCTGAAGACCGTTCTCCAGCAGTTCGCCAATCGGCGAACGGGGAACCAGAACGCGCTCATCAACGTTGAACGGCATCCCCATAAACCAGGCTTCGCCAAGCAGGTAAGCAATCGGAATACGCTCGTTGACCCGACGCTCTACGCGCTCGAGAATCAGTTCCCGCTCTGAACGGGTCAGTCGCGCATCCAGAAACAGATTGTTGTTTTCCAGCGGCAGATGCAGGCTGCGCAATACCAGCTGAACGGCCTCATCCCAGACGTTATCAGTGCCATGGCCAAAGTAGATTGGCGAAGCCGCAAAACGGGAAACCGTGAACCGAAGCAGGTCACGGATGGAGTGCAGGTCGTCAACGGGACTGGTCAAAACTTAGCTTCCTGGTCTGGCTAATGGTGCGCGGCATTATACGCGCATTGCGGCGCGGGCTGCAGCTCTTGTGGCTCAGAGAGCCAACGGGCCGGAGCTGCTGCGGCTTTGTTCAAACCGGTCCAGAGCGGCCAACATTCGCTCCCGGCCCAGTTGTATCAGCTCCGGGGCTTTGTGATAGTCGTAACTTCTGCAGGCATTCTTGGGAATGTTAACCAACAGATCCGGTGGGTAGCCGGCAATCTTGTACTGCACTAACGCGCTTTGCATGGTCTCGATGGTCAGGTTCATTACATCGAATTTGCCAATGCCCAGCTTGTCCCAGTCGATGGTCTCGTGCTCGTCACGATGTCTGGACCGCCCCGATTCGTCTTCACGCTTTTTCTCGGGCGCCGTCTTTTTTGCCATTTCCCGGCTTATTTTCTGTTCCGGCGACTCGCCGCTCTCGGATTTTCGTGAACCCAAGGTTTTCAGGGTATCCCAATCAAACCAGCGGGACGCCTTTTCGCGAATGGCATCGACCCATTCATCCATATCGCTACTGGTTTCTTCCGGAGCAAACGCAGCGTCTGGAATGCGCCTTTGTTGATCATCCTCACCGCTCAGGTTAACGGCCATCACCAGATCTGCATGGGCTGAGATGGTGGGAATAATAGGCAATGGATTGAGCAGTGCGCCATCCACCAGTACCCGGCCGTTGAGCACCAGAGGCGTCACCACGCTGGGTATGGCAATGGAGGCGCGGATAGCCTGGTCCAGCGGGCCTTCCTGAAACCAGATTTCCTTATGGGCCAGAAGATCTGTTGCTACGGCGGTGTAAGCAATGGGCAGATCCTCAATACGCGTATCGCCCAGAATATCCCGAACCACAGAAAAGACTTTTTCTCCACGAATAGCGCCGACAGAAGTGAAGGTCACATCCAGCAATCGCAAGACATCAAACTGGCCGAGCCCGGTCACCCAGTCCTTGTAGTCTTTCATCTTACCGGCACCGTACATGCCACCGATCAGGGCGCCCATGGAGCAGCCGGAGATGGCAACGATCTCGTAACCACGCTCCTGAAGGACTTCAATCGCACCGATGTGGGCATAGCCACGGGCGCCGCCGCTACCAAGGGTGAGTGCAACGGTTTTGCCCTTACCAGGCAATGGCTCCATGCGCTCGGTACTGGCCGGCGCTGACGCCGCAGAAATACCAGAACTGGTCACTACCGACGTGACGCCGTCCTGCGCGGCTGCGGTTCTGCCGGACGCTTCCTTTTCCGGGCTATCCTTTTCTGCCATTTCCTTACCTCTTGATAACCAGCACCTCAACCCGGTTACCCTGCCGAGTCGGGTCATTCATCGGGACGGCCGGCCCAACCGGAACAATGCGTATCTGACTCAGCGAAATACCCGTCTTGCCCAGCAGCGCGGCCAGGCTTTCGGCCGCAGCGCGGGAACGCTCCAAAGCCGCTTCGAGCGGCTCATCCTGCTCGAGATCGGTGAACGAGGCCAGCACCACTTCCGCATCATCGCCAGCCCAGTCATTCAGGGTTCGCCGATCATCCGCTGACCACTCAAAACGAAACGTCACTCCGCCGGACCAGGGGATCACCAAAGGCCCCTGAATCGGGCCAACTCCAATGGTATACCCGGGAATGGCCGCACCGAAACCAACATTCAGATGCTCAACCCAGACATACTCTCTCAGGTTGCCTCTTGTCACGGTGTAGACAAGGGTCAACCACTGCTGTCCGTCCTCTGCCGTTGTGGCGGCAACCAGGTAATCCTGAGTGGCGTCCCGCCCCAGAAGGCGGGATTGCTGGAAAATCTGGTTGGCCCAGACATTACTGCGGCCACAGGCGATGCCGGCACACTCAAATAGAATTTTCGCACCACCGGCAGACAATTTCTGGTAGTAATGGGCCCGCGCAGCCTGACGATTCGCATCCCTGGAGATTTCAAACAGCTGGCCCTGCCCCTGCACCGGCAAACGAGCCATGGTCTCGGAGCGGATTTCATCACGGATTTCCCGAACCGGACTAAAAAGCACCAGATGGCCAGCAGACTGTATCTCGACCGTGGATTCAAGCGTTGACTGCGGAAAAGGGGCTGGCGCGTCTTCAGGCCACGCAGCCATTGCAGGAATGGTAAAACATAACCATACAAGGCCGGCCAGCGCACCGACCATCGAGGAATTACCACGATCAATCATGTAAGAGAAACCTGTTAATCGCTTCGGCAACGGGAGTCACCTCCCCGTCAAGATGACAATGATGCCCACCAGGCACATCGACTGTTTCAAGGTTGGGGACCAGATCGGCACGACTATCGAGCCCGCCGCGGGAAACCAGCAACCCTTCTTCTGCCCTTACGAATAAAGTGGGTGTCTGGATGGCAGACAAAGACGCCCTCACCTGTTCTTCGGTCATCATCAGCGGTGTCGGGTGGCGTAAACGGGCATCCGTGCGCCATATAAACCCGCCAGTTTCCGTGCGCATGTTTCTGGGCACCAGCGTTCTTGCCGCCTCGGGGCTCAGGGGGCTCAGCCCGCCCTCACGGATTCGGGCCGCGCTCTGAATATCCGGATAGACCGCCGGAGCAGCCGAACCAGCCCTGCGTTTCTGCAATGCCCGCCGCAACTGGGGGATCGTCTCACGTGCTGGCCGACTGAGCGCGCCCAGACTGTCAATCATCACCAGTCTGCGCACCCGTTCCGGGAATGCGGCGGCGTATAGTGCGCAGACAATCCCGCCGAGAGAATGCCCCACAAGATCCAGAGGGTAACGTTCGCTTTCAGGAAAATGCCGTTCCACCAGTTCGGATAGATCCCCGACGTAGTCCATCAGCCAATAGCTGTAACCCGGTGGCCGATGGCCCGAGTGTCCGTGCCCTGCCATATCCACCGCATGTATCGTGGTGCTCTCGGCCAACAACGGCGCCAGTCGGGCAAAAGACATGGCATTGTCGAGCCAGCCGTGCAGAAGGATAGCCGGTGGTCGTGAGCTTTCCTCGCTGGAGCTCGGCCAGGTCAGACCCGAAAGAGTTATGTTATCCAGGGGCCAGTGCATTTCATGGCAGCCGGCCTGTGGTTCTGGAACGCTACCGGGCAACGAGGTCTCCGTCATTCAGTAGCGGCCTTACATGGTGTGGGTGGGACGATCGGAACTCAGCGAGCCGGCCAGGTAGGATTCAATCTTGGTGCGGGCAGTTTCGTCATCGCCATTGAACTGCACGCCAATGCCTGCGGCCCGGTTTCCCTGAGCACCCTTGGGGGTAATCCAGATCACCTTGCCAGCCACCGGGATTTTCTCCGGCTCATCCATCAGGTTGAGCAGCAGAAACACCTCATCGCCCAGCTGATATTGCTTCTGGGTAGGAATAAACAGGCCTCCCTGGCGGATATAGGGCATGTACGCCGCATAGAGAACCGCCTTGTCCTTGATCGTCAGGGTTAGAATACCGCTGCGTGCTCCGAATCCGGGCCCCATATCAAATACCTTTTACGCAAATTTACTGATATTTCGCAATGATAGCAGTTGATCCTGAACAACGCTCACGTTGTCTGCCGCTTCCGGGGCATCAACTCCCGCCAGGCCAGTAGAAGCTGAGTGGCCTCAAGCTCCGGGCTTGCGTTATATATGCCCGCACTCCGGCTTTCCCGAACCCGCTCCATCAATTGATGAGCGCGCCACGGCGGGTTGGCTCTGGCCAGATAGCCCAACATGTCTGCTGCCTCCGGGTCCTGAACTTCGCCCCCGGCACTGCACCGGGCCAGGTCCGCGGCCCAGCTTTCAAACAGCCATAATGTATCGTCCAGTCCCAGCGTTTTGAAGCGGCGGGCGGCGTCCCCTACCGTCATCTGGCCTTTCATGAACTGTCGAAATGCCTCGAAGGCCTCATCCCTCTGCGCAAGAAACTCGCCAGTGGCATACTCCAGCGCCAGCCTGGGAGCATTACCCGCCAGCATCAGGCTTTTGGCCAGAGTGTCCGGCGACGGGCGGATGGATTCCTCCAACTCGGATACCCGGGCAGACAGCCATCGCCCGGCATCCTCGGCATCAGGTAACGGTATGGTCAGGGCCTGGCAGCGGGATCGTATGGTGGGAAGTACCGGCCGCCCGGATTCCTGGAGCAGCAACAGGGTCACATCCGGCAAAGGCTCTTCCAGGGTTTTCAGCAATGCGTTGGCGGCGTTGATGTTGAGCTGATCCGCCCGGTCGACTATGGCCACCTTGCGGTGTGCAACCTGTGGCGAGGCCACGGCAAACGTCGAGAGCGCGCGGATCTGATCCACTTTCACCATCCGGGACTTTTCCGGTGAATACACCCGGACATCAGGATGGCTGTTCGCCGCGATCAACTGACACTGACGACACTGACCGCACGCAATCGGTGCTCCGTCGTCGAGGCCGACCTGCTGGTCGCACAACAGCAGCCCAGCGACGGCTTCTGCCCACGCCCTTTTCCCGACGCCCTGCTCACCAACGACCAGCAGCGCGTGAGGCAACCGATCCTGGGCCAGACGTTGCTGCACCGTGCTCCAGGCGCGGCCGAGCCAGGGCATGTCCTTCGCGATATCAGTCATGTCGGAACGTCCGTGAAGCGGGTTCAGGTTTACGACGGAGCTGTCGTTTCATCGTTTTCAATAGCCGGGTAAGCCTGCGCGCTTCGTGCGCGGAAGCTTCCTGTGTTGAGGCCGTATAGTAATGGCTGTTTACCGCCCGGGCAAAGAGACGGACCGAAGATTCAACCTCCGGGCGCGCATTAGCCAGGCGTTCTGCCAGCGTCGCAGGGGTTTCACCGGTACGGACCGGCACGCCAACCTGTTCGCACAGCCGATGCCAGGCCAACACCACCCGACCGAATGCATCCTTGCGGGCGCCGCGGCGAATCGAAAGAGCCGAGACAACACCTGCGATCAGCAGGGTGAAGCCAACCACTCCGGCCGTCAGGTAGCCAAGTTCCTTGAGCCCGAAATTGCCCGGCAACCGGGACATCAGATCCATCTGACTCTGCCCCTGGTAACCTACCACCCATCGCTGCCAGTGATAATTGATGCGATCGAGCTGGAGCGACGCCCATTGCAGGATCGCGACATCACCGTAGCGCTGCGGCGAGGTCAAATCATTTTCCAGGAACGAGCCCTCATCGGCCACCGCATCCCGCAATCCGGATTCAATCCTGCTTGGCGCAATGGCAGCTGTCGGGTCCACCCTCACCCAGCCCTGGCCTTCCAGCCACACCTCCACCCAGGCGTGGGCATCGTACTGACGGACAATGAGGTAATCTCCGCCCGCCCCGGCGTCGCCGCCCTGATAGCCGACCACAATTCGGGCAGGAATCCCGGCGGCCCGGAAGACAAAGGTCGCCGCACCGGCATAGTGAGCACAAAAGCCCCGTTTTTCATCAAACAACAGCGCATCAATACCGTCGTCTGGCATGGTGGGCGGGCGCAACGTATAGAAATAGGCTTGCTCCCGAAAACGCCGGAGCAACGTGTTGACGACTTCCCAATGGGACAGATCTTGAGACAGTTTTCGTGCCAGCTCCCGGGCCCGGGGGTTCCCGGATGGAGGAAGCTGGAGATAGCGCCGAGTTTCTGCCGGGGAAAGGGCTTCAGCCGGCGCTGGCACAGCGGAAACCCGGGCCAGGCGATAACGCACCGGGCTGTCGGCGGGGCGCTGAAAGCGGAACAAATCCTCCGGCGTACTTACCACGTTGCCCGAGACGGCTACCGAGTTCTCCAGAGCAAACGCCCACCGCTGGTCTGTTGGCTCCAGCAGGATATCGTATTCATTACTTCGCAACGGCCCGACACCACCGTCGTTGTCTACCCTGGCTGGCCGTCGGAAACCGTCGGGGTCGCTCTGGCGCCAGGTCTCATCATCCAGATAATCGAGAATCAGACCCCGCCAGTAACGTTCCCGATATGGTGGCGACTCGCCCCCGAAGGTTACCCGGAACGCCCTTTCACTACTCTGGGCCAGATTGGAAATATCGCCTGGTCGCATGGTATCCGAAATCCCGCTGCGGGCCTGGCCGGACACCAACGGAACACTCCAGAGTGGCGCCATCCGTGGGAAAAAGACAAACAGCAGGACAACCACTGGCAGGGTTTTCAGTAGCAGCAAACCCAGGCGCTTCCAGCCAGCCCTCAGGCTGCCGGGTAGATCCGGTGCATTGAGAATCTGAAGGCCCACCATCAGGCACCCAATGGCGGCGAACGTCAGCAATGCCCAGGCAATGTCCTGTTTGAACAGGAAGTTCACGGCCGCAAGATAAACCTGAATAAAAAACAGCACATAGAAATCCCTGGCGGACCGGGTTTCGAGCCATTTCAACCCAACGGCCAACACAAAGAACGACGCGGCGGTATCCACGGTGAATCGCCCCTGAACGGTGGCCGCATAAACACCAATCAAAGTCACCATGATTCCTGTGCGCAGCAGCCGCCCTGGCAGTCTCACCCGGCCCTTTTGTGCCAACCAGCGCCAGCTTGCCAGCACAGCACAGGCCGCGATGAGCCACCAGGGCAGGCGATCCCATTGGGGAACCAGGAGCAGTGCAAAACTGGCAATCAACCACAAAAGCGCGTTACCGGGGATGGCTTCGATGGGCGCCTGTTCTGCCGTTTTTGCGGAGAAAACTCTGGCTATGGTCGATCTCATCCAGATACTCCCGCTTTCGCATTCTCGGCCTGACGGGTACCAAAAGGCTGACCATCTGGATCCCTCGGCGGTTGCTCGCCCCACACCGCTAGCGCGCGCAGACAACGCTCTCCATGCAGTGAACCAGTGTCCGGCTCAATGGTATCGCCGGGCAAACTGAGACCGAACCTTGCGTTTTTCTGAACCCGATCTGCCACCATCCAGGCCAGATAACTCAGCCGCAACTCGGCATCAACGCCGGGAAAAGCCTGGAAATCCAGCCAGTGCGGGCTGCCCTGCTCGCCCTGCCAGTCGGCCACAATCATCTGGCCTGTACGGGCAAAGCGCTTCCACATGACCCGCTGACTCATATCGCCTTCACGCCAGGGACGAAGGTCGGCATTGTCCTGGCCGGCCACAGGCGCAGACGACGCGGCTTCGCTACTATCCTGCACGGTTCCGGCAGCATCGGGTGCCGCTAAAGGCCTGGGAAAGGCCACTCCGGCAGACAAAGGACGCAACCAGGACCAGGCCTTTAACAGCCCGAACGGAAAACGGGTTTCGATACGGATCCGATCCGGACGAAGATAGCCGCGATGGGCAGACGGCACTGGCAGCACCACGTCCCGGGATTCACCCGGCGACACATGCACGCTCTCAACCGATGAATCCTCAACCGACAGGCTCAGGCCAAGGCCTGAATCCTTCCCTGCAGTCACCCGCAGCACAAACGGAATGTCATCACCCGCCCGACCTTCACCGGGACGGACCAGGGCAACAGAAAGACCGGACAGATTTCTGTGGGTCTGGTGCATGGCTCCCACAAACAAGGCGCCGAGAATAAACGTAAGCAGATAGATAAGGCTGTTCTGGTAATTGATTCCGGTAATCAGCATGACCAGCAGCAACAAGCCGTACACCACGCCGGCCGCGGTGGGCAGAATGAAGATGTTCTTCTGGCTGAGGGTCTGGCTGTCTGCTCTCGGGATTCGGCGATTGATCCATCGTCGCCAACGGGCGTTTAAAGAGTTTCGCATCATGCTCCTGCGACTGGGTTCAGGCCCAAAAGTTCATGGAATGTGGTTGCAAGTAATCCGGACATAAAACCATAAACATAATGGTTCCTTAACTATTTACCCTCGAGCACCGGATTCTGATCACACACCAGGCACTTTACGGTTGAAAAACTGTCGGACAAACCGAATACTGAAAAGTGATAGTATGAAGCGTATTGGCTGAAGCAGTACACTCAGCAGCGCCTCTTTTGAACCGATTCAGCATGAGGCATTCACAAATGCGTCGCACACTGCTTGCAGCCGCGATCACGGCCACCACATTCACACCGGCCTGGGCCGGCGTACAAACCATGACCTCCGACGAGATGGTAGAAACCTACGTGGAGGATTCCGCCGTTATTATTGTCCCACGCCAGCAACAGAAGTCCGAAGCGGATCGTGAAAAGATTATCCGTGCCCTTACCATCTCGCCAGGTGAGCCCGTTCTGAGCGAAGCTGAAGAGGAAGCGTATCGGGAAGCTCTTCGGCGTTATCTTGATGAGGGCAAGAAAGATGCGCTCTCCGATGCCGAAGAGGAGTTCCTGCGCAGAGCCCTGCTGCTTCCGGTCGACGAACTGGCCAGAGCACAGCCTCCGGCGGACTTTACCCCGAGGACACTGCCCATTATCTTTGGTCAGCAACCGGAAATTCCGGATGAGCCCTTCACCCAGACGTTCCTGAATGATCAGTTGGGCATTGGCTTCGATGGCCAGAATCTGAATTTCAGTATCGGTAATCCTCCGGGCATCGATCAGATCCAGATCCCCGAAGCGATCAACGAAGGCCCCATTACATTGACTCCCCGTCCGGGCGGAGGGTTTGACCTTTCCATTCAGGTGCCCGACCAATAATTACCCAACCCCTGAAACGAAAAGCGGCGACCAGAACGGTCGCCGTTTTTTTTCTGCTGATTCGGTCAGACAAAAAAACGCCCCGCAGTGCGGGGCGCTATCACCACGTTAAGGTGTCAGGTCAACTTACTGGTGACCATAAACCTTCATGGTGGTGTTGGTCACAGCCAGGTTGTCCATGCGGAAGGAACCGATAGACTCACCACCGATCTCAACAGCGCCAACACCGATGTCAGCTACGAAGGAAGGAATGGTGATTTCCAGAGCGTCGCCACCAGTGGCAGCAGATGTGCCCTTGCCAACAGTCAGCTGGGCGAAAGCAAACATGCCCTGAGCACCGGGATCGCCTTCATAGAAAGCCGCACCCATTACGGTCAAGTCGCGAACATTCACACCCAGGAAGTCCACATCCATATCCATATCAGTCACGTTGAAGCCAACGTTCATGATCAGGTCATCAGTCGCAGTATCCACGCGAATGTTCAACTGGGCGAGGTTACCCTCAATGCCGATGTTGCTGGCAAGAAGAGTGGAGTCGCCGCTGCCGTCAGTAGCGTTCAGAGAGGCAGAGCCAACAGCCACGGCGAAGTCGATCGGAGCGCCAGAGATGCTGTGAACATCAATCACGGCATCGCCGTCTGCTTCAACATCGATGTCAATCAGCAGGTCATCCAGCATGCCGGATACGCCAGTTACCGCGCCGTTGGCATCACGCTCAACGGAGCCGCCACCGATGGAGATGTCGTTAACTGCCAGGTAACCTTCGTCAGTGTAGCGGAACTCACCGATGGAAACTTCGGTTTCCAGTTCGATGGTCACACCGGCCTGACCGGTCACGTTACCCATGGTGGTGTCGTCAAGCGCTTTCAGATCAGCTTGAGCGGCAAAAGGAGCTGCAGCAACGGCCGTTGCCAGTGCGATTTTTTTCAGGCCTTTCATAACGTTCTCCTAATTGGAACAGTTTGTTGTTATTTCCATCTCGTGCAGACTGTTTGGTGTACTTTTGTATCTGCACGGCTACAGAGTACTGCAGAGGTAACTGAATGTTCCGTGACCACCTTCACGTAATCGATACTTGGATTGTCGGACACAAAAACACTATTCAGCCGGCTCCTCATCCACATTGATGTTGAAGATCCTGTTCTCCATCTCCACAACAACCTGCTCGCCAAAAAGCGCTTTGCCTTCATCAATGGTGAAAGGCACCAGTTGGGCCAGCGTTGGTCCGAAGATATGCTCCATCTCGACCACCAGTACCCGGTCCGCCTCCGACTCTTTATTGGGATTGGCCGTTGTGTAGAACACTGCGGTCGCGCCGATCTTGCCTTTCTTTACCAGTGCAACGAGCGAACGCCGGAGTACCTCAAGGGCAACATCCGCCGGCATTTCCTCAATCTGCTTGATCCGAATCGTTTTGGTCTTGTCTCCCGTGTCGGTTACCACGGCAAACGGTTTTACCCCGCCAGTCACCACGATCCGGTTTTCAAGGTCATCGACCCCCTTCTGGTACATCCGCTCAAACTGCTCCTGAATCATCTCCTTGATTTCAGTTTCAGACGGCTGCTGGGCATTGGCGTATCCGGGTGCCATCAGCAGGGGAACCAGAAACATCAGAAAGGTCATCAAACGGGATTTTAGCTGTGTCATACCTACTCCACTTTCCTCAAAAGCTCGCACAACAGGAGCGCACGGCTTTTACATTGTTTTTATGCTGGGGGTGCCCTGCCATCTCGGTTAGAATAGCCACCGGCTTTTTCTCCCCGTCCGAACAGGACGCTATTTCATTAGATCAGTGCCGCCGCAAACGCTACAACGCTGTTTTTGTGGCCTGTTTATCATTTCAGCAAGATTCCGGAGGACCCTTGGGCCGGGCAACAACGCGGGAACTTACCCGGGCGACCTACCACCAGCTTCTGATGCATGCCTGCCGGGCATCCGATTTCGTCTTTCTGGGCAGCACAGGCGATAGCCCCCGTCGCGGCACCTTATGTAGCTTCTCGGCCATGGCCGTGTGCTCGCAGGAACTGACTGGTGACAGTTCGGCCCCCATTGATACCGCCAGTCTCGCTCGGGAAATGGAAGAGCTTGCCGCACCATTTCAGGTAGAGTTTGATGCCGGCCTGAGTCATCTCACTGGTGGCTGGATCGGCTATCTGGGGTACGAGCTGGGCTACGCCCGCGAACGGCGGCTGGCTCAACTGCACGACGCCTCCACCGTTCCGTTAATGCAAGCCGGCCTCTATCTCTGGACCGCAAGTTTTAACCGAAATAGCGGTCGCTACTGGCTCTGGATTCACCCGGCATGCCCTGCTTCGATTCAGGATCAGATTGAACAATGGCTGTCGACCCCGGCAAACCGCCAGATGCACTGGCACATGGAAGCCCCGTTCGCTCCCGTACAAACGCCAGAAGAATTCAAATCGGGTGTCGAAGCCGTCAAGCGCTACATAGAAGCAGGCGATTGTTATCAGGCCAACCTGTCCCAGGCATTCTCTGGCAAATTCTGCGGCCATCCATGGCTCGCCTTCGAGAAGCTCACGGAAGCCAACCCGACGCCCTACAGCGCCTTCCTGAGAGCCGGAGACGACTCGATTCTCTCCATATCGCCAGAGCGGTTTCTGAAAATAGATCAGGGTGTAGTCGAGACCAGCCCCATCAAAGGTACACGCCCCCGGGGCTCCTCGCCGGAATCCGATATCAAATTGGCAAATGAACTTCAGGCATCCGAGAAAGACCGCGCCGAGAACCTGATGATTGTGGACCTGTTGCGGAATGATCTCAGCCTCCATGCTGAGGCCGGAAGCGTGCAGGTTGAGCAGCTGTTTGCCCTTGAATCCTACGCCAATGTCCATCACCTGGTCAGCCATATCAAGGCCAGTTTAAAACCAGGAATCAGCCCGCTTCAGGCGTTGTTTGATGCCTTTCCTGGCGGCTCCATCACCGGCGCTCCAAAAATCCGGGCGATGGAAATTATTCGCGAACTGGAACCACACAGGCGAGGGCCCTATTGCGGTTCTGTCTTCTATTACGGACTTGATGGCCGGCTGGACAGCAACATCGCAATACGAACCCTGCTGTGTGAGTCCAACGGTACGATTCGTTGTTGGGGGGGCGGAGGCATTGTGGCGGATTCGGACCCGGAGGCCGAGTATCAGGAGACACTCACCAAGGTCAAACCACTGATGGACTTTCTGGAAAAGCTGAAGCTCTGATCTGCACCACAGCCGCACAGCCGCGGCGCAGATCAGCGATTCGAACGATCAGGCGCTGTGAATCGCGCTCGCCTTCAGGAATTCCTGTTTCAGATCGTCAAAATTGTGCACCGCTGGGAACTGCGGGAACTCATCGATAACGTTCTGGGGCGCGTGGAACAGAATGCCCGCCTCTGCCTGGCCCAGCATGGTGGTATCGTTGTAAGAGTCGCCAGCGGCAATCACCCGGTAGTTCAACAACTGGAATGCACGCACAGACTGGCGTTTCGGATCCCGCTGACGCAGCAGGTAATTGGTGATCTGGCCACTCTCCGCCACTTCCAGTTTGTGGCACAACAACGCCGGATAGCCGAGCTTCTTCATCAGCGGCATGGCGAACTCGTAAAAGGTATCCGACAGAATCACCACCTGGAAACGCTCACGCAGCCAGTCGATGAATTCTCGGGCGCCCGGCAGCGGGTCCAGAGTACCGATGACTTCCTGGATTTCCGGCAGCCCATAGCCGTGCTGGTCCAGAATACGCAGGCGCTGCTTCATCAAGACATCGTAATCAGGGATATCCCGGGTGGTTGCCTTGAGTTCTTCAATGCCGGTTTTTTCTGCAAAGGCGATCCAGATTTCCGGGATGAGTACGCCCTCAAGGTCAAGACATGCGAGTTCCACAACGGTCTCCTGAACGATAAATAAAAAGATGAGGCAACTGCGCCCCGGTTGGTGGGCGTATGATATGAAAAAGCGCGGCCAAATGCATCGTGTATCCGGTGTTACCCATCTTTGATGGCATAAAGATATAGATCCTCATTCCTTCAGGGCATTAAAGGTTTACTGCTAAGCTAGCCACACAAGTTATTGGTACAGACTGGATGATTATGACTGATATCGACTCTCTCCGGGCCGAACTGGATGGTCAAAGCCCCAGGGCGATCCTGAAAGCCGCCCTCGCCCACTATGGCAACATTGCCATTTCGTTCAGTGGCGCCGAGGACGTCGTGCTGATCGAAATGGCTCACAAACTGACCGACAATCTCAGGGTGTTTACCCTGGATACCGGCCGACTGCACCCGGAAACCTACGAGTTTGTCGATCGGGTGCGCAAACACTACGGCATCGATATTGAAGTCCTGTTCCCGGATGCCAAAGAAGTTCAGGACATGGTCAACCGCAAAGGCCTGTTCAGTTTTTACGAAGATGGTCATTCTGAGTGCTGCGGTATCCGCAAGGTTAACCCGTTGCGCCGGAAGCTCGCCACGCTTGATGCCTGGGTCACGGGCCAGCGTCGGGATCAGAGCCCTGGTACCCGGAATGAGGTGCCGGTGGTCCAGCTGGATACCGCCTTCTCAACCGACGATAAGCCATTGGTAAAATTTAACCCGCTGGCAAACTGGAGCTCCAAAGAAGTCTGGGATTACATCCGCATGTCTGAGGCGCCCTATAACCGGTTACACGAGCAGGGCTTTGTCAGTATTGGATGCCAGCCCTGCACCCGCCCGGTGCTACCTGGTCAGCACGAGCGCGAAGGACGCTGGTGGTGGGAAGAAGCCACCCACAAGGAATGCGGTCTGCATGCCGGCAACCTGATCGGCAAGTCTGGCTGAACTGCCCGAAGCTGTGCCCACAAAAAAGCCCGCGTCGCCTTAACGGCCCGCGGGCTTTTCATTGGCCCCAACCTCAGTAGGTTGGCAGCTCGATATCCTTGAACAGCTCCTGAATCTCGGAACGGCTACCCTGGTGGGCCACGGCTTCATCCACCTTTTCCTTGGTGAGATGGGGCGCGAACCGTTCCATGAAGTCATACATATAGCCCCGCAGGAAGGTGCCTTTGCGGAAGCCAATACGGGTGACCGAGGGCCTGAAAAGCTTGCTGGCGTCCAGCGCCACGAGATCGGTATCCACCTTGGGATCGAACGCCATACTGGCAATAATGCCGACCCCCAGCCCCAATCGCACGTAAGTCTTAATGACATCGGCATCAGCTGCAGTGAACACCACTTTCGGGGTCAGCCCCCGTGACTGGAATGCCTCATCCAGCTTGGATCGCCCGGTGAACCCGAACACGTAGGTAACCAGGGAGTACTCTGCCAGTTCCTCCAGAGTGAGTTCCTGGCCCTTGGCCAGAGGATGATCCTTGGGAACGATCACGCAACGATTCCACTTATAGCAGGGCATCATGATCAGGTCGTTGAACAGGTCCATGCCTTCCGTGGCGATGGCAAAGTCCACCGCACCGTTGGCGGCCATCTCTGAGATCTGCATCGGCGTGCCCTGATGCATATGCAGGGACACATCCGGGTATTCCTCGATAAAACCCCGGATCACCGGCGGCAGCGCATAACGCGCCTGGGTGTGGGTGGTCGCGATGCTCAGGTCGCCTTTGCGCTGATTGCTGAATTCCTGGGCAATCTTCTTGATGCCTTCCACCCGACGCAGGATCTCCCCCGCCTCCCGGATAATGATCTCGCCGCCCGGAGTAATGCGGGTCAGGTGTTTGCCGCTGCGGGCAAACACCTCAAGCCCCAGCTCGTCTTCGAGCAAACGAATCTGTTTGGAGATGCCCGGCTGTGAGGTGAACAGGCTCTGGGCGGTGGCGGACACGTTGAGGTCGTGGTGCGCAACTTCCCAGATATAACGCAGCTGTTGTAATTTCATTAATTCTGTCGCTCCCTGGATTTCCGGCCCTGAGTCAGTGCCTCAGGCTCAACTCGTGAACGCTGGTGGATTCATAACCGGATAATACGCATAAAGGATCAATTTTTCATTCTTTTTTGGTATACAAGGCAATCTGTATTCAGTGTAGACCAAATCTCTGGTTTCGCTGGCCCGACAACACCTTGCGTCAACACAGCCCTTGACTTGTGTGTGACAAAGCACACAATCGCTAATCAAACGTGCCCAGATCCCGGGAAGCCATGCTGCTGACAACCAAATTCCTCCGGCCAACACCCGATTCCAGAGCCGTTCAACGTCAACGGCTGGACGCCCTGCTGCAACCGGAATCCGGCAAACGACTGAATCTGGTTATTGCACCGGCGGGTTACGGCAAGACCACCCTGGCCAGCCAATGGTGCGCCGGCAACAGCATGCCCACCGCCTGGCTCTCACTGGACGAGCAGGACGACAAGCCAAGGCAGTTCTGGCAGTACGTGATTGGCGCCTTCGAGCATGCCGGCCTGATCGGACTGGAGGACTGCAAGAAACTGTTGGCCAGGCAGGACGACGACGAGCTCACACCCGCCATTACCGGCCTTTTGAATGTTCTCGCGGGAGATGGCAATGCCTGGTCTCTGGTGGTGGATGACTACCACGTTATCAGTAACGACACCCTCCACCGCCAGCTCGCGTGGTTTCTGGACTATCTGCCACCCGGTATTCTGGTGACCCTGGCGTCGCGAACGGAGCCACCGCTGCCACTGGCCCGCTGGCGCGTCCGCCGCCAGGTTCAGGACATCCACCCCGGTCTGCTGGCGTTTTCCGAAGAGGAATGTCAGGAATTCTTCTGCAGTACGATGGCCATGGAGCTGTCCGAGGACGACATTCGGTCGATATGCCGTAAAACCGAAGGCTGGGTCGCCGCCATGCAGCTCTCAGCATTGGCCGGCAAGAAAGAAGCCGTCCTGCCCGGTCAGGCCCTGGGCTCACCGGACAGCCGACTGATTTCCGATTATGTCCTTACAGAAGTGCTTGAGCAGCTTCCCGAAGATCTGACGGACTTCCTGCTGGAAACGGCTTGTTGTCCGCGCTTATGCGCCCCTTTGTGCAATTCCGTCAGGCAACGCCAGGACAGTCAGGAAAAGCTGTCCAGCCTTCTGTCCCAGAATCTCTTTCTGATCCCGCTGGACAACAGCAACGAGTGGTTCCGTTACCACGACCTGTTTCGGGAAGCCCTGTTACAGCGAATCCAGAGTGCCGCCCCCTCCCATGCCTCGGAACTGCAATCCCGAGCCATTGACTGGCTACTGCGCCATGGCCATGTCCAGGAAGGGATTGTCCAGATTGTCCGGCGCAACGATACAGACCATCTGGCGGCGGTTCTGGCGGAACACGGCAACAACCTGATTCATGGCGGCTATCACCTTCCTGTACTTGAATGGCTGGATGCTATCCCTGCGCACAAGATTCAGGACAGCCCACAACTGCAGATGCTCAGGATCTGGGGGCTGTTTTTCGCAAACCGGGTGGAAAGTCTGGACCCGCTTCTGCTGGAGGTTGAGGATCTGCTGGACCGCCGTGTCGCCGATTCACACCCTGACGCGGAAGGCGCCCTGGCGTTGCACAGCGAGATTTCGCTGGTGAGATCCTACCTGGCCCGCACCCGCAACGATGAGAAAAACGCCTCGGATCTTACCCGGCAGGTGCTGAAGGACATTGATCAGATCAGCATTCCCCTGAAGTCCGTCACCTATTACGGCCTGGGCCTGGATTATTTCGGCAAGGGCGAACTGAATGACGCCGAGGAGGCTCTGGAGTCTGCCGTTCATTATGGCCAGGTAGAGCGCAAAGCCAGTACGGTTCTGTCATCCGGCGGCCTGCTCGCCTGGATTCAATACCACCGTGGCGATACCGATCTTGCTCTTGAGACGACGGGGCGAGTACGACAATGGGTGGACGAACACTATTCGGACCCCAGCCAGCCGAGATTGATCTCCTGCTGGCAAAACAGTGCATTGACAGAAATCTATCGCGAGCGAAACCAGATCAGCACCGCTGACGGGTACCTGGCCCCCCTGCTCGATCATGTACGAAAGGGTACCGAACCGGGCCAGCATGTGGTGATCCAGTACGTACGGGGACACCTCGCCTTTACCCGGGGTGACCTGGAAACGGCGGTTGAGGCACTGGAAGATGCCGTGACCACCGGCCGGCGCCGGAGGGAACACATTGTATTCGAGCCCCCGGCCGCTTCCGCGTTGCTGGCAAGGTGCTACCTGAGTTCCGGCCATGCCGAAAAAGCTCGCGCCTGTTTGCAGCCCACCCTGGATCAACCAGCCACCAACCCGCTAAACCGGGAGCAGAACCAGATTGCCCTGGCCCGGGTACAGAATGCACTGGGCGAATATCAGCAAGCCCAGGACACCCTGTCCGCTCTGATTCCAACGGCGGAACGCAACGCCCACAACCGGCATCTGGTGGAGATTCTTCTGGTGTACGCCGAGGCGCTCGCCCACGAGGGCCGTGCCGACGAGTCCGATGCCATGCTGGAGAAAGCACTGGACCGGGCCGAAAACGCTGGCTTTCTGCGCCTGTTCGCGGAAGAGAGCACTGCACTGCGGGAGATGCTACTGGATTTTCCCAGACTACGAACCCCGGGGCGGTGGAACCGGGAGTTGCTCGCAATGCTGCGGGAACTTGCTGCAGAGCAGCCTGGCGAACCGTCTTCCAATGGTGCCCAGGAAACCAGTCGTACCAACGAGACTGCCCGTTCGGGGGGTGAGGCTGCAAATGTTCTGGCGGAACCGTTGAGCCAGCGTGAGCAGGAAGTTCTCGTGCTGATCCACCAGGGGCTGGCCAACAAAGAAATTGCTGAGCGCATGTCCGTTGCCCCGGCTACCGTAAAAGCGCACATCAGGAACCTGTACGGCAAGCTCGGCGTGAGCCGGCGCACCGAGGCGCTGGCGAAAGCACGGGAGGTGGGGTTGCTGGAGGATGTCGCGAAAACGTGATGGACATCACATTTGACACCAATTAAGCCTGGTCACTACGCCCTTTGGACGATCCGTTTACGCCCCTTTAAGCCCTATCATTTAACCATGGTGAGGTTAACGCCTTACCTCGAAATCTGAAATTCAGGCCTTCAGACTTCTTGTTCCGCGTTGTTTCGACGCCCGGGTTCGTTAAGAACCCCTTCCATGAGAGCCACCCCTTGCGGGCTGGCTCTTTTTTTATGGGTCAGTTTACAGGTTTGCGAGAAATCTAGTGTTCAATGATGCGGCGAAACGGCGGGAGTGCATCCAATAGCAACTGCCCGTAGCGTCGAGCCACAATCCTGCGGTCCAGAATGGTGACCCGCCCCGTGTCCTGTTCCGTTCGCAGCAGGCGGCCAACGGCCTGCACCAGTTTGACAGAAGCGTCCGGCACCGTGATTTCCATAAAGGGATTGCCTCCGCGCTGGGTCACCCACTCGGCCAGACTGGCTTCAATGGGGTCATCCGGTACCGAAAAGGGCAATCGGGTGATCACCACGTGGTGCAGATAGCGCCCCGGCAGGTCAATGCCCTCTGCAAAACTGGCCACACCAAACAGTACACTGGGCTTACCTTCGTCAACCCGGCTGCAATGCACCCTGAGCACCTCATTCTTGGCCATATCGTCCTGGGTCAGGATCAGTTCCGGGTATTCAGGCGCCAGCGCATCACGAACCTGCTGCATCTGACGGCGCGACGTAAACAGCACCAGTGTCGCCTTTTCTCCGGCCCAGAGCTCCGGTAAACGCTTAACCAGGGCATCGGCGAAACCATCGTCGGTAGGCATCGCGACCATGGCCGGCACTTCCACCGTCGCCATTTCGGCGTACCGGAACGAACTGGGCACTACCAGATAACGGCTGGCCTCAGGCAATCCGGCCCGTGAACGAAGGCGATCAAAGCGCCCGAGCGCCGTCAGCGTGGCGCTGGTAAGTACCGCTCCGTAAGCCCTCGACCACAATCTCGAATACAGCAGGTTATCGGCCAGTACCGGCGAGCTGAACAAGGTAATGTCTTCAGCATGGTCCCAACGCTGGCGCACTGCCCACCTTGCCGCCGGTGGGCCTTTACGGGCAGGAGCTTCGACCACCGGCTCCTCTTCATCACTGACGATGGCGACACCTTCGCTCCAGGCAATCCACAACCGCAGCTGATCTTCCGCCCTTGCATGAAAGGAACCTACTACCGGATACCAGGAATCTGCTGTGTCCCGGTCCAGCTCGGGATCCTTGCGCTCATCGAATGCGCTCTGGAGTTCATCGACCAATGTTCCGAGGTGCCGACACAGCCCTGCCGTGGCGATTCGTGTTTCCCCAGCCAGTTCGGCCAGCTTCTCGGGCAAGGCACCATCCGGATACCGCCACTGGGCACTGCGGCGCTCTTCGTTGAATTCCCAGCCGGTATTCTGCTCAACCTCTTCGTACACGCGAGTGAGAGCCAGGTCCAGGTCCCGGCCCGCGGTACTGATCTTTTCAACCGCTTTGGCGGCCTGGGAGCCCGCTGGAAGCCAGGGCTGCATCTTGACCAGCGCCTGGGAAAGCTGTTTCAGCCATTGCCGGGTGGAGTTCAACGGCACTGACGCGGCGAAATGGTTCAGGGCCTTGTCTGGCAGGTGATGGGCTTCATCGAAGATGAACAGCGCGTTCTCCGGCTCCGGAAGAATGGCGCCACCGCCCAGGGCCAGATCCGCCAGCACCAGGTCGTGATTGGCCACCACCACATCGGCATCGTCCAGATCCTTGCGGGCATCAAAGAACGCACAACTGTCAAAGTAGGCGCAGTGCCGGTTGGTGCACTGGCGATGATCAGTCGTCACCTGACGCCAGATTTCATCGGGAATCTGTTCCGGCCAGTGATCCCGGTCGCCGTCCCAGTCCCGGGAACCATAACTGGCAAGCATGTTTTCAAAGGTGGCCCGGCTACGGGCTTCGTCGTCTACCGGCTGATCCAACAGGAACAACGGCATGGTATCGCTGTCACCATGGCCCTCATCGTGCAGCCTCGCTTCCAGTCGCGACATACACAGGTAACGACCACGGCCTTTGGCAAGAGTCCAGCTGAAATCCAGCTTGCTGTGTTTACGCAGGTCTGGCAGATCTTTCAGAACGATTTGATCCTGAAGCGCCACCGTGGCGGTGGAAATCACCAGAGTCTTGCCAAGGGCTTTCGCCACCGGAATGGCGGCGATGAGGTAGGCCAGCGTTTTACCTGTACCGGTACCAGCCTCCACCACGCAGGTAGCCGGCGGGGAAGTGCGCTGGCCATCGTTATCGGTGATTTCCCCCATATACCGGGCAATCTCCGCAATCATCAAGCGCTGGCCATAACGGGCACGGATATCCTTGCCCGCCAACACATCCCGATAGGCTTGCTGAATCTGCTGTTTAACGTCCTCTGTCAGCGCCATTATCTCGGGCTCACCCAGTCACGTACGGTACCTACACGGAAAAACTGGCCGTTCTTGCTGAGCACCACGCCGTCTTCGGTAATACGTTCTACCAACAGCGGCCCAAAGCCATCTCCCGGCCTCAGGTAATGGCCATTGATCATGACACGACTGGCAGAGGGATCGGATGCAAATATGTGACTGTTAAAGGTCAAATCAGGGACACTCTTCTGAAAAGAAAGGGGTAGTTCCACAAGGTGAGGCACCCTGCCCTGCGGCACCCGTTCCGTCAAGGCAGATTGTGGCAACGGCTCACTTTCGGACCGACTTGGAACAATGACGACAGGTTCGTCCCAGGACTGCTGGTTGACGCCGGGCTCATCTGACATGGCATCATCACCTGCCTCAGTGACCACGCCCGTACCTTTTGCCTGAGACAGGTCCTGCCCTCCGGAAACCCGGACCGGATCCGCTATTTCAGTCTCTGGAAGCGGCTCAGGCTCAGGCTGAGCCGCCGGCACATCGGGTACCGGTTCGGACTGTTCCTGGGCTACAGCAGGAGCCTCCTGCACCGTCACGATCTTTGCGTCACGCTCCGGCCAGAACAACCAGGCAAGCACACCCGCGTTCACTAACAAGGCCAGTGCAATCCACACCACGGCCGATACCGGCTTACGTTTAGGGCGGTATACCATCTGTACCGGTTGTCCGAGATCAGGCGCTTTGCCCTGTCGGCGCTCCGCTTCGGATTTTCGGAGCGCATCGAGAATATACGACATACGCTACCCGCTCCTGGCCATCACCGACGAAACCAGACGTGGAATATTCTCGGCCAGATCGTTGTTCATCTGGATAATGGTCATGGCGCCTGCAATACCATCCACAGTGAGCCCACGTTTTTCCTGATACCAGCGCACCTGGTCCGTCATCTCCATACGCTTCACCCGGGCCGCCTCCTGCCCACCACTGCTCAGACGCTCTGCCAGCTCCATCATCCGGGCACCGATCCATAACTGCTGGCCAGAGTCATCGCCGTAGAAACCATCGCCGGTCATGAATTCAGGAATTCGCCAAAGTACCCTGAAATCACCGTACCAGTATTCCTCAATCTCGCGAAACGGCACTTGTTGGCTGCCCACCGGCGTCGCAATCATGGCCAGCTCACCATCCAGCTGTTCCACAACTACCTGGCGGGTACGACCGCGTTCATCCCTTAACTGAAGGATGGCCGGCCGATTGATAAACTCCAGGCTTCTCCGACTCCCCTGGCGTTCCAGGCAGGCCAGCCCCACCGTTGCGGCGTAATCACAGGCGATCGGGTTGGCCGACGGTTCATAATTCTTGCCCCACAGATCAAACAAAGCGCCGAAGGCCTCAGCCAACGACTGGGTGTGCTGGTTAAACACGAACCCCGGCGCTGTTGGCTCCGGCGCCACGATTACCGGCTGGTCAGAATCTGATACCGTTTTCGGCTCAGGCTCTGCCTCCCGTTCAATCACACCTTCAACGGACCGTTCTGCCTTGGGCTCGGCGAGTGCCGGGGTCGGTGAGCCAGGAAATTCAAGCAGCCACAAGGTGCCAATGATGGCCAGTATGACCGAGGCGACAACCAACCATACATGACTGCCCCGGCTTCGGAACGTCCCGCCGGCCGGGGCCATCGCCAGCCCGCCATTGACCTCTTTTGCCGCTTTGCGAATGTGGGTGACGGAGATCAGATGATCTCCCTCCGCATAGGCGCCGAGCAGTGCCCGGTCGCTGATCAGATTGATAAGCCGGGGTACGCCCTGACTTTCCCGATACAATCTACGGACCGCCCCGGGGGTAAAAATATCACCCCGCATACCGGCAACATTAAGCCGGTACTGCAGATAGGCAGGCAATTCCTGCCGGTCTATTGCATCCAGGTGGTAGCGTGCCGTGACCCTTTGATTAAGCTGGCGAAGTTCCGGCAGAGCCAGGATCTCCTGCAATTCCGGCTGGCCAAGCAGAACAATCTGCAGCAGTTTCTTTTCCGAGGTTTCCAGGTTGGTCAGCAAGCGCAGCTGTTCGAGCACCTCAGCGGAGAGGTTCTGGGCCTCGTCAATAATCAAAACCTTGTGCCGGCCCGCAGCGTGGGCTTTCAACAAATCCTGGTTGATGCTGTCGACCAGGGTTTTGATACTGGCATCAGGTTGATGCGCTATTTCCAGCTCATCACAAACGGACGACAACAGTTCCCTGGCGGACAGGCGCGGATTCAGGACCAACGCAATATCCACATGTGCCGGCGCGTTTTCTATGAAGCAGCGACAAACCGTGGTTTTACCAGTGCCCACCTCGCCAGTGATCACAATGAAACCGCCCTGCCCCTGCACACCGTACATCAGGTGCGCCAGTGCTTCCTTGTGGCGATCGCTGAGGTAGAGATATCGGGGGTCGGGAGCGATTGAAAATGGCGGCTCACGAAAGCCGAAGAAATCGTAGTACATGGTTCCTCAGGGCCTGGCCGGGGTATCACCGCTTACCAGTTTGAGTTCCGCTGCGCGCCGGTTTTGCTGTTTCAGGCGGCGAACGCAACGCTCCAGGGTTTTCGAGATCCGTGCGTGGGAGCGGATCATGGATATCTTGGGCCAGGTCGCCCGCTCACCTTCCAGAATCATCTCACGAACATACTCAGGGCTCGGGTTGGCAAGCATACGCCGAAAATGTCGCAGGGAATAGTTTGGTGCGATGGTCACATCGCCGGAGTATCGCTGAGCCATAATGGTATACATCTGGCCGGAAAGCTGCCGCAGGATCTCTGGCCGAACACGTTTTCGAAGGTAATCGAATACGCCTTGCCCGTGGAACTGTATCTCGGATTTCAGCAAGTGGGACGGCAGATTGGTCAGCGACAGTTTTTCATCCTGGCCACGATCCGTCAGAAACGGCACCACGTGAGGGTTGGTCTGGCTGACAATGGTGAAATTCACATCATAAAGGTGCATCAGTCGTTCAATAGGCAGATCGCTCACAACAGAGCCGTCTACAAACTTGAGCCGCGGCATGTAGGGCAGCGAATTACCGTTAAGATCTTTTTTCATCAGCGTTACTGGCGGGAAAATACCCGGTACAGCGGCACTGGCCAGGGCGGCACTCCACACCAACAGGTACGGTGACGTGTAACCGCACAGCAAGCGGGCTTTCTGATGCGCCTGCACCGGAGACACACTGACATTAATACTGCGCCCCGTGCGCTGGTAGGCTTCCTCAAAGGTATAGTCGCCAATATTCTCCCGCAGGCATCGGCGCAATGTGTCCTGGTCCATCAGACCGGTTCCGCGCATGGCGCTTAACAACCCCCGCCATTTCCATGCTTTCAGGTTATGGCTTTCAGGCACCAGCATTTCAGGAATTTCAGCATCGGTATGAACCCCCAGAATGCCGGCGATAATGGCGCCGATGCTGGAGCCGGCAATCACCTGCGGCAACAGGCCTTTCTCCCACAGCGCCTTGATAACCCCGAAATGGAACATGCCCAGGCTGGCGCCCCCACTCAACAGCAAGGTGGGCCGCCCGTAGCTTGTCAGGGTGTCGCGGAAAAACTGCAGTTTGTCATACACCGGGAAACCAGGGACCGGGTGGTCACACAGGTAATCCAGCGACTCACAGACCTGAGTGATGTATTCTTCAATTAGGTGTTTGGTACCGACGCGGGAGCGGGTGTACAGCGCCGGATTCCCCATGTTGCCAAGGTCGTGATGCAACCCTTCCCTGAGCGCGCGCTTCAGGCGCTCGAAATCATTCTGTTGGCGATACTGCTTGAGATTGGACAGGCGATCATAGATCAGCTCGTAATGGTAAAGATCGGAGGCAAAATCCTCTTTCCATTCGGCATTGCCCTCAAGAAAATCCAGCTCCAGTGCGGCCGCTTTCCACTGTTCATAATTCGTGGCCTGCGCCAGCATTTTTCGGAAACGGGTTATTCTCGGGTCCTTGATCACCTGTCGCCTCCCGGCTTGTACACTCAGAAATCGTCGAGCATCAGATCGTCATCATCACTCGCGAAAGGATCTTCGGTGATCTTACCATCGTTAATCAGGAATTCACGACGCTGCAGGAAGGCATTGCGCATAAACGTGTACCGATCCCCGGAAATGAAATTCTCCGCCGGGATCAGGTCTGCCCGCTTATCCACAATCTGGAGCATTCGCAGGTAATACCATTCGGGATTCTCGACCGAGTCCCACGCCGAAGGCAGCATGAACCCGTCCGCCGCCATACCCGTGAAATACCGGGGCGTGGACGGCCCAAGCAACGGCAGCATCAGGTAAGGACCGGAATCCACTCCCCAGGTTGCCAGGGTCTGGCCGAAATCCTCCGGCCGCTCGGGCAGCTCGAAGGCGTTGGCAACATCAAAGAAACCACCAAGGCCGAAAACCGTGTTGTAGGTAAAACGGCCAACCGCCACAACCGCAGACTCACCCTTCAGCTGCAGAAGGCTGTTGGTGAAGTTACGGATTTCGGTCAGGTTATTGAAAAAATTGGTAATCCCCCGGTCCACCAGATCTGGTGTGACGGTGCGATAGCCCTTGGCTACCGGCCGGAGAAACCACCGGTCAATAGCATCATTAAAGGCGAAGACCTTTCGGTTCCAGTTTTCATAGGGATCGCCGGTTTCAACCGGCATAGTCTGTTCACCCGGGGGCTCCTGGAGATTCTGGGCCGTGGCCGGATTAAAGACCGCCAGGGCCGGGAAAACTGCGATGACCATCCAGGATGACCAGCGCCGGGACTTACGCTCTTTCATGTCGCTCTCTTGGGTTGTTTAACCTGTTCAGTTTCGTCAACAATACCGGCGCTTTATTATTATTTTTCAACCTTCCGGAGGAAATCCGATGTCAGTACCGGGAAATCCCGTCAGCTCCCTCACCATGGCACTGCGATGGGGTGATATGGATGCATACGGCCACGCCAATAACACAGTTTACTTTCGTTTCTTTGAAGAAGCCCGGATTGTCTGGCTTGCCTCACTGGAACTCGGTGGTGCCGAAGATGCCACCGGGCCGGTCATTATAAAGACCAGCGCCACATTCCTGAAGGAGCTGACTCACCCCGCCAATGTGGTGGTGGAAACTTACGCGGACAAAGCCGGAAATACCAGCCTGGACACTTACCACCTGTTGAAAGACAAGGATACCGGAGATATCTACGCGGAAGGCTATGCGAAAATCGTCTGGACGGACCGGGCGACACGCAAATCCACCCCGCTGCCAGACACCTTGCGGGCGCTGGCAGCGAGATAAACCTGCTCAGCGGTGGCGGACCACAACGCTGCCAATGGAATAGCCGGCGCCGAATGAGCAGATCACGCCCAGATCGCCGGCTTTCAGATCGTCCTTGTATTTGTGGAACGCGATGATGGACCCTGCGGAACTGGTGTTGGCGTATTCGTCCAGAATCACCGGAGCCTCTTCCACAGTGGCATCACGGCCCAGCACCTTGCGCGCGATCAGCTGATTCATGTTCAGATTGGCCTGATGCAGCCACATCCGGGTGAGATTACCCGGGCTAAGGGAAAGGGATTCCAGATGGCCCTGAATGGTCTCGGCCACCAGGGGTGAGACTTCCTTGAACACCTTCCGCCCCTGCTGGACAAACAGTTTGTCTGGCTTGCCAATGCCGGATTCATCGGCACGATTGAGGAAGCCGAAGTTGTTCCGGATGTTATTGGAAAACTTGGTTTTCAGACGAGTACCCAGAATTTCAAAACCCTGGCCGGCTTTGGTGTCTTCCTCACGCTCAACCAGTATCGCCGTGCAGGCATCACCGAAGATAAAGTGGCTGTCCCGATCCCTGAAATTCAAGTGGCCGGAGCAGATTTCCGGGCTGACAACCAGCACCGAACGTGCTGCACCATTTTCGACCGAGTTGACTGCCGCCTGCAGGCCGAAAGTGGCAGAACTGCACGCCACGTTCATGTCATAGGCAAAGCCTTCAATACCCAGGGCTTCCTGAACTTCAATGGCGATGGCCGGATACGGCCTTTGCAGGTTGGAACAGGCAACAATGACGGCATCGACATCGGCCGCCGTTTTACCCGCCTGGGCCAGGGCTTCCTTGCTCGCGGCCACAGCCATATCGCACTGTACCGACGGTTCATCGTTGCTGCGCTCCGGAATGTAGGGGGTCATCCGGTGGGGATCAAGAATACCATCCCGATCAATAACATGCCGGCGCTTGATACCGGAGGCTTTTTCAATAAAGGCAGAAGACGAGGGTTGCAGGGCAGCGACCTCACCACGGGCAATTTCGTCGGCATGCTCGTTGTTGAACAGCTCCACGTACTGATTGAACGCTTCAACCAGTTCATCATTCTCGATAATGGCGGGCGGCGTATACAGGCCGGTTCCGCTGATGACGGCTTTAATCACAATAACCCCACGTCACAATTATAAAAACGGTTTCTGACATCACGATGTCAGAAATACTAACACAGTCCGGCAGAATTGCCCGTGGGACTATCGTCCAGTGGCCCCGTTATAGTGCATCCGAAAACGTTATATACGGGTCTTTTCCCATTGTTTATCCAACCGCTTCGCCGAAACCGTCATTACCGTGCCCAGTTGTTGGGCAAAAAACGACACCCGGAACTCCTCCATCATCCAGCGGTAGGTTTCCAGCTCCGGGTCTCGCACGCCCTGGCGCTTCTGTTGCTCCAGTTTCGCGGCATACCGCGCCCATAATGGCTCAATGGTGTGAAGAAATTCCCGCTCACGCCCCATTTCCCGCGCCATTTTTTCCAACCGGATGTCCGCCGCTTCAAAGTAGGTGCCGAACCGTTCCAGCCACTGAGCCGGGGTATTGACCAGGAATCCCGGGTACACCAGATGTTGCAACTGGAATTTGAGGTCGGCCATGCTTGCCGCCAGCGCCAGATTGATCTTGCCCTTGAGCTGTTTCGCGACTTTCTGGTAGCCGTTCATAGCCTGAAACAGACGCTCGTCAGCAGCTTCCAGAGCAGGAATGAAGTCCCCCCGGTGGCGGTCGAACAGCTCTGCGAACGCCTGTTCGGTTCTGGGCAGTTGATCCGCCAGAAAATGCTGCATAACCGTCGACAACACCAGATCATCCAGCAGTCCCTTTGCCTGGCCGATCGGTGCAAACATCAACGCAGACTGCTTGAACCGGGGCAGCTTTCGTTCAAGATCCGCCAGGGTATTGCCGAACCGGTTCACAATCAGCCGCGCAACGCCGCGACGATGGGTATCCTCTGCGGTGAGCTTGTCCAGACAACGAGAAGCCCGCACCTTATTACCCAGATCTTCCAGAGCCGGGTAAACCGTGACCTGCATACCGCCTTTTTCTGTTTGAACCTGCTCCGGGAAGGTGCCGAATTGCCAGTCGGTGTATTCACCCGCCTGTTTTTTCCCGGGTTCATCTCTCGTCGCCGAGGCCAGCGCTTCTTCGGCCCGGCCCTCCAGTCTGGCCTGGAGCTCATCGGTGTCTCGGCTTTCGGCGATGACCTTGCCTTTATCGCCGGTCACCCTCAGGTTCATCCTCAGGTGGCGGGGCAGTTCCTCCTCCGGCCAGGCATCCGGATCAATCTGGACCCCGGTCATTCGTCGCAGCTGTTCACCCAGTTTGATCGCCAGAGGCTCGTTGCCCGGCTGCAGGTTGGCCAGAGCCGCGTCGACAAAGTCCGGTACCGGCACAAAATTCCGGCGCAACGCTTTCGGCAATCCCTTGACCAGGGCAATGCATTTTTCCCGAAGCAACCCTGGCACCAGCCACTCCAGACGCCGGGCGGGGATCTGTCGCAAAGCCATCAAGGGCACGTTGAGGGTGACACCGTCACGCTCACTGGTGGGTTCAAATTCATAACTCAGAGGGTATTTCACCCCTTCCCATTCCAGGTAGTCGGGGTACTGCTGGGCCGAGGTCTCATCCAGAGGCCTTTGCAGAACGTCGGTCTCTGTCAGCTCCAGCTTCTTCAATTCTTCGGCAGATAATCCTTTCCACCAGGACTCAAAATGTCGGCCACTAACGATATCCGATGGCAGTCTCTGGTCGTAGAACGCCACTAAAACTTCATCATCCACCAGAAGATCCCGCCGCCGGGTTTTCTTCTCCAGATTTTCGACGGTATCCAGCATTTCGCGGTTACGGGCAATAAACGGCGCCCTGGACTGGAAATCCCCCTCAACCAGGGCACGGCGAATAAACAGATTCCGGCACTCGGCGGGGTCTACCTTGGCGTAAGGAATGCGGCGCTTGGGCACCACATCCAGGCCATACAGTGTGACCTTCTCATACCCCATCACCTGCGCACGCTTCTGCTCCCAGTGGGGCTCAAAAAAGTGGTGCTTTACCACGTGGCCGGCCAGCGGCTCCACCCATTCGGGCTGAATGGCCGCCACCATTCGGGCAAACACCTTGCTGGTTTCGACGATCTCAGCCGCCACAATCCACTTGGGTGCCGTCTTGCCGACTTTGGAACCCGGGAAAATCATTACCTTGCGGTTTCGGGTGGCCAGATACTCCCGCTTTTCCACTTTCACCGCCACCTGGCCAAGCAAGCCGGCCAGAATGGCTTTATGCACTGCGTCGTAGTTGGCCGGCTGGCTATTCAATGTCAGCTTCTGCTCCCGGCAGATCAGAGTGAGCTGGCGGTGTATGTCCCGCCACTCACGCATTCGCATCCAGCTCAGGAAGGTTTTCTGGCACAGTTTTTTGAGCTGGTTCTGGGACAATTCCTGGCGCTGCTCTTCGAACCAGTTCCAGATATTCAGCAGGGTGGCGAAATCCGATTCCTTGTCGTTGAACGGTGCGTGTGCCTGGTCGGCCGCCTGCTGCTTGTCCTGTGGGCGTTCCCTGGGGTCCTGAACGCTCAGGCCGGCAATCACAATCAACACTTCCGCCAGACTGCCCTGCTCCGCTGATGTCACCAGCATACGGGCTAACCGAGGATCCAGTGGCAAGCGGGCCATGGTGCGCCCAAGCCTGGTAACTCGGCGTTTGTCATCGACGGCGCTGAGTTCTTCCAGCAGCTTGTAACCATCGTTAACCTGGCGACGATCCGGCGCCTCAAGGAACGGGAAGTGCCGGATCTCGCCCAGTCCGGATGTGGCCATTTGCAGGATAACGGAGGCCAGGTTGGTTCTCAGGATTTCAGGATCGGTGTATTCCGGGCGGTTCAAAAAGTCCGTTTCGTCGTACAGACGGAAACAGATCCCCGGCGCCACACGCCCACACCGGCCTGCCCGCTGGTTGGCACTGGCCTGGGAAATCGGTTCAATCGGCAGACGCTGTATTTTCGAGCGCACACTGTACCGGCTGATGCGGGCAACGCCGGTATCAATCACGTAGCGAATACCGGGCACCGTCAGCGAAGTCTCAGCCACGTTGGTGGACAACACAATCCGCCGGCCCTTGTGGCCCTGGAACACCCGGTTCTGTTCCTGGTTACTCAGGCGGGAATACAGCGGCAACACTTCGGTGTGACGCAGATCTGCGTGACGCAGCACCTTGCTCAGGGCCCGGATCTC
Source organism: Marinobacter sp. EN3 (assembly GCF_000475315.1). Classification (NCBI taxonomy): domain Bacteria; kingdom Pseudomonadati; phylum Pseudomonadota; class Gammaproteobacteria; order Pseudomonadales; family Marinobacteraceae; genus Marinobacter; species Marinobacter sp. EN3. The sequence goes on from NZ_AXCC01000001.1 coordinate 241,746, forward strand.
CCGCTCGCCCGGCAGGAAAACCAGTACATCGCCCGGAGGCTGCTTTTCCTGCCGTTCATGCTGTTCAATCTCGTCCAATGCCGAGAGCACCCCGTCGGTCCAGCCCTGATCCCGGTCGTCCTCGTCCCCAACCAGGGGGCGATATCGAATATCCACCGGGAAGGTACGACCGCTGACTTCGATCACGGGCGCTTCGTTGAAAAACTCACTGAAGCGTTCCACCTCAATCGTGGCCGAGGTGATGATGACTTTCAGATCTGGGCGCTTCGGCAACAGTTGCTTCAGGTAACCGAGCAAAAAATCGATATTCAGGCTGCGCTCATGGGCCTCGTCGATAATCAGCGTGTCATAGCGATCCAGAAAACGGTCGTGCTGCACTTCCGCCAGCAGGATACCGTCGGTCATTACCTTGACCCGAGACGATTCCGAAGTGTTGTCGGTAAACCGTACCTGGTACCCGACCTGCTGGCCTACCGTCTCACCCAGCTCTTCGGCAATCCGGCTGGAAACACTGCGCGCGGCGATACGCCGGGGCTGGGTATGGCCAATAAGCCCGCGGATACCCCGCCCCAGGTTCAGGCAAATCTTCGGAATCTGAGTGGTTTTACCGGAACCGGTTTCACCGGCAATGATCACCACCTGATGGTTGTTGATGGCATCACTGATGTCCTCGACGCGATCGCTGACCGGCAACCCTGGGGGAAAGGTCGCCGGCTTGTGCAATGCCTGACGCTTACGCACCTTGTCGAGCCCCTGATCCAGCCATTGCGCCATCTTTTCCAGGTCCTTGTTACCAGGGTTACCCTTGCAACGGCTTACACGGCGAATGATGCGGGCGGCCTCCTGCTGGTTGCAGGCGTCCAGCTGGCTCATCATCGCTTTGACGGCGGCCCGGGGATCAACAGGAGTATCGGAACGAGTGTTGTCAGTCATTAACAGCTGCAGGCTCATCAATGGATAGGTGGAACATCAGGGCGAAACAGTCTAACGAAATCCGGAGCCAAGAAACACAAAGACCCCGCCGAAGCAGGGTCTTTGGTTGGCATGAGGGCCTCGCCTGTTACTTGGCGTTAGCCTCGTCCCGCAGTTCGCGGCGCAGGATCTTGCCCACGTTGCTCTTGGGCAGTTCATCGCGGAACTCAAAGTGCTTGGGTACCTTGTAGGCGGTCAGCCGCTCACGACAGAACTCCTTGAGTTCGTTGGCGGTCACGCCCTCTTTGGTGGGTACCACGTAGACCTTCACCGCTTCACCGCTCTTGGCGTCGGCAATACCCACGGCCGCACACTCCACCACTTTCGGGTGCGTGGTGACCACATCTTCGATTTCATTCGGGAACACGTTGAAACCGGACACGATGATCATGTCTTTCTTGCGATCCACAATGCGGATGTAACCGTCTTCCTGGATCAGCGCCACATCGCCAGTTTTCAGGAAACCGTCATCGGTGAACGACTTCTGGGTATCATCGGGACGCTGCCAGTAACCGCGCATCACCTGCGGGCCTTTCACGCACAGTTCGCCCGGCTCGCCGACCGGTGTTTCGTTGCCGTCGTCATCAATGGTTTTAACCACAGTGGACGGAATCGGCAGACCAATGGTGCCGATCTGGATGGCGCTGCGGGGATTGAAGGTAACCACCGGAGAAGTCTCGGTCATGCCGTAGCCTTCGCTGATTTCGCAACCCGTCACACGCTGCCACATTTTAGCGGTATCGCTGGTCAGGGCCATACCACCAGAGGCAGTCAGCTTGAGGCCAGAGAAGTCCAGATCCTGGAAGTCCTCGTTGTTGCACAGGGCCACAAACAAGGTATTCAGGCCAATAAAGGCAGAGAACTTCTGCTTCTGCAGCTCTTTAACGAAGCCGGGGATATCACGCGGGTTCGGAATCAGAACGTTATGGGCACCTGCTTCCAGCATAATGCCGCAGTTCAGGGTGAAGGAGTAAATGTGGTACAGGGGCAGCGGTGCAATCACCACTTCCTTGCCCTCTTCCACCTGATCTTCCAGCATCGGCCGGACTTGCGTCAGGTTGGCCACCAGGTTGGCGTGAGTCAGCATGGCACCCTTCGCAACACCAGTGGTACCGCCGGTGTACTGCAGCACGGCCAGATCATCCAGCTTGATATCGACCGGGGTAAACTTTTCACGGGCACCGGCGCTGAGTACCGCCGGCAGCTTATGAGCACCCGGAATGTTGAACGCCGGAACCATCTTCTTGAGGTGCTTCACCGCGGCATTCATCAGGGTACGCTTGATGGGAGAATGCATATCGGCAATCTCGGTCACGATCACGTGCTCGATGCCGGTATGGGGCAACACCTTCTCCGCGTTGTCCGCCATATTAGCCAGAACAACCAGTGCCTTTGCGCCAGAATCGTTAAACTGGTGCTCCATCTCACGAGTGGTGTACAGGGGGTTGGTGTTCACCACAATCAGGCCAGCCCGCATGGCCCCGAACACAACCACCGGATACTGGGTTACGTTCGGCATCTGCACCGCAATGCGGTCGCCCGGTTTCAGGTCAGTTTTGTTCTGCAGCCAGGCCGCGAAGTTACGGCTCTGAGTATCAAGATCCCGATAGGTCAGGGTAACGCCAACTGCTGTAAACGCAGGCTTGTCTGCAAACTTCTGTACCGCCTGCTCAAAAACATCCACCATGTTCTTGTATTTATTGAGATCGATTTCCCGGGGGATGCCAGCTGGGTATTTGTCTTGATAGAACTGCTCAAAATCCATCACCATCTCCTGTCTGATTGGCGCTGTGGGGTATTACCGGATGGGTTCAGAAGCCCCCTGATTGTAATGTTTTGCCAAGACCGATCGCTCGGGAAAATCAACCCGACGAAAGTATCAGCCTCAAAAAAGTGGGGAGAGAATAGCAGTTTTGTTAACGATGAGGTAGTTTTCAGATCAGCAAACGGTACAACCGTACTTGAACACTGAATCACCGGAGCCTGTGATGAGCGACACCCTGGATACGCTGGAAAACATTACCTACGACGAACTGAACGAAGGCGATTCAGCCACCTTCACACGCACCCTCACCGAAGATGAGCTGGTGCTGTTTGCTGCGGTATCCGGGGACGTAAACCCGGTGCACCTGGATTCGGAGTTTGCCGCAGAATCCATGTTCCGGGAGCGCATCGCTCATGGTATGTGGAGTGGCTCACTGATTTCTGCCGCCCTGGCCACGGTCATGCCCGGCCCCGGCACCATCTACCTGGAACAGAGCCTGTCGTTCAAACGACCGGTCAAGCTGGACGACACACTGACCGTCACCTTGTCGGTGCTTAGCAAGGAACCTAAAAACCGTGTCTCTTTTGGCTGCGATGTGCGCAATCAGAACGGTGATCAGGTGGTTACCGGCGAGGCCAAGGTGATTGCCCCCACCGAAAAGATTTCGTTGCAAAAACCCCGCTTGCCGAAAATCACCATCGAAAGCTGAGTTTCGGCCGACATTACCCCGGAAGGAAATCGATGGGGAATCGTACCTTCCGGGTTTCCACATTGGCTGCCCCGAAATTGAACATCTGTACGCGCAAAGCAATGCGCTTCTCCAGCATCGGGTGGCCCAGCTCCGAGCCCACCACGTCACAGGCTGAGACACTGCCATCCGGCTCAATCACCAGTTCCAGGGTAACCTTACCCTCAAGGGTTGGATCCTGCCTTAACTCCCGCTGGTACAGGGAATAGAGCACGCTCTTCTGGGCATCAAATACCTGCCGGATATTGCTCATGGCACGCTCGCCCACTGACGGCCGGGCGGGTTCCGGCTGGCTTGCCACCTGAGGTGCGGTTTCCCGGGGCGCGGCTACGTCACTGGTTTCGTGCTTAGCCAGTTCGACTTCCCTAACTGGCCCTTCGCGGGTTTCAACACCGCCGCTGCCTTGCAGTACCGAATCATTCGGCGTTTCCGGTGCCAGGCCAACCGCCTGACTGTTATTGACATTCGCGACACGCTGCACCTCAGGTGCCGGAGTGTCCACAGACGTCAGAGCGCTGAGCCGGTCTTTCATGGCAAACAGGCCGGAACGTGAGGCGGTTTCGCGAGCCTGCTCGGTCGTCTGCGGCGCTGGCTTCGGCTCCGTTTTTGCGACAGTCGGCTCAGGCCGGGTCTGTGGCGGCTCATCAACCTGCGTCGGTTCCGGCTCTGGCTCTGGTTTGGGTTGCTCAGGCTCTTGCTCCACAACCGGCTCGGGTGGCTCAACCGGCTTCGGTGGCTGTACCAGCTTCGCCAGCCGAGGCGGCAATTGCTCCGCCTGTTCTCGCTCAGGTTCCGGTACCTGCAGGCCCGGAATAATGAGGGCAGGAATCAGAAACAGCGCCAGCATCAGCCCGGTTATCAGGCCGAAGCGGCCTGACTCTGCTCTGTCCCTGGACCAGGGCAGCCGGGAAGGTTGCGACAGCTCCCTGTGATCAACCATTACGAACCTCCGACTCCACCGCCAGTCGTACCTGCCGGAACTGCTCATCGACACAGGTCTGCATGATCTTTCTCAGCAACCGGTAATCGGTATCTTTCGCTGCCATAATCGTAACTTCAAGACCGTTTTCCGGTACCTCAGCCCAACGGTTCCTTCGGTACGCCAACTCTTCGGACAAGCCGGCAATGCGAGTATCCGTAGCTTCGATGCCGTCCAGGCGCGCCACTTCCCGGCCCTGGACCAGAATGGACTGGCCGACCACCTGTACCGTCAGATTTTCCACGGCTTCCTGTTGGGCGGTCGAACTGGGCAGGGGAACATCCGCAGTGTTCTGCATGACCTTAACATCCGAGGAATTCACCATCAGGAAGAACACCAGGATGGTAAAGATATCCATCAGTGACACCAGGTTCAGGCCACCCGCCTTGTGCATCCGGCCATAGTGTCGCTGGCGCAGTCGGGCTCGTCTCGACAACTTCACGCGCCTTCTCCTTTGCCTTCCATCGGTCGCGCGGCCAGATTGCGATCCTCACCAGCATCCATCAAAGACACATCCGGAAAGAGCTCTGCTTCCACAACGCTCGCTGCCACCACCGCCTGGTAAGAGCGCACCGTATCCATAACCGACACGAGAGTCTGGTAGTCAACGTCTGGTCCGACTTCCAGGATCACGTCCGTCTTGTCGGGCATCCGGGATTTAATCCGCTGCAACAGTTCACTCAGCCGTGAATAGGCCTGGCCCTGCCCGGTAACAGGCAACACATCAATGAGGCCGCGGTCGCTGTCCGCCACCTCAATACCCTCCGGGAGGACCGTCACCACCAGCCGGAACGATTCGGCATCCGGCGCCTGGCCGGCTTCCATGCCCGGAAAGTTCAGCTCGATCATCCGGATCTGGCTGAACACCATGCCCAGCAGCAACACCGGTACCAGCACAATCATCAAATTGAGAAAGGCGGTAATGTCGAGGTCTGCCGAGGCCGTCAGCCTGCGATGTCGACGTCTCATGTTCGGCTACTCCTGATCAGATCCTGGAATGCCGGCACAATCAGGCGGCCGCCGCCGGCCGGTTTGCGGGCTCAGACACCATATTAAGGAGCTTGACCCCCGCCATTTCAAAACTGTCGACAATCTCGTTGGTGCGGGTCTGCAGTACCGCATGGAACAGGAGCAGCGGAATGGCCGACATCAGGCCAAAGGCGGTGGTATTCATGGCCACGGAAATACTTTCCGATAACAGCGATGCCTTCTGCGCGGGGTCTGCGGCAGCAACCGCGGTGAATGCCGCAATCAAACCAATGATGGTGCCAAGCAAGCCCAGCAAGGTGGCGATGTTGGCCAGGGTGGCAAGATACTGCGTGCGCTTTTCCAATCGGGGCAGCACTTCCATCAGCCCCTCTTCCATCGCGTATTCGATATCTTCACGCCGGCAGTTATTGATCAACCGGGCAATGCCAGCGCCAAGCACTGAGGCAATTGCGCTGTCTGAGCTGGACGCCGCCTTCATGGCGCGCTGGTAATCACGTTTTTGCAGGGCGGGCAGAATGCCGCGCTCAAATGCCACCCGGTTTCGACGGCGAACCGCTCCGAGATACAGGAAACGTTCCAGAGTGATCGCCAGCCCCAGTGCAAGCACAATGGCAATCGGGTACATGAAGGGACCACCCTCCTGGAAAAAGCGGATAACGGTATCAAGCATGGTGTAGTTCTCCATCTACTGCGACGTTAGGGTTGCGACTCGACTGGTGCGGCGCCCTGCCCTGCAGAAAGCGTTGGTGTCAGCACAAGGGGGTTAAGGGTTTCGCGGAACTGGCGATGGTTCTCCAGAACCGGTTGAGGTACCGGATGCAAGAGTTCCGGTGCCTGTTGATTGAGTTCGGTTCTCGGGCGCCGGGGCAGGCTCGGCGTTTGCCAGGGCAATATGTACAGAATTCTCGGATCGTCTTCGCCGGTGCCAGCGGAGAGCCCCCGTACCTGCAGAACGTTCTGTTGGCTCTGCCCACCGTTACTGATGCCTTCTGCGGAATAGCCGATGACCGGCCAAAGCAACAGAACAGACAGGGGGAAACCGCAGCACGTTAACCTGGACAGTATCATTCCAGCCTCCTTTCAAGATCTGCGATCCAGCCGGCAACCTGCGAGCCTTCCTCCCCCACCAGGGACTGATATTGCTGGTAATGTTCCAGCGCCTTGTCGAGGTCCAGCAGGTAGAGCTCCGATATCACCGCCAGGTTGTAATGCAGTTCCGCCACCTTCGGCGTCACCTTCAACCCCGCTTCCAGCATCTCGGCGGCTTCCTCAAAGCGCTCCTGCTCTTTAAGAAGCAGTGCCAGATTGTTGCGGACCCTCACGTTGGCAGGATCCGCCGCAACCGCCTGGTGCCAGGCCTCCAGCGCCATCTTCCGGTCACCGGCTTCGTAGGCCTGCCGGCCCTGCCGCTCCCACTCTTTTGACTGTTCCGGCTGATACACCGGCGCCACTTTTTCAGGTGCCGGCGCTTTGGAAGCGCAGCCAGCCAACCCCGCAAGAACCAGAAGAAGTAAAAACCGGAAAACCTGGGGTATCCCTCTCAACCTCATCATGAGCCTCCCTGATTGGTGTCCGTCGTCCAACTCATCCAGCGAAGCTGTCGGTCGTAGCGCCCGGGGTGCATGGTGGCCAGGGCCTCCAGGCTGCGCTGAATCCACTCATCGAAACCCTCCGTGGGGATACGTTCGTGGTTGCGGGCGTGCAGCGCCATGGCCTCTTCCTCAAGTGGAAACGCTTCCTCTTCCAGGAGCATCTGATACTGCATGGCTTCCATTTCGTTCAGTTCCGCAGGTACTTCAGAGGACATGAGGTCAGACGCCAGTGTTCGATAGAGTTCAGCACGGCGATATAAAACCTCCGAACGTACTCCATCGCCGGCAAAGGACTCTGCCTCCTGGAGATACTCCTGAGCCTGCTGCATGGCCGCCTGTTTTCGTGCAAGGGCCTGCTCCAGCGGGTGAACCAGTGCAATGCCGGCAAAACGCTCTGCCGTCTGGGCACCAAAGAACAGTGCAGCATCGGCAGCCCATTTCAGGGTGCCATCGGAATGCCACTGGCTGGCTCTTTCCCGAGCCAGCAGTTGTTCACGTACGGCAATCACCGAGTCTCCCGATTCGATCAGCCGTTGGCGCATGGTCTGATGTTGAACATGCTCGTCGGCGGAATCGGGCGTGGGTGCAACCGCCAGCCAGTTTTTGTAGAGCTGGTTTCTGGAAGCGCTGTCACCCTCTGCGTGGAAAATGGCCGCAGCACGCAGTCTGGTGGGCCACGGGTCCGCAAGCGTTTCTGAGCGATTCAGCAGCTCCTCCGCTGCTTTTAGACCCTGGCCAGATTCCTGATAGGCAAGAACCAGCTTCTCACTGGTTTCAGGCGTAAGCTCATGACTCGGATAATCTATCCGGAAGCGTTGGAGTTCGTTGATTGCAGCCAGCCAGTCGGATGCCCGAAGCAGGGTATTCGCGGCATCATAACGAGCCTTGATCGCAATTTCAGAGCCCGGCATAACGCCCTCAACCCTCTGGAAATGCGCCACGGCCAAAGTTGCGTCGCCGGCGCGAGCAGCCTTTTCACCCTGCTGATAGATGGCGGACGCAAGTTGTTCCAGAAGACTGCGCCTCTGGCTTTCTGCATCCTGGCTGGCTTCGTCAGCCAATGGCAAAGCCTGGCGCCACGCACGTTCAGCTAGCCCAAATTCGTTGTTTTTCTGTCGAATACGCGCGGTCACCAACCACGCGGCATAACGCTCGGTAACCCCAGCCCGCTCCCAGGTCAGTGTAGAACTGGCGTAATGCAGGGCACGCTCGAATTCGCCCAGGTCGTACCAACGGTTGGCAAGGTCGGCACGGAGCCCCGACAGACGTTGATCCGGGCCAAACGCCTCTGCATATCGCTGCTCTTCGTTGCTCAGGACGAGCAGCGTCGCGGTTCTGTTCTCTCCTGATGCCAGCTCAAGATCCTCACGAACAATTCGGATAGCGGCCCAGGCCGAATCCCGGGAATCCCCATGGCGATGGTCGTAGGCTGCGGCCCGGAAATTCCTGACGGCTTCAGTCCGATCGCCAGCCAGTAACCGGGCATCGCCTGCGAGATGGAGCAGTTCCCCGGCTTGTTCCGAGCGAGGTGCAAGCCGCTCGTAATAGTGGGCGGCTTTGGCCCAGGCTTCACTGGCGGCAGCCGTTTGGTTCCGGCTACTGAGATCTGTACCGGTGGCGTAGTAGTGATCAGCGAGGAAGCGGCTGTATTGCGCCCAAAGCCCCTTTTGCTCAGGAGTCATCGTCTGGAATCGGGCCTCTGCCCCCAAACGCTGGATGTAATCATCCCGCGCCGCCAGAGCTTTTGAGGTATTACCGGCCAGTTGCCAGTAGGACACACTCTGGGCCAGGAAATCCGGGCTCGCTGTGTGGCCCGGAAACTCGGACACAAAGGCGTTGTTGACCAACACCGCCCGTTCATAACGGCGTTCCACCGCATGCAGATCCGCAAGCCGGTCGTATAACAGATGCTGCCATGCTGATGACTCACGACCATCCAGCCAGTCGGCAAGGGTCCGGGCATCACTCTGGCGGGACGCCATCAAGGCCAGCACCCGGAAGGTGTCCTCCAGCATATCCATGGAGTGCGCCGGCGGGTTGGCCAGGGCGGAGTGGTCTGGTAACTGCTGGTCCAGTACCGCCGTGAAGCTGGCTGACGCACGGGCCCAAGCGGGATTACCCTGTTTGAACTGACTCCAGCCGAGCATGTAGCGAGCTTTGGCGGCGAGTTCCTGATGGCTGTCATGCTCCAGCAACTGTCGGTAACCGGCCTCTGCCTCCGCGTAGCGCCCGGCCGAGAAAGCCGCTTCCGCAATGCGGAAGCGGGCCTCAGGTACCAGTCCCGAGTTCGGGTAAAGCCCAACAAGCTGTTTCAGTCTTGCGATGGACTGCTCCGGTTGCCCGGTCAGCGCGTGGGCCTTGGCCATCTGGTACAGCAACTCGTCGAGACGCCCGGAAAAGGACCCTTTTGCCAGAATGCTTTCGTAGCTCTCGAGCACTTCCTCATAGATGGCCGCTTCCCGCTCTTCGGAGAACCCGACGTCCTCTCCCGACCTATCACGGATGTTGTTGAGCCGGTTCAGGGCGTCTATCCGCACTTCAGGCTCATCCGAGGACTCAAACAGCTTCTGATAACGGCGAGCCACTTCCAGAGGCGAAATCGCCGGCAGTGGCCGGCTCTCAAATTTCAGAAACACCGGGCGCATATCCCCCAGGGTTTCACCATCCCGCCCCAACTCCACGCGGAACGATTCCTGCGCAAAAACCGGCGCATGGGCCAACGTCATAGCCATTACAAGGAGTGCCGCGAAGGACTTCGGAGCAAAAGGCAGATTCACTGTGCACCCTCCCCGAGATTTTCCAGAGCGAGATACTCGTAGAGATGGGCGATTTGCTGCTCGGTTTTGTCCAGCGCGTGAGTCATGCGCTGGGTCTGCGTTTTAACAAACGCCAGTGCCAGTGCATCCAGTTCTCGCGCAGCCTGCTCCCGGAGACTGAGGGTCTTGTAACGTAAATCCTTGGTGGCGTCGCTCAATGCACGAGCTTCGTCCAGAACCGTCTCCAGGCGCTCAGGCCTTTGGAGGATCTGCTGATTCAACGCGCCCATTCGGCGGCCCGCACCTGCCAGGGACTGTTTTAGCTGACGCAACTCTGCGACCTGGGCAGGCGTAGCCGCCTGCTCCACCAACCCATTCAATCTGGATTCCAGATCACTCTGCTGTTGCTCAAGTACCAGGGTTTGTGACGCCGCCCCCCCTGAACCGACCGAGGCCATATAGCCTTCAAGGGCCTGGATGAAAACCTCCAGGTTATACTTGCTCCCATCCAATGTTGCTTCCATCTCATCAAGGCGCGCCACCCTCCGCACCGCCACCTGGGCCCCGGGTTCTTCCATGAAGCGCAGAAGATACGCCATTCGTGGCTGGGTTAACGTTCGGTTATCGGCCAAAAACCATTGAATGTCGTCACTACGGGCATCCTGAACCAGAGCTTTGTAGGCTCCTTCAGCCGTGATCCTTTCGGACAACTTGCCAAGGGTAACCCGTTCTCCCTCATAGGCCGCGTTGGCTGCCAACCAGGATTCTCCCGCCTGGCCCGGGTACCCGGAAAGATCGTAACCACGGCCCATACCAATCCACGCATCTGAAACACCGGGAAACGCCAGCGGAAATTTCTTGGCACGGTGCCAGCTCTGCATGGCGGCACGGTGGTTACCTTTGCGCGACAGCGCCAGTCCATGAAGGTAGAGAGCCTGAGGTGTGTGATAGCTTTCCAGAGAGACCTTCTCCAGGAAATCAATCGCTTTGTCGTAATCTTCGCTACCCAATGCAAGATAGCCGGCCCGGAGATTGAGCTGATCTAGCAGTGCCCGGCTCCGGCTGGTGTCGGTATCCTTGGCAGCCATGGCCACGGCAACCCGGAGCGAAACCAGGGCCCGTGACGAATCGAGATCATCGCGGGCGAAATCCGCCGCCAGGTTCATATAGCCCACGGCCGCCCAGTAGCCATCTTCCATACGCGCAAGGTATTGACCGGCCGCGTCGGTCTTCCCTTGTATTCTCGCCAGCTCCGCCAGACCAAGAAGCGCTTTTTGAGCCACTTCGCCATAGCCGGTTCGGCGCGCCTGTTGGTACCAGTTTTCCGCACCGGTGAGATCGCCATCTTCCTGTGCCATTTCAGCCAGAGCCAATGCCGCTTCGCCACGGTGAGACGCACCGTTAAATACACCCTCAAACCCAGCCCTGGCCTCGTCATGCTGCCCCGAGGCCAGCATAAGCCGGGCCTGAAGGTAATCGGCCGATTCGCCTTCGAGCTTCATTGCCAACCCGACAACCGAGGAAGCCTCACCGGTATCCAGCGCAAAGCGAACCACACCAGATGCCAACGAGTTATCCATGGCATTTGCTACCGGCGTTGCCACACCTGCCAGCATCGCTGCCATGACACCAATACTGTTTCGGAGGAACAGAGACATGCGCCCATTCATGGCCGGTTATTTCCACTCAACAAATGAGACTTCCGGTTCATAGTCCGGTGCCTTGGCGTTCAGCGTCATCTGCAGGCGCAAAGTGCCGGGCTGTTTCCGGAAATCGTGGACAATCTCCCGGCGCACGAAACGATTGTTGGCCGCCCGGGCGTTGATCACGGCCTTGAGAGTATGTCTTCCGTCCGCGAGGTTGCCGATAAACAGTTGATGTACACCGCCCTGGCCCAGTGAGCTCCGTTCGTTTTCTGTGTACAGATGAGCGGTAACCGGCTGCTCATTGACGAACAGTTCTACCGAATCCAGCTCAAGGGCTTGCCTGTTCGCCAACGACAGAAAGACCGCCACCCGGGTATTCACCGGGTGCAGCAGTTTCTGCTCGAGGGCATGCACACTTGCGGTATGCCGGGTAATGTCAGCGTTCAGACGCTCGATCTGCTCATCGAGCGACGATGCGTGGGAGGTTGCCGCCATCGCGGCAATGATCATTCCGGATATACAAAGCCCCCTGATCCCTGGGGCAATCCGGCACTTTTGTGGTTTTTGTCTGCCGAACATCACTTTCCTGCCTTGCCGGGCCGCGCTGGTGAGCGGCTCAGGTAACATTTCGAAATAAAGAGTAACACCCGCTAACAACCAAGAACGGTATCCATTTCACCAAATGAGCATTTGGCCGGGTATCGGCAACGAAAAGCGTCGACTAATTTGACAGAAACAAAGAAAAGGGAGGCGGATCACAAAGGACCGGACGGCCCTATGACGAGGCAACTTATTGATATTAAAAGCAGATACAGGGGCATGGCCCCGGAATTGCTCTACCAGAGATGGCGGGAGCGCCTTTCGGGCAACCCCCGCTTGAATATGCCGAGCTTTGCCGATGCCCTCAACCGCATCGGCTTTTTTTATTTACTCAACTGCCTCATGGCCGATTCGAGCCCCTCAATGGTCAAAGGGTACATATGATTATTGACCAATTGCTGGGTAATGCCCAATGAACCACCCGATCCCCAGTAGCTTTCCGGTAACGGGTTGAGCCACACCACCTTTCGGAAATGCTCGGTCACACGCTGGAACCAGGTGGCGCCTGCTTCCTCATTCCAGTGCTCGATCGAGCCACCGGGATGCGTGATCTCATAAGGCGCCATGGTGGCATCCCCGACAAAGATCACCTTATAGTCCGGCGTATATTTATGCAGGATGTCCCAGGTGCTGAGCGTCTCGTTCATGCGACGGATGTTATTCTTCCACACGCTTTCATAAATGAAATTGTGGAAGTAGAAATACTCCATGTGCTTGAACTCAAGACGTGCCGCGGAGAACAGCTCTTCACACACCCGAACGTGAGGATCCATTGAACCACCCACATCAAAAAAGATCAGAACCTTCACGGCGTTGTGCCGCTCCGGAACCATTTTCAGGTCCAGGTATCCGGCATTGCGGGCCGTTGAGCGGATGGTGTCATCCATGTCGAGCTGGTCTGCCGCGCCCTGTCGGGCGAATTTACGCAGCCGGCGCAAGGCGACCTTGATGTTGCGGATGCCGAGGGTGATGCTGTCGTCCAGATCGCGGAATTCACGCTTTTCCCAGACTTTAACCGCCCGGCCGTGGCGACCTTTGTTCTGGCCGATGCGGAAGCCTTCCGGGTTATAGCCGTTGGCACCAAACGGTGAGGTTCCGCCGGTACCAATCCATTTGTTACCACCGGCGTGACGTTCCTTCTGCTCTTCCATGCGCTTCTTGAAGGTTTCGATCAACTCTTCCAGCCCGCCGAGAGACTCGATCTTGGCTTTCTCTTCATCGGTCAGGTGTTTCTCGAATTCGGCGCGCAGCCAATCGTCCGGAATCAGCGCCTCGAGCAGATCATCGAGATTCTCGATGCCTTCAAAATAGGCCTGGAAGGCGCGATCAAACTTGTCAAAGTGCCGCTCATCCTTAACCAGGCACACCCTGGCCAGGTAATAGAACTCCTCCATGTCTGCGAATGCCAGGCGCTGCTGAATGGCCTCCAGCAGGTCCAGGAATTCCCGCAGACTGGCCGGCACCTTGGCCCGCCGTACTTCGAGGAAAAAATCAATCAACATAAAGCAGGGCTCTTGTCGGTGATCAGTTTCGGCGACGCGCCATGAAAGCGAGCTTCTGCAGCAAATGAACGTCCTGCTCATTCTTCACCAGGGCACCATAGAGCGGTGGCAGAGCCGAGCTGGAGTCTTTCTCCTGCAGCGCTTTGGCAGAGAGCTCATCCGCCATCAGCAACTTGAGCCAGTCGATCAGCTCGGATGTCGACGGCTTTTTCTTGAGCCCCGGCACCTTGCGAACGTCAAAAAACACTTCCAGCGCATCCCGCACCACCTGCTGCTGAATTCCCGGGAAGTGAACATCCACGATGTTCTTCATGGTGTCGTGATCCGGGAAGCTGATGTAGTGGAAGAAGCAGCGGCGCAGGAAGGCATCTGGCAGCTCTTTCTCGTTGTTACTGGTGATGACCACAATCGGGCGTTTCTTCGCTTTCACAAACTCCTGGGTTTCGTAAACGAAAAACTCCATTCGATCCAGTTCCAGCAACAGGTCGTTCGGGAACTCGATATCCGCCTTGTCAATTTCGTCGATCAGCAGCACCACCTGCTCGTCCGCCTCAAAGGCTTCCCAGAGCTTGCCCTTCACAATGTAGTTGCGAATGTCTTTGACCTTCTCGTCCCCGAGTTGGGAATCCCGAAGGCGGGACACCGCATCATATTCGTACAGGCCTTGCTGGGCCTTGGTGGTCGACTTGATGTGCCAGGGAATCAGAGTCATTCCCAGCGCCGCGGCCATTTCCTCCGCCAGCAGGGTTTTACCGGTGCCGGGTTCACCCTTGATCAACAACGGACGCTGCAGCGCGATCGCTGCATTGACTGCCATTTGCAGGTCATCGGTGGCTACGTATTTATCGGTGCCGGTAAACTTCATGTGTCTGATTCCTGTTGGTTACTTTTTCGGATTCTCTTTCTTGTCCGCCGGTTTGGATTTTTCGTCCCCCGGAGACTCTTCATCATAATCGGGCAAATCGTCGAATTCGGAGAGGTCGAAGTCTTCCAGACCAAACTCGTCCTCATCAATGTCGAACTCCGACTCGCTGATCTCATCAGCTTCAGAAGGATCTGGCTCCGCCTCGGCGCCAACCGTATCGTCTGCCAAGGGGATGTCATCCTCTTCCGGTTCCAGTTCAGCCGATGGCAGCTCTTCCGTTACTTCGGGTACGGCCTCATCCGGAACCTCGTCCGGTTCGCTGTCAGCTTTCGAGAGTTCCGGAATGTCTTCAGGTTCCGGTTCCGGCTCTTCAGCAGACGCCAGCTCTGGCTCTGTTTCCGGGGCGGGTTCAGGTTCAGCCTCCGCTTCCACCGACTCTGCCGCTACCGGAGGCTCTGGCTCCACCACCGGTGGTTCTTCCGATTCTTCAGCCAGGTCCTCCAGGGTTTCACGCTCGGCCGCTGCCGCCTGCTCCTGTTCTGCCCTGGCCTTTTTCTGGCGCCATGCAAACAAACCAAGGCCCACAATAGCAACCAGCAAGGCTGCGCCTGCACCCCAGGCCCAAACCGGAATACCCAGAAGCGTCCCCTTCTCCGGCTCCTGTTCAGCAATCGGCTGTTCGATCGGCGCTTCAGGCTCCGGCTCGACGACCTGCGCTGGTTCTGGTTCCGGCTCAGATTCCTGCACCGGCGCTTCTACGGGCGGCTCGGCTTCCACTGGCGGCTCCGGTTCCGGAGACTCCGTTCCGCCGTCGAAATCCGGCAGCGACTCCACCTGTTCAGACAGGTCGGGCACCATGGGTTCGGTCACCACCTCCAGAGGTGGCTCTTCCCCTGGCACGGTAAACGTCGTCATGGCGCTGAATTTGCGGGAGAAAGTTCCGCCATCCGCCACCACATCAACCTGATAGCGGCCAGGTGCAGGCAATCTGGGTACGGTGTCCCGATATACGCCGTCTTCCGGCGGGGTATCGGGAGACAAAACCTTGGTACCTTGCCGACCATCACTCGCGGTTATCGACAGGCTAACGTCCATGACCGAGAGAAAATCGGACCCGGTAATCTTTTCGGCTTCCTCAAAAAAAGCCACTTCAATGGCCAGAGGCTGCTCTTCGGTAAACTCAGCGGGAATCGGATTCACGGCCATGCGCAGATCACTGACCACCGTCACGCGGCTCCCCTGGCCAAGATCGCCAATGATACGCCAGCGGCCCGAGACCGGTTCAGTAACGGTGATCAGATCATAGCCCGGCTCAGATGCCCAACGGACATTATCCGGAGCGCTCTCCCGGGTGAACGGCTCACCACCAGGCTGTGCAAGTGCCAACGGCTCTTCCCCAGAAGCATCCTGTCCTGAGAAGATCAGTGCCGTAAACTCGCTGATGCCATCATCAACGGCAAAGCCATCGCCCTCAATGGGAACCTGTTCCTGCGGCACTGCGGTATTCAGCGCATTGGCAAACGCCAGATTCAACGCCTCGGCAGATTGCGCCAGTTGGAAACTGCCACCGGTTTCCCGGGCCAGGTTACGAAGAAACCGGATGTCCGCTTTCTCAGACAGACCAACCGTATGAATCGTGGCGCCCTTGTCTTTCAGCGCTGGCAACAAGGAATCGACTATGCGTTTTTCCTCAGCCTGACTTGCGTCGTCACCGCCTGGCACGTCGACCTTGCCATCGCTGAGGACAATAAGATGGGTGTTCTCGAGGGTACCGCCAGACAACCAGTCGTTGGCGGCTTTCTCCATCGCCAAACCGAGGTTCGTATGCAGAGCTACCGAATTGATCTGCTCGGAACGCTCAATAGCAGTGTCGCGCCAGGACTGGTCAACCACACCGTAGGGCACCAGCATGTTAACGTACTGCCCGAAAGTCCAGAGACCGGCACTGGCACCTTCCGGCAATGTCCGGGCCAGCAGACGAACCGCTGGGCGGCGGAGATTCTGTGGATCGGTTTCCTTCATGGAGCCGGAAATATCCACCACAATGCGCACATCTGCATTGCCGGGCAGAGACAGTGCCGGGTCCTGCGCACATACTTGCCAAGAAATCAGCAGCAAAGCTGCAGCCACCCAAATGCGTTTGAACCCGTTCATTGAACTGCGCCCTTATCTTTTGTAGTTCTCAGAAATCGTCTATTTGCGAACCAGCCGGTACCGAACCAGATCAAGTATCCATACCAGTAGCATAACAATCGCGGCGATGCTGAAATTGAACAGCGCGCGACCGGCGGCATCGGTGTCGCCAAGAATCAGCTCATAGCCCGCAAACAGCCAGGCCGGTATCCACCAGCCGGCCACGTCTGGCGATTCCACGGGGGTCAGCACCAGCACCACAAGCGCAGACAAAAGCAGTGTCCGCAGACCGTAAAAGGGCAATACCCGGAACAGTGATTTCATCATGTAGAAAAACACAACGAAAGCGACTGTATAGGCCGCCCAGAAAACTCCATAAGCGAGTGAAGCGTCTGTATCCATCATTACAGAATCCAGTGAATAATGTGTTCTTCCCAATCCTCTTCCGGCACAGAATCTTCCGACACCACGTTTCCCCGCACCGAAACACGGGCTTGATGAACGGTATCCGGATCTCCGCTGCGAAGCGGGTGCCAGTCCGGCAGAGGCCTTCCCTCAGCGAGGGTCCGGTACGCACAGGTGTATGGTAACCAGTGGTAGCTGAGAACCGTATCGGCGGTCAGTACCGTACACCCCGGTACCTTTTTCAATCGTTGCTCATAGACCGAACAGCCACAGGTATCCAGGTCCATGTAACGGCATACAAGATCGGTGTGATACACCTCCCCCGTATCCTCATCCTCCAGCTTTTGTAAACAGCACTTACCGCAGCCATCACAAAGGGATTCCCATTCCGGCTGAGTCATTTCCGCCAATCGTTTGCGCTGCCAGAAAGGAATCTGCGCAATCATTTCCGGTGCTGCTCAATCTTGCGCTTGAAGTCGACGATGTAGGTTTCCTGTTCTTCCGGCATCTGCAGGAAAAAGTCCTTTTCCTCAATTGCCGCCAACACTTCCTTTCCGGTAGTGCGCGCGAGCTTCTTGTCTGGCGTCAGCAGCAGATCCATCGAGTGGATGGGCGAGCCAAAGATACCTCTCAGCGCCTCCGGTAAATCGTCCCACTTTTGCCCTCGGCGGACAAAGAGATAGGTGTCGCCTTTCTTGCTGCTGCGAAACACCGATACAAATTCGCGTTCAGTCATTGGTTGAGCAGTTCCTCAATATCTTGCTTTACCGGCGCGATAATATCCTCACGCCATCCCTCAAAAAACGTCTGGCCCGCCAGGGTGCCATCCTGGATCAGTTTCTCAATACGTTTACGTGGCGCCAATATTTCCATTGGAATATCAAAGCGTTCGGCTGCATTGCTAAAGTAACGCTTAACCTTCTTGTAAAGCGCTTGCTGATCCCGGCTCAGCGGTCTGGGGATGAGCTCAAGCCCGGAATTATCGGTAGCACGGGCGGCCTGCACAAGTTCAACCAACTGCTCGCCATAGCGTTTAACGAACCCTCCGGGTACGCCCTGAACATCCCTGATCACCGCAGCAGATGACGGCAAACGCTCAGCAATGGCAATCAGCAAGCCATCGTTCAGGACCCTGTTGCGTGGCCGGTCCTGGCGTCGGCACTCCTGCTCGCGCCAGACGACCAGTGCCCGGAGAACCGCTTGCTGTTCCCGGTTCAGGGTCCAGCCGCCCCGGAGTTTCAGGTAATGCTGCTCCGGGTCTTCCTGGGTAGCGGCCTCGTTGGCAAATCGCCGGGACTCATCCGCCAGGGCATGTTCCAGGTTACGCTGCCTGAGGTTAGCCAACACCCATCCGTAAAGTGGCCCAAGAAAACGGATGTCGTCCAGAGCGTAGCGTTCCTGGGCCGGCGTCAGTGGCCGTGACACCCAGTCCGAACGGGTGGCGGATTTATCGAGCGCCTCTCCGAACAGGGTCTCAACCAGGCGGGCATAACCAACGGAAACTCCGGCACCGGCCAGTGCGGCACCGATCTGCAAATCCAGCACACCCGCTGGCTCCACATTCAGCCAATGGCGAAATAACTCCAGATCCTCGCTCATGGCATACAGCAGTTTTGGCCGGCCTTCATCGGCCAGCATGGCCCGGAACGACCCAGCGGCCTCGGCTACCTCCGGATCCACCAGCCAGAACTGTCCGTCAGCGCCTAACTGCACGAGGCCTGGAATCGGGTAGAAGGTGGAAACCCGTTCAAACTCGGTATCAAGTGCAACCGGAATGCCGGGGTCAAGACAGCCGAGCCACTGATCCAGTTGCTCGGGTGTCTCCAGCCAGCGAACGGTATCCGGGGCCGCTGGAATGGTTACGGCCGGGTCGGTATGGGTCATAGACAGAACCTGAGGACTTATTCAGACAGGGGTTTGCGACCCCGGAATGCATGGGTGAGTGTAAAGCCGTCAACATAGCCCAGCTCACCGCCAACGGGAATGCCATGGGCCAGGCGTGTGATCAGGATATTCTGGCCATCAAGGCGGTCAGCAATGTAGTGGGCGGTAGCTTCACCTTCCACCGTGGGGTTGGTGGCCAGGATCAATTCGGTTACGCCTTCACGGCGCACTCTATCAAGCAGACGCTCGATCCCGATCTCCTCCGGGCCCACGCCATCGATGGGAGACAGGTGCCCCATCAACACGAAGTAACTGCCTTTGTAATCGCCGGCCTGCTCAATGGCAAGCAGGTCTGAAGGGCTTTCAACAACACACAGGGTGCCATTGCGGCGCTCGGGTTTTTCGCAGATCTGGCAGATTTCGGTATCCGAAAAATTCTGGCAGCTGTCGCAACGGCGCACGCCGTCCATCGCATGATTCAACGCCGCTGCCAGCCGGGTTCCGCCAGAGCGCCCCCGCTCCAGCAGATGAAAGGCCATGCGCTGGGCCGTTTTCTGGCCAACACCGGGCAGACATCTCAGGGATTCCACCAATTCATCAACCAGGGGGCTGAAGGCCATGACTACTCCTCAAAAAATCGATGGCAGGCCGGCTCAGAACGGCATCTTGAAACCGGGCGGCATCCCCATGCCAGACATCATGCCGGACATTTTGTCTTTCTGGTTTGCTTCTACCCGGCGAACCGCATCGTTCACGGCAGCAGCCAGCAGGTCTTCCAGAATTTCCTTGTCTTCTGACAGCAGGGACGGATCGATATCCACCTTGCGGACATCGTGCCGGCCGTTCATGGTGACTTTCACCAACCCTGCGCCGGATTCACCCGTGACTTCAGCTTTGGCGATCTCTTCCTGAGCCTTCTGCATCTGCTCCTGCATCTGCTGGGCCTTTTTCATCAGGTCGCCCATATTATTCATCATCTGCTTATCTCCTGGCTGTTTCTGCGGGGCGGATACTTTCTTCGACGACCCGCCCTTCAAATCGTTCCACAATACTCTTGACCAGAGGATCCTGCCGGATGGACTCTTCCGCGGCTTTCTGGCGCGCCGCTCGCTGGCGCTCCTCAAAGGCGGCGGGCGTATGCAACCCCGGCACACCCTGCTCTATCTTCAACTGTGTGGCGTCGCCGAAGCGTGATCTCAAGGCCGCCAGTATTTTTTCTTCGTGGCGAGCATTGAGCAGCCGCGCATGCCCCTCATCCAGAGTCAGCACAACCGCCTGCCCTTCCATTCTCATGGACGAATAGCTGGCCAGGTTTCCAGGCATGCCGGTAATACCCAGCGAGCGGAAATCACGTTCCCAGACAAACCCGTCGGAGGTAACCGGTTGCTCGGGCTCGGCAGGGGCTGGCTCAGGCTCGTTCACCAGGGCCTGGTCAGCATTTTGCTCTGACTGCACCGTATCAGGGGCCAAAACTGGTTCCGGCGCTGACTCTGGCTCGGATATCGCGTTTGCGTCCGGCTCAATACTGGAATCCGATTGCGGCACCGGCTCTTGCCATTCCGGTGATTCGGCCTGAACGCCGTAGTCTTCTGGCTCCCAGGGTGGCGGGTCATCCACCATGGGTGGCTGTGGTTCAAGTTCAGCTACCGGCTCCGGACTGGGAGCCGGCTGAAGCGCGGGCTCGGGTTGCGGTGCCGCGGCGACAGCCTGGGTGGGCGCGGTTTGCGAAACCGGGCCAGGCTCAGGTTCTGAATCCGCCGGGCCATTGTTGCTGTTGCCAGAGGACAGCGCCGGCGGTTCCCGGCGATCGGTACCCGGTCGAAACGCCAGCATGCGCAACAAGGTCATTTCAAAGCCCATACGGGCATCCGGTGTCACCGACAGATCTTTCCGGCCAATCAACGCGGTCTGGTAAAACAATTGGGCATCTTCGGCACTCAGACGACGGGCCAGTTCCTGCACCTGGGCAGCATCGCCCATGGCGTTGTCGGCACTGCCCGGCACCACCTGCTCCATGGTGACGCGATGAAACAGGGACAGCATATCGGACAGGATGACTCCATAATCCGGGGCAAAATCCGAGATCCGGTTAATTTCAGACAGCAGGCCGGGGCCATCACGCTCAACCAATGCGTTAACAATGCGCTGGATATCGCGCTGATCGATGGTGCCCAGCATATTGCTGACATCACTGGCAGCCAGGTTCTCGTTGCCGAATGCAATCGCCTGGTCGGTCAGGCTGAGGGCATCCCTCATACTGCCATCGGCCGCCCGGGCCAACAGCCACAGAGCCGGGTCTTCAAACGGGATCTGTTCTTCGGTCAGAACGTGCTTCAGGTGGCCAACAATGTGCTCCGGCGTCATCCGCTTGAGATTGAACTGCAAGCACCGGGAGAGCACTGTCACCGGCAGCTTCTGGGGATCGGTGGTGGCCAACAGGAACTTGACGTGTTCCGGCGGCTCTTCCAGGGTTTTCAGAAAGGCGTTGAAGGACTGGTTGGTGAGCATGTGCACCTCGTCGATGAGGTACACCTTGTAGCGGCCGCGCGTGGGAGCGTACTGCACGTTGTCGGTCAGTTCCCGCATGTCGTCTACGCCCGTGCGGGAGGCAGCATCGATCTCGATCAGATCAACAAACCGGTTCTCAAGAATCTCCTTGCAGCTGTCGCACTCACCGCAGGGATTCGGTGTTATGCCGGTTTCGCAGTTCAAACAGCGGGCCAGCAGGCGACCAATGGTGGTTTTGCCCACGCCCCGGGTGCCGGTAAACAGATAGGCATGGTGCAGGCGTTGGTGCTCCAGGGCGTGAATCAGTGCCTGCAACACATGCTCCTGCCCCACCATGTCTTCAAAGGTACGGGGGCGCCATTTCCGGGCTAAAACCTGATAGCTCATGATCCATCAACTGCTCTGAAAAATGGGAACAACTCTAGCATGGACAGGCAATGAGAAGAAGCATGCGCTTGCGCAACAAACGGGAGAGAAAACGGACAAAACAAGGGGCTGGAAATGGGGGTGACCCCACCAGCAATCCCCCGGCACACACATCCACCGCTTCGGCTGCTCCCTTCCGGGCCTGACCGGGTTCACGGTTTCATGTTGCGGAGGCACCAATGGGGCCACCATAACGGCGTTTCGGGGCAATTCCCTCGAAAGCGGCGCGCATATTAACAGAAGGGTATAAGGACTACAACGGCAAAGGGACTTCGTCCTGCCGGAACCAACAGGCAATGCTGTACCGGGTGCGATTGGCGGGCAATACCTCGTGGGGCACATCCTCACTCAAAAACAGAGCCGCACGCCCTGCTTCCGGCCGAACCAGACCAACCATCTGATCTTCGTTGTCGGGGCTGAACACCCGCAACTCTCCCCCGTCTTGCAGCTGCCATCCTTCATTCAGATACAGCACCAGGCTGACCACTCGGGATGCCCTGCCCCGGAAACTGTCCAGGTGGCGCTTGTAGAAATCGCCAGGCTGGTAGGTGGCATAATGCGCTTCATAGCGCTTCAGCCCAAGAAACAGGCGCTGGTTCAGACCAACCCGCAGGGCATCAAAGAACCGGAACAGCTCCGACTGGGCGGCGGTATAGCCATCAAGCCAGGCGATTTTATCCCGGCGGACGCTGCGATCACGGGTCAGATCGGCACCGCGCCCAATCCCTGCTCGCCCCATGGCTTCGGTACGGTCCAGTATCTCCACCTCGTTACGAAGCGCCGCGATCAAGCCGGCGGGCAAATGCCCTAGCAGATCCAGCTCAATCCAGGCTTTCTCGCTCAGGTTATCGGCCAGCTCATCCAGCCAGTCATCAGGCATCGACACCGAATCACAGCGGCCAGCGTCGCCGATCTTGGCGCTGTCACCAGCCACCTTGTCCAGCTGCCCGGTAGACTGCTCAAGCAGCGGTTCCGGCATCGGCAAGACCGACGCTACCGGATTTTCGGATTCCATGTTCAGACCCTCACAATTTTGGCGTATTGTATTCCTAAACTCGCCGCGCGCACGGTTTTAAATTACTCTGAAGCTACGGAGTTTTACCTAAAGGACGCAGTTTCTGAATATGTCGGACAGCAGTAGCAAGCCGCCAGCAACCGGAGGCCCGGGCAACTGGTCATTCACCCGCTGGAGTACCATCGGGCAACTGGAGGCACTTGAGGTTCATCACCCATTGTTCCAGGCCACGGTGTTTCTGCAGGGCGCACATCTCACTCATTTCGCGCCAAAAGATGAACGTAACTGGCTTTGGCTCAGTGAACTCGCCCGCTTTCAACCTGGCCGGGCAATTCGCGGCGGTATTCCCGTGTGCTGGCCCTGGTTTGGAGACCCACTCCGGAACCCGCCGGAGATCCGCAAGCGAATAGTGTCATCCTCACCCCACGGCTTCGCCCGCACTGCCTTATGGCGACTGGAAGATGTTCGGGAAAGCGCCCATGAGGTAGAGATCAGCCTGTCGCTCAGCGCCAACGACGATTTTGAAGAACACTGGGATGGCCACGCCCTGGCCCTGATCACCTTCAGTTTTTCCGTTCGCGGTTGCCAGATTGCCCTGACAACCACCAATCTCTCAAAAGCGCCGCTGGCGTTCAGCCAGGCGCTGCACACCTACCTGCCCACAGACGATATCCAGCGAACCCGCGTGCTGGGCCTGGGAAACAGCCAGTACATCGACACGCTGAAAGACTGGGACTACGTCTCACAGGAAGGGCCAGTGTATTTCGAAGGTGAAGTGGACCGGATATACGAAACCGGCGAAGCACTGACCGTAGTAACACCTTCCGGCAAGCGAAAGCTTACGTCTGTGGGTAGCGATTCAACCGTGGTCTGGAACCCGGGCCCGGGAAAAGCGCAGCGTCTTTCTGATTTTCCAGACTCTGCCTGGCAGAAAATGCTGTGCGTCGAAACAGCCAATGCAGCATCGGATTATCGGGTATTAAATGAAGGCCAGAGCCACACACTGGGCGTATTCATCGGCCGCGCCTGAGCGGCAACTTCTTTGACAAAGGGAGCGGGCATGGGCCTGGCATCGTATCTGAGATCGAAACTGATACCAGCGGAACTGGACGAACAGGTAAACCGCATTCGCAAACCCATCGGCACACTGGGCTACGATCCCTGGGGTTATAACAACGAAGCGGTGAAATACGGCTTTTCCGTTGCCCGGCAAATCTACGAGAAATACTTTCGGGTCAGCGCCTCCGGCGTTGACAACGTGCCTGCAGAGGGCCCGGTGCTGATTATTGCGAACCACTCCGGCCAGTTACCCATCGACGGCCTGCTCATTGGTTACGCCCTCGCCTCACGGGAAAAAAATCCTCGCATTCCCCGCGCCATGATCGAGCGTTTCTTTCCGACGGTGCCGTGGCTTGGCAACCTCCTGAACGAAATCGGCGCCGTGCTCGGAGACCCGGTTAACTGCGCGAAGATGCTCGCCAACAACGAAGCAGTGATTGTGTTTCCGGAAGGCGTAAGAGGCTCCGGCAAGCTCTACCGGGACAGGTACCAGCTAAAACGTTTCGGCAACGGTTTTATGCATCTGGCCATGAAGTACAAGGCGCCCATTGTGCCTGTGGGCGTAGTGGGCTGCGAAGAGACCATCCCAGCCATTGCCAACATCAAACCCCTGGCCAATGCCCTGGGCGTACCCTACGTTCCTGTCGCCCTGCCCGTGGTGCTCCCCGCCAAGGTACACCTGAATTTCGGGGAACCCATGTATTTTGATGATACCGAAATCCCTGAAGAACAGGTCACCGAACGGGTAGAGGCTGTGAAAGCCGAGATCAGCCGACTGATTGACAAGGGACTGAGCGAAAGGAAAAGGCTGTTCTGATGAGCAAGCACCAAAGACCCCGCATTCTGATCACCGGTGCTGCCGGTGCGCTGGCCCAGCAGGTGATCCGCCGCCTGCGAGAAAGCTGCGACCTGGTGGCCGTCGATTTCCGGGAACAGGTTTATCTGGGCGACGACATCCCCAGCTACTGCATTGACTTCAACAAGCGGGTCTTCGAAGACCTGTTCCGACGCTACGAGTTTGATGGCGTGATACATCTCGGCCGCATCCTCTCCAGCCAACTGACCCGCATGCGCCGCTATAACGCCAATGTACTGGGCACCCAGAAGCTACTGGACCTATCCCACAAATACGGCATACGCCGGGTGATTGTGCTATCCACCTACCACGTGTATGGTGCCGTGGCCTATAACCCGGCGCTGATTGACGAGTCCGCCCCCCTCAAAAGCGCGGGCCTGAGTGCCGACCTGGTGGATTCAGTGGAGCTTGAGAACCTCGCCAACATCTATCTTTGGCGCTACCCGGAACTCAACATCACTATTCTTCGGCCCTGCAACATCGTGGGCCCCGGTGTTCGCAATACCATGAGCACCCTGCTCAGCAGTGAGCGGGCTCCCGTATTGGCTGGCTTTTCGCCGATGATGCAGTTCATCCATATCGACGATATGGCAGACGCCATTGTCGCCGCCTGGGCAAAGCCCGTAAAAGGCGTGTTCAATGTCGCGCCGCAAGACTGGGTCGCCTACCAGCACGCCCTGAAGCTCTGCGGTTGCAAAACCATACCCATTCCCTCCATTCCACCGAGCGTGCCGAAGGCCATTGCCCGGGTTCTGAACCTGCGCAGCTTCCCTCCCTACCTTATGGCATTCTTCAAATATCCGGTGGTGATTGACGGTCGCGCATTCGCCCGGGAATTCGGTTTCGAGCCCAAACGGCCATTGAAAGAGATTTTCCGGTATTATCGCGATAACAAAAAACCGGTGTGAAACTCATCGGTAATTTGAGTATTCGAATAGACGAACGGCCCTTTTCGGCGCTACCCTGTACATATTAAATACAGTACCCGGGCACCGGCAGGCCCGGGATTCCCGGTGTTCAAGGAAAGAGCTAATGTTCAGGGATCTCAGCGTGATCAGTCACGGTGCGGCAGCCGCTGTCTTTGCGGTTCTCGCCGTTCTTGTGGCAACCCGTTATCTTCGCCGCGACATTGATCGTGCTCTGTTCCTTGCCGCCATTGTTACCGCCCTGTGGGCCTCCGTCCTGGTTACCCAAAGCCTCTGGGGATCGCCCGGATTCTTCACCCGCTACCTCCTGGAACTGCTCAGAGACACAGCCTGGTTACTCCTGCTGTTCGCCATGCTTCGCGACGGCTTTCGGCAAGGCCGGTTCACCAGTCAAATAAAGAAGGTATTGGGTGCCGCGACGGCGATACTGATCATCACCTTGCTGGCCCTTGGTACACTGGAGTTCGCCCTCCACATCGATCTGGTCAGCGGTAAGACCAAGGTGATTGGCCAGATCGCCCTGTCACTCCTGGGCCTGTCGCTGGTCGAGCAGATCTGGCGAAACTCTACTGTCTTCGGCCGCTCCAGCATGAAGTACCTGTGCATTGGCGTTGCCACCATCTTCGCCTTTGATTTCTTCATGTATGCCGATGCTCTGCTGTTCGGGCAAGTCGCGGATTCGTTCTGGAATGCGCGCGGTTTTGTGAACGCCGCACTCATGCCCCTTTTTGCCATCAATGTTGTGAACACACGCAAACAACCTGTGGACTTCCAGTTGTCCCGTTCGGCCGTATTTCACGCTGGCACACTCATCTTCGCGGGCGGATACCTGTTACTGCTGGCCATCGGCGGTTACTACGTACGCGCCCTGGGTGGTGAGTGGGGCGAAGCCCTGCAGGTTCTGTTCATCACCGTTTCCCTGGCGTTTCTGGTCACACTTCTGCTGTCGCGGCGTATTCGCGGCCGCCTGATGGTCCTCATCAGCCAGAACTTCTTCGACTACAAGTACGATTATCGCGATGAATGGCTCAAGCTCACCAAGGAACTTGCCAACCTGAGCAACGAACCACCCCTGCCCGAACGAGTAGTGCGCATTCTGGCCGGACTGGTGGAAAGCAATGCCGGCGCGCTCTGGATAAAGGGCGAGCAGAAAGATTTCCACCTGAAAGCAAGCGTCAATATCGCGACTCCGAAGTACACCATCATTGACGAAGACTCGGATATGGTGAAGTTCTTTAAAGATCGTGAGTGGATCATTGATCTGAGTGAATACCGGGAAGACCCGGTGAGCTACAACCTGCTGGAAATACCGGACTCCATCACCAAGACCCCGGAAGCCTGGCTGGTCATCCCTCTGTATCTCGATAACGAACTCTACGGCATTGCCATGGTCGGCGCTCCCTACGCCAGGGTGGAGCTTAACTGGGAGAACTTCGACCTGATCAAGGTGGTAGCCCGCCAGACCTGCAACCTCATCGCCCAGAACGATGCCCAGAACCGGCTCTCACGGGCCATGCAGTTTGAAGCCGTCAGCAAGGCCAGCGCGTTCATGGTGCATGACCTGAAAACGCTGATCGCCCAGCTGTCCCTGCTGGTCAAGAATGCGCCCAAACATCGCAACAACCCAGCCTTTATCGACGACATGATTGCCACCACCGATCATGCGGTCCGCAAAATGTCGAACCTCGTGGATCATATCCGCAAACCATCCTCCGGGGCGGACGAGCAACGTGCTCCCATAGACCTGACCCAACTGGTCCGCGAGCTGATTGAAGACAACAGCCGCCGCAGCCCGGCACCGATGCTACTGGGTGCTCCACCCGCCATCCAGGTATGCGCCGACAAAGAACAGCTGCGCAGCGTGCTGGGCCACCTGATTAGCAACGCCCAGGACGCAACGGCTCCAACCGGGGAAATCACACTGAACCTGAAAACGGCCAAAGGCAGCGTGGTGCTGTTTATCCAGGATACCGGCAGCGGCATGACGGAAGAGTTTATCCGCACCCGGCTTTTCAAACCCTTCGAAAGCACCAAAGGGCTTACCGGTATGGGGATTGGAGCCTATCAGGCCCGGGAATACATACAGGAACTGGGCGGTTCGATTGACGTAACCAGCGAACCCGGCCTGGGCTCCTGCTTTTCGGTACGTATTCCGCTGGCCAATGCAGCGACCGGCGAATCAGCCGGGAACAAGCCGGAACCGACAGATTCTGGTTTGCAGGAAGGCAGGCAAGCCGTCAATTAACCGGCGGAGAAGACTATTTTATTAACCGAGCATTGCAAAGTGTCAATGTTCAGTTAAGAATCAGAATCATGGAATCGCGTTCGCCTCATGGGCGTCTATCCGATATGAACACGGAACAAAGGACTGGTTGTTGTTGTGAAGCAGTTATTGATAGTCGAGGATGATCCTGGCCTCCAGAGCCAGATGCGATGGTGCTTCAGTGAAGACATTGAAGTCTCGGTAGCCGCTGATCGGGAGGCAGCGCTAACGGCACTTCGGCGTCTCGAGCCTGAAGTGGTGACGCTGGATCTTGGCTTGCCACCCGACCCCGGCGGCGCCACTGAGGGTTTCGCCCTGCTGGAAGATATCCTTCGCCTGGCGCCCATGACCAAAGTGATCGTGGTGACTGGGCGGGAAGACAAGGAAAACGCCGTCAAGGCCATAGGCATGGGAGCCTGCGACTTCTACCAGAAGCCGCTGGATGCCGACATCCTCACCTTTGTGGTAAATCGGGCATTCCGCCTCGCGGAACTGGAAAAAGAAAACCGCGAACTGTCCTCGCAAGGCAATGGCACCAACATCAAAGGCATTGTTGCCGCCAGCCCCGAAATGCTGGTGATTTGCCGCACGGTCGAAAAAGTTGCGCCTACCGATGTCACCACCCTGATTACTGGCGAAACCGGTACCGGCAAGGAACTCCTGGCCCGGGCCCTGCACGACCTGAGCCATCGCGCCGACAAACCCTTTGCGGCCATCAACTGCGCCGCCATTCCGGAAAACCTACTGGAAAGCGAACTGTTCGGGTTCGAGAAAGGCTCCTTTACCGGCGCGACCCAATCCAAGAAAGGCAAGATTGAGAGCGCCAACGGCGGCACCCTGTTTCTCGACGAGATTGGCGATATGCCGATGGCACTGCAGGCCAAACTGCTTCGCTTCCTGCAGGAACGAGTGGTCGACCGGGTAGGTTCGGTAAAACCGATTCCCGTCGATGTCCGGGTGGTGTGCGCCACCCACCGGAATGTTCAGGACCTGATTGCCCAGGGCGATTTCCGGGAAGACCTGTATTACCGGATCAGTGAAATCACACTGGATGTGCCTGCCCTGCGTGAACGGGATGGCGACCCACTGGTGATCGCACAATCCCTCCTGAAAACCCTGGGGAAACAAATGGACCGCCCTAACCTCACGTTCTCGGACGATGCGGTTCAGGCCATCAATGCCTACAGCTGGCCAGGCAATGTGCGTGAAATGATCAACAAGGTGAAGCGGGCGATCATCATGGCCGATGGCAAGCGCATCACCGCCGAGGACCTGGTTCTGCCGCTCGAAGGCTGCGACACCGACTTTCAGCTCAACCTGCGCCAGGTACGTGAAGCGGCAGAACGAAAGGCGATTATTCAGGCCCTCACCACCAGTAATTTCAACATGGCTCAGGCATCGCGCCTTCTGGGCGTTACCCGCCCGACGCTATACAACCTGACCGACAAGTACCGGATTGAGACCAACACCGCCCCGAACGAGGCCTGAGACACCCAATGCTGGAACAGAACAAGACCCGACGAAGGAAGGACCAGGGCATGAAGATAAGAACTATTGCGCGTGCATCACTGCTATCCGCTGCCATCGCTTTGGCCGTGACGGGGTGCAACAGCGAACCGGACATGTCTCAGGAAGACATTCAGTACATCAGCCATGTAGACCAGGCACGGTTTTTCCAGCGCCAGGGTGAGCTGAAAGCAAGCACCATCGAGGCCCGAAGCGCCATCGATCTCCAGCCGAATCGCGCCGCCCCCTACTTTGTCATCATCCACAACCTGCTAACTGCCGGTGATGCGGCGAACGCTGAACGGCAACTGGACAAGCTCCTTGAGAAGACGAACATTGAGGAGCTGGGCCAATCGGAACGCAACCAGGCTGCGTTGATCCGGGCTGAAGCCCGTATTCTCCAGGGTAAACACCAGGAAGCCCTGGAATCTCTGGACCAGATTTCATCGTCCTCTCCGGATCAACAGTTGCAGGCAGACAACCTGAAAGGTCGCGCCTGGTTGACCAGCGGCGACTTTGACAAAGCCGAAGAGGCCTACCAGAGCGCGTTCGACAAACACAGCAATAACGTTGTTGCCATGGTCGGCCTGTCCCGGGTTGCCACAGCCAAGGGCGACTTCGACACTGCAAAGGAACGCCTTGAGAAAGCCATAGAAATTGACGCTGAACACGAGGACGTCTGGCTCTGGAAAGCGCAATTCGCCCATGCCCGCCAACAATGGGCCGAAGCAGAACAGGCGTACATACGCGCCCTGGAGACCATTGGCCAGTTCGACGTTATGACCTTCCGGAAATACCAGACCATTTCGGCCCTGATCACCGTTCTGCGTGAGCAGGGCAAATCGGCGGAGGCATTTGTCTATGAGGAAATCCTTGCCAAGTCCGGTCCGGGTACGATCAAAAGCAACCTGGAAGCCGCGGCCTCAGCCTATAATGATGGCGACCTGAATACCGCCGCCAGGTATTTGCAGGAAGTCCTTAACCAGGTTCCCAACCATCAACAAAGCGCATTGATGCTGGGCGTAATACGTTATCGGCAAGGCCGCCCAGAGGTGGCGGAGAAACTGCTTGCACCGCTGGCCGATATGGAAAACGCCGATGAAGTACGCAAACTCCTGGCCGCCACCCGCATATCCATGCGCGACCCGGCTGGCGCAAAATCACTGCTGGAAGACCTGGAAGGCAGCGACGCCGATCCACAAACACTGGCACTGGTAGGCATTGCAAGCCTGGCTTCTGGCGATGACCAGAGTGGCCGTCAGCTACTGGAAAAGTCGCTGGAACTGACACCAGACAACCATAATCTGCGTTTGCGCTATGCGGCTTATCTCACTCAAACCCGAGATTTCGCCACTGCCATCAAACAGGCCAGTCAGATTCCGTCGGATGCCACGGAGGCCCTGCAGGCCACAATCCTGACATCCCAGGCCCAGGCGTTGTCTGGCAATTCGCAGGCGGCAACAGACACCCTCGACACCTGGCTTAAAGCCAATCCGGACAGCATGGCGGCTTTGATCGCCCGCGGAAACCTGGCCAGCAGCCTGAACAACACCCAACAGGCGGCCAGCTACTTTGAGCGGGCGCACAAGCAACATCCGGAAGAAGCAGCTCCTCTGGTAGCTCTGGGCAACCTTGCCCGCGAACAGCAGAACACGGAGCAGGCGATTGCCTGGTACCGCCAGGCGGTCGAAACCAACCCGAACAACCTGCCCGCCATTCAGGCCCTTGCCGGTGTGATGAAGCGCGATCAACTTACCGGGCTGATGCAGGAAATCAGCACGCAACATCCTGAGGCAAACGGACCGCGGCTGATCCTTCTGGAATCCGCGCTGATCAACAACGAGACGTTGCGAGCCGATGAACTTACCGCCCGGTTGATGGAAAGAGAGCGCGAAGACCAGCCCTCACCGTCTGAACCGCTGGTCGCTGCGGTGTATGAAGGCATTGCCACTCAAATGGCACAGCGCGACAACAGCGAGCGCGCTCTGGAGATCCTGAGCCGCGGACGAGCGCTCTTCCCAGAGAACGAGGCCATCGCCCTAAAAGTGGCTGCCATCGAATTCAGCAATGGCAACGCAACCGCCGCGCGCAGCGCGCTGCAGGATGCCAAGCAGCATCACCCGGACTCCCCCGCGCCCTACCAGGTAGAAGCCAGCTATTACGAAAACCAGGGCGAACATCAGCAAGCTGCTGAGCTTTATCAACTGGCGCTGGCCAAGCGACAAACGGCGGAACTGGCCATCGCCCATGCTCGCGCACTCTCTAACGCCGGCCGATCTCAGAATTCGATAGAAGCACTGCAGGAAGCCAACAAACAATTCCCGAACAATTCGTCAATTCTGCTTACACTGGCGCTTCAAACCCAGCAAGCAGGCCAGACGGATGCGGCCATTGAGCACTACCAGCAGGTTCTGCAACTGACCCCGGACAACGCCCTGGCGCTGAACAATCTCGCCTGGCTGTATTACGAGGCCGGCAACAGCGAAGCGGCATCACTGGCCAAACGCGCCTACGAACTGGTGCCCGAAAATGCTGCGATTGCAGATACCTACGGCTGGATCCTGTTCGAGGCTGGTGAACACGAGCAAAGCCTGGCGGTACTGGAAAGAGCCCATTCCCTGGCACCGGATTCCCAGGAAATTGCCATGCATCTGGCCGAAGCTTATCGAGCCACCGGCCGCACGGATGCGGCCCAGCAGATCATGGACAAGTTCAGCGCAGGCAACAACGGCTAATCATTACTCACGCTATAACCAAAGAGAGGACATAACGAAACGTTCCTAGCCGCCGGTGGCAGCCCTGACCCACTGCAACAATACTTTACATATTGTTTCCAATAGCAAGGAAGGTGGGTTATGGCTGCTATCAAAGTGTTGAGCGTAGGCACCGTGGTGGTTCTGCTCAGCGGCTGTCAGAACTGGCAGTTCAGGGATATTGAGGATTTGCCACCGACAGCCGCGATACCAGAGACGAGCGAACCGGGAAAGGTCGATGTCTGGTATTTTGACGGTATCTCCGGGAACTACGTTCAGGGCATGCTGGACGCAGAGAAATATCCGGATTCGCCCGATGAAATCACTGAACTCACCCAACTGCGCCAAGCCACCAGCCGAGCCAATAATTACGGCACGCTGATCCGGGGCTTTATCGAGCCCCCCGAAACGGGCGAATACACCTTTTACATCAGTGGCGACGATCAGACACAACTGTGGTTATCTGATTCCCAGAACCCGGACGGTGCGGTTCAGATCGCCTCCACCATGTCCACGCCCCTCGATAATTTCACCCGCTACGCCTCACAAACCTCCGGCGTACAATATCTGGAGGCCGGCAAAAAATATTACTTTGAATTCAGACACAAGGAAGGTGGATGGGACGACCACTTTACCGTTGCCTGGTCCGGCCCCGGCATCTCTCAGCAAGTGATCAGCGGCAGCGCGCTACACAGCTACGCTCAGAAAGCCCCTGACTCGGCCCCCGAGATGACAACCGAAGATGCCTACCATCTGGGTTACCGAATCGGCTACTTTGACGCTGAACAGGGCCTCTCATTCAACAGCCAGTACCCACCACTTGATGCGGACAGTGATGATCTGTACGACAATTGGGAGATTGTGTACGGGCTGGATCCATCCAATGCGGCCGACGCCAAATCCGATACCGACAATGACCTGCTTACCGCCATGGATGAGTTCTGGGCCAGGACCAATCCCGGCACCGAAGATACCGATAACGACGGTATTCCGGATGGATACGAATACGCCTATGGCACGGACCCCACCAACCCGGGCGATGCCAATGTAGATCTTGACGGTGATGGCTACACCATCCTGCAAGAGTACCAGGCGGGCACCAATCCCACCGATGCCAGCGACTTCCCTGCCCCTCAGGAAGTGTACGCAACCGGATTCGTCGGCCAGTACTTCACAGGCACCGAGTTTGACAGCTTCGTTTACAGTCAGCGGGATGCGACGGTCAACTTCAACTGGAATAGTGGAAGCCCGTCAGCGGAGCTTCCAAGGGACCGGTTCAGCGTGCGTTGGCAGGGATGGTTCACACCACCTCACAATGAAGGAACCCGGGACTACACCTTCACCACCACTACGGATGATGGTGTTCGGCTTTTCCTCAACGGCTCTACCGTCATTGATCAGTGGAAGAACCAATCCCCCACCAGCTACAACGCCACAGCGAGTCTCGAAGCGGGGACCCCCGTTGCCATCACCATGGAGTACTTTGAGTTCGGCTGGGGCGCCACTGCACAACTGGCGATTACCGACGCCGCCACTGGAGATGCCATATCCACGACCAACACCGTCCAGCATCTGGCATTGGACAGCGAGTTCGCCGAAAGCACCTTGAACGACGGCATCGACGATCTTTACAAACTTCGCTACGGACTCCCCCTGATGCAACCATCAGCCAGCCGGGTGCTTAACGATAGCGGCGTGACGGTTCTTGAGGCTTATCAATCGGGCCTGCACCCGTACACGCTCGAAACCGTATCGGAACCAGAATCACCGGTCACCAGTCAGCCCGGTGGTACCGGCGATGCCAGCGGCAGTGTGACATTGTCGTGGACGCCTCCCGGCACCAGGGTAGATGGCAGCAGCATTTCTCTGAGCGAAATTGACCGTTACCGGATCAACTACGGACAGGATGCTGCAAACCTGACTCAAACTCTGGAGGTGCCGGCAGGCACAACCTCAACCACGGTTACCGGCCTGGCGCCCGGCACCTGGTACTTTACGATTCAGGTAATTGATATCAATGGATTGAGTAGTGAACCGTCTGATCCGGTAGAGCATCAGGTTAACTAAGTGAGCATTTTAGTTGTCGAGTTATTTTACAACCAAACAGCAGCAAACAGAAAGGTTCATTAATATTCAATGACTTAAGATCTGGCACGAAGCCTGCTTATTAAAGGATCACGTAACGCAAAGACCACTCACTGGAGGAGTGACTCAAATGAAAAAATTGACTCAAGGCTTGGCATTGGCTGCTGCCGTCGGATTTGCCGGAGTGGCTCAGGCTGCTTACATTGATGCAGTCGCAAACGGCAATGCACCTGGCGCCGCCGCTGAGCAAAGCGTTCCTGGAGATAACGATTACGCTACGCGAAATGCTGGTACCTGGACTTCCGATGCGCCGTTGTACAGTGTTAGCGATTCCGTGCTGTTCGGCCACAACTTGAAGTCCACCAGTTCAGATCCTTTCAAGCTTACCTTTACTTACCTGGGTAAAGAAGCTTCAGATAACAACCAATTCTACTGGGGCGACACGCTGGTATTCGATACTAATAGCTCCGTGGATGACCAATACAGCGCCGTATTCTACGGTGGCCTTGACGCTCTGCTGAACTTCAAGTTCGTCAATGGCAGAGGCGTTACCATTAATAACGACGCTAATAATGGCGGGCAGTTCAACGACATTACCAAGCCCAATTCCAGCACAAACTTCAACCTCTTCTATGTTGAAGATGATTACTTTGTAATCAGCCTGGATGACGGTTACGTAGGCGACGATAACCACGACGATATGGTGATCGCAGTTCGCGCTACCAAGGTTCCCGAGCCTGGCACGCTGGCATTGCTCGGCCTCGGCCTCGCAGGCATTGCAGTTCGAATGAAAGGCCGTAAAAAAGCCTGACATGGACTTCTGTGGTACGCTTTAAAAGCCCTGCGAACGCAGGGCTTTTTCATTCCGGGTCAGGTTCATGGATGTACTGATTGTTTATGCCAATAGCGGCAGGGGGCTCCAGAAAGATGCCAGGATACTGGAAGCAGCCCTGCAACGGCTTGGGCACCAGACCAGACAGGTTCGATTGCCCCCTACTCCCCTATGGCGATCCCGCCTTTCAGTTTATCGATTCAAAGCACTGAAACGATTTTGCCCCGGATTTCTCAGCAAACTCTTCTATCGCAGTCAGGTTGCTTCTCTTAGGCTGCTAAAACCGGGTCAACAATCGGATCTAGTCATTCATCTGGAGAATGTCTGGGTATCTCAATTGACCGCTGGCCGGCATCACTGGCTCATTCCGAATCAGGAATGGTTCATTGAGTCCAGGCTTCCCTACCTCAGTTTTATCAATCGTATACTCTGCAAAACAAACCACGCGGTAACGATTTTTTCCGCCCTACATTCAGACACCCAGTACCTGGGGTTTACCGGCGGTGAGATCGGCGCCCAGACCGGCTCGGAAAAGAAAGACTACCGCCTTGCTTTGCATGTAGCCGGCAACAGCCAGTTCAAGGGTACGCAACGTGTTATGGCATGTTGGCAGAGGCATCCCGAATGGCCAGAACTGGTCATTGTCTCCCAGCATCTGGACACCACCCCCGCCGCCAATATCAGGGTAGAGAAAAATCTTACGAACAATGAACTGAACACACTCTGGGCCCAGGCCGGTTTCGCGGTACTACCTTCTGAGGTGGAGGGTTATGGCCAGGTACTGGCAGAGGCCATGGCTTACGGCTGTATTACAATAACAACTGATGCACCGCCCATGAACGAGCTGGTTGGGAAGGACAGAGGCTTTCTGGCACATGTGGAAAGAAACCTGACGTTTCGCCTGGGCACCCGTTACCTTGTCTCAGAGCAAGCTCTGGAGCGGAGCATTCAAGCTGCGATAGACCAGCCGCCGGCCACGCTGGCCCACATGTCCAGGCGGGCAATCGAATGGTATTCAACCAATCACGAACAATTTCTTTCCCGATTAGAGAGCCAGCTCAAAGATCTGGTCGCACCACCTCTTGATCAATCTGCTCAAGAATCACCGGAAAGGTAGACTCGATAAACTCAGCGAGAGTTGCAGCCACCTCACAGCCATCGCACGCCACTGCAGAGATGAGTAAAGAGGCATCATCACGGCCACTGAAGAACCCACCCACTTGAGCAAGCTTCGCGCGCCACTGATCGGTTTCCCACTGCCCCTGAACAAAGTAGCTATACCCCAGATGCACACGTTGTCCGGAAACACGATGTTTCAGGGTGACTCCCTGCACCGGGATATTCAGGCTGTTTTCAACATCAAAGAAGCCTTCCGGAATCCAGAAATCACGGTCATAAAGGCGGTTACTGTACTGGATGAGTTCCGCACGATGCCTTTGATAGTCATAGGTAAAAGCGCCCAGATAGTAGGTTGTGCCCAAACCTTGCCCTGCGCGGGCCTGCAAACGGTCAAACAGGGTCTGCGCATACACCCTGTCTGGATTGAGAACGTTGGGGCGCCACCCCGCCAGTGCAGATCCGAACACCGGTGAATACCTTTCACTTAAATCAATGGCGTACCCTTCGGGCTCAGAAGCAATGTTGCCTCGCTTGTCCGGCAAAGCGATCCAGGTAACCAGCCCCAGCAGCGCGACAACCGTTACAGCAACCGTAGCTTTACCTGCGGGTTTAGCGTGATCTTGCTTCTCGTCATTGTCCTGGCTGGCAACAACCTGGTCGTCCCGTATCTCAAGCTGACGAGCCAGAAAATAGAGGGGAACAAGCGTGCCCGCAAACACCCACCAGCCAAAGTTTTCATGATCCTCGATCAGGCCGGACTGCATGTTCGTTTCATACCCCATGTAGATGATGACGAACACCCGGATCCAGTTGGCAAGTAGAGCGAATGCCACCCCCAAACAGAATAACGTGACGCGGGATCGTAACCTCGACAGGTATAACTCGCCATAAATCAGAACCAGCGCCTGCCCCACCAGCAGATACCGAAGTCCAGAGCATCCATGAGCAACTTCAAAGGTTCCGACACCGATGAGGTAAACGAATACACCCTCCACCTCAAAATCAATATCGAAAAAACCCAACAGGACCTTATTAACGGCAACAGTAATTACCTGTAGCGTCCAGGCCAGGAAGTCCCACACAGGAATGGTCAGAAACAGCAAACCCAGCGGCACAATGAACCAGCGAGCCTGGCGCCACCCCATCAGCGTCGCGCAGGCAGCAAACAAAAGAGGCACCAACGCCAATTGCTGAAGCGCCTGAAGACGAATCAACCCGCCGACCCAATAGGCAAGCAGACAGGCTATCAAAGGAAGAACCCAAACCGGGGCGAAGCCCGGGGCCACCGGATTGGTCTTCGCCTTTCGCCAGATCAGATACAGCGACACGCCGGCTAACAAAAGACCATGGGAGTATGATTCGTCCCACTTTAACCATCGCGTCACGACTCCCTCCAAAGTAGGGAAAGTAACGAATGCCAGCACACATAAGACAAGCAGGAACGGCCACAGGCGACTCATCAGGCTGATAGACGGCATCCTTTCCATATTCATGACAACACCCGCTCAGAGACGAAAGAAACGATTAATTGAGGACACTAAACGGGGCGGCATACAACCCCTTGCCCCATAAGCCATTTTAAGAATGGGAGAACGAACATACTCAACGGTGGTAAACAACACCTGCTCCCCTCTGA
Source organism: Marinobacter sp. EN3 (assembly GCF_000475315.1). Taxonomy (NCBI): domain Bacteria; kingdom Pseudomonadati; phylum Pseudomonadota; class Gammaproteobacteria; order Pseudomonadales; family Marinobacteraceae; genus Marinobacter; species Marinobacter sp. EN3. The sequence continues at coordinate 279,567 of NZ_AXCC01000001.1, forward strand.
AGTGCTGTTTGTAGAACGTGTTTTTCCCGGACCCGGCCAGCAAGTCGTAACTGACAATACTCGAATCCTGAAAGGATCGCTCAATGGCGTAACCCAAATGGAGCGTGCCCAAGGACAACTTGTTGTGGAAATCCTGCATGAACCCCGCCTGCAGGTTGTATACCCGATTCCCGGCGCGGACATCATAAAGTACAGACACAATCTGATTGTCGGCTCTCAGTACCGACATTCTCGCGGATTGGCCTCCAGAGAGCCGGTTCAGAAGTGCCTCATGGAAGCGAACAGCATTATCGTCAAAGCAGGGCTTTCCCCAACGCTCGCAATGAAAACGATTGAGTAATGCCAGAAACGTTTCCGGGGTCTGCCATTCCTCGAAGGAACCATTCAAAGTACCTTCAAACAACTCTCGCCGATTATAGGCTTTCAGACGGGTATTCTTTCCAAGCCTTGATAACCAGTCCGTAAACTGTCCCTGAGTTGGGATCACCACACCTTCCGACTCACTCCGAACCACCCGGGAGGGAGCCAGCGTGTGGCTCAGGCCAGATTCGATCATACTCATTGATCTCGCGGAGGCATCCGCAATAATCATCTCATCCCACCGGGCCTCAGCGAGATAGCTCCCAAGCGCCTGCAGGATGGCCAGTTGCTCACGCCGATCCACAATGACGCCCACATATTCCGTGCGCACCGTAGGCCCCAGCTTCCAGGCATTGCCTACCACATGCAGCCTTCGAACTTTCCATCCCAGCGGCGTGCTGACGGCACTCAGGTAGAGCGGAGCCAGGCCAACCAGCGTATCGCCCGGGGCGTATACACCAAGCAGCAACAGATCAAGGTTCAGTCTATCGCCCCAGGTTTCCCACCAGGACGTCTGCCAGGCCCAGCTCATGAACAGCGGGTCGGCATTACTCTGCTCCAGCAGATGGTCCCAGCTTTCCTGCAGCCCGAAAAACTCTTTCTCAGACAAGCGACGAACGGTATAAGTCACATTCGCCTCCCTCGGCTGGAAGTTAGCAGCATTTTTACAGCGAACCGCCAGGGGCCCATCCAGAACGGGTCCTTCGACAATGACCGAAGCAAAGAACGAAAGGCCTGGCGACGCTGACCAGACGAGTACTCATATCGCCCTTTCCGAATAAAAAAATAACTCAATCCCCGGCGGGCCTCACCCCGGGTAACCGCTGAAGGATAGGCTTTCAGAAAGCTCTGGACCAACTGCTCGTTCGCTCGAAACCGGCTATCCTTGTCAGAGGAAATCTGGTTTTCCATAACCCGGTAATACCCAAGCACCGCTGGAACATATAGAAACTGATAGCGGGTAGAAAAACGCAACCAGAGCCCGTAGTCCTCCGCCAACCGATCAGCGCTGTCAAAGCCCCCCATTTCGTCAAAGCAGCGCTTGCGGGTCATAGTTGTGTTCATGCTCACGAAATTATCCCGGAGCAACTGTGGCGTGATACGGCCGGAATAGCGAGCCATACGATTCACACCATGTTCGTGCCCTTCCCCGTCTATGGTTATGAAATCACCATAGACGATATCCGCCTCGGGATGTTCCTCAAAGGCCTTCAGACTGGTTTCCAGCTTTGTACTGACCCAGGCGTTATCTGAGTCGAGAAAGCAGATAAACTGGCCACGCGCCTCGGCAATCCCGCGATTTCGGGCCACACTCTGCCCCTGGTTCTCCTGCTTAAGATATCGAATGCGCGAGTCCGCCAGATACCGCTCCATCAGCTCGGCGGTGCCGTCCGTGGAACCATCGTCAATAACGATCAATTCGAAATCAGGAACCGATTGAGACAGAACGCTCTCAACCGCATAAGGCAGGTAGTCAGCCCGATTAAATGTTGGCGTGATGACCGACACCAGAGGATTAGAAGACATGACTGCTTACTTCCCTGTCTTATTCATCGTTGTTTTTATTTCAGCGCTACCGCAAGCAGCGCTCGCCAGACGTTGGTTTCTGCCGGCGCATACTTCAGCGCTTTCATGATTTCTTTGATGCCCGCAAGCTTTTTACCCACGGCGCCCAGGTAACGCCCCTTTCTGATGTAGAAATGGGCAAATCCCTTATCGAATTCACTCGCACTGAGGGCCTCAGGATACTCTCGGCGAAAGTCGCGAATGATGGCTTCATTGACCCGGAACCGCTGTGTTTTATCCGACGAAATCTGGTTTTCCATCACTCGATACCAGGCCCAGTATTCCGGCTCATAGCGAAACTGATACCGGGCGGAAAACCGTAGCCACAAATCATAGTCGTCAGCCACACGTCGTTTTCCACTCATGCCGCCCATCTCATCAAAGCAGCGGCGCCTTGCCATTGTGGTGTTCATGGCAACACAGTTGTCCCGAATCATCCTCGCGGCAATGCGTCCTGAATAACGCGACATATTCTTGCGGCTGATCTCAGCACCCTGTTCGTTGATAATCACATTATCGCCATATAGCACATCCACTTCCGGATGCTGTTCAAAAACCCTGACTTGTTTCTCCAGCTTATCAAGCGGCCAATAGTTATCCGAATCCAGGAAGCATATGAAGTCGCCGGACGCCTCCGCCAGAGCCACATTTCGGGCCACACTCTGCCCCTGGTTTTCCTGCTGGAACAGACGGACGCGTTCATCCTGCAGGTAGGGTTCAAGCAGTTCCACCGTGTTATCCGTTGAACCGTCATCGACGATCAGAAATTCAAAGTTTCCGTACGTCTGCCCCATAACACTCTCAACCGCCTGCAGAATGAACTCTGCACGGTTATAGGTAGGAGTGATAATAGTGATCAAAGGGTCTTTAGCCGACATCCGTCATCGTCCTTGTTAATACGTTCTTCATTCCACGCTTCCCGGGCAGACTGCAGCAGTTCGCCATCAGAATCCCCCCCCATAATGAACCAGCCGCTGGTGCAATCTCCGTTTGACGAAACTCGCTTTGGTGATTCCCACACAAAAAATCGGGGTTGCTCACGGCCTTGATAGAACCCGTGCGCTTTCATGACCTGCTTCAGCTCCAAATCGGACGTCATGGCAGAATAAGAGGCTGCATTCGGCCATTGCCGCAGCATTGCCTCTACAACCGCCGACTTCAGCGCTGCTGAAGCTGCTGGCCCGATGTAATCGACCAGCCGAACCTGTCGGTCATCCGCACGGACAACCCCCAGAGCTTTGAGGGAATCATTCTCCTCCCGTACTTCCAGAAATGAATACTGTGCAAACGGATGCCGCTGATAGCGCCAGTCAAGGTAAGGCCAGTCTCTCACAACAACCTTGTCGTAGCCTTGCGCAACTGCCGCCCACAACTCATCAATCTGTTCTCTGGGTGGCAATTGCTGCAGGAGAGACGCACGCATGTGTCGGCTCTGCACTGGGCGATTAACCAGTCGAGTGCAAAATTGCAGTAGCATCAAAGCCCAGTCACGAGCGCTCCGAGGCTGACGGATTTTACGAAGAAAATGCACCTGGTCGCTGGCACGCCAACCCATCCGCTGCAATACAATGGCGGCGACCGGGCTGATGCCAAACGACATAAGAATAGGAGAGCGTTGTGCCAACTCTACTTTGATCAGCCGACCTACGCCCTTTCCGCGCTGGCGCTCAGACACCTTGAAGTCGCAGCTCCACATGGCCTGTGTTGGCCGGCCATTCCATAGAATACTTACCGGCACCACCCCGTTGAAGCCGACAACCGAACCGTTCTCCTCTGCCACCACCGGAGCAAAGCCACGATCACGCGCACCAGGATTCTCCTGGAACTGATAACTCCAGATATCACGTTTGAACGCCACATCAGCAAACAGGTTCAGCACCTGCTCCCGATGGCGTTGATCATCATAGGGTTTGATTTCAGCCACCCGTGCGCTCCAGCCATGCCAGAAACATCAGAATGCCCCATAGCTCTGCAGAGTAATCCTCCCGCCCTTTGAGGTGCTCCTGCCAATAGGCATTCACAACTGAGCGGTCCAGATAGTCCTGCTTGTCAAAGACAGACGGTTGCAGCAGCGCCTCCGCCCAGGGGCGCAGTGGGCCCCGTAACCATTGCCCCACGGGCACCGCAAACCCCTGCTTGGGCCTGTCCACCAAGGCCTTTGGCACGTGGCGGTACAAAACGCTACGCAGCACCTGCTTGCCAACACCGCCATTAAGGTTATAGCTCAACGGTAACGACAGCGCGAAGGAAACCACCTTCGGGTCTAACATCGGTATCCTGGTTTCAAGGCTACAGGCCATCGCTGCCCGGTCGACCTTCACCAGAATGTCATCGGGCAGATACCAATTCAGATCACGCCACATCAACGCTTTCAATCCGTCGGGGGGAATAGCGTGCGGGATTGCCTGAGTCAGACCATATGTGGGTTCCTGAACGTCCCTCCGAAAACACTCGGGCTCATTCCAGAAAGAGACAGACTGCCGATAGAAATCTGACAGATCCGCGGCCGAGGCCAGCGCACGCTCCGCTTTGAGGCGATGACGAATTGCCAGCGTCGACCGACCTCGCTGGGAAGGCACCAGAGCCCGGATCGCCTGAGCCGTCGCCGCCTCTGGTAAGCGGGATAACCAGCGCCGGGCGACACCGGCCGGCTTGCTTCGGCTCCGCCAACGGTTATAAACCGAGGGATACCGAGTGTAGCCACAGAACAACTCATCTCCGCCATCACCTGACAATGCAACCGTGACATGCTTCCGTGTCATCTGGCTGACAAGAAAAGTAGGCAACTGCGAGGAATCCGCGAAAGGCTCGTCATAGAGATCTGGCAAACGCGGCACGAGGTTAAGCGCATCCTCGGGAGTTACGTACAATTCCGTGTGTTCGGTTCCCAGATGACGGGCAACCTCTGCGGCATGTTCTGCCTCATTAAAACCGGGCTCATCAAAGCCAATACTGAACGTTCTCACGTTCTGGCTTGCACGGGCTTGCATAAGTGCAACCACGGTGGAAGAGTCAATACCGCCGGAGAGAAAAGCACCTAAAGGAACGTCCGATACCATCTGGTCTTCGATCACGTTCCCGAGTAAAGCCTCCAACTGGTCACTGGCAGCCTCAAAGCTTTCCGGCGCCCGGCTTTCTGTAAAGCAATCCTCAAGGCACCAGTAGCGTTGCGGTTCCGGTAACGTAGCCGGTGAGGCCCCATCAAGAGGAAAACGAACCAGTGAGGCAGGCGGTAATTTTAAAATCCCTTTGTGAATACTGATCGGTGCTGGTATCACGTTGTGCCGGAGCAACAGTGCCAGCGCCCCTGGCTCTACACCGCCTTGCCATGCGGGATGTACCCGAAGCGCCTTGAGCTCCGAACCAAACAACAGAGTGTTGCCTTGCCATCCATAATACAGTGGCTTTTCACCCATTCGGTCTCGGGCCAGAATCAGATCCCGGCTTTTCAGATCCACCAGCGCAAAAGCAAACATTCCCGAGAATTTCGGTAGACTCTCTTCCAACCCCCAACGCTCAATTGCGTGGAGCATCACTTCCGTGTCTGAGTGGCCCCGAAAGGTGCATCCCTCCTTTTCAAGCTCTGCTCGCAGCTGCCGAAAGTTATAGATTTCCCCATTGAAGGCAATAACAAAGCGCCCGCTCGCTGACGCCATCGGCTGCGCACCCGCCGGTGACAGATCCTGAATGGCCAACCTGCGATGCACCAGACCCAAACCAAGGTCTGCCTTGAGCCAGATACCTGAATCGTCCGGCCCCCGGTGAGCTATGGCAGCCCCCATACACTCCAGGGTGGCCTCCGGGGTTCTACCCACATCCCTGTTTACGAATCCTGCAAAGCCGCACATGGACTATTTCCTTCCTGCGATGCGAGCTACTCGAGCGCCCACGTAATCTCGTTCTTCTCGGTTCAACACCAGCAGCCAGAAGGCTGCCAGCCAGCCAATACTTCCCAGAAGCGCACCCAACAAAATATGGCGGTAACTGTCGTACATCAGATATTGACCAACACCCAGAATAATAACTGCCATTAACCCAGCCGGCACGAAGCCAGGCAGCACAGACGAGCGCAAATACTCTCTGACGGGAAGTTCGAGATGGCGGCAGGTATATCGGAGATATAAAGGGACAAAGATCAACCCGGGAACGACGGAAGCAAAAGCTACGCCCTCAAGGCCATACGGGTGAACAAGAACAAGGCTCAGGCCAATATTCAGTGCGGCTGCCAAAGGAGTGAGGCGTGCAAAAATCCCGTGTTTGTCAATCGCCGTCAGATAACGACTGGCGAACGGATTGATGAAAGGCAGCACCGTAAAGAACACCAGAAACACGATAAGCCATTCCGCCTTCTCACCAAACTCGGGCCCCAACCATACAGAGATAAAAGGCGCCCCCAACAACAGAGCCCCCGTGCCCATGGCCAAAAGAATGCTGACAACGTAACGGGACGAAATCAGAAAAACCCGCCGGATGGTGTCGTTCTCAGCCCTCGCGCTCAAGCCACTAAACAGCGGCATAAAGGCGTGGGTTAACGTCCAGCCCAGTCCGCGAATATGTTGCGTCAGGTTCGCCGGAATACTGTAGAACGGAACCATAGCAGGTCCCATAATCAAACCAATCACCAAAACATCCGTAGCGTTTTCAACTCGGGTGGCAATACCCTGAACGAATGATTTAAAACCGAAAACAATCAGCTCTTTCAAACGCACCCAGGAGTAGGATCGCCAACGGACCCTGATCGCACCAAAGGCGGGGCGGGACAGCAACCACATGAAGAGGATGTACTTTATGGTAATCCCAATGGCGTTGATGCCTGCCAAGAGCACCAGACCGTTTTCAGGAGTGATAAACAGGTAAAGGAGCGTGGAGCCCACGATCGAATTGATAATCGTGATATTGTTTTTAAGGTAGTACTTCTGGAAACCTTCCAGGTAGCTCTCTGCAACATATCCGGGAAACGAGATTAACAGGTGGGCGCCGATAATGATCAGAAACAGCGTGTACTTCTGATATGGCTCTCCCTCCGGGGCGATCGCACCGGAAAACCATATTCCCCAGCATAGGAAAAAGGCGAAGAGGAGCAGACCGACCATCATCATGAACGCAAAGGCGGACATGTACACAGACTCAAGTGCCTGTGAATCCTGCTCGGCGTGGTGTTTCGCGGCATACCGACTGATGGCCGGCCGCAGGCCCAGGTCCAATATCCCCATGTAGCCAATTACAGCGCCAATCATCTCCCACAGACCGTAGTCGTACTTCCCAAGGTTGTGAACGAAAACGGGGGTCATAATGAAGGTGATGACCAGTTTAACGAGCATCACCAGGACATTTGAGCCGGTATTCACCAATAAAGTACGAATCACCTATTGGACTCCGGCTTATCCACAACGTCATTAAAAAGATCAACCAATTTACTGGAGGTTTGGCCGACATCGAATCTCAAAGCTGCTTCCTGCCGGAACCTATCCGATTCAAGTTGAAAACTGTCCCGATTTGCTGCGAACAACCGGATTTTTTCGAGAAGCCCGTCCAACGATCCGACCTCGAAAACCATTGCCGGGGTATCGGCAACTACTTCCTTCATCCCAATACAATTAGATGCGATGAGAGGTCTACCAGCTATCATTACTTCCATCGGCAGAAGCGGGCACGCTTCCCATTTAGAAGGCATGACAACCACATCCACCCCCCTTATGGCTTCAGCCATCAAATCTGTAGCGGGAAAGAAATGAAAGAATGATTCCAAACCACGGGAACGAATGTCAGCCTGCTCTTCCCTGATAAACCCTCCCCAACCGAAGCAGCATACATGAACCGGTTTTTCACTACTCTCTCGGTTCAATCTATCAACGGCATCAACCAACAGACTAAACCCCTTTTGAGCCATGAACCGCCCAAAAAAACCGAGTACCAGGGCATCAGAGGGAATGCCTGCCTCGTTGCGGAGATCCCTGAAACTATCCACGAGAAAACAATCAGCTTCAACTCCATTTCGAATCCATTTCACGCTCCCGCGGGAATCCAAACCGGGAAACGTGTCTATAAAGTTCGAGGCCGCGTCCTCACCAACTGGATTTATCATATCTGCCAAAGAGAACAACCGACCCATTACCCACTTCTTTAGCTTTCCAAAGCGCCCGTGGAAATACCCCGGCATAAAGACATCGTGAGTAGTTATGACATGAGGTATACGGAGTAACCAAAGCGGCAATGCCGCAATCAGACCAGCTGTAAACCCATGGGAGTGGACCAATTCCGGCCTAACCCTAACAACCTGTTTAATAAGCGCAATTAATAACATGGCGGAGTTATCAGAAGACTGAGCAGCAACTTCAACATTTGCCCGTGAAGCAACAATGGCCTGAAGTGCCTCGGACTTTGGTGTTACCAAGCTAAAGGCATTATTTCTCTGGGCTTTATCGCCATAGACATAGGAAAAATACGTCCTAATACCACCGCCTGGGTGCTTGGCAAAAACGACAATTCTCATCAGTAAATCCTTTTAAAATACCACTTTCAACATAGGCGAAGTGCATTGATCAATTTTAATAAATCTAGTGGATGACCGTACCCAACGAATCGGAAACTCTTCAAACTTAATCATTATTTTAAAAATGACTACACAGCCAGAAAACAATACCAATAAATATAAGGAGCATAACCCACCGAAACTCGATCGTCTCTAACTACAAAATTAGGCTATGAAGAAAGACCTTTTTTGGCACATACAGAAAACCAAAAATCATAAAATAAAAGCTGGGAACAAACACCTATCAGGATATGTTTGCACCTCGTAACTCCAGAGCAGACATCAAACCTTTAATAGAAACGTTTCCAATTTTCATTAAATTCCTACCATACTCATACTTCTCAGAGATGCCTATTTTTAAACCTCGAAGCCAGCCTGTAACGGTGATTTACTGCAGCCTCTCCATTCAAACCCTCGTTTCTCTCGATCTCATCGACAGATGGGATTAGCCTTCCGAAAGCAATCACAAGGCCCGCAAACAGGTACCAGTAATACTGAGAAAGCCCCCAGTAATTAATGCTGTATACAACATACATCCAAAAAACACACAAAAGAACCTTATTTAATCGCAAAAAATAGTTCCCGGAATCAGAGACAATGTCGGTCATCTTCTCCCTAACCGACTTTAGTTTTTTAGCGATTTTCACCAAAAACATCATAAATATGATAAAACCAATAAATCCGAGCTCAATTAAAACTTCAGCATACAAGTTATGGCTTGCCTGTCGTGACCCGAGCTTATGTGTTTTGGCTTCGGGAGTTGTTCCCAAACCATGACCAACAATTGGCCTGCTCAACCCCACTTTAAATTCATTAACCATTCCACGAAATCTGCCTTCCGCCGAAGCCCCACCGGCAGTATCCCTATCGATAAGTGATAAATATCTATCTTTTTGGATCGGTGTCATAACGCTGAACGCACAAACAACAACGATGACACCTAGCGCAATCAATCCCGCCTTTCGCCTTGACTCCTTAAACACAAAAAAGGCGACTACCAGCAAAGCAATAAATCCACCGCGAGACATAGTAAGTATCAGCGCATAGAGAAGCAAAGGAATCAGGACTAAATATACCCCCTTACTAAACCAACCCTTAGGCCAAAGCAGATAATGTAGGAATGGAATGACTGTCGCTATAACAAATCCCAATTCATTCGGATTAATTACATCCGCTGGTGCACCTGAAAGCCTGTTCGCAAACTCAGCACCCTGAAGGTGTGTTGCGCTTCCCCAGTATCCCTGGGTTATATTAAGATACAATGGTTCCAGAACACGAAATATCTGACAAAATACGAATACAGCTACAAACCACTTGAGACGTTTTTCGGTATCTATAGTTAGCGCCGTAAAGAACAGAAAAACCACGGCCTTCAGAAAGGTTTCCCAATTACCTCGTATAACGCTCCCAGGCCACTCTACCAAGGGCAAAGTCAGAATAATGTACCCCACCAAAAGGAAAAACCCACGAAAAACTGGATCATTAAAACGCCCTTTGAATTTCTCTCGTTGAACAAACAATAATGTTGAGAGAATCAGAATCCCTATTAAGGTGGGCCTTAGACTACTGTAGCCGGGAATCCTTGCTGGAAACCGTAGGAAGTAATCCACGATAAAATACAGATAGAATAAAAATGTAAAGGTGCTGACAGTTTGCGTCGAAAGTCTCGCCCTAGAGAGAGTTAACGCTCCAACCGCCAGAACCATTACGCATTTCCTCCGCGGCTTGCGATAACAGTAGCGCCTATATGAGAATCTCTCCGCAGTCTTATTTCCCTCCTTAGCCTATGCCCTAGAAATTCAACGCCAGATGTAGCCTTGAAGAATTGAAACATGTCATCGCCACTCACGTGACGACGCATTAAAAACGGATCTTTTGTTCCATTCGCATCAGGGAATGCCGTCACTGCCCCGAGGAACCCTGAATCTTCAACCAACGCGGGCAGGAAACGCTGGAAATCAGAGGGCTGACCATTTGGATAGCAAAAAGTACGCGAGCGCCGCCCAAGGTTTTCGTTCAATGCATTACGACACCCAACTATTTCTGCTTTAGCCTGAGATTCGCTGACCCTCCCCAACGAGGGATGGGTAACTGTATGGCCTCCAATTTCAACACCATTCTGCTGCATCTCCGCAAGCTCATCCCAGCTTAACGGCTCAAACTCCGGGGGAATCGACTCGGGAAAGATCTTCCCGAGCAGGCGGGCCAACTCATCGATGAACCAATGTTTCTCATCATCAGGCAACGACAAGGCGTGATCGTTCCATTGCTGCCAATAGACTTGACGTGTTTCGGCATTCACCGGCCCCGCCTCACTCCGCAGAGTATCGATCTTTACTGCTTCGTGAATATAGTCTACCTGGCTCAGCAACCAGGTAATCTTATCCGGCCACAGCCAGAGTTTACGCTCTATAAACCCCGTGGTAACAAACAGCGTGGCAGGTACCTGGTACTTCTTGAGGATCGGATAAGCATACTGATAAAAATCGCGGTAACCGTCATCCACGGTAATAACGATCGCGTGACGAGGCATGCGGCCGTGCTCACGCTTATACTGCATTAACCCAACCAGCGAAAACGGATTGTAGTTATCCTTGATGTGTCGGACCTGCTGTTCGAAGAACTGTGGACTTGCCCACCCTTTGACCGGCGGATCCGAAAACCGGTGATACATAAGGATGCGTGGCTGGTTCCGGCAGATCTGCCTGGCTAGCTTATAGCCGCCCCAAGGGCCCAGCGTGCGAATGGTTTTCGAGAACAACCCCATACTGCATTACTCCTTGTTCAGCAGAGAGCCATAAACTTCCTGATGCTGCCGAACCATCGTTTCCATACTGAAGCGCTGTCTTGCATTAACGCTGGCATTTTCTCCCAAACGGGCACGGAGATCACCATCAAAAGCCAATGCTCTGAGGCGTTCCGCCAACTCACTCACATTACCACAGCCATACAAAAAACCGGTTTCTCCGTGGGCAATCGCTTCCGGATTGCCCCCCACGGCGCTACAAACCACGGGCAATCCCGCCTGCATATACTCTACCACGGCGTTAGAAAAACCTTCGGATTCAGAACATAACAAACCGATATCCAGGCCGGCGAGACAACCCCTTACATCCCGACGCGCGCCCAGGAAGTGTACCTGCCCTTCAATCCCCAGTTCTTTTGCCATTGCTTTGAGATCCTCGGGGTCCCCATCTCCAATGATAACCAGATGCAAAGCCGGGCTTTGCCCTGACAGCAACCCTAGCGCTCGTATCGCATCTTCCATCCGTTTTATCGGCCGGATGTTGGCCACAATTCCAGCGAATACTGCATCTGGATGCCCGGCTCGCAACTCCTGTAGCTCCGAAGGTATTGAGGGTTGCACGTCCTCAAATTCGTATCCGTTATAAATCACGTGGGTATTATCTGAAGAAACAGGCTCATGCCGAAGCGTCACCTCCTTAACCGCCTGACTGTTGGTGATCGCGGCGGCAACAAATCGACCACTTAGGTTCAACAGAGCCAGATACTTGCGGGTGTACCAATACCCCATATCCCGCCTGGAGATAATCGTTTCGATGCCAAGCAAACGGAAGATCGGCGGACAGACGACGGAGGAATCATTAAAAAACACATGAGCCAAGCGGCCACCAGAAGCCCGAAACCGCCGGGCAGTTCGCCAAAGCGCATACCAGGTAGCCACAGAAAGAATACGATGCTGCCCCAAAACCGAGTAATCACAAGGGAATCCGCCCATCTGAAGAAACTCCGAATCCCGGAAGACCAGCAGGTGAGGTTTGAACCTGGCTCGATCCAGGCCTTTAACCAACTGGAAGAGCTGGCCCTCAGTACCAGCATTGGGATTACGGAAGTGGTCGATAACAAAGAGAATGGGCTGCGGTGCGGAATCCATTAAACCTGTTCTCGCCCTATGAGAACCTTTAAGGCACGGGTGGGGTCAAGTAAACCTGAAGAGACAAGATGCGGTAGCGCCTTGGCCTTACGCCTTTCTCGCCAATAGGTCTGTCCTAATCTGAATTGAAGCACAGCCTTGCGTTTTCGAATTGTGCTTCTCGTGTAGGGATAACGTTCGTTAGCTCGGCGAAGAATTTCCAGCCCAGTAAGCCAGCGACGTTCGAGCCCTTTAACACTAATGGCGTCGTCGTGTTTGCGGTAATAGAAAGCAAGCTTCGGCAAATAAGCGCATTTAGTCGCTTCCATGATCCGAATAGCCATATCGTGATCCTGGCCGGCCCTAAAAGATTCCTCAAATAAGCCAGCCTTCTCAAATACCGAACGACGAACAAGTGACCCCCCTGGCAGCGCCATGTAACAATCCAGCAGTAGCCGGTTAGGATCACTCAGTTCCTGATGACCATCACCAGGAACTTTGAACAGGAAATTACCATCAGCATCTACTGCATGACCTTGGCCATAAACCATACCTGTTTCGGGGTTAGCTTCCAGGAACGCTACTTGATCGGCCAATTTTTCTTTGGCGAACATGTCATCACTGTCCAGGATTGCAATATAGCTACCGGCCGCTTGCTGAATACCCAGGTTAATTGATGCAGACTGGCCCCGATTCCTTCGTTCAGGGTGAGTCAGAAGTACCAGTTTTCCTCGTTCTTCCCATTGTTGTAACTTTTCATAACTGCCATCCGTCGATCCATCATCCACGACAATAACCTCAACCGGACCGTAAGTCTGATCAAGCGCCGATTTAATGGCAGCATCGATATAGGATGCACGATTGTAAGAAGGGATGATTACGGAAACCAGTTCATTCGATGAAGACGTCACGACACTTTTCCTGGAGGGCATGGTATTACGAGAACCTTGGAAACCGGATACCTAACTCAGATAAATACCGATAATCATCTGCCAGACGATCGCGACTATCATCACTGAAATAGTGAAAGTCCAGGCGTTGGCTGTAGAATGGCTCTATATCAACGGTCCAAGTCTTACCATTGCTGATTGACCAGTCGCGCAGCATATCATTAAGTTTACGGGAATTAGCCTGCGCACTGATATTCTCTAACGAAGTCTGACGAACCTGCTCGTGCCCTTCAAAGTTCCTGTACTCCAGTATCTTCTGCCTCAGCTCCCTGACAGATTTCACCAGCGCGCCCGTATCTTCATTGATAAGGCTTTTCGTACCGATATGCGCATTGCGGAACATCAGTACAGGAGTGCCAGACATCAGAGACTCCGCCACGGCTATAAACGAGCCTTCGCGATAAGACATCGCACAGAACATCTTCGCCCTTCGGAAATATCTTCCCAGCTCTTCCTGGCTGGGATCCTCAACGATCGTTACCTGATCCGATACGCCGTATTCCGCAGCCTCCTGACGGATACTCTCTGCGGTTCGGGAACCCAAAGGAACGCCAACACACGTCACCTTGATATCTTCAGGCAGCCCCTTTAATGCCTTGAACAGCAGCCAATGTCTTTTGAAACTGGCAAAGTTGGCAACCATCAGGCAATCAATATCTCTTTCCTGGACTGGCCCTTCAAAGAAAGTTGGATTAACCCAACTGGCTGCGTTAAATGGGAGAGAATGGCAATTAGTACCAAGGGTTGGAACCAGCTCACGCTCATGACTATGAACTGGCATAACAAAAACGGGTTCTTGCCGGGCTGCGGCCACCAACCTGAATAGCTCTCTGGAGTACAGACCACTCCAGGAAGGGATAAAAATAAGCTGATACCGAGCAAGGATCTCATCAACCCGACCAGAGTCAAGCATCTGTGTTAATTGGTTCTCGAAAGAAACCAGCAGTACTCCTTTCTCGTCTTCTGAGACATATTGTTTCAACACAACGCAGTAACTCAGGGACACTGACCTAGCCCCCCTCACCGCACGATTGGCCAAGTCGGCTAAACCAAGCGCTTCAGGTAGCTGACGTTTATACAGGTAATTCCTTGGAAAGTGCGCCAACACACCTGTAATTTCCTGGAGCCTGGAATCGTTTCCCGACGCCCGTCGTCCGCTAACCGCGCCGCGCCAAAACATAGAAACCAGAAATCGCCAGCCGGCGAGATCTGATTCACGAGCAAGGTTAAACAACTCCCGCTTTAACTTCCTTGTCATCTATCGCTCCACTGAGACCGTGCACTTGAGAAGGCAAAAAGTCTGCCTCAGTTGACTTGTAATTGTATGGGTTCGGGCGGCGAGGGACAGTCGACACTTGCACACAGCGAAAATCCATTCTTATTTGGAACCCCGTTTTCGTCGAAAACATACAGATAAAGTCCTGAAGATGAGTCGAAGGCGCCAAGATTCACCGAAAACTCGATCTCATTCCTCCCCCACCGGACAGGCCTCTGCAGCTCATAGTGTGTCAAATCGTCATAGTTTGAAGCGTTCCCGATTACTACTCGCTGAACACTCTTATCCATGTATATCTCGGAAATATACATATTCTGCAATTGATCCTGCTTGGCATTATTGCCAATTAGCGCAATCGTCGGACTATACGCCTCTTGGTATGCTGCCCTAGGATCAAACTTTGCGATTCCGCCCAACTGTCCATTAAACCACGATTTAAGTGTGCCTTTCGCTACATCTAACTCCACCTCAAAGTGATGCCAAACATCTGGAATCATATCTCGTGACTGATAAACCCTATTGGACGAATAGTTCCTATCTGAGTACGCCACCAAAAAATAATCGGTGTGGGACAGGCTAGTTCGTATTCCCCGAGAATCTGGATCGTCCCATATACGAAGAGTTTTTGTTCCAGGCGTTTCATATCCAACCCCACTACCCGCGCGAAATTCATCAGGAAATACCGTTTTTGCGCCAGATTCAACACCAACTAACTGAGCGCCTTTAAGTTTATTAGCATTCGGATGGCCGGGAAAAACAAAATTCAACAACCCCTCTTTATCTTTCCCAATATATTCTCCGATCACCTCACCACTAGATCTAACGACTTCTCTTTCTTGAAAATCTCCTGACATTTCACTGGGAGTAAAGCGCCAGTAATAAAGAGAGTTATAGTCAACTTTTACCCACCAACTAATATAGAGCTGATTATTATTAATCGGCGTGTCCCAACCTCCAGGTCCACCGTATACAACTGGCCTTCCAAGCCATACATTTTCTCCAAACAAATGATAGCGGGCTTTATCAAAAGGATGTCTAGGCTTCGACTTTGTGTCAAAACGAACAGGCAAATCAGAGCTAACTGCAGCCCAAAGTGAATTCGGATTCACTGATGCCGGTTCAATAACCTCTCCATCGACAAACTCTGAGTAGGCGCTATTCAATTTTCCATACTCATAAGCGTGACTCACGTAGTCGACTAACACAGGACTAGACTCTTCCTTTACCCCAAAGTCGGTTCCACTGATCCTAGCGACTACACCTTGTGCTAGCCTGTCTCCTCCTGTGTCTATGCTAAACACTGCCGGGTCAGCGTAAGCAACAGCTGGAAGCAAAGCGAAACAAACAACAAGTCCATAAAATTTCTTCAGTTTCATCATATGAGTCGATCTAGATCTGAGAATAAGCATTCGATAGCTCCCTAACCCTGTCACAGGCCCTGAATGGTCCAGAGCTCATTAATGACAACCAATCTTCTGGCACACACACCTAAGTTTAGGTGTTTTAGGTCACAGAGCCACAATTACAAACATACTGTTACGCTATTAAAGCGTGAACGATCAACCAACACATGCATAAGCTGAATCCTGATGTTTACGCTTCAAATTCACTGGTTAGCATGCGTTAGGTGCCCAAAATTTCGTTAATGAACCTTTTCCATTGCTCTTCCCATCGCCTATTTTGATACGCCGCGAAAGAGTGCATCCGATCGCTAAAATTGTTTACATTCGAGAGCGTCGTCGAGACAGCTTCCGCTATCGCTGCTGGGTTAGGATCAGTATGGCAAGCATTTCCTGCGTAAAACTCGATAAGCGCATCGGTTTTTGACGTAATTAGCGGCTTATGCGCGGCCGCAGCTTCATAACCACCGCAAACAATAACCCATTCAGAAGTTGTCAACACCATAACTACATCACACGAAAAAATGTAAGCATCGTATTCTTCTTTGGAAACAAAACCAAGCAAGTGAACATTTGAAGGCAGCTCTTCTGATGCGGGATTGAGCCCCACCTTACGGTAGTTACCTGTAATGTGGATGTGACAATCGTTAGGGAGAAGTCGTGCTGCAGATATAACCTCCTCATAAGGCTCATCCGGAGCGTATGTGCAGACAAAAAGTACATTAGCGCCTCGTGGAAGCTCTAGCTCCTTTTCAGGTCGCTTCACGTCCGGAATTTTGTCATGTAAAACCAGGCCCCGACCTCCCTTTCTTTCTACCAGGCCTTTCAGGAAATCATTCGTCACCACCGTCAGGTCGGCCACTTTCAGACTGAATTCGCTGCAAAGAATTACAAACCATATTGCGGGATTTATACTGAATCCTTTTCCGAGACGGAAGTTGGTATGTCTGTCCACAACCAACGGAAAACGAAAAATAAGTTTCATCAGTGCAGCAAGCGCTGCAAGAACGCGGCTTGGATTCTGTACAACAACCAGCCCATTTCTATAGCGATAAAGTAAGGATAATGTTTTAAGTGCCTTGAGTAGATGCCTCAGTATAAAAGTCTCATTTGACTTAACAAAGTGATAGTCGGCGCCCAGCTCCTTTGCCAGTTCAATTGAACGACGGTGGTCTTCCCATGTAATCCAGCAGATTTCTCGATTCACATTAACTGCCTTGTTGACTGTGCTTCAGATTTCTTTGATATTTATTGATCAAAAGATCATATTCTGTATAGGCTTCGTATACTTGTAGGTTTCGCAAAATCGGCCCTTGCGCCTGTTCAAGGTCAACGTTGTCGTACCCAGAATTAATTTCAATAATAACCGGGCCGTGTTCTGTCACCGCAATATCCATACCAAGAAGCGGGTAGAATTCAAACGAACTATGAACCTTTTTGGCTAGATTAATTACTCCGTCCCAAAGTGGTATTTGATAACCAATAAAAGCCAAACCGGAGGTCGGGTGCATCTCAAACACGTGACTCAAGCGATCAAACCCTGACGGAGCCAGCTTACCTGTATTTATATCAGCAGCAACGCAGATGCCTCCCTGACTCAGATTGTCTACCTTACTACTCCCAACGCCAAACCTTGCATAGGTGCCTACAATAAGGACTTCACCATTGCTTCTGCGAATTGTAACTGCCCGAATCGTATTGGTAGAGGCAGATATTTTACTCATATCTTTATGCTGGTTGATGAATTCCTGAACAACCATTTCACCCTTGGCTGCAATCCTTGCTATCGATACTTCCTCACCTCTACTTATCGCTTTCACCTTCCCGTCACGAAACTCCGTACAAATGATTCCACCCCCACCTTTACCGAATCTAGGCTTGAATATGAGGCGTTCAACCCCTTCACGCGCCAAGTCGGCGGCAACACCTTCGATCGGCTGTCCATCTTTTACTACTCTCATAATTTTTGGCGTTGGAATCTGATTTGCCTTACACAGCATTTCAGAAACAACTTTGTCTTGGAAAACAATTTCGTAAGCTGCAGGCTGCACAGCTTTACGCAACTGTCTTCGTTGATAGGGATCATAATTCGAACCGTAGTAGTATACCCATTCTGCTTTGCTCTTCTCCCATAATCGGCACGGAGAGTAATTATCCGGAAAATATTTCAATCGAAAAAATATATAAAGGAAGTCAAACGCCACCTCTATTTTGGTCTTGGTGCACTCCTTCCAGTTCACTTTCGAAAAGCAGTAGGGAAGCGCCAGAAAGCGAAGAATTCGTCGAACATAGGGCACGCCGGCATCCACAATTTTGGATGCTTTCGCCTTACAACATTCGGAAAGCACTTCCAGGTCAAGCTTCACGTCAATGCCACCTCCCTGGCTGGTTGCTGAATTTTTTGCACGAAGTAGGATTTCTCCGCTTGCTGCTCCGGATTTACACCAACGTATATATTTATGACGATATTATTTCCTGTTCTACCGCATATCTTGCGCTCTATGTAGTCTTTCAATGCGGCACATCCAGCCAATGGCTCTGCGCTAACATAGATATCAACTTCACCATATTCTGCCTGGATCAGCCGGAAACTAAAAATTTCCCGTTCTAAGCGCTGGTATTCGTTGATTGCATAGGCCAAATCTACAGAATGGAATCGTGTTTCAGGAGTAACGTAGACAAAACGATGTATTGACCGGCCCTCAAGAACCGAAAGATACTCGGCACTGCCGAGGAGAGCACATTCAGAAACTTCAATTGTGCCGGAATCCCCGATTTCATAGTTGACGAGATTGGCTGACCTTCGAGATATATCTGTGACGAGAAGGGTCCCGTGATGATCTCTAACCAAAAGCCAGGGGTTTACCAGATGGCGGTGCCCGTTCCTGCACTCGAATGCCAAGATATCAAACTCTGTAGCTCCATACTCCTCCGCCACCGGGGCATTAAATACCATAGCCAAGTATTCTTTCTGTGCCGGCATTATTGTTTCCGCAGTACAGACTACACATCTTGGAGGTGTAAATTTAATGTTGTACTTTTCAACCAATACTGCCGCTTCCAACAACAAAGATGCATATCCATAAAGATAATCAGGTTTCCAACTCAGTATCTTGGCGACCGATTTGCACGCGTCCTCTCCCACTGGGAAGCACACTTTCCGATTAAGAAAGAAGTTCTTGAGGCGGCTTTTTACTCCTCCGTCCGCCCTAGCCCAAAAACGTGCCTCTCTATCACCCAAGCTCACACCATAGTGACTAAAGCAATAATCTCGTACGCCCAACATACGGGACAACTCTTCCCGGCGCAGCGTTATCTTTGTCGGCTCGCCAGTTGTCCCCGAGGTTTTCCTATTGAACGTACCTGAAGCTGATGCGGTTAGCTCCGATTCCCGGTATGCGGACTTAGTTAATACCGGAGAGGTGTACACATCACCTGAAGCTGATATGGGAACACCATCCGCATTAAGAGGTTTATGGGTAAGTAGGAAGTCATCGAAGGCACGCACCTGTTCTTCTCTCTCTAAATTCCAAAACTCCACTATATGCTTGCGCCACTTCGTTATCCGGAGGCCCGCGATAATATAAAACAGTCGTGTAAAATAATATCTGGGTCCACGCATCACGGAGCATCTCCCAGTGCCGTGATATAGACATCCCTGTAGCTTTTCTGCATCGCTTCCACAGAGTAGTGTGTGGCAACCTTCTTAGATGATCGGTCCGCCTTTAACTCTCGCTCTCCGTCGCTCAGAACATTTACAATATGTGTGCCAAGCTGTTTAAAGTCCCAATCTTGGGGCAGCACGTACCCCCCTTCACCGCGATCAAGAACAGCCGGCATTTCGCCCACTGGGGATACCAGCACTGGTGTCCCCACCGCCATTGCTTCGAGAAGAGTGATGGGCAACCCTTCAGTAAGAGAAGGCATTACGAGTAGATCAGATCTCCGTTGAAGGCAGGGCACGTTGCTACAGTAGCCGGGCATTAAAACATTATTGCTCAACTTAAGTTCAATAATCCTCGCTTCCAGGTTGTCTCTTTGCTTTCCCTCGCCAACAATCACGAGCCCGGCATTCTCAAATCTCTCGCACACCAGCCGAAAAGCTTCCACCAACCGAAGAAAACCTTTCTCCTGAGACAAACGTCCAACACCCAACACGATCGGTGAATGGCTCTCTATAAACTCCTCGGTTGGCCCATCAACTAACTGATCCGCTTGGAAGCAAATTGCTTCTATATCCAATCCGTTCGGAATTACCCTAACCTTTTGGCTTGACGATAGTCTGGCAGGCAGTTCTTTTTTCATCGACTCACCAACAAGAACAACACCTTGCAAAAACCTTATTGCAAACCGGTCGAGTAACTCATAGCACCACATCTTTGTGAACCTTCTGGCATGCACATAACCGTGCAGGGTGGCAATCATAGGGATTCGTCGTAGCGGTTTGGGATAACTGCCTAGCAGTACATTGAACTTGAAACCATGCGAGTGAAGGATGTCGTAGTCATTGGCAACCGCCCATTTCAGGATTTTACGACTCTCACCAATATTGAAACCCGGCTTCATACGCCAAGGTATAACTGGTAGACCCAAACGCGTCGCCTCAATTTCAAGAGGCTTCTGCGGAATAGTTAACTCCCCTGCACTGAGGATCATGGGCTCCAGTCCCTGACTAAGTTGGGCTTTCACCAATGCAAGCAAC
The DNA here is from genome assembly GCF_000475315.1 of Marinobacter sp. EN3. NCBI lineage: Bacteria > Pseudomonadati > Pseudomonadota > Gammaproteobacteria > Pseudomonadales > Marinobacteraceae > Marinobacter > Marinobacter sp. EN3. The sequence continues at coordinate 300,227 of NZ_AXCC01000001.1, forward strand.
ATCTTCTCCGCACCATAAAGCCCGCCGCTATCGATCAGGTGCAGAACTTTCACAGAGATACTCCACAGCAAACAACTAACGACGCGAATTCAGGACAAACCAACGACTACCCCTTCCTTGGATTCCAGACAACCTTCTTCTCGCCCTTGGAGAAGGCGACAAATGCCTTAAAGGACGCAAGGTTTAACAACACGAAGTAGTAAGGCAGGGCATAAACCGCAGAAAGCGATTGCCCCTGGCTCTCTTTTTGATAACCCGCCCACGCGAAATAGAGAAACAGCCCATACCCCATCGCCGCCAATGCATACAGGCCTTTCGCCGGTGCCAGGTAAAGCGCTGCAATCGCAAGGGTTACCATGGGCGCAAAAGCGGCATAGCGAAGCAGCTTGTGGGAGATAAGCTGCCAGGCAAAAAGCGGGTCGTTGGCCGGGCTCATCAGCTGCTTCATATCTTTCAGCGCCCAAAGTGCGCGCAGGCTTACCCGCACCCGCATGCTGAATTCACTGCCCCCATCGCTTAACGCTTCTTCCTTGAGCAGCGCCCCAGGTTCATAAACAACGCGGTACCCCTGCTCAACCACTTTGAGTGGCTGAACAAAATCCGGCAACTGATCGGCATTCAGCTCGGAATGCAGTTCTTTACGCATGGCGTCAATGCCACCGTCAACGCCCACCACAGAGCCTACCAGAGTCTCCTGTGCCCTGAGCCAGTTCTCATACTTCATGTAAGCGCTGCAGCCGTCGCCAATCAGGGCGCCCTCCGGGTTCACGTAGACCATTTTTCCGGTTACGTATCCCACCGCTGGGTCGTTGAAGTTACTCACCAGTGCTTTAAGGGCTTGTTGATCCCACTCGGAGTTGGCATCCGAAAACGCCAGGATATCCCCCTCCGCATGCTGTTTGAGCATGTTGAGCCCTGCGGTTTTACCCTGACGGGGTACCTGACGAAACAGTTTGACCGGGAAAGGCGCATTCGCAGCAACCGACTGGACAATCTCGTCGGTTCCGTCCTCCGACTCATCGGAAACCACCAGGATCTCCAATTGCTCCCTGGGATAGTCCAACGCCAGCTTGTTTCTGAGCGTAGCCTCAATATCTTTGGCCTCGTTGTAGGCGGCGATAAGAATCGAGACTTTCGGCTGGTCAGCGCCGCTTTTGTTTACGGGCAAAGGTCGTGCGGATGCCAGTAGTCGGATACAGACGGGATAGCCGAAATAGATGTAAGCCAACAATAGGAAAGATATCCAGAATACTGCGACCATCATGCAATCCCTGCCACAGAGCTGGAACCTAGGGTGTTCGATGAGGGCTCAAGAACCCCTTCGCTTTCCAGAACCTGGCTCATGGTGGTAAACCGGAAATCAGACAGTAATCTGGCCAATCTCTGCTCACACACATCCAGATTGTTGTAATGACGGAAGCGGGAGAACCACTTTACATCCAGACACGGCTGGTCCGGATCTACTTCCCAGGGGTGAAGGTAGAACACAAAAGGCCGTCCCTGCCGGTTGATAGAGCCCAGTCCGTATCGACTGAACCAGTACGGGAAAAGCCGGAAATATCCACCACCAGCAATTGGAAGGGTGTAACCCGGCAACTTGAACGTGCTTAGCGGGAACTCCGCCAACTCATATCCTTTATCGGTGGTCAGCCGATGGGGCCAGCGTGGCGTGCCGGGCATGCCATAGCGGTCGTGATGCACTGGAAAGATGGACGAATCCCAGGTAAACCCCTGCTCGGCAAGGATATCCAGCGCCCAACGCGATTGATTGGTGATGGAATAGCTGGCCGCACGATACCCTGTTACCGGCGCACCGAGAATGTCCTCAAGAATAACCTTCGATCGCCGGGTTTCTTCTTTGAAAACGTCCGGCGTCTGGTTATAGATCAACTGATGACTGTAACCATGGCTGGCAACTTCATGGCCTTGAGCCGCAATTCGTTTCACCAGCTCTGGAGAACGCTCAGCGACCCACCCAAGGGTAAAAAAGGTCGCTTTTACACCTGCCCTCTCGAATAACGCGAGAATGCGATCTGTATTCGCTTCAACCCGATACTCCATGGAGGACCAGTCGTCGTAGCGAACGGCCTCTGCCAACGCAGCTACCTGAAAGTAGTCTTCCACATCAATTGTCAGGGCGTTCTGTATCGGTTCTTTCATGGCCATAGCCTCACACTTCCTGTGTTGATCAGCGCAGTCGGTATTCCAGACCAACCAACACCCAGTTCTCATCGTATTCCCGGCTGGAAATATCGCTGGACTTGGTGTCGTGCCCTACCCTGGCCAACAAACTCAAATCCCTGGTTGCCTGGTGCTCAGCCCCGATCACAAGCCGGGCAACTTCGTCCTGGGTGTCGTCGCGTTCATAACTCAGGTGGTCGAAGCCCAGCGCCAGGTATCCGGTGGTCAGTTCCGAAAACTGGCGAGAATAGCGGGCATTAATGCCGGCTTTGTCTTCTTTCTCGTCGCTTTCCAGGTAATCCGAGCGATAAGCATAGAGGTCAAGATTCAGTGAGGAGGCGTCGGAAAACTGCTTGTTGATGCCGGTCGACAAAACGCTGTTTTCAACGGTGATGCTTTCGCGGAGGTTGAACTCGAACTCTCCGAAACGAAGGTCAAGCGTGGACGTGCGGTCTGTCAGCTCCCTTGAGGCATTCAGGTACCATTCGGTACTCGGATTGATTTGCCGGGTCAGGTTTATCTGGCCTACCAGCCCATCGCTCGACTGGTTGGTATTGGCGTAATCCGTTTCGATTTCACTCACGCCAACAGAACCGGAAAGAGAGGTGGTCGCCCAACGGTTCTCGAAGGTGACCTGGGCACTATTCACATCCACTTCTGCGCCATAGTCGAACTCGGTTTGACTGTGGGAAACGCTCAGTCCCCCGGTGAATGTTGAACTGAACAGGTGGTTCCAGGCGATAGAACCGGTATAGCGCTCACTGTCCGTTTCCTCCGGTTCGTCGTACTCGGTGTTGGCGTAGCGGGCAGAAAGATTGAGCCAGTTGGTGTCATTCAGACGCCAGAGGTATCTGGGGCCAGTGCTGAACACGTTTTTTCGGGTTCGGTTGTCCGGTGTGTCACTCTGGCGAGTGTCCTGGTTCACTTCCCTCAGGTTGTTGTCCACTTCCCAGTAAAGCTGGTTGGCGAGCTCGCAATCGCCCTGGAAGTCCATTTCCGCGAAGCTCTCGCTGTCAAAGCTATCGTCCTGCCACCAGGAATACCTCAGAGTGCCCAGGAAATCAGCGTTGCAGCGCCCGGGATCTGTCTGGTAACCGGCGGTAAGGTAGGCACGGGTCTCGAAATCGCTGTCTTCATTCGTATCTGCTTTGCGGGCATTGTCGGTGAAGCGGCTGTCCAGCCCGAACGTGACCTCACTTTGCGCAAACACGGGGAACGAGCAGGCACCAGCCAGTAACATTACTGGTATTGCCTTTATTGCAACGGGTGTCCCTACCCTCTGCCGATCAGCCATTGATCACCGCTCCTACAAACTTGTCCGGATTGAAAGCCGTCGCAGCTTGTTCGGCCGTCGCCGCAGTGATCTTGCCGTGAGGTACCACCAGCATGGCGTAATCGCAGAGTTCGGTCAGAATGCGGGCATCCGGAGATTCGGATATCGGCGCCGTGTCCAGCACGATGAAACGGTCCGGATAGCGACGACGGATTGCCTGCAGGAATTGCTTCATCCGGAAGGAGGTAAAAAACTCGGCCGGTGTTTCACGGCGACTGCCCGCCGGAATCAGCCTCAGCCTGGGAATACCGGTCGGATAGAGAATCCTGGAAATGTCGTAGTCCGGGTCATCCAGAAAGTCGGTCAGGCCTGTCTCGGGCATCACATCCAGCGTGGAGTGCAAAGACGGCTCGCGCAGGTTGCAGTCGATGATCAAAGCCGTCTTGGCCTGATCAAAGGCAAAGGCTGCCGCAAGATTCAGGGCTACAAACGAGGAACCGGCACCAGAGCTGGCACCACTCACGACCAGCGTGAAGTTATTGCCTCCGGAAACCTCGAGCAGCTTGGTTCTCAGATCCCGGAAGCGGTTGACCAGCGCGCGGTTGCGGGACTCGGGATAGATAATCCGACGCTCGTCGAGGTCGTCGTGCGTGAGCCTTCTGGGCTCCTGCATACGCACGATCTGCTTACTGATAACGTATTTATCAACCGCGCCGGGGCCCAGTTCCAGAGAACTTGGCACCAGCATGCGAGAGTCTTCGTCATCCCGGAAATCCAGCTCTTGTTTCAAACGCTCCTTGCGCTTCAGCCAAAAGGAATGCTCTTCACTGCCCGCCGGGCTGCTGCCGGTTGTCTCATTGCCAGAATTCTGGGAACCCTCGGGATCAAATCCGGACCGATCATTTCGTTGTTCTGGCATCAGATCACTCCCATTTGAGCTAGCACAACGATGGTCACATACACTGTTACCGTGAGCACCGCGAAAATTCCGATCAGTAACGTAACCTTTCGATCCCGTCGCTTTTCATAGGGTGTTCGTACCTCCGGAATCTCAACAAGAACCGGCAAACCAATGTCTTCTTCCAGCTGCTTCCTGGCACGAATTCGGGGATCTACCTGTAGTAGACCCGCAACCGCTCCAAAGGGTGCCGCCAGCCCCAGGAACAACCCAGCCGCAGCAAACATGGAGAACTGGGGACCGGAGGGTGTGCGCGGGAACTGAGCGGTTTCATTGATGCGGTAGTTTAGCCCCTGCCCTTCAATGTCGAGATGCATGGAGACCCGCGCTTTTTCCCGGCGTTTGAGCAGGTCATCGTAAATCTCACGGTTCACTTCCATGTCGCGGGTGAGCTCAGAGTACTGGGCCTTGTTGGCCTGGATGCGCTCCATACGCTTTGCTTGCTGTTCCAGCAGACGGGAGAGCGAAGTAATTCTGGTATCCACGGTGGCCATATCCGCCCGAGTGGTAGAGAGGTTCGCCCGCAGTTCCTGGTAGAGCGGGTTAACGGCTTCTTCGCCCTCAAGTGAACTCACGTCGGTCGGCCGTTCTGCCGCCTGATCTCGTTGTTTGCGCAGTTCCGCCAGCTGTTCCCGGAGTATCACGATATCCGGGTAGGTATCGTGGTATTGCAGCCGCAGACTATCCAGGCGCTCTTCCAGGATCCGGATCCGCTCTCTGTAGGTATCCTCAGTTCGGCCTTGCGTGATCGTGGGCCGGATGCCTCCGAGCTGGCTCTGAAGTGAAGCCGCACGGGTTTCAAGTTCTTTTTTCTCGAGTTCGGCCAGTTCCAGCTGATTGCGAAGCTGCGCCATGCGGGCATTGGCTTCTTGCTCCGTTCCATCGGTGTTTTCAGAGAGGAACTCCTTGAGCCGGTTCTCAGCCTGGGCCAGCTGCTGCTCGTAGCTTTTGACCTGTTTGTCGATGAAATCGTAGGCGTTGCGGCTTTCGGCCCGCTTACGGTCTTTGGTTTCTTCTATAAAGACCTGCCCCAGTTTCTGGGCAACGCGGAATGCTTCCATCTGGGAAGTGGAAGAAAAGCCAATACTGAAATAACTGTCGCCCCGGGGCCTGACCGACAAACCCGAGCGAATGTTCGCAATCCGGTACTCAAGTGCCGCCGGGTCAGAGGGCGCATCCGGATAAATTTCAGGATCCAAAGCCACTTTCTCGATCAGGCTCCGGCTCATCAGCAATTCTTTTGCAGCCGAGGTACGGTCGTTAATCTCCGTGGCCACGGCGCGCCCTTCCATCAACGGCGCAATGATGTTGCGGTCGTCTACGAAGATGATGGTGTCAGACTGATACTTATAGGGCCATACAAAGCCTGCTCCAAGCACAGCAAAACTGACAATCACAAACGCAAGAAACGCGAGGCCCTTCCGGCCCCGGACCTCGCGAATGATCTCCTGCGGTAACTGGGATAACGGTAATGCCATAACCTAACCCGCCTTCAGACCTTTTAGCTCTGCAACCACTCAGAAACTGCGCTCTGGAATGGTAAGAATGTCACCCGGCCGCATGCCGTAGTTGGTTTCAACCCGGCCTTTGTTAAGGATGTCGTCCAGTTTTACGGGAATGGCAACCACCTCGCCCTCAAGCTTCCGATACAGCATGGCGTTGTTCAGCGCGGCAAACTCGTTCGCACCACCGGCATTCAGGAAGATATCCAGAACCGTCATGCCGCTCTGGTGAGGCACTGAAATGGGCTGGCGAACCGCACCGGTTACCCGCACCCGGTCTGTGAATTCATGGCTGCCCATGGAGGTCACAACCACACTCACCTGTGGCTCACGAATGTACTCAGTCAGGGACGTACGAATGGAGCTGGCCAACTCTTCGGGCGTGCGGCCACTGGCCTGCACGTCGCCTACCAGCGGTACGGAGATCTTGCCGTCAGGCCGAACCGGAACGGAGATGCTGAGATCCTCGTTGCGCCACACAGAAACCCGTACGACATCGGTTGCGCCCAGTATGTACTGGTCGACGCTATCGCGGGTATCAACGGCCAATGCACGCTGGATCTGTTCTGAAGAGGAAGCGGAAGGGCCGGCACAACCCGTTGCCAAAGCTACCGCCATGAGGGACACAATAAGCCCTTGGATGAGATACTTCCGTGACATCTTTATTCCTCTCTTGTGAGGTCCGTGCTGTATTCCATGTTCCGGGAACAGCTGACTCCCGAAACTACCTTGATCCTTTTTTGAACAATACCACTTCTACTGTCTGAATTATAATCAACAGATCAAGAAGTAAACTCTGATTCTTGATGTAGTAGAGGTCGTAGCGCAGCTTTTCCCGGGTGTCCTCTTCGTTGTCTGCGTAGGCGAAACACAGCTGGGCCCAACCGGTCAGCCCGGGTTTTACCCGATGCCTTTCTGCATAAAACGGAATTTTCTCAGACAGCTGCTCAACAAACACCGGCCGTTCCGGCCTCGGGCCAACAAAGGCCATGGTGCCATTCAGTACATTAAAGATCTGTGGCAGCTCATCAATCCGCACCTTACGGATAAACTCACCAACGCGTGTCACCCGAGTATCGTTCTTCTGAGCCCAGACCGCGCCATTCTTTTCCGCGTCGGTAATCATGGAGCGAAACTTGTGCACCTTGAACACCTGGTTGTTCAGACCCACCCGCTCCTGGCTGTAGATCACGGGTGCTCTAAAGCCATCTTCCAGTTTGATGGCGATGGCGGTGAGAATCATGATCGGGAACGTGGCCAGCAGAAGCGTACCGGAAGCCAGTACGTCCAGCGCCCGCTTGCCAACGCCATACACCGAAGAAACCGTGAATCCGTCAGAGAACACCAGCCAGCCCCGGGTGATCATTTCCAGAGCCACCTTACGGGATTCACGCTCGTAGAAGTTGGCACCGTCGATAATGTGCACACCTTCCATTTTGCATTCCAGAAGGTCTTCCATCGGCAAGCCCCGACGGCGGTCGTCCACCGCCACCACAATCTCCCTCACCGGGTGTCGAAGAACGTAGTCATGCAAGGAGGTTGGAAGATTAATGAGGTACTGCTCATCCACTTCCACCGTGTCATCCGGCATGGGAACGAAGCCGTCCAGTGAAAAACCTTTACGGTTGAAGGGAGTGGTCAGGTCCTCGAACATCTGTTTTGCCCGGCGGCCGGCACCCAGCACCAGAACCCGGCGCTTGAAGCGGTCCTTGCCGACCACAGCAAAGAACACCACTCTGGCAATGCCCAGCGAAAATATCGCCAGCACAGTCGCCGATGTCAGTAACCCGAAGCTGCCCAGATACCAGAGCCAGTCATCGGCCACGAAATAGGCAAAGCCGTGCAGCGGTATGGCGAGAATCATGGCCATGATAGTGCGTAGCATCATGCCGGACATGCCTTCTTCCACACGGGACTGGTGCACGCCCAGAGCGATCATGACGATCAGATTGAACAACGCAAAGATCGTGATGGAAGGTAGGACAAAAACCAGATTATCGAGGAAGAATTCGAGCTCGCCGAAGAAGCGGAAAAACACCGCCAGTGCGAACGCAAGGCCCATGACGATCAGGTCGATCAGGCCGAGAATAACAAAAGGTAAATGTATATAGTGTCTGAACAACCTGACGTGGGCCACGTCGACTCCTTGTGCGGTTCACACTGCCTGTACTGCAAGCATCCTTTGCTACACACTGTAACAAACCGTTACGGGATTGTACGGCAATTCATTGAAACTGCAATGTGGGCCACTCGCCCATTTCGTTCAATTTTACAAATATTTTATAGTTGCGACACAAACTCGTGCACCGGCATCACCTCAAGCCGCCCCAGACTAGCACAACTGTCCATAATGGCGTCGCATTGCTGGGCAGGAAAGCGTGTCTGAAGATTGGCCCGGAATTTCTCCACCAACAGAGGCATGCCTTCCTTGCGCCGGCGTCGGTGCCCTATCGGGTATTCCACGGCAACCTTGTCGGTACTGGAGCCATCCTTGAAGAAAACCTGTATCGCATTGGCGATTGATCGTTTATCGGCCTCGAGGTATTCGCGGGTATATCGTTCATCCTCGATGACCCGCATTTTTTCTCTCAGGCGGTCGATTTCTGGATGGGCCTGGTGAAAGCTGTCTTCGTAATGCTCTGCCGTCAGGTTGCCAAAGATCAGTGGCACCGCCGTCATGTACTGCAGGCAGTGATCCCGGTCTGCCGGATTGGCGAGTTTGCCCTGCTTGGAAATAATGCGAATAGCCGACTCGTGGGTGGTAATCTCTATGCGATCAATGTCTTCCAGCCGGCCCTTCACTTGTGGGTGCAGTGTTACTGCGGCCTCGGCGGCGGTCTGGGCATGAAACTCTGCCGGGAACGAGATTTTGAACAGAATGTTTTCCATCACGTAGGAGCCGAAAGGCTGTGGTAAGGCGAAGCGGCGTGATGATTCGGGTTTCAGGGCCTGATCGCGATTGGTCTTGCTGAACAGGACGTCGTAGAAGCCCCATTGTGGCGCCGTCAGCACCCCGGGAATGCCCATCTCCCCGCGCATGGCAATGTCTGCCAGGCGAACCCCACGAGAGGTTGCATCCCCCGCCGCCCAGGATTTTCGGGAACCCGCGTTTGGCGCGTGGCGATAGGTGCGCAGGGCCTGGCCATCTACCCAGGCATGAGACAGCGCGGAGAGCATCTGTTCCCGGTTGGCGCCCATCAGTTTGGCACTGACGGCGGTCGACGCCACCTTCACCAGCACAACATGATCCAACCCGACCCGGTTAAAGGAGTTCTCAAGGGCAAGCACACCCTGAATTTCATGGGCCAGGATCATGGCCTCTAGAACGGCTTTCATGGCCAGTGGCGCCTGGCCGTTGGCGACGCGTTTTTGCGAAAGATGGTCGGCAACCGCAAGAATGGCGCCGAGATTATCGGAGGGGTGGCCCCATTCGGCCGCCAGCCAGGTATCGTTGTAATCCAGCCAGCGGACGATACAGCCAATGTCCCAGGCGGCTTTCACCGGGTCCAGTCGGTATGGAGTGCCGGGCACCCGGGCACCGTGGGGAACGATCGTGCCTTCCACCAGCGGGCCCAGGTGTTTGGTGCATTCCGGAAAACGCAACGCCAGCAAACCGCAGCCCAGGGTGTCCATCAGGCAATAACGGGCCGTTTCCCAGGCTTCTTCGCTTTCTATGCGGTAATCAAGGGCATAGTCGGCGATTTGTTGCAGTACGTCGTCGTAGTCCGGGCGTTCGTTGAGATCGTAAGTGGCAGACATATTACGGCCCTCCTGTCCCAACTATAGGAGCCATCAGAAGCTGTCGCCAGGTACCCTCACCCAACCTTCCATGATAATCCGCGCACTGCGGCTCATGATCGCCTTGGTGGCAGTCCACTGACCATTTACTTCCTTCGCTTCCGCCCCCACCCGAAGGGTTCCGGACGGATGCCCGAAAGTCACATGGGTACGGTCTCCGCCGCCAGCTGCCAGATTAACCAGCGTACCGGGAATAGCAGAGGCCGTTGCAATAGCCACCGCAGCCGTACCCATCATGGCGTGGTGCAGCTTGCCCATGGACAGCGCCCGAACCAGTACATCGATATCGGCCGCATTGATCTGTTTACCGCTGGATGACACGTAATCCGAAGGTTTGGCCACAAACGCCACTTTCGGGGTGTGCTGGCGACTGGCAGCTTCCGCGATATCCGAGATCAGTCCCATTTTCACCGCGCCATGGGCGCGAATGGTTTCGAACATGGCCAGCGCCTTGGGGTCGCTGTTGATGTCGTTCTGCAGCTCGGTGCCCTTGTAGCCAATGTCTTCGGCATTGATGAAAATGGTCGGGATACCGGCATTGATCATGGTGGCACTCAGGGTGCCGACACCCGGCACTTCCAGCTCATCCACCAGGTTACCCGTGGGGAACATGGCCCCTTCACCATCGGCGGGGTCCATAAACTCGATCTGCACTTCCGCCGCCGGGAAGGTTACGCCATCCAGTTCAAAATCACCGGTTTCCTGTACTTCACCGTTGGTGATGGGCACGTGGGCCACGATGGTTTTGCGGATGTTGGCCTGCCATATACGAACGGTACAGATGCCGTTTTCGGGAATACGCTCTTTGGCCACAAAGCCGCCGTTAATGGCGAATGCGCCTACGGCGGCGGTGAGATTGCCGCAGTTACCACTCCAGTCAACAAAGGGTTTGTCGATGGACACCTGGCCAAACAGATAATCGACGTCGTGATCCGGTTGCGTGGGCGCTGCCAGGATTACCGATTTACTGGTGCTGGAGGTGGCATTACCCAGGCCATCGATCTGCTTTTCGTAGGGATCGGGGCTGCCAATTACGCGCAGCAAAAGCTTGTCTCGCGCTTCACCGGGTACCTGGCAGGCTTCGGGCAGATCTTGCAGGCGGAAGAAGACGCCTTTACTGGTACCGCCACGCATGTAGGTGGCAGGAATACGAACTTGGGGAGCAAAACTCATTGAGCGAGCCTCACTTGAATGAATGTTTCAGGCGGGAGCCAGGAACAGCTCCCGCCTGACCTTGCCATGGCGATCAGGCTGCGCTTTCAGACGCCAGGAAATCCTGGGCAAAGCGTTGCAGTACGCCACCGGCAGAATACACGGTGACTTCTTCCGCAGTATCCAGGCGACAGATCACCGGCACCCGGTCCACTTCACCACTCTTGCGGTGAATGACCAGTTCCAGCTTGGCGCCCGGTGCGGGCTTGCCTTCCACATCGTAGGTCTCGGTACCATCCAGCTGAAGCGTGTGGCGCGTGGTGCCCTCTTCGAACTGCAGCGGCATCACACCCATACCGATCAGGTTGGTGCGGTGAATTCGCTCGAAGCCTTCGGCGACGATGGTCTCTACACCCGCAAGGGCAACACCCTTGGCCGCCCAGTCACGGGAAGAACCCTGCCCGTAGTCTGCACCGGCAATGATGATCAGCGGCTGCTTGCGTTCCATATAGGTTTCAATGGCTTCCCACATGCGCATGGTCTTGCCTTCCGGCTCCACACGGGCCAGGGAACCCTGCACCACTTCCCCGTTTTCGTCCCGGACCATTTCGTTGAACAGTTTCGGGTTGGCCAGGGTCGCACGCTGGGCGGTCAGGTGGTCACCACGGTGGGTGGCGTAGGAGTTGAAGTCTTCCTCCGGCAGGCCCATCTTGTGCAGGTACTCACCGGCAGCCGAGTCCATCATGATGGCGTTGGATGGCGACAGGTGGTCTGTGGTGATGTTGTCCGGCAGGATCGCCAGCGGGCGCATACCCTTGAGCGCGCGCTCGGCGGCCATGGTGCCTTCCCAGTATGGCGGCCGACGGATGTAGGTGGACTGCGGGCGCCACTCGTACAGCGGGCTCTTGGCCTGTTCGGCTTCATCCAGATTGAACATCGGGATGTACACCTGCTTGAACTGCTCCGGCTTCACGTATTCGCCGACAATGCGGTCGATTTCTTCATCAGACGGCCACAGGTCTTTCAGGGTGACGGGGTTGCCATCCTTGTCGTAGCCCAGGGCGTCCTGTTCAATATCGAACCGAACGGTACCGGCGATGGCGTAGGCGACAACCAGCGGCGGTGACGCCAGGAAGGCCTGTTTCGCGTATGGGTGAATCCGGCCATCGAAGTTCCGGTTACCGGAGAGAACGGCAGTGGAATACAGATCCCGGTCGATGATCTCCTGCTGGATTTTCGGGTCCAGGGCGCCAGACATGCCGTTACAGGTGGTGCAGGCATAGGCCACGATACCGAAACCCAGTTTCTCCAGTTCTGGTAACAAACCGGCTTCTTCCAGGTACAGGCGGGCCACTTTGGATCCCGGTGCAAAGGAAGATTTTACCCAGGGTTTGCGAACCAGCCCCAGCTCGTTGGCTTTCTTGGCCAGCAGGCCAGCCGCCACCACGTTGCGGGGGTTGGAGGTGTTGGTGCAGGAGGTAATGGCAGCGATGATGACCGCGCCATCCGGCATCAGACCCTTTTTCTCTTCTTCCAGTGCCTTGTCCAGATTCACGGCAATGCCGCGATCGTGCAGATCGGACGTGGCGACACGGCGGTGCGGGTTGGACGGGCCGGCCACGTTGCGGACCACGGTAGACAGATCAAACTCCAGCACACGTTCGTACTGGGCCTCGGTCATCTCGCTGGCCCACAGGCCGGTTTCCTTGGCGTACTTCTCAACCAGGTCTACCTGCTCTGGCTCACGACCGGTCAGCTTCAGGTAATCAACGGTCTGCTCGTCGATGTAGAACATCGCGGCCGTAGCACCGTATTCCGGGGTCATGTTGGAAATGGTGGCGCGGTCGCCGATGGTCAGGCTCGACGCACCTTCGCCGAAGAATTCCAGGTAGGCGCCGACCACGCGCTCCTTACGCAGGAACTCGGTAATCGCCAGAACAATATCGGTGGCGGTAATGCCCGGCTGGCGCTTGCCAGTCAGCTTCACACCCACGATATCGGGCAGACGCATCATGGACGGGCGGCCCAGCATCACAGTTTCCGCTTCCAGACCACCCACGCCAACGGCGATAACACCCAACGCATCAATGTGCGGCGTATGGCTATCGGTGCCCACACAGGTATCCGGGAAGGCAATCGGGTGACCGTCTTCATCCGGGCGGTTCTGAATCACCGGCGACATCTTCTCCAGGTTGATCTGGTGCATGATGCCGTTACCAGCCGGAATCACGTCCACGTTCTTGAACGCGGTGCGGGTCCAGTTAATGAAGTGAAAACGGTCTTCGTTACGGCGGTCTTCGATGGCGCGGTTCTTTTCGAAGGCATCCGGGTCAAAACCCGGGGCTTCAACGGCCAGGGAATGGTCAACAATCAGCTGGGTCTGAACCACCGGGTTGACCTTGGAGGGATCACCGCCCTTCTCGGCAATGGCATCACGCAGGCCGGCCAGGTCCACCAGGGCGGTCTGGCCCAGGATGTCATGGCACACCACCCGCGCCGGGTACCAGGGGAAATCCAGGTCGCGGCGACGCTCAATCAGCTGCTTGAGGGAATCCGTCAGAGACTCCGCATCGCAACGGCGCACCAGCTGCTCCGCCAGAATCTTGGAGGTATAAGGCAGCTTGGCATAGGCGCCCGGCTGGATGTCTTCTACCGCCTGGCGGGTATCGTAGTATTTCAGTTCCGTGCCCGGCAGGGCTTTACGGTATTGGGTATTCATAGTCTCTCTCAGCTCCGCTTGTCGATGGGCAACCAGTCCTGATGCTCAGGGCCTGTGTACTCAGCGCTCGGGCGGATAATTCGGTTGTTGGCGCGTTGCTCTTTCACGTGGGCGGTCCAGCCGGATACCCGGGACATCACGAAGATGGGCGTGAACAACTCGGTCGGAATGCCCATGAAGTGATAGGCCGAGGCATGGAAAAAGTCGGCGTTACAGAACAGCTTCTTCTCGCGCCACATGACTTCTTCACAGCGAACGGAAACCGGGTACAGCACGGTATCACCCACTTCCTTAGCCAGCTTTTCAGACCACTTTTTGATAATGGCATTGCGCGGGTCGGATTCGCTGTAGATGGCGTGTCCGAAGCCCATGATTTTTTCTTTGCGTTCCAGCATGCCCATCAGGCCGGCTTCGGCCTCTTCCGGGGTCTTGAACTTCTGAATCAGTTCCATCGCCGCTTCGTTGGCGCCGCCGTGCAGCGGGCCGCGCAGGGAGCCGATAGCACCGGTCACGCAGCTGTGGATGTCAGACAACGTGGAGGCGCATACACGTGCCGTGAAGGTGGAGGCGTTGAACTCGTGCTCCGCGTACAGAATCAGGGAGACGTTCATCACCCGCTCATGCAGCTCGCTGGGCTTCTTGCCATGCAGGAGCTCCAGGAACACGCCACCAATGGAATCGCATTCGGTATTGGCGGTATCAATGCGAATGCCTTCGTGGGCAAAGCGGTACCAGTAGGTGATGATGGCCGGGAACACCGCCAGCATGCGGTCGATCTTGTCGTCCTGCTCGCTGAAATCCTGTTCGGTTTCCAGGTTACCGAGCATGGAGCAACCGGTACGCATCACATCCATCGGATGCGCGTCCTTGGGGATCTGCTCCAGCACCAGCTTCAGCGCTTCCGGCAGGTTACGCAGGCTCTTGAGCTTGGTTTTGTAGGCATCCAGCTCGACCTGGTTCGGCAGTTTGCCTCGCAGCAGCAGGTAAGCCACTTCTTCGAACTGGGCGTTATCCGCCAGATCGGTAATATCGTATCCGCGGTAGGTCAGGCCGGTACCGGTTTTGCCAACGGTGCACAGGGCGGTTTCACCAGCTACCTGGCCACGCAGGCCAGCGCCACCGAGTTTCTTTGCTTCAGCCATGTTGGTCTCCCAGATTTTCTGTTTATATTTTGTTCAGTTTAACGCAATCAGTCTTTTTTCTGAGCGAACAGCTGGTCCAGCTTCTGCTCGAAATCGTGGTAGTTGAGGAAATCGTACAGCTCCATACGGGTCTGCATCAGGTCAACCACGTCTTTCTGGTCACCTTTTTCCAGAATATTCTGGTATACCGTCAACGCTGCCTTGTTCATGGCACGGAAGGCGCTCAGCGGGTACAGCACCATCGCCGCGCCGGCATCCGCCAGTTCTTTCCGGTTGTACAGCGGCGTGGCGCCAAATTCGGTGATGTTGGCCAGAATCGGCGCATCGATCGCCTCGGCAAAGGCTTTGTAGTCACTCAGTTCGTGCACGGCTTCAGCGAAGATACCGTCGGCCCCGGCTTCGATACAGGCTTTGGCACGGTCAATCGCCGCTTCCAGCCCTTCCTTCTGGAACGCATCGGTACGGGCCATGATGAAGAAGTCTTTGTCTTCACGAGCGTCGGCTGCGGCTTTAATACGGTCTACCATTTCCTCTTTGGAAACGATTTCCTTGTTCGGGCGGTGGCCGCAGCGCTTCTGGGCGACCTGGTCTTCAATGTGCACGGCAGCGGCGCCGGCACGCTCCATCTCCCGAATGGTACGGGCAATGTTAAACGCCCCGCCCCAGCCAGTATCGATATCGACCAGCAGCGGAACATCAACCGCGGCGGTAATCCGGCGCACGTCTTCCACCACGTCATTCATGGTGGTCATGCCCAGGTCCGGCAAACCATAGGAGGCGTTCGCTACACCACCACCAGACAGATAAATGGCCTGGTGCCCTACCCGCTCGGCCATCATGGCCGCGTAGGCGTTGATGGTACCAACAATCTGCAGTGGCTGGTTTTCTTTCAGGGCTTTACGAAAACGGGCGCCCGGGGAGAGTTTGTTAGCCATGGGTTTTTCCTCTCTTATCAGATGGTGAGAACGCCTTCTTCGATTTTCTTCTCGATGTTCTGGCGTGCTGCATTAATGTGTCGTTTCATCAGGAATTCGGCGAGTTCGCCATCGCGCTGGGCAATGGCCTCGACGATACGGCGGTGTTCACCCAGCGCCAGATGGGGGCGCCCGGCCGAGGTGCTTAACCGGTAACGGTACATCCGCACCATGTAGTAAAGATCACCCAGGAGCATCTGGGCCAGTTTGGTATTGCGACTGCCGGTGGCAATCCGGTGGTGGAAGTCGTAGTCACCCTCGGCCTGGTAGTAGGCCTGACCCTGGGCTTCCTCAATCATTTTTTCATGACTATCGAGCGTGGCCAGGAGATCATGGATTTCTTCATCGGGCATGCGTTCGGCCGCCTGACGGGCTGCCAGCCCCTCCATGACTTCTCGAATTCGGTACAACTCAAGAAGCTCTGCGGCACTAACGGACACCACCTTCACACCAGCGTGAGGGCGCCTGACCAGTAATCCACGGGATTCAAGGCGGCCCAACGCTTCACGCAGCGGGCCTCGGGTAAGGTTAAAGCGGGAACAGAGCTCGACTTCGCCGATTTTTTCGCCCGGCGCCAGATCGCCCTTCACAATCGCCGTTTGCAGACAATCAAAGGCCTCATCGGCGCGGGTTTGGGTTTGCAGCTGTGCCTGAATCATGCTTTGTTAACAATCCAGAGGTTATTGAGCGTGAAACTACGCCTGCATTCCCTGATTGTCAACAATTGTGAGTTAGGCTTAAGTATGATTGTTTACAGATCCTGCAAACCTTGCGCGTGCAGTACGAGATTGCGAACGCGTTGCCCCCAGAATGAGTCCGAAGGCGCACTCCAGGCTCGCCGATGCAGGGCTGTCAGTGCCTGCGGGTCTTCCAGTAAAAGCGAAAGCCGGCCCTTTTCGATTCCCCGGTAGCCTCGGCTGACGCAGGCATCGAGCTCTCCCTCAATGACTTCTTTCTTCAGGCCCTTGGCGCCACGCCCGGCAAGGTGGCGGTGCAGCCGATTGACCTCAGGGACCAGTACCGCCTGTTCCACCGGCGTGAGAGCAACCTCACTCTCTGCTTCCTCTCGAAAGCCCCTTGCATCATCAAGCAACGGCATACGGGTTCGCTCCTCGGGTGTTAACAATAAGCCCCTGCGACTCAGGGACTCACCGCTGCTTGACCGGCTCAGCCAAACCGTTGTTGGCGCTGCCAGTGCCAGAGGGACAGACACGGGTAATGACCATAAAAAGAACATCGGGTCTAGGGTCCAGGCAAAGGCCGACCAGGCGCTACCGATGATAAGTCCGGGCAGATGTCGCATAGCAGCCTCCCGCCAACCGGTCTCCTCGGTACGATTCTGGCCTGCCCAACTCAGCCGAACGTTTAACAGGGCCGAAACGACGGAATGACTGTGGGCAAGCATCCGGATGGGGGCGAGCAACACTGAGACGACGATTTCGAGAAACACGCTGGACAACAACCTGAAAAAGCCGCCAAATCCACTCAGAGCCCGATGGGCGACGACGTCAACAATGGCCAGAAACTTCGGCAAAAACAACAGCGCCATGGTGCTGACGACCAGGGTGATGGCCCATGTCGGCCGCCATTCTGGCCATAAAGGAAAGGGGCTCTCACGCCCGTCCGGAAAATAATCGATAGGCGCGATGGTCAGTTGCACAGCAGCAATCGTTGTCAGTACCAGGAACAACAACCACAACGGTGACGACGCGTACGCCATGATGCCATTCAAAAAGGCAAAACGATGTGCCAGGCGCAATCGAGGCGAGAAGAGCATCAGCGCTGCGTGCTGCAGATTCCCTTTCGACCAGCGCTGATCTCGGGCAAGTTCGTCATCAAGCGTGGGCGGAGATTCTTCATAGCTGGCCCCCAAAGCCGGTTCCAGCCAGACTTCATACCCTGCTCTCCCCAGAAACGCCGCCTCTACGAAATCATGGCTCATGATCGGGCCTTGCCAGATACCAGCGCCTTTGAGCTTTGGCAAACCACAATGCGCCATAAATGGAGCAACGCGTATCACAGCGTTGTGGCCCCAGAATGCAGCATCCCCCATTTGGATGGCAGCCAGGCCCGTGGCGAAAAGCGGCGAGTAAAGCCGATTGGCAAACTGTTGGATACGAGCAAACGCGGAGCGAGCGTTAATAATGGTAGGAGCAGTCTGAAGGATACCAACCTGCGGTTCCCGGTTCATCACCTGTACCATGGTCCGAATAGTGTCACCGGCGAGGAGGCTATCGGCATCCAGAACGACCATATACTGATACTGACTTCCCCAGCGCCTCAAGAAATCAGCCACGTTGCCGCTTTTGTAGTTGAGATTAACCCGACGCCGGCGATAGAAGAGCCGACCGTGAGCGCCGAGCTCTTCCACCAGTTTCAACCAGACCTGCTGCTCTTGCAGCCAGACATCAGGATCCTGACTGTCTGAGAGAATATAAAAATCAAAATCATCCAGGCGGCCTGATCGCGCCAGATCGAGGTAAATGGCTTTGAGCCCCTTCAGCGTCCAGCTTACCGGCTCGTGATACAACGGCATGACAATTGCGGTTTTCGACAGCGGCGTTGCCGCCAGCTCATTCGGCGTATGGCGCTTCAGTAACGATGCCCGATCTCCGCCCAGTAAACGCAGCAGGAAGCCGTATACTGCGATCCAGAAGCCAAAGGCAATCCAAAGGTAAAGCACCGCGAAAACAGCAACAATCAGCCACTCCACCACGTTGCCCCCGTGATAAGGCAGCACCTGGAGCAGAAACCAGGACGCCAGCCCCGTCTGTCCAGCCACAAACGCAGTCAGCACCAGGCGTCGGATCGTCGCCTGCAGGTGCCAGGAGCGGGACGCAGTCGCTGACTCAGTCATCGGTGAAATACCCGATACTGCTGCGGCGAATCGGCGGAGCTACCGGCGGAAGAGTTGGCTCACCCAACTCGAAGTAGTCAGGAATGCGGGCCAAAAGGTCCTCAAACCGAACGCTGTGTTCGTTTCCGGCAACGCCGTCCGCGAGTAAGGCCAGTGCGCCATTGAACGTTTTACGGTCGTTACTGGCGCCACTCAATTCAAGGTACACCAACAGCTTTCCCAGCAACTGGTAGGAGGTTTGTGCGTCCATACGATCCTCCAGGATCAGGGTTCTGCCCGCAGGCCTGTCCCCGGCGGCAAAGAGTAGCTCCACGTCTCCGTGGCGACCTCATCATCCACCATCAGAAAACCCCGCAGCTGAAGTATCTGATCCGGCGCGGGCTTGGCCAGGATCGACAATCGCCAATGATTCTCTGGCGCTACCCACTCGACAAAGTGTTCAAGCACCTCAACACCCTCGCCCCCGGTCACTTTGCTGACTACGGGAGACTCCGCGTTGAGCTCCGACAAGGGACCGCCGGCAAAATCCACCAGGATCCGATAGGCACCGGCCTGATCACCGCCGCCTATACGATCCCCTGCGCCGACGAAGGTGTTTACCACTTTTCCGCCAGGATGTGGCGCCACGCCGGCACCGCCGAACTGAATCGAGTAGTTCAGATCCCGCGACGTGCCTGCGGACACTTCACCTCCCGGACTCCAGAAAGCGACTATGTTGTCATTGGTTTCGTCGTCCGTAGGAATCTCCACCAGAACCACATTTCCTTTCCCCCAGTCCCCCTCGGCGCTCACCCAGGCGCTGGGCCTGCGCTCATAGCGGGCTTCCAGATCTTCGTAGTGACGAAACTCCCGATCACGCTGAATCAGACCAAAGCCGCCGACACGACGGACACTGTGGAAACTTGCGGCAAGTCGATCCGGGTTCATCAGCGGGCGCCATAGCCACTCGCCGGTTGCATCATCATGGATTAACAATCCGTCTGAATCGTGCACCTGGGGGCGCCACTCACCAAGCGGCCTGGGAGTATGTTCCCCGTAATAGAACATCGAAGTGAGTGGTGCGAGCCCCAGCAACTCGATATCTTCCCGCATAAACAGGCGGGCTTTCACATCTACCCGGGTCTGCTCCCCGGGGTAGACCGTGAACTCATAGGCCCCGGTCAGGCTTGGACCATCCAACAATGCGTAGACACGAACATGGTCGCTGTCGGGAGCGGGGCGCTCCAACCAGAACTCCGTGAAATCAGGAAACTCCTCACCGGTCGGCAAACCCGTGTCTACAGCGATACCCCGCGCAGATAGCCCGAAAGAGGTTTCCTTACTGACGCCGCGAAAATAGCTTGCGCCCGCGAACACCAGGAACTGATTGGCTACGTCGGGACCATCAAAAGGGAACGTCAACTTGAGTCCGGCATAGCCTAGATCGGCCGGCACCCGTTTTCTGAGCGCCTCGTCGTCGACATTGAACAGACTCTTATCGAACGACAGTGGATGGACGCCCTCGCTGTCCACTACGTGGATGCTTACTGGACGGGTGTAAAATTTACCAGCGGGAATGAGCATTACCTGGAAACGGGAATCCCCTTCTCGCCAGAGGCTTTTTGAAGGATCAAAGCGGATAGACTGGTATTCGTCGTAGCTCAGGCCTGCCATGAAGTCGGGAATTCCAGGGACCGGCTCGTACGCCGCACTCGCCTTCGATTTCGCTTTTTCCACAACATCCTGAAACTGGAACGCCTGGGCATAAAGGGGAGCAAACAAGAACAATCCCAGAACCACCAGACCTACTTTCCCTGCGTGCATCGTTTCCTTCCTCGGTTCACGGTTTGTCCATTCAATGTAGCACCGCGCCCGAGGGCTGCTACAAGTGACAAGTTCGTAAGCGAATCGAAATCAAATGAAACGACGTGAGGCAGAGTTGCTTCAGATCTGCAAGCTCATGGTAAAGCGGACATCCGGTTGATCAGGTACGGCTATGGCATCTGTGGTTGTGTTCAGCACCCGCCCCAGGCTGACATCGGCGCTGAACTGCCGCGCAGATAGCCCCCATGAGACCTCTCCCGACGTCACATGCCCCGCCTGATGCTGCTGAAATGACTCATCGGGAATCCAGCCGCGCAGAACAGAAAGGCGGACACTGGACGACAGCCTGGGAAAGAACGGAATATCGAATTCCGGGCTACGGCTACCCAGGCGCAGCCACCCACCTTCGGCTACGCTAAGTGACTGGCCATTGAAACCCGCCACCAGCCCTGACCCGGCAACCCTCAGGTGCTGAGAACCCGGAATATCGGCAGACGCCAACTGGTATTCCCCGTCCAGTCCCCAGTGCCAGGCCAGTAACTCTCGGTCAAGCGATGCACTGAGAACCATGCGCCCAAACTGCTCTTCACGCCGCCCCTGTTCCGAATCGGTCGCACGCTCTATCTCGGCCTCAATACCCGTGACCGCACGCAGTCCGCTGCTCAGGTCAAAACCACCGTACAGATTGTGATGTCCGTTAGCCTCAAACCCCACAGTCGATAACTGGTAACTGGAACGATGCACTTCATCCGTTCTTCGGGTCCAGTACTGGTTTACGGAAGAGTATCCGGCACGGCCGAGGAACTGATAGCCGAACGTAGAGAACAGGGCCCGCCTGCCGGTGATAGTGAGATCCCGGGTGCGTCCTTCTTTCTGAAAACGGGAACCGTCTGCCCTGGACACCTCTTCATAAGCGGTATTCCGGAGTTCAATATCCAGATGGTTACGCCCTACCGGAAGGCCATAACTGAAGCCGAGTACTCGGCGCTCATTGCCCACCCGATAGGTCTTGGCGTCACTGTAGCGGACGCCGGCACGATGATTCGCCCAGAAAAGACCATTCAGGCCCACGTTCAGCGCCCCATCCCGATGATCGGTGTCCCGGTTGGTGCGCCCGGAAAACTTCATTTTGGAGCGCAGCCAATGTTCACGGGTCAGCTTCAGACTGTTCTCGGGAAGCAACGCCTGCCGGCTGGTTTCCGGGGTATCACCATCAAGCGCCGTCTCTGAACCGTAGGCTGGCAGACACCAGCTCGCTGTCGCGCACAAAAACAGTGCAGACAATGAGAAGTGACGAACAGGCAGTTTGAAGATCGATGGCGGCACTCTGGAAAACCCGAAGCAATGTCAATTTCATGTAAACCCATTAATTCGGTGCAACTTTAAAAGATAGGCCGCTCTCAGGCCACCATTATCATCATAAATTTACAAATTTAATGTTACTTAAAATCATGTAGTTAAAAGGGGGAGTGAAACAATTTTCTAGGCATTTCAGTCACCCCGGACAGATCGGAACCAGTCGACAGAATTACCAGAAATCAACACTCGGAAATGAAACCCTCCAACTCGGCATACAACTTGGTTACACTTGGCACGCTTTGTGGGTAAACAAAGCAGTAAACCACCTGATTAAGGACGAACAATCATGATCAAAAAGTGCCTCTTCCCGGTTGCCGGATACGGCACCCGTTTCCTTCCGGCCACCAAGGCCATGCCCAAGGAAATTCTGCCGATCGTTAACAAGCCACTGGTGCAGTACGGGGTGGAGGAAGCCGCAGATGCCGGCATTCATGAATTCGGCTTTGTCACCGGCCGCGGCAAACGCGCCATCGAAGATCATTTTGATATCAGTTACGAGCTCGAGCACCAGATTGCCGGTACCGGCAAGGAAGGCCTGCTTACCTCTATCCGGGATCTGATCAACAACAACTCTTTTGCCTTCACCCGTCAGAATGAAATGAAGGGACTGGGCCACGCCATCCTGACTGGCCGCAACCTGGTGGGCGACAACCCGTTCGCGGTTGTGCTCGCGGATGACTTCTGCGTGGGCCCGGAAGATGGTGACGGCGTTCTGACCCAGATGGTCAAACTGTATAACCAGTTCCGCTGCTCCATTGTGGCCATTGAAGAAGTACCGGAAGACGAAACCCACAAGTACGGTGTGATTGCGGGTGAATCCATGAAGGATGGCCTTTACCGTATTACCGACATGGTGGAGAAACCAGCACCGGAAGACGCGCCCAGCAACCTGGCGATTATCGGGCGCTACATCCTGACCCCGGACATTTTCGACATTATCGAGCGTACACCGCCGGGTAAGAATGGTGAGGTTCAGATTACCGATGCCCTGCTGGAGCAGGCGAAGAATGGTTGCGTGCTGGCCTACCAGTTTAAAGGTCAGCGTTTTGACTGCGGCAGCATCGACGGTTTCGTGGAGGCCACCAACTTCGTGTACGAGAACATCTACAAGAAGGGAAAATAGAGGCGACCCGGGCCCTTTAGCGCCCCAATAGCTGCAACACCATGCGCCGGTTATCTGCACTTGCCTTGCGGAACCGGCGCAACAGCTCGATTTCGTCATCACTGAGCTGGATTCGATTGATCTCCTGCTCAAGCTCTTTCAGCGCCACTGACAGATCATCACTGTTGCTGAACGCCAGCCCCGGCAGTTCCAGTTGCCCATCCTCACCGTCATCGTCCATATCCAGCAGACGTTCCAGAGGTGTTTCGGTTTTCAGGCAAAAATCCAGCAATTCACTAACCCCGGGGTACCCTCTCTGGCGTGCGTCCGTCGCCTCCCAGCTGCGGACACGGGCCTCGTCCACGCCACACATTTCGGCCACATCCCCCAGGGACAACTGGCCCTGCTCCCGAATACGACGCAGACGACGGTTAAAAGATTGCAGGTACCGCATGGCTCCGTGCCCCTGAAAAGTTGGCCGAAAAAGTGAATCAAACCGGAAATGTATCGTACATATAGCTTTGGACACAATCTGCCTATACTGAAACGAACAACGAACGAGCAGGTACCACATGGCAAATGACGCACTGGACACCGATAACGCCTGGGATCTGGTACTCAGCGCGATCAACCGGAGCAATATCACCCTGCCCGTGCCCGGTTCTGATCAACCCGCGGTGAAGATCAACGGCAAAAGCTGGGAACTCGTTCAGCCGGCATCCGAACAGGCGAGGAACCTGCTATCGTTGTTCCTGCCCTTGTGCCAGCCCGTCACCAATAACAGCCGGGTGATCGGCCAGCTTGGCCAGAGCCTGGATGGACGGATCGCCACGGTCACCGGCTGCTCCCGGTTTATCAACGGTGACGACGGCATCACCCACCTGCACCGAATCCGCGCCCTGTGTGACGCCGTGGTGGTCGGTGCCGGAACGGCCAGCACCGACAATCCGCGCCTGACCGTGCGCCGAACCTCTGGCCGCAACCCGGTGCGCGTCGTGATCGACCGCCGGCAGCGGGTGCCTGCCAGCCACCACCTGTTCACCGACGGCGATGCTCCTACCCTGCACCTGATTGCCGGCGATTATCAGCCAGGCCCCAAAACGCTGGATCCGACCGGGGTTACAACAGTGCCTTGCCTGGGCTCCGCAGAAAACGAAACCCCTGCTTCTCCCGAACGTATCCTGCAGGTGTTACAGGATTTTGGACTTCGCAAGATTTTTATCGAGGGCGGAGGCGTTACCGTCTCGTCTTTCCTGAAGGCGGGATTACTGGACCGCTTACATGTGATGGTTGCCCCCATGATCATCGGCAGCGGCCGGCCAGCGTTCTCCCTGCCGGAGATTGACCAGCTGGATGAAGCGCTTCGCCCCAAAGCCCAGCTGGTTAACCTTGGTAGCGACATGCTCTTTGATCTGGCGTTCGACACCGCCAAACCCTGATTACCGGCGGACAAGCAGCGCCAGCGCGCCCGGCAAGCTCACCAGAAACACCGCAGCACCATAGCCAACACTCAGCGCCACGCCCTGCTCTGCGGGCAACCCCACCAATGGCCATAGAATGGCCGCTACACCTTCTCTGACGCCCCAGCCGGACACCGTTACCGGCATAACCATGGCCAAAAGCAGCAGCGGGCACAGGGCCACGACCAACAGCCAGGGTGTGCCGTCGGCAAACAAGTCCATGCCCGTGGCCATTAACATGAACACCGCCATATAGGTCAGGAAAACCAGAACCGAGGTACCAACCTGCACCAGGGCATTCCGACAACCCAGAAAAGCCCGACGCACATCCCCGCTTAATCGTCGGACATAACGCCTGAACCGGGCCCCGAACCCCGTCATAGAGACCAGCAAAACCCCGAGCACGGCCAACGCGGGCAGAATCAGCCAATAGCCCAGGTTCAGGGATACGCCTGCGTCACCGACCTGGCTATTTAACTGCCCGGTCCACCAAAGCCCGGACACCGCAATCAGTACAACCGGTACCAGCACCAACTGGCCTGACAGGCGCTCCAGCACAACCGCATGGACAATCGCTAATTGCTGCAAACGCTTCGCCGAACGGCTGTGGCGCCAGGCTCGATTTACGTCCCCCATCACGCCCCCGGGAAGCACCTGATTCAGAAACCCGGCCAGGTAATACTCCCGAAAGGCAAAGCCAAAGCCCATGACTACACCGAGCCGGTTCGCGGTATACCGCCAGCGCCAGGCCGACAGTGCGATCTGAATCAGCGAGACCACCAATACCGCAAGGACGATCGTTGGCGGAACCATCGCCAGCCTCTGGGCTAGCCTATCGATGTCGACGAAAACAAAAACAATCCCCAGGAGCAGCAAGGTGACGCACCAGCGAAACACCCCTCGCCCAAAGCCGGGGACCGGCCTCTCCGGGTTCAGACCTGCTTCGGCCATGCCAGCAGATCCGTATGGCTCACGGTAATGACGAGGGCGCCGGTATCCAGCTGTTGCCGACGGGTTTCGAGCCAGGATTGGATATCGTTCTCCTGTTCCGGCTGCTGTTCTGTGGCAGCCTCCGCCCAGCCCTCAAGCAACATTGCGGCGAGGCTGGCCTGCTCACCCGTCAATACCCAGGGACTATCTGCCGTTTGGATGTGATAGCCCTTGTTAGACATCAGACGGCTCAAACAGGCCGTGGCGTCCGGGCCGAGCGCAGCGCCACTGCCCTTCTCCCGATGTTGATGGGCATTGACCAGAGCGCGCAGTTCGTCATCGAAGGGATGTGCAGGTTCCAGGGTAAAATAGCCGCTGTAAGTGATGACGACCAACAATGCCGCCTGACGTTTGGCCACCGCTGCAGACAAGGCGCTCAACCAGGGTTCGGAAACCAGGTCGACCAAGGCCGAAGACGTCACCAGGTCCGCGTTTTCGGGCAACGCCGTACTGAGGTTATCTTTCGTCAAGACCATTGTTTCCAGCACAGCCGGTGCATCCAGCTTTTCAACCCGCTGAAGGGCGATCCCGGCCAGGGTTTGGTCCGGCTCAACCAGAGTCCAACGCTGGGGTACCGGTAGTTTCGGGCTAAGGTAGACGGGATTGGAGCCCCGACCGGTACCGAGATCCACAAGGTGAAGGGGCGCCCCCGGTTTACTACCCGACGCCCGACAGTCATATCGTTCGGTAAGCCATTCGGCGAGTCGGGCCGTCAGCCCATCATCACGGGCCTGGTGATCGGCGGGCTCCCTTGCTTCCAGCCAATCCGCGGCAAATTGAACCGGATTACGCGGCCTGCCCTTTTCCAGCCCGGCAAGGAAATCTTGCGCGGTTTCAGACCAGCGACGGATCTCGCACCGGGACTGCATGGCGCCGGCGACCAGTGCTTCAACGTCATCCGGTTCGGCAATCAGCCGGGTCAATCTGGTGGCCAGAGCCGCTACATTGCCCGCTTCATACAACTCAACCCCTGGTTTGGCGCCAGTCAAAGCCAGCGCGCCACCGTCGGAACTCAACACCGGCAGACCGGCTGCGAGGGCCTCATCGATTACCATGCCATAGCCCTCGTAAAGCGAGGGAAACACAAACAGATCGGCTTGCTGATAAGCCTTCAGCACATCTGCTTCTCCCAACTCGCCAGCAAACTCAACGCGGCTTTCCAGCCCGGATTCACGGACCAGGGCACGAACCCCCGAGGCATAATCCGTGGCTCGCCCGGCACTGCCAACCAGCCTCAAGCGCCAGTCCAGATGTGTGAGTTGAGCAAGCGCCTGAATCAACTGATGCTGCGCTTTTCGTGGCGACAGATGACCGACACACAACAGGTGAATCGCCCTGGTGGCATCACGCCGGCCAATCCGGGGCGACTGCTGAAAAAATGCGTCGTCGACAGCGGGCAAGGCGGTGGTCACCCGCGCCGGCGTCACTCCGAATGCCTGCAGCCGTTCCGCCGTGTAATAGCTGGTGGTGAATACGGCGCCAACACAGGCCAATGCCGTCGTTTCCGAGTGCTTGAACCAGGCTTGCTCCTGCTCACTCAGGCCGTTCTCATCCGCCAGCGGGTGATGCACCAGCGCAATCAGGTTCAACCGGCTCTGGTGTCGCTGTAAAACCTCAGGCAGGCCGCCCATCGCCAGGCCATCCAGCACGACCCGGGTTCCGTCTGGCAAACCCGCAAGGAACCGATCCAGCGACTGCCTGGCAAAGTCATCCGGTTTGGGAAACGCTCCCTCCAGCCCGGCCAGCTTTACCGGAATGCCCGCCTTGACCAACGCCTCGACCAGGCGCCGAACATAACGGTAACCGCCGGTGTTCTGGCCGGGGTCTCCCGGCACCACGAACCAGAGTTCAGATGCCGGCATGGTAGCTGGCCCACGCGATGTGCGACTCGCTGAGGGTCACTTTCAAGCTGACCACGCCTTTACCGTCCTCACCCAGACGCCCGGCGTGAATGGCCGCTGCCATGCGGTCGAACACAACCTTGGCCATGAACTCTGTGGTGGTGTTTCGTCCCGCAAACTGGGGAATATCATCCAGGTTCTTCATGTTGAATTCCGACAACACGTCCTTGAGCAACGCCGAAGCCTGCCCGATGTCGACAATCAGGTCGTTGTTGTCGAGTACGTGGCGCTCGAAAGTAACATCCACCACATAGGTTGCCCCGTGAACGCCCTGGGCAGGCCCGAAAATCTCACCGTTAAAGCTGTGGGCGATCATCATGTGATCACGAACGGTCAGGCTGAACATAGTCTCTCCCTGGTAAGTAAACGATTCGGTGGCAAAGCGCATCGGCGCCCGGCATCAGGATATCTCTGGCGACTTGCGGAAGCTGGTCAAAGCTCGACTCTCCACTGATCAGCGCATCCAGAACCGGCTCTGACAGCAGGGAAAGCGCCAGCTCCATGCGGCGGCGATGGTTCCAGCGCGGCCTCCGCTCCGGCGATAGCTGCCCCACCTGGCTTGATTTCAGAGTCAGCCGGTTCGGGTGAAACGCGTGGCCCAGCGGCACGGAAACAGGCGTGTCGCCATACCAGCTCAGTTCAACCACACGGGCATCCGGCCCCGCCAGCGCCAGGGCTTTGGCCAACCCAGAGGGGTGCCCTGAGGCATGAAATACCAGGTCACAGTTCTGGATGTCCGGCTCGGTAGTGAAACGTACTCCAAGGGCTTGAGCCACCGATCTTCGCCCTTCATTGGTATCAACTCCGATCAATTCCACGCCGGGAATGCGATTGACCAGCCAGGCCACCAACAAGCCCACCACGCCAAGACCAATCACCGCAATCCGGTCACCAACCGCAGGCTGCCCGTCCCAGACGCCGTTGATGGCGGTCTCCATGTTGGCCGCCAGCACTGCTCGCTCGGCTGGAACCTTGGCTGGCAAAGGCAGAACCGCGGATGCGGGCACCGCGTATCGCTGCTGGTGAGGATAGAGGCAGAATACGTTCTGCCCCAGCAGGGCTTCCGGCCCGTCCACAACCTCTCCTACACTGGCATAGCCGTATTTCACCGGAAACGGAAATTCGCCTTCCTGAAACGGTGCCCGCATTCTCTGGTATTCGTTTTCAGGAACCTGGTTGTTGTAGACGAGGGATTCCGTCCCCCGGCTGATGCCGGAATAGCGGGAACGAACGATCACATACGGTGTTTCAGAAGCGGGAAATGTCGGCTCGGGCACTGGCCCTAACCTGGCCTCCTGATACCCGGTAATCCAAAAGGCAGTGTTGTTCTCAACGTCCATGAATAGTCCATTTGATGAATGGCCGCGTACGCAAAAGCAGTCTCTCCAAACTATAGTCATAGAATGGGAGCTTGCTAACGCCACTCACAGGCTATACGGACGCAATGGCGTATGGATTCCACCAGCACCTCAATGAAAGGAAGTTTCAGCCCCATCAGTGATCTGATCCTGGGAATGCTGGGCCTGGCTGGCGTTTCGTTTTTTCTGGCCAAAGCCTTTGATCTGCCAACCGGCTTCTGGTTAATCACCTTTGCGTTCTATCTCGGGCAAAGTGTCCTTGTCCTCCGGCACTGGCGTTGGAGAGCCGACTTCGGCTGGGCCAACCGCGCCACGCTGCTGCGCTCGGTTTTGGTGCTGGCACTGGTTGGCTGGGCTCCGTTCCTCGGTGACCACTCCTCTTCAGCAGCCTCACCCGCGCTCTGGAGTTATGCGGTTATCAGCCTGATCGCTCTGTTGTTGGACGGTGTCGACGGCAAAATCGCCCGGGCAACAGGAAGCCATAGCGCCTTCGGTGCCCGTTTCGATATGGAGCTGGACGCGCTCTTTATCCTCGGGCTGTGCGTTGCCACACTGGCTCTGGAGAAAGCCGGTAGCTGGGTACTTGCCCTGGGCCTGATGCGCTATCTGTTCATATTGGCCAGTTGGCCGCTGCCCTGGCTGAATAACCCGCTGCCAGACAGCTTCCGACGGAAGACCATCTGTGTCTGGCAGGTGGTCACACTGATGGTCGCCGTTGTGCCCATTACCCCTGCATTGTTCGCCAGCCTGACGCTCGGGCTCGCTCTGGCGTTGCTTGCCTGGTCCTTTTATCTGGACGTGCGCTGGCTCTACCAAAGGAGACAAAATCATGAAACTGTCATTTCCTGAAGCTCTGACAACCTCAATCCTGCTGGCCACCGCTACCAGTGTGTCTGCAGAGCCGGCTAAGTTCGAAGTGGACGAAGAGCACTTTTCCATGAGCTTCGAAATCATGCATATCGGTTATGCCCCGGTGATGGGCATGTTCCGGGATATTGAAGGCCAGTTTGAATACAACGAAGAAACCGGAGAACTGAATTCCGGGAAGCTGGTTTTCAAAGCCAGCAGTGTCTTTACCAACCACGATAAACGGGACGACCACCTCCGCAAGCCCGATTTTCTGGACGCCAGCAAATACCCGGAGATTACCTTTGTGGTGAGTGACTTTAAAAAAACCGGTGACAATACTGGCGTAGTGACCGGCGACCTGACCTTGCTGGGGCAGACCCGACCGGTCGATGTGAATGTCACCCTGAACAAGGCCGCGGAGTATCCCATCGGCCATGAAGACTACACCCTGGGCATAAGCGCGGAGGCTGTCATCAACCGCAGCGATTGGGGCATGACCTACGGCCTGGAAAACGGGCTGGTGGGAGACGAAGTGCGGTTGCGCTTCGGCTTTGAGGCCATCAAAGACAGTGGCTGGTTCTGACTTTGAGAACCGCCTCTCAAAACGACACAAAACCTCCGCAATTTCGGCCTAAATTTTTGCCGTTTAGAACAATCCGACCCTATGGTTAAAAGTTAACCCAACCATCAACAACAATAACGGGGTCTGACAATGCCGTACCGGGCATTAAGCCTAACCCTGGCCATCACCGCCGGTGTGGCCGGCACCGTGTGGCTGCTCTCTGCCGAGAACGAGGGCAGCTTCCGGGGCCCGCTGCAAGACACCAACTCTTCCGCGCCCCAAATGGTTGCTAACCAGGATACCGTAGCTCCGGCCACACCTGCCGGGCCTGTTCCCGAGCCACCCTCTGAAAATGCGCTGGGCTTCATGCTGGCAAGTGTTGCAGAGGAATACCAACAGACTATTCGGTACCCGGATTATTCGGTGCCGCTGACCAAAGCTCAGGCAGAGGCTTACCAGGGCAACCGCTACCACCCGGTCGTGCTCCCGCTCGAGGGTGATGGCCGCTTTGTGGTGACGCTGGACAAATTCCGCTTCAGCCAGGGTGAGCCGATTCTGGTGGTGGCGTCCCTGAATGGTCGTCAGGTGTTCGGCCAGTCTCTGTCCGCCACCCTGGAGACGGCCGGAGAGCGGGGCCGGGTAGCCTCTGCCGAGCTGGAGAATGCAGACCCCGGTTATTACCAGGGCACCGTCAGTTCCGATCATCCCCCCGGCGAGTACCGGTTGATTGTGGAGGCCCGGGTAGACGGCAAGCCCGTTCGACATGTGTCTTCACTGACCATCGAACCCGATCTAGGCAGCTTCGAGGGCCTGGAGACCGCCTATGTGTCTGGGAACGACCTCGTCATCCCTGTGCGCTTCGACCCGGAACAGTCCGGCTATTACGCCCTCTCTGCACAGCTCTACAGCGGAGAAACCCCGCTGGCCCAATTGCAACAGGAAACGTCTCTGGGCAGCAGCTCGGCCGTCATTCGCCTGAAAGCCCATGGCAGCGTGTTAGCCAATCGCGACATTCAGGGCACCCTGCAACTTAGGCATTTGCAGATACGCCGGTTACCCGCCGCCCCGGGCGACCGCACCGACTACGCCTTCGGTCCCGAGGAAGGCTATGAATTTTCACCGCCGGATCTGGACGGCCTCCAAAACCAGCCGGCGATGAATCCCGAATCAGAACAACGGGCTGCCCTGCTACGGCAGCTGGCGGACAAGTTCTGATAACACCACAACAATAAATCGGAAAGAAACGGAGCAACCAATGACAATGAAAAGAAGAGGATGCCTGACGAAAACCGCCCTCGCGACAGCGCTGGCTGGCGGCCTGTTTGCCACTGGCGCAAGTGCGCAGTTGGCCGGCCACAATGTGATTCTGGTTCACGGCTTCATGATGGATGATCTTTCCAATCCACCGGCCAACTTCCAGGAAGTCCAGCAGGCCGGCGAAGATAACTGGCGGGAATACTGGCTGAACCGGGCCGAAGCCCGTATCGACTGGGCCAGCAATGGCCGGGTAGAAGGCCAGATCGCCCAGCAGGCTTTTCAGCAACTGCGGCAGATCAGTCAGCAAGGGCTGTGTAATGACTACTGCGTTGTTGTTACCCACTCCACCGGCGATCTGGTAACCCGCCATCTGCTGGAAAACCAGGCGCGCTGGCTGCAATCGGAAGGCCTGCAACCGCTGAAAATCCTGGCAGTACTGGACATGGCCGGTGCCGGTGGTGGCACGGAACTGGCCGACCTGGCCGTGAGCATTGCCTACAACGACAGCTGGTACAACTGGCCGGTGAAACAGGCGGTCAAAGCCTTTACCGGCATTGACCCGGAGCCGGATAATCTGGGTGTGGTCAACGACTTGCAGACCAACGTTGCCCGCAACCTGGCCGTCAGCCCCAACAGCATTCCGCGCCTGCGGTTCGTTGGCGGTGGCTCATCCTACGGAGGTATCACCAAACCCTTTATTGATGGCACCGACGATGGCGTGGTTCCCACCCATTCAGCCTGCGGAGCAACCAGTGCCAGCGGTATTGATTCCTGCTCCAACAGCATCAGCCTGGCCGGTAAAGTCAGCGGACAGAACGGCCCGTCCGGGTTGTATTACAACCACTACCCGGTGCTGATGAGCGAGGGCGCCAACCATGGCGACGTGATCAATACCCAGACCGGCAACACCGCTGTCCCCGTGGTGAACAACACCACCCTGAACGGCCTGCGTGTGGACTTCGCCAGCCGCACCTACAATCAGCGTGCGTGGTGGCAGTTCTGGGGCTCTGGCGATCAGTACATTGAAGTGCCGAACTCCAGCCAGACCAGTCTGTCCAATCTTGTCTACACCACACTCAACAACTGATCGATCGTTGTTGCAAAGGCTCAGGGATGAGCCACTCCCTCGGTTTTCGCTGCTATCTTTTTTAGTTCGCAAACTATAGATTGAGCCCTCTGATTTCTATTGATGCCGGTTCAATCATGTCTGACGCCCACAAATCTGATCTTTACCTGGTACTCGTTACCCTGCTGGCGGCGATTGGCTGGATGCTGTCTAAAGAGGCGGTTTTAATGATGCCGCCCCTGATGTTCATGGCGGCTCGCTTTCTGATTGCCGGCGCCTTTCTCGCCCTGCTGGCCTTACCCTCACTGTTAAGGCTTACCCGGGACCAGATACTCCGAAGCCTGGGCGTGGGCTTTGTGTTCGGCATTGCCATGACCTGCTGGATCATGGGGCTGTATCACACCGACAGCATGGGCGAGGGCGCGTTTCTGACCAGCCTGGGCGTGGTGATTGTCCCGATCATTGCCCGCACAGTATTTGGCGAACAGCAGCCTTTGAGCACCTGGCTGGCGATACCGATTGCGGTGGCCGGTCTGGCGCTTTTGTCCCTGGAAAACGGCTTCAGGCCAGACCCGGGGCAGCTCTATTTCGTTCTGGCGGCAACCATCTTTGCCCTGTACTTCACGCTCAATACGCGCGCCGCCAACCAACGCATCGTGGTCGACAAGCAAGGCAAATCGGTGGAGAAAAAGAAAGTACCGGCACTGCCGCTGACGGCCATTGCCCTGCTTACCGTTGGGACCGTGACCTTGGCGGAGTCCGCCATCAGCGAGCGTTGGACTCACACACTGACCAACCCCGAACCCATGCTCTATATCTGGGTACTGGCCAGTGCCTTGATTGCCACAGCGGGACGTTTCCTGTTGCAGACCTATGCCCAGAGCCTGTCGGTTAACAGCCACGGTGTAGTGATACTGGTACTGGAACCGGTGTGGGTTGCTGTCTTCGCGGTTGCCTGGTTCGGCGAGACCATGACCCTGCTGCAAATAGCCGGCTGCGCGCTGATTTTTGCCGCGCTTCTGGTCAATCGCTGGAACGCCCTCAGCCGCGCCATCAAGGCCCTGATGAAAGCGAAAAATCCCCCGCAAAGAGGTTGACCAGGGCACCCGAAATCCGTATATTTCCACCCCGTTGCAGGACAGGACCATAGCTCAGTTGGTTAGAGCGCTACCTTGACATGGTAGAGGTCCGCGGTTCGAATCCGCGTGGTCCTACCAATTTCTGCAACAGAAACAGTCACTTAGGGCGAAAGTCGAGTGGCTTTTTTTATGCCCGAAAGAAAATTTCAGCAATTTACAGCCGATTTACAGCAATACAGCGGCGTTTTTCCGTGCTGTAATTCCGTGCTGTAAATTTGAGGGCGGCCATCCACCGGCTTCACCTCTATAGCGGTTCCCCGGCTTCAGGCCATATCACACCAGCGTCTAAACGCCTCCGCCAGAATGTCAGCATCATGGCCAGTCATTGCACATAACCGCCTTGTCTGCGGCCCTGCGTGCCTTAGATCCTGATAAGCCTGCTCCATTTCTGCGGCTATTGCCTTGCGCTTAATGCCCTTGTGGTGGCTCATGGCATCATCAAGAAACAGCCGCAATGCAGCGCCCCATAGTTGCCGCTCTGGCATTTCATCCGGGGGCTGTAAGGGCTGCTCTATCAATTCCAGATCCGGTTCTGTCATTCACCGGCTTTCTGTTTCAGCTCGGCAATTTCCTGTTTTAGCCTGGCTGCTTCCTCACGGCGGCGGGCTTGCTCTGCTTCACGCTCTGCGCGCTTGCCGGTTACTGCGTCGTGAATATGCTTTGTTACCTGATCCATTGTTCAGCCCTCTAGGTCAATTTGCTGTTTGTTGAGTTGTGAACCGTCGCGGCGGTGGGGGTTCAAGCTGGCGGCAATCCGGCGCTCTAGTTGGTAGAACTCGCCACTGCCGATACCCGTTAGCGGAACTGGTTTTGATAGACCGGCCTGGCTGGCGGTCATGTTTGCGTCATAGCCTGCCTGTTCAGCATCAGCGGCGGCGGCTTCCCACTGGCTGATAGCTTCAGTGAACGCGGTCACGGCTTCATGGCTTGCCTGTAGTGCCTTTCTGGCGGCCTCTATGGCCTTCTCCCGTGCCTTTTGGTGCTGGGCTACCGCTGGGCCTGCCTCTGCCTTAATAGCCGCTGAAAGCTGTTTCTGTAGTGCATCGGCCTGAATGGCTAGGGTACGGCGGCGCTTGTCGGTCTGGGCTGCCTGCTCTACCAGTTCGTCAGCATTGCCACCGGCGGCAACTTGCGCGGATAGCTCGGCATCAGTGACAGGGTTCAGGCTTTCTAGCTCGGCTTTTATGCCCTGTAGCTGGGTTCGGATTTCATCGGCTTTCATGCGTGTTCTCCGTTCATTCGAATAGTGACTTTCGGCATTTCAAAGGGTGGAAGGGCGGCGCAATCCACGGCCCCGGCTACGGCGTTGGCCAGATCATCATGGCCACCGGGCGGGTGGTCGATACTGTCCTTACCGGCGCGGCTTGTCCGACGCTCAAGGCTTACCAGTTCGCTCTGTAGTTGCTTGTTGTCCAGCAGTTCCACGCGGTCGCTGTTAATCAGCGGTAGCAGATCCCGGTATAGGTCGCTCCGGGGCTTCGGTGCTAGTTCGTATTTAATGCCCTGCTTTCGGAAGGGTTCGCGGGCGAACTCCCCGGCGTACCTGTCCCCGGTAACGGTGTCTATCCGGTATTTCTTCAGCAGGTTGCAGAACTCCAGAACCACGGATTCAGGGCTGAAGGGCGGCTTCACGGCTCGCACTACGTCCAGAATGATCTGATCCCCTTCCCGGTGGGTAATGGCTAGGGTCATGGCATCCTTTGAGCCGCCGGAAGGGTCAACAAAACCGAAATAGTGGCGGTCTGACAGGGGCGGCAACTCTAGCCGGTCTGGTGCCGTGCAGGCCTCTACCGCTTCCAGGCTGATAAAGGTTTCCACGTCCGTCCTGAACTCTGCCATGTATTCCGCTTTGGCTGCGGCGGGGTCGCGTTCCATTGCCTCCCGGACTACCTTTTCGGGTAGTGTCGGGTTCATGGTGCGGCTAGGTGCCTGGGCCACCAGAATAGAGCCTTCCTTGCCGTAGTATCGGCTGTAGGCATCCCATAGCGCGCCCCGGCGGCTGTAAGGGCTGGAAAGGGCAATCAGCGGGCCGGTCAGGGTGGCCATTGCCGGGCGTATCGCGCTGACTACTTCCCGGTCTGGGTTCGCGCTGTCGTCGGATCTCCAGAACGCTATTTCATCGGCAATACAGCAGGCCACGGTATAGCCCCGAACGGCCCGAAAGCTGGCGGTGTGAACCTCTATGGCTGCCCGGTTCGATAACTCCAGGCTTTCGGTGGTTTCCCGCGTGATAAGCCGTTCCAACATGGCGTTAGAGTGGAACAGGCCACTGATATAGCGGAACACTGAACGGGCCTGTTTGCGGTCTGCGGCCAATACCATAACGGTAGCCACTTCGCCGGGGCTTAGGCGGTCGCTGTAGTCCATGAATGCAGCATGAAACACGGCCAGCAGGGCGGCGGCCTGAGACTTGCCACCACGGCGGCCAATGGCCAGCCATAGTTCATCGTGTACGGCCTCTGGGGCGCTTTCACGGCCTGTTAGTTCCTGCCAGTGGGGTAGCTCATCCTCTGCCAGTTCTAGCCCGTAAAAGCCCGCCAGCAGTGTCCGCCATGCCTTGAAGCTATCGCCCCCGAATTGATCCCCGAACAAGGCGGGATCTGTCATCAGGTCGCGTATGGTTATCACTTGCCGCCCTCCCGTTGCTTCAGGAAGGTGGCTAGGTCTGGTACGTCACGGG
Source organism: Marinobacter sp. EN3 (assembly GCF_000475315.1). Lineage (NCBI taxonomy): Bacteria > Pseudomonadati > Pseudomonadota > Gammaproteobacteria > Pseudomonadales > Marinobacteraceae > Marinobacter > Marinobacter sp. EN3. Next base: position 336,309 of record NZ_AXCC01000001.1, read on the forward strand.
CTTGGCGATCAAGACCAACGGTTTTAAGCAGTCCAATTAGCGTATTCACCGCCTGAGTAAGCCGCCCTTGGTCTACTTCCTCGCCACGGCTTAGGGCTGCTTCCTGTTGCTCGATGACACATTCCATGTAAACAATCCGCTTGCACAATGACCGGCGCTGATAGCTCATCCGATCAATACCGCCTAAGTCCTGGGTCAAATCGTGGTAACGATCATTAACCGCACGGGCTAACGTGGTGCGGCCATCCAGCTTTTCCAGCCAGTCCGCTGAATACTTAGGAGGGATTGCGGCTTGTTTGGTCATATCGCTGGCCTATATAGGCGGTATCTATGCTGTAAATATGGCTCCATTTTAACAGTAATTGCTGTAATTTTTGGCATTTACAGCACCGACATGAAACTAAAACGCTATATTTCAATGGTTTAATCGTTATAAATTCTACCCTGTTATGGTAGATAGCTTTGGATCAATGGGTACTGGGGTTTGTATTGCAGGGATTCGCGGCTATCTATAAGAGATTTTTAATAGACAAAAACTATATTAAGAGATGAGGGTAATTTTGTGCGGGGAGTGTCTTTTTTTTGCATTGCGGCTGTTATGTCGTCGTGTGCTGGCCTAATTATTGAGCAAACGGGGGTTAAGGGGGTTAAGGGGGTTATATTCCCCTCACTAAATAATAAAGAGTAAGTACTCTCAAAGTTTCAGCGGTAGAAACAAACCCCCAAAACCCCTTAAACCCCCGCCTGATTACTCTATGACCTCCACTTGCCAGAGTTGAGCGTGCTTGCCGCCGGTCTGGATCTTCCTTAACCGCATTCCGTTAACTAGCCGGTCAGCTCTGAATTGCAGGACTTTGCCAAGCGAACGAGCGGAAAGTGTGCGGCCCGGCTTGTACTCGTCCAACGCCTCGAGCAACCGCTGCTGATTGCTCTGCTCGCCGCAACGGTACGCGCTGTTGTACTGCTCTAATACATCCCTACAGGTCACGGCCTTGTCACCAAAAATGGCGCGCCAGACCTCGAGCAACTCCCCCCACATTTCTTGTTCAGGGTCTTGCGCCTGGGCATCATCCACAGCCCTCATCACGTCGTCATACTCACCAAAGGGCATAACATGGTTGGCAATCCATGCCACCGGCTGGCGGACAAGTGTGTCCCACTGCTCGAACGAGGCCATGCTCCCGTCAGCCCTTGGGCAACCAGCCGCAAACCAGCCGCGTATGATGGTCAGCGCATCCGCTGCCATGCGTTGCCGGTTCTTTAAGGTGTAGTCCTCCGGGTCAAGGTCGAATTGACGGGCAAAGGGCCGTTCGGTTTCGGGATCAATCCGGCACTTCAAAACACGGCGCGGCATATCGCCTGCCAGGGTCAGGTTGTTGCCGGTCAGCAACCAGATAGCCCGGTTTGGCACCTCGGCACTTTTGCTAACCCCCAGAATGCGGTCAGTGTATGTACTCGAGGTCAGCAGGCCCGCCAGTGAGGCACTGTCGAATACTCCAATGATGTTATCCCACACCACACAGCGTGGTGACTCGAGCAAGATGGTCATCAGCCGCTTGCGGATTTCTTCTTCCTCCCGGCAGTGTGGTTGCACCTTGGCATTGTGCCCACTGGCCAGCGCCGCCACACATTTCGCTAACAGCGTTTTGCCGCTGCCTTGAACTGGCGCATCAAACCCAAAGGCCGGGGCGGTTGGCACCACCGGACGAACTACAGCCGTCAGCAAGGACGCCAACAGGACAGACCTGTCCAGCATGTCCACCAGCGGGAAGTCCGCAAACGGGCGCATCAGGCGTTCGAGTGCGGCCTCGACCTCTGCGGTCGTCGGGTTCAACGGCACCGGATAGAGGTCATCCTCGTTAACGTCCAATAGCAGGCCGGTCAGCTCATCAAATCCCGGACGGGTCAGCAGTGAGCCATCAGGCCGGACTGTCGGGGCGGTGATGACCGCTTCCAGCCGTTTGAGGTGGCGGCGGTTGCCCAATGCCAGCAGTTGGTCTGCAATCTTTACAGGCGGATCTTCGAGAACTGGGTATTGCTTGCCCTCCGCCCCTGACCATTTCCAGAACTGGGTCATACCGCCAAGCCAATGCAACAGGCCATGCTTGTCGAGCGGGTGAACCTGCCCATGCTCAACCAGGACAAGCGGCCCGCCAAAGTCGAACGAGGCCGGGGACTGGCGCATCAGCCGGAGAACCTGCTCCATTGCCTCGAAAGTCTTACCCCGGACAAGCTCGACCATTTCCGGCGGGCGCGTCAGCTTGTAATAACGACCACCGTGAGCGAACGAATTAATACCAGGCGTTGCGCTCATCAGGTACAGCTTGCCAACAGGACGGCCGCCGTCATAACCGGGTTCGATAGGATCAAGGGTTGTCAGGCCGTGATACGTCTCCCGGTCGTCCAATATGGCCCCGACGGTTGTGTCGAATTGTTGACCGCTTGGCATAACGACGGTTATCGGAAAGTCACCGGCAAGGGTTTGATGACTGAGGGCGCGCTCAACCAGCCGTTTTGCCTGTTCGAGCCTTTCCTCGTCGTCGCCATTCTCACCAACGATACGATAGGCCATCTGTTCGATGTACCCATGCCGCACAAGCTGGGCTTCCTCGTCAGCTTCCTGCATTTCTGCCTGGATGTTGGCTTGGGCTTTCGTGCGGGTGGCCTCGTCGGGTGGCGGTATGACCTCCATGGTGTCCAATACCTCGAACTCGCCTTCGATCAGTACCGGCTTGCCCCGCTTTTGCGACAATAGAGCCGCACACGATGCACCGGCTGCAAAGTCGAGCCGGTTGGTCTGCCAAACGCTGTTATCAAAGGTGGTGCGTTTGAGTTTCGAGCCTGCCGTACTGACCATGATGTAACCATGACCAGCCGCCCACAGATAGGTTTGCAGATCCTTTCCGGCGCGCTCTATGTCACCCCCACGGCGGACAGTGAAGTACAACCGCTGGCCTTTCAGGCCGGTCAGGTCAGCTCCGGTATCGTCGTTGATAATATGACTCGACGACGAGGGAAACCACAAACACGCCACACGGCCCAAACCAGGCACCGCTTCCCTCAAAGCCGCCAGAAGGCCGTCACGGTCGAGCGGCTGGGTATTTTGTGCCGGGTCATAATCGAGCATCATCACGGCATAGTCAGACGGCCAGAAAAACGCCTCTTTGATTCTGGGGATTGCGGAGTCAGGCTTGCCCATCTTCTGCCATGCGTCACGGGTTACAACGTCCACAGAATCACGCTCGGGCACTCCGTAGCACAACGCCTGATTCGGTTTAAGGCTCGCCAGCAGATCCGCCAGACCTTGCAGACCGTCTACCTCTACAACGTCAGCATGGCCGGTTGCCATGTTGCCGCCGCCAGCTTTTTGCAGCTTGTCCGCTTGCAGGCTGTAATGCTTGGTCAGCCTTTGGGGCTTAGTTGAGGAAATAACAGTCAGGCGCGGCTTGATGGTCAATTTCTGACCAGCGGTGTTATAATCACCTTGCCCACTCTCCTGAATGCTCTGGCCCTCGTTCCCGGCTGCCACCGGGGCGGGGGCTGTTCGGTTTAGCTGTTCCATTATTTCGCCCCCCGTTTTGATGCCTTTCGGGCTTTCTTGCGCTCTTTTCGTTCAATGGCTGCAAGTACCCGGCGCATTTTCCGAGTACCTGGCATTCCAGTCGGCCCGCCGTCAACACGGGCAGAGGGGACATTAAAGGCAAGGGCCTGCTGTGCTGAAATTTGCTGTTTCATTCGCCGCCCTCCATCATCCACCGTTCCAGGTCTTCGGCGGAAATAGCCTTGCACCCTGCAACCTCGATTACTTCCAGCTCTTCGGCTGCAATCGCGTCATAAAGCGTGAACGGGTGCGCCTGAGCGCGGTAGCTGGCTTCGGAAATGGAAAGGTACTCTTTCCCGCTGCGGTAAAAACTGCCGGGCAATACTCTCATGCCATCACCTCCCGGCTCTTGAGCCAATCTTCGAGGTCACTTTTCCGCCAGCCAACGCGCCGCGCGGAAAGGCGGATTTTTGCCGGGAATGAGGGGTCGAACTCTGCCAGCCGCCAAAAGGTTGTTTCTGATACTCCGATCAGTGGCGCGGCTTGTTTGCGAGGGAGGATTGCATCAGGTCTGGCAATGATTGCCTTCACTGCTTCACTATTTTTTTGTTGCGTCAGCGTGTGGCGCTGGGTTACGTTCTGCGTCTGCATTAGCGGATCTCCAAAGAGCCCGCCGGGGTTATAAAAACGAATATCCTTATGAAAATATCGTATTTCAGGTATTCGCCACTTTCCCATAACATGAATTTGCGGAATTCTATGTACGGGCAACCCCGGCGTAGTCTAAAAAATCCGGGCTTTTGGGTGGTGAGAGACCTTCTAGCCCGGTGCTTACCCCTAATTCGTTTCAGGGATGTGCATAGTATACCCGTTCATATGACTGCACTTACAGGGCAGGAACAGGGCGGGAAAAATATCAGCCAACCATCTGATATAGTTGATATTTTTTGAGTATCGACGGATATTATTTATTCCCGGCCTATCGCTTTTGCATTCTCAATAGTTTTATTTTTTTGTGGTGCGACTTTTCTCCGCCCCGCCATCAACTTCATCGCTTCGTCTTTCCGCTCTGGCAGAATATGGCCGTAGTTGCGCTCTATCATCGCGGTTGATTTATGGCCTACAGCCTCCGCCACCAACTTCATCGGCTGGCCCTTGTCTAGCAGGTTGCTGATAAAGTGATGCCGCAAACTATAGAATTCGATTTCTTCGGGTAATCCGCCCAAAGTCTTAACCGTGCTCCATCTTCCGTCATGTGCCTGGCGGCCTAACCGCACGCCATCCTTTTCAGTGAACACATAACCGGAGTCAGGTTTCCCGCACTGAATCCACCACGCTCTGATTACCTCTTCCGCGTCCGGGTGTAACATGATGTCCACTTGCGCGGGGTCTGCATGGTGGCGGGTTTTTTCCGGTACAAACCGGAGACGAGAACCGCCGATCTCTGCAAAGTGAATGTTTGGCCAGCGTAGCCCGTAGAGGTCGCCGGGGCGTATGCCGGTGAAGTAGGCAAGGGTTACAGCAGGCTCGAACCAATCCACAAACCGCACATCAGAAAGGTCCGGCAAGTAATCCTTGCCATGCTTGCGACTGTTCGCACGCTGTTGGCGTCTCTGCTTGTCGTACAACTCCAGGCCGCGCCAAAGAGCATCAAGCTCTGTGTCGGTGAGCATACGGCGCTTTTTTCGGGCCTCTTCTTCCTGCCGGTGTATCTCCTGCTCTTTCAGATCCGCGCGCTGCGGTGCCAATGCCTTCGAGGTGAACGGCATTTCCTGCAATACACCATCGGCTACAGCCTGATTCATCAAAGTACGCAACGCTCCAAAGGCGCGCTTCAAGGTCGAATACGCCTTGCCCTCGGCTTCCTTGTCGTGCTGCCACTCTTTTATGTCCGCGGCTCTGATACCGTCTAAGGGGCGCTCTAGCAGGTGCTCGAAATTGCTCCGGATGATATTGATAGTGTGCTTGCCCTGCCCCTTCTTGCGGCTCTGGTTGGCCGCGAACGGACCTTCCAGAAACTTGCCGAGCGTAGACTCCGCGGCGCGCTTCAATTCCTGATCTTTTTGGCGTGCCTCCTGCTTCTGAGCCTCGCGGATAGTGTGCGGATATTCGCCCTCTTTGATCCTCCCCTGCCATTTTTCCGCTTCACTGATCGCGGTAGTCCTGCTCATGTGCCTGGGGTCGATGCCTGCCGTGTCGATAGAGCCGGACTTAATGTTGCCGATCCTGAATACTCGCTTCTTACCGTCCGCATCTCGGTATCGGTAATTCCAGGTGCCGCCGGTCTTCCCCTTCATCAGAAAGAAGCCGGGAATATAGTCACACGACAATTCAGCGCGGACGGCTACAGCGTCGTTAGTGAGGTGCTTTCGCATTGCGGTATCGGTAATCGACGAGGCGGATTTTCTGGCCATTGCTCATTACTCCCCAAGGTTGCCCCGTGCTGTAATTCAGATTTACAGCACGATTTACAGCAATTATAGGGGAATAAACTGAAACGTAAAGGACACAGTGAAACGAACGGGAAAGGGGTTAAGCTGCTGTTTTTAGGTGGCTTTATGTTCTACGGCGTTGTTTTCAAAGGATAATCAGAAAGGGGCTTTTTCTACCTTGACATGGTAGAGGTCCGCGGTTCGAATCCGCGTGGTCCTACCAATCCTGCAGAAGAAGTCGCTTACAGCTTTGCTGGGCGGCTTTTTTTGTGCCTCGCATTTGCTGTTAGCAGTCGTAGAGGGCAGACCAGAGAAGCCTGCCCTCCTCCGGTCAGAAGTACAGAACCACACCTATTTCACTGCAATCGTCATAACTCTCGACAACGGCACCATCAACCCAGACCGCAACTGCCTTGGCGGTACCGCCTGCGCTGCTACCAAAGCGAACCTCGGCCTCACCGTTGCTGGACAGTTTTACGATTCCGGACACCGGGCACTCCAGGTTGGAGGAAAACTCCACCGGATCCGGGGTCTCCAGCTTCATGTAACCACCAATCGCCGAGCCGACAATGGTGGCGCGAACCGAATACTCCGAGTCTGCATCCGTTCCCGAATCCCGGTTCTGAGCGTCGGCAATGGCGACGTAGCGCTTACCCAGCATCATCTCGTATCGTTTGATATCCCGAACGTAGCGCCAGCTCGTGACTCCACCATTCTCATTCAGATAATCGCTCATACGAAGTGCGCCACTGAAACGAAGCGACTCACCCGTGCGCTGGATTGTTCCGGACAGATCGTCCATGTAAGAACTCTTCCAACTGGCAGCGGTTTCCGATTCGGCGATCAGGACGCTTTCGTAGATGGTGCTGCCACTGATCATAATAGGGCCATGGGTCGGGGTATCCAGTACGCATCTGCTGAATCGGGTGGTCTCCTCCAGGGAGTTCTCAGTCTCTGTCCAGCGGATTTCCAGGTTACCACCACCCGCACATGGGTAAGTGCCCTGCTCCAGGACCGACATATCTTGAATAGCCGACGTGTACTCATCAATAATTGACCACCCCAACGCAAGATCGTCGCGGAGGCGTATCAAGCCTTCAGCACCGCTATCTCTGGTTATCGATACTGATTTTTGGGCAAAGTTCTTGTTGTCGTAGCTCAACTGAGGCCCAGTCTGCTCTTCAGGCTGATCATTACCTCCACCCCCGCTTCCGCCACCGCAGGCAGATAATACAAGCACCATGGGCAACACGGGCCCCCATCCAATACGGCTCAACTGGATCATGTTCTTTCCTTTTTTCTTATGATTTCAGGCTTATTCTTCAGGCGCGATCACTGCCATTCCCGAGGCGATACAGTCTGTGCGCTTCTGGTTGCGGCATTGATGAAAAAGACGGGATAACTCTTGCAGGAATTGCGCACTCGTAGCGGCGACATCCGGTGTCGTCTAGTCCATATCCGGGCAGTGATGTCTAATCATGCGACATATCGTTAGGTCGCGAAAGGTTCAGGCGGGGGCAGACTCAAAAGTCGTGGACTGGTTCATGGTTCTGGCGCTACCAGCTATCCCCCTCTTTTTTATCTTTCGCGTCCTGTTCTGCTTTGCGCTGACGAATCTTCTCAAGCTTTTCTTTGGGGATTTTCATATTGGCCCCATCTCTGAGTAACAGTAGGCTTCCCACAATCATCGCAAATGCGGCGAGTATAAACAGCCAGCCAATCATTGGCATGTCGATATCTCCTTGAGGTGGCTTTTCATCAGTGTACACCCTCAGAGCTCACTGTCATCAATGTGCCTTGAGGTACAAGCGCCTTGTCGATACATTCCCCGCTCCGTATCATTGCCGGCAATCATCTTGGATCTTCTCCTTCCGGATAAAAACGCCGATGCGCAAACAGTTTGATGTCACCGTAGACCAGAGCACGACGGCTGTGGATGCGCTTGCAGGCGCCTCGGGCCTGCCCAAGCAGCGCATCAAGGATGCCATGGCCAAGGGCGCGTGCTGGTGGACACAGAAGGGAAAGCAGGTACGTTTACGCAAGGCCAAGCGGGAACTGAAACCCGGCACCCGTATTCAGCTGTTCTACGATGATCAGGTGTTGGCGCGCAAGCCGGAAACACCGACGCTGCTGGAGAACAAAGGACGTTACAGTGTCTGGTTCAAGCCCCACGGGCTTTTATCACAAGGGTCTCAATGGGGCGACCACTGCAGCCTGCTGCGCCTGGCGGAAATTGAACTGAACACACCCTGCTTTCTGGTACACCGCCTGGACGCCGACGCTGCAGGTCTGATGCTGATTGCCCATGACGGCAAGGCTGCGGCGGCCCTTTCAGAATTGTTTGCCGGGCGAGCCATGACCAAGATCTACCGGGCGCGGGTCGCCGGCAACCTGATGGCGGATGATCTTCGCCTCGACACACCACTGGATGGCAAGGACTCAATCAGCCGCGTGACGAAACTGAGCCGGGATGAGGAATCAGACACAACGGACGTGCAGGTACGAATCGAAACCGGCCGTAAACACCAGATCCGTCGACACCTGGCCGGCATTGGCCACCCGATTGTGGGAGACCGGCTGTATGGCGCGGCATCTGCGGGTGGCCTGCAACTCACCGCCGTTGAATTGGCTTTCCAATGTCCTGTTACCCGGAAAGCACAGGTATTCAGGCTTCCGGAACAGCGACCATAATACAAATAAGGCCAGCGTCTCGGCTGGCCTTATTCATAAGCGATGATGGACGCTCAGGCGTTGTAAAAATCCCGATACCAGTCCACGAAGTTGGCAATGCCCTCTTCCACCGTGGTAGACGGCTTGTACCCCACATCGTTGATCAGGTCATCGACATTGGCGTAGGTGGCCGGCACGTCACCCGGTTGCAACGGCAGCAGATTCTTCTCAGCTTTCTTGCCCACCCGCTCCTCAATAATCTCGATAAAACGGGACAACTCCACCGGGTTATTACTGCCGATATTGTAGATTCGGTAAGGCCCCTTGCTGGTGCCCGGATCCGGCTGGGCACCGCTCCAGTCCTGGTTCGGCTGGGCTACGTTGTCCAGAGTGCGGATAACGCCTTCGACGATGTCGTCGATGTAGGTGAAGTCCCGCTTGTGATGCCCGTGGTTAAACACGTCGATGGGCTCACCGGCCAGGATCTTTTTGGTAAAGATAAACAGCGCCATATCCGGCCGGCCCCAGGGGCCGTAAACAGTAAAGAACCGCAGCCCGGTGGTGGGCAGGTTGTACAGATGGCTGTATGTATGGGCCATCAGCTCGTTGGCTTTCTTGGACGCCGCGTACAGGCTCAGCGGATGATCCACGTTATCGTGCACGGAGAATGGCATGGTCTCATTGGCCCCGTACACGGAGCTGCTGGAGGCATACACCAGGTGCTTGACCTCGTTATGACGGCAACCCTCAAGGATGTTCATGAAGCCGACCAGATTGGCATCCACATAGGCATGAGGGTTCTCCAGGGAATACCGGACTCCGGCCTGGGCTGCCAGGTGCACTACCCGCTCGGGCTTGTGTTCACGAAAAACCGCTTCCATGGCCTCGCGGTCGGCCACGTCCTGGCGTACTTCGGTGAAACCGGGCTTGTTCAGCAGCCGGGCCAGGCGTGCTTCCTTGAGATTGACGTCGTAATAGTCGTTGACGTTGTCCACGCCAATCACTTCATCGCCACGATCGAGCAAACGGTGAGCAAGATGCGAGCCGATAAAGCCGGCGGTTCCCGTAACGAGGATTTTCAAGATCTGTTCTCCATGAAAAATGGCGCCCGAAGGCGCCTTTTAGCGGTCCTGGTCAGAACGCCACGCCAACACTGGCGAAGGGTCCGGACATTTCGACATCCAGTTTGTCGTCATCATCTTCATAGTCGATGGCCATCTGACGATAGCCCGCCCGCAGCTGCAGCATGGCGAATTCGTACTGGCCATAAGCGTTGAAGTCGTGCAGAGAGTCGCCGCTGTAGCTGATGAAATTGCCCTCTGCACCTACGGACACGCCAGTTAACGGCAGGTCAAAACGGGCGGCGAGGTAGCCCATAGGAACGACGGCGTCGACGGAGGTTTTACTGACATTGGCAATATCATTCACGTCCCGTAAAACCAGCTCACCATCAAAACTTCTGGCGGTCAGGCCCAGATCGAGGTTCACCCAGTTATCAAGTACTTCGTAGTACAGGGTGACGTCCAGTTGGTCGATATCCAGATCCGAACGAACAGGAGCCCCTGGCAGAATTCCATCAAATGCTTCCAGCCCGATCTCACCACGCCCACTCTGGGAAATGCTGGTGTAATTCAACCTTACGTTCGGCAGCACCGGAATCGGATGCTCGAAAAACGCCGTGAAGTTCGCGTTGCTGTCGCTGTCGAGGTTGAGATCCTTTTCAATATCAACGGCCGAATCCTTGTTGACCACTTCGCCAGAGAAATCGGAATCCCAATAGCTAACGTTGGCGCCAACGCCCAGTACATCAGCATTGGCCAGCGGCGCGGCCAAAGCCAGTGAGCCACCTACAACAATCATCAGTTTACGCATAACGCACCCGTTTTTTGTGGTTGTATTGCCCGGTCAGTCAAACTTTATGCCGAGACGACGACCGACTTCTTCATAGGTTTCGATCACTTCGCCAAGGCCCTGGCGGAAGCGATCCTTGTCCATCTTCTTGCGGGTTTCCTTGTCCCAGATACGACAGCCATCGGGGCTGAATTCGTCACCCAGAACGATCTGGCCACCACTGCGGCCGAATTCCAGCTTATAGTCCACCAGCAGCATGCCGGCGTCGTCAAACAGTTTTTTCAGTACGTCGTTGACCTTATAGGTCAGCTCTTTCATCCGGGCCAGCTCATCGGCCTTGGCCCAGCCGAAGCTGACCGCCAGGGATTCGTTCACCATCGGATCGTGCAGCGCGTCGTTTTTCAGAAAGAGCTCAAAGGTGGGCGGGTTCAGCTCCTGACCCTCTTCCACGCCAAGGCGACGGCACAGGCTGCCCGCAGACACATTGCGCACCACGCATTCAACCGGGATCATCTCGAGCTTCTTGACCAGGGACTCGGTATCAGAGAGTAGCCCTTCGAAATGGGTAGGTACGCCGGCCGCTTCCAGCTTTTCCATGATGAAGGCATTGAACTTGTTGTTCACCATGCCCTTGCGGTTCAGCTGTTCTTTTTTCTCTCCGTCAAAGGCAGAGGTATCGTCACGGAATACCAGAACAAACCGCTCGGGATCGTCCGTGCGGTAAACCGATTTTGCCTTGCCGGCGTAAAGCTCTTCGCGCTTTTCCATTACTTTCTCCAAACGGCCGGTGGCCACGGCCACCCCGTTAATCAATACAGATGTTCAAAGAGTTGGGTGAGCAGATCTGCAGAACTGCGTTCACCCTCGTAGCTGTCATGCTGCTCGGCGGTAACGCTCATGGCGTCGGCACCCTGCTGAATCCGGATTGTGTGGGTGTGGACCGGCTTTTCAGCATCACTGAACCACGAGAACCAGCCCGGACTACGCTCGTCTTCCGTGCGGAAATCCACCTGCAACCAGCCTTCACTGCGATTCAGATCCAGTACCGGCAGCCCCATTTCCTCCAGGGACCGATTGACCTCTGCCCAGGTGCGGCCGAAATCCAGTTCCACTCGAATGGCAACCGCTTCATCCTGCTCCGACTGCAAGCGCACCAGCGGCTCGGATACCATGCCTGAGGCCGCCCGCGAGAAGGATTTGTTGTCCTCACGCTGCTTGAGGAAATCCCCCAGCTCGGCCAACAGCGCCCGTTGTTGCTCGGAGGGTGCATCCGAAACAGTGCCACTGTCCCAGGGCAGAAGCTCTTCCGGAGCTTGCTCCAGCTCCAGAATACGCACGCGGATTTCGGTGGTTTTACGCCGGATGCCAGGGGCCAGGCGGGCCTGCATCACCACCTTGGGTTCTGCTGCGGTCGGATTATCGGCGAGCCCCAGCAGTGTTCGGCTGCGCTTGCTGAAATTCGCCAGTTCACTCTGGATAATCCCCAGTTGCGGGCTGTCATGGGCAATGCCCAGGCCGCTCTCATTCATCCAGGCACTGACCACGGGCCAGAGCCGTCCTGGCACCTCATTGACCAGCAGCCAGATACGGCCGTCCAACTCTTCAATCACATAGTTTTCGTCCAGAATCTCGGATGTCATATCCGGCGGACGGGGAATCGACGACGGGTAAAGATTGCGGGAATCGGCGGTGTTGATTGACCGTATCGGCATGGTCTCGCTCAGCCGGGAGCTGTCGAGGCCTTCAGGCACCTGAATCGGCTCGCCTTCCGGTGCGTTGACGTAGCCTTCGGAACGATCATCGATCAGGCTGCAACCGGCCAGGGCACTGGCAAGCACCAATGCCGAAACAGGTCGAGCGAACAAAACGGTTTTCTTACGGGCTCTTGCAGGAACCTGCATCGGGTTACTCCGGTTAACGGTAACGGTGGCCTCAGAGAACACCTGAGGCCTTGAGCGCGTCTTCCACCTCGCCGTGGAACTTTTCGCTGAGCGGCGTCAGAGGCAGACGAATGCCCTCACCGATCATGCCCATGCGGTAAAGCGCCCATTTTACCGGAATAGGGTTGGCCTCCAGAAACAGCTTGCGATTAAGCGGCATCAGCAGTTCGTTCAAGCGGCGGGTTTCGTCTTCGTTGCCCGCAATGGCCGCTTCACAGAGCTCAGCCATGGCCTTCGGAGCGACGTTGGCCGTTACCGAAACATTACCTTTCGCACCCGCCAGCATCAGATCTGCCGCCGTGGCGTCGTCACCGGAGTAAACCGCAAGGCGTCCATCCAGGGCTTCGATCAGCTCGGCGCCACGGGGAATGTTCCCGGTCGCGTCCTTGATACCAACGATATTGGGGATATCGGCCAGGCGGACGACCGTCTCGTTGAGCATATCGCAGGCAGTGCGGCCCGGTACGTTGTAGAGAATCTGGCTCATGCCCGGTACCGCTTCCGCGATGGCCTTGAAGTGCTGATACAGGCCTTCCTGGGTCGGCTTGTTGTAGTAGGGCACTACGAGCAGACAGGCATCGGCACCGAGTTTGTGGGCTTCGGTGGTCAATTCGATGGCTTCGCGCGTACTGTTACCACCGGTACCTGCAATAACGGGAATCCGGCCGTTTACACGTTTTATGATGTGCCCGATCGTCCGGATATGTTCCTCCGGATCCAGGGTTGCGGATTCGCCAGTGGTGCCCACAGCAACAATGCCATGGGTGCCGTTTTCGATATGAAAGTCCACCAGCTTGTCCAGATCCTCCCAGTGAATATCACCGTTTGGATACATGGGCGTGACCAGTGCGACAAGGCTACCCGTAATCATAAAAGCTCCGTCCGAATAAAACCGATATGGTAATGTTGGGCTCGAACTGACACAAGGGAATTAAAGGAGATGTCATGTCATCCGTAGCATTGAATCAACCCGTGCCAGAATTTCAGGCTGAGGCCACTGGCGACCAGACCGTTCGCCTGAGCGACCTGAAAGGCCGGAACATCGTTATTTACTTCTACCCGAAAGACAATACACCGGGCTGCACCACCGAGGGCCAGGACTTCCGGGACAGAATGGAAGCCTTTGCTGCCGAGGACACCGAGATTTTCGGCGTCTCGCGGGATGGCCTGAAAGCCCATGATAACTTCCGGGCAAAATATGACTTTCCGTTCCACCTGATTTCCGACAAGGACGAATCCCTGTGCAAGCTGTTCGACGTCATCAAGCTCAAGAAGCTTTATGGCAAGGAGCACCTTGGCATTGAACGCAGCACCTTCCTGATCGACAAGGAAGGCGTGCTGCGCAGGGAATGGCGCGGCGTCAAGGTAAAAGGGCACGCCGACGAGGTGCTGGAAGCCGTCAAAGCCCTTTAACGCCCTATTCCGCAATGGCTGGTGGCGGAGGCGACTCCTTCACCGGCCAGGCGGCGAAGACCGCTTTCAGCATCGTCGCCAGCGGAATCGCAAAAAACACGCCCCACAAGCCCCAGATCCCGCCAAAGAACAGCACGGCGACAATAATCGCCACCGGGTGCAGGTTATTCACTTCCGAGAACAGTATCGGTACCAGGACATTGCCATCAAGCGCCTGAATAATGCCGTAGATCACCATGACCCAGATAAAATGGCTGCCCCAGCCGAACGCAAACAGGGCGATCACTGCCACCGGAATGGTGACCACCGCGGCACCAATGTAGGGAATCACCACACTCAGCCCCACCAACAGGGAGAGCAGTGCCGCATAGGGCATACCGAGGAACTTGAAGGCGACATAGGTGACGCCACCGACAATCAGAATTTCCACCGCCTTGCCGCGGACATAATTGGCGCACTGCAGGTTTACTTCATGCCAGATGCGAACCATCATCGGCCGCTGCGGAGGCAGCAGACGGGCGAAAGAGTTCACCAGAACCCGGCGGTCTTTCAGGAAGAAAAACACCAGGATAGGCACCAGAACCATGTAGATCAGCAAGGCCACAAGGTCCGGAATGCTGGACAGCGAGAAGGACACCAGCCATTGAGTCAGGTGCCCTACTTCCGCCGAGATCTGCTGATACATGGTGTTCACAGATTCGACTGAGACCAGATGGGGGTACTGCTCGGGCAGGACTTCAAGATAGGACTGGAGCTCCCTGATAATCCGGGGCGCTTCGCCGGCAAGGGTACTCAGCTGAGTCCAGATCAACGGCAACAGGCCGAAGATAAAACCCACCAGCACGCCCAGGAACACCACAAACACACCTATCACGGCGATCAGCTCAGGCACACCCATCCGGTTCAGTTTCGACACCAGGCCCTGCAGAATGAACGCCACAATCAGGGAAGCGATGGCTGGCGCCAGCATGGCCCCGAACCAGATGATAAAGACGGTGCCAGTCACCAGCAGCAAAAACAGGATGACGGCTTCTTCGTCTGAAAAATATTTGTGGGCTAGACCGCGTAGAATTCTGACCATGAATAACTCCGGAAATTAACCGCCGCACTTTATCACGAAACGATATTCCCCATTACTCTCCGATTGGCTGACAAGCGTATGGGCCGACAACGCCAGCCAGGCAGGTATGTCCCTCAGTGAGCCGGTATCCGTGGCGACAACCACCAATTCCTCCCCGGGCGTCATGGAATTGAGTTCCAGCTTGGTTTTCAGCAGCGGCATGGGACAACGCAGGCCGCTGGCATCCAGGGTTCTGTCAGCCATAATCAGCATTTACCATTACGTTTCATACAGTAATCAGGCAGGCATTATGCCGCTGGTGTTACTCTAATGCATCACAAGAGTTGGTAATACTCCGGAGAACTTGCCGGCTGCCGCCTTGTCAAACCGGCAACACGAATTCGAGGCATCCTCAGACATATGAAGTACCAGAACGAAGGCCAACACCGCTCCCCCTGGGCCCTGATCGTTTTTCTGGCCCTCACCATGGCGGTCACCAGCCCGACCACACGCGCGCAGTCGTCAGACCTGCCAAGCATCGGCGGTAGCGGCGGCCTGATCTCCGGACAGATGGAAGCCGATATTGGCCAACAGGTTATGGCCTCCATTCGCCGTTCAGCCCCGCAACTTCAGGACCCACTGGTCTACGACTACCTGAGCGCGATCATTTATCGTCTGGTGCCGTCCGCACCGCTGGATAACCGCGACCTGAAACTGGTTCTGATTGACAGCCCGGCCATCAACGCCTTCGCCGTGCCCGGCGGCGTAGTAGGCGTAAATGGGGGCCTGTTTCTGAACGCAGCCACCGAGCAACAGTTTGCCTCGGTCCTGGCCCACGAACTCGCCCACCTCAGCCAGCGCCATTTTGCTCGCCGAATGCAGCAACAGGAAACCAGCGCTCCGTTAACCCTGGCCGGCATGATCGCCGGTATCGTGCTTTCTGCGGTTACCCAGTCAGACATTGGCATTGCCGCCATCGCCGGCACCCAGGCCATGGCTGTGCAGAACATGCTGGCCTACAGCCGCTCCCACGAACAGGAAGCCGACCGGGTTGGCATGGACATCCTGGCCAGTGCCGGCATGGACCCGAGAGGTATGCCCGAGATGTTCGAAATCATGATGAGACAGAACCGCCTGCAGGGAAATCGCCTGCCGGAATACCTTTCCACTCACCCGCTGACCCAGAACCGGGTTGCCGACACCCGCAACCGGGCCGAACAATACCCTGATACCCGGGTGCAGGACGGACAGGAATATCACCTGGTTCGCAGCCGCCTGCAGGTGCATTACAGCGAATCGCCGGAAACGGCGATAGAAACGTTCGAGGCTTACCTGGCCCGGGAAGACGCCCAGCGCAACGATGCCATTCGCTACGGCCTGGCGGTGGCTTATCAGGAAAGCCGGCGCTATGAGAAGGCGGAGCAGCTAATGCGGGAATTATTGAAAGCCAACCCTGGGCGCATCACGTTCCAGGTATCACTGGCGGAAGTTCTGCTCAGCCAGAAACGGTATGCCGACGCCAGAGCGCTTATGCAGGAGGCCCTGGCGCGCAATCCCGGCAACTATCCAATAACATCCACGCTGGCGGCCATAGAGATTGCCGATGGTAACGGCGCCGCCGCTGCCGACTACCTGAGGGAGCTGACTCGCCGCCTGCCCAGCCAGGAGCAACTTTGGCTGAGACTGGCCGAAGCCGAAGGTATGGCGCGGAATATTGTCGGCGTACACCGGGCAAGAGCGGAATACGATGTACTGATGGGCGATCTGAAATCAGCACAGCGACAATTGCGCCAGGCCCAGGAGAAACTGCCGGCCGGCTCCGCCGAACGCCAGGTGGTGAGTGAGCGCCTTGGTGAGCTGACTAACCGACTTCAGGCGCGCGAAGCCGGTTAGGAATAACCCCGAAGCCTTCAGGCGTTGCCGGCAGCCTTGAGGTTCATGTTGGCGGTGAAGTCCAGCATCCGGCGCAGCGGGCGCAGCGCGTCTTCTCGCAGCTCGTCATCCACATGCACTTCCTGGTCGCCATGCTCAAGCACGTGCAGCAGATTCTCCAGACCGTTCATGGCCATCCAGGGACAATGGGCACAGCTTCGGCAGGTTGCGCCGTTGCCCGCGGTGGGCGCCTCAATCAACGTTTTGTTGGGCGCCAGCTGTTGCATCTTGTAGAAAATGCCGTTGTCTGTTGCAACGATAAACTCTTCGTTCGGAAGCGTTTGCACCGCATGAATCAGTTGCGAGGTTGAACCGACCACATCCGCCATCTGTACCACCGCATCGGGTGACTCCGGGTGCACCAGGATTGCTGCATCCGGGTACAGAGCCTTGAGGTCTTCCAGGCCACGGTACTTGAATTCCTCGTGCACGATGCAGGAGCCGTCCCACAGCAGAACGTCTGCGCCTGTGGTTTTCTGTACATAGCCGCCCAGGTGTTTGTCTGGCGCCCACAGGATTTTTTCACCTTTGGCGTCCAGATGCTCAACAATGGCCTGGGCGCAACTGGAGGTGACCACCCAATCGGCCCGGGCTTTCACCGCAGCCGAGGTGTTGGCATAAACCACGACGGTGCGATCCGGGTGCTGATCACAGAACTCGGAGAACTCGTCTGCCGGGCAACCAACATCAAGCGAGCAAGTTGCCTCCAGAGTCGGCATCAGAACCTTTTTCTCCGGATTCAGAATCTTTGCCGTCTCTCCCATGAAACGAACGCCGGCAACGACAACGGTGGAGGCCGGGTGTTGGTTACCGAAGCGCGCCATTTCCAGGGAATCCGCCACACAACCACCGGTCTCTTCTGCCAGCCGCTGGATGTCCGGGTCGGTGTAATAATGCGCTACCAGAACGGCATCCTTCTCCTTCAGAGCCACCTTGATCCTGGCCTCGAGATCAGCTTTCTCTGAGGCGCTCAGGGGCTTGGGCTCCGCCTGATGGGCGAGATGTTCCTGAACCAGAATGCGGTCTTGCGCTTTAGTCATCACTTATTCTCTGATTGACGTTAACGGCCAGAGTATATCACTTCTGCCTTTGGTTTCATGATCCTGCAATGTGGGTATGCCAGGTTGCAGGATAGCGTCCGTCCTGTGGGTATAGGTGGGTTCTTGCGGGCAAAAAAAAAGAGCCTTTCGGCTCTTTTTTCCGCAAACCCCGTGGTGACGGTTTGCCTTGTTGGTGGGTCGTGAAGGATTCGAACCTTCGACCAATTGGTTAAAAGCCAACTGCTCTACCAACTGAGCTAACGACCCCTAACTGGCTGTGCTGGCTTTTCATCCAGCGAACGCGCGGCCAAAACCTCGCACTCTAAATTTGGTGGGTCGTGAAGGATTCGAACCTTCGACCAATTGGTTAAAAGCCAACTGCTCTACCAACTGAGCTAACGACCCAAACGAGGCGCACATATTACTGATATTTTTTTGGTGATCAACCCCTTTTTTTCATGGTCGACCAACTTTTTTCAATGACCGATCAAGATCCGTGCAAGTTGACCAGATACCGATCAACCCTGGGCGGAATCAAGATACTTCTTCGCCAACTCTGCCGCCCCTGAATCGGGGTACTGCTCGACAACGGAGGTCATCCGACGCCGCGCCTCGTCTTTTTCGCCCAGGCGATCCAGAGTCACCCCCAGCTTGTACACAGCGTCCGGCGCCTTGCGATGATCACCATAGCGCGTCGCAACGATGGTAAAAGCCTGACGGGCCTGCTCCAGCTGGGGTTTCGCCAGATAGACTTCACCAAGCCAGTAATAGGCATTAACGGTGAGGTCGCCCTCGGGATAGGTATCCACAAACTCGTACAGGCGGGTTATCGCCGTGTCGTAGTCTTTCTTGTTGCGGATAAGGTCGATAATGTCGTTATAGGTTTTCTGCTCTTCCGGTTCCGGCGAGCGATACACCCGGGTCGGCTTCAGTCTTCCACTGTCTGCTGAAGCTCCCGCTGCAGCCGGCTGCTGTGCAGCACTGGCCCCGGACTCGACGGCCTTGGACAGCTCCAGTATCCGCTGATCCAGATCCACATAGCGGTCCCTGCCCTGCTGTTGCAGGCGACCAATCTGGTGCTGATGTTCTTCAACCTGGCCACGCAGGTCTCGCACTTCGCGCTGCAGTTGCTGAATCATGTAGAACAGCTCTGCCGTGGCCTGGTTGTTGCCAGCCTTACGCTGGGCCTCGGAGCTGTTGTTCTGGAATGCGGGTGTGGACGACTGTGCATGGGCGACTCCCGCCAGGCCAAGGCCCAGCGGGATCAGCACGGCCGCCATGAGCTGTTTTCTCATGGATACGTCCGTCTAGGTCGGTTTTACTGGAATACCAGCTCTACGCGACGGTTCTGTGCCCAGGCACTTTCAGTGGAACCACGCACGGCCGGCTTTTCTTCACCATAGCTTACGGTTTCAATCTGGCCACGGGAAGCGCCGTTTACGATCAGGAAGCGCTGTACGGCATTCGCGCGGCGCTCACCCAGAGCCAGGTTGTATTCCTTGGTGCCACGCTCATCCGCATGGCCTTCCAGGCGTACCTGCTGACGCGGGTTGTCCGCCAGGTAGCGAGCGTGGGCAACCAGCACGTCACGGGCGTCCGGCTTGATTTCGGACGTATCGAAATCGAAGTAGAAGGTGGTGATGTCACGCAGGGCTTCCTGCTCGGCTTGCTCCTGAGCGGCCCGACGCTCGTCATCAGTCAGCTCGGAGGCGGAAACGCCGGAGCCATCCGCACCACCGTAAACGGTAGAACCGCCATCCTGATCAATCGCGGCCACGTCAGAACCGTAAGTACCCTCTTCCATGTTTTCACCGGTGGAGCTACAACCAGCAACCAGGCCGGCGGACAGGAGCATGGCAAACGCTTTTGCAGAGAAAGACATCTTCATCACGTTATTTCCTCTTTTCAGGTCTTCGTTGAATTAATTCAGTTCAGTGCATTTTCAGCGGGTAACCGGCCCCCAGGCCGGCTCCCGCACTTCGCCCTCAGAGGCCGGCAGGCTATACGCCGCGCCTCCGTCTGCGGATACCACGGTCAGTACGCCTTCCCCATTCTGACGGGTTGCGTAGATCAGCAACCTGCCATTGGGAGCCACACTGGGTGATTCATCGGAGCCGGTTCGGGTAATAACCGTCTCTTCGCCGGTCTCCAGGTTCGTTCTGGCAATATGGAAGGCACTGTCGCGCTGATGAACGTAATAGACATAGTCACCCGTGGGGCTCGGTCGCGGCCTGGCGTTGTAGCGACTGCCAAAGGTAATTCGACGCGGCTCAGCCCCCGGGCGTTCCATGTGATAGATCTGCGGCCCACCGGAGCGATCAGAGGTAAAGTAGATACCCCGGTCGGCATGGTCCCATGCGGCTTCGGTATCAATCGCCCAATGGTCGGTCAAACGCGTCAGATTGCGGCTGGCAAGGTCCATTCGGTAAATCTCGGCGTTACCGTCACGGGAAAGCGTCATCAACAGGGAACGGCCATCGGCCGACCAGGCCGGTGCCGAGTTCAGCCCCGGGAAGTCTGCGACCTTCTGGCGCTCACCGGTAGCCAGTTCGTGGACAAAAATAACCGGCTTGCCCGTCTCAAAGGAAACATAGGCCAGTTTCTTTCCATCCGGCGACCAGGCCGGTGACAGAATCGGCTCCCGGCTTTCCAGCCGGACTTTGGAGCGCTTACCATCCACATCGCTGACCTGAAGCCGGTAACGGGTCTGCTCGCCCTCACCAGACACGGTGATGTAAGCCAGCTTGGTGGAGAATACACCGGGAGCTCCGGTAATAGCCTCATACACCCGGTCACTGATGTGGTGGCCCAGCGATCGCAGGTTAGAGGCAGGAACTGCCGCCGTTTCACCAAGAATCCGCTTCTCCTGGTTAACATCAAACAACTCGTAGCGGGCCTGAATCCGATCGCCATTGCGGGTCAACTGACCTACCAGCACATAGCGCTGTCCCAGCATGCGCCAGTCCCGGAAATACACCTCGGAGCGTTCAGAGGGAAGGCTCAGCATTTTCGATGGTTCTAGCGGGCGAAACTCACCACTCATGGTCAGATCTGCCTGCACGATACTGCCCACCTTGTCCCCGGCGGGCATACTGCCACTCTCTGCGAACGGTACAACGGCAATCGGAATGGCCGACCCCGCACCTTCGGTAATGCGGATCAACAGTTCCGCCCGGGCGCCCAGGGATGCCGTTAAAAACAGCACCAGGCAGGCAATAACCGGTGTCTTCAGAAAGCTACCAGAGCAACGGGATCTGCTTTTCATAAACATTATCAACCTCACCGCAGTCTTTGCGGGTTGAATTCAATCGTGAACTGGCGGAAATAACGCTCAAACGTGTCACGATTATCCGGAATGGGATAGCGGTTCAATGATCGGACCGCACTCAGGGCCGAGTTATCAAACGCAGTGTTGCCACTGCTACCGACCAATTTCACACTGGCCAGTTCACCGGTGGGCAACAGTGTGATCTGCAACCTCGCCGTCATGTTTTCAGTCGCTGAGGACGGCGGATACCACGCCTGGCTTAACCGCTCGCGAATCAACGCCTGGTATTTCTCACTCTCGCTCAGCATCTGTGCTTCTCTGGCACGTGCTGCCGCGGCTTCCTGCTGGCGGCGGGCTTCCGCTTCACGCTCTTGCCTGGCCTGATCCGCCAGCGCTTCCAGTTGCTGTTCACGCAGGCGCCTCTCAGCCTCAAGACGTTTCCGCTCCGCCTCTTTGCGAGCTTCCTCTTCGCGGCGCTGGCGTTCAGCCTCTTCTTTCTTTCGCTGCTCTTCCTGGCGGCGCTTTTCTTCCTCGGCCCGGCGCTTAGCTTCTTCTTGCCGCTTGCGCTCTTCCTCAGCTTTCTGCCGCTCCCGCTCTTTGGCTTCGGCTTCCGCTTTCTGGCGCGCCGCTTCACGCTCTCTGGCTTGCTTCTCTGCCAGTTCCTTAGCCTGCGCCTCTTGCTGACGACGCTCTTCTTCGCGCCTGCGAGCCTCTTCCTGAGCCTTCCGTTCCGCCTCCTGCCGGGCTTTTTCTTCAGCCTGGCGCTGGCGTTCGGCTTCTTCCCGCTCGCGCGCCTGTGCCTGCTTGCGCTCCTGCTCTTTATCCGCCTCGTCCTGCTCTTCCACCACCGGTGTCGGCCTTGGTTCAGGACTGATCAGCCGGGCCGAAATACTTCTGGGCTCCGGTTCTGGTGGCGTATTCCACGACCACCCGGCCAGAGCAATACCGAACACCAGCAGGTGCAGCCCTACCGAGACCGCCACCGGCGATTTCAGAGGTGCTTTTCCGGTACTGACGATGTCCCGCTTGTGGCCCTTCAAAATGTCACCATCATCCAATTACTGATTATCATTGGGCGCGTCGGTAATCAGGCCAATCCCGGTGGCCCCGGCAGCCTGAAGCTCAGCCATCAGGCGCACCACCACACCGTAGTCCACGTACTCATCGCCCCGGACGAGCACTTCACCGTTGCTCCGTTGGGACAGAATCTTTGCCACCTGGTTGCGCACCTCGTCCAGCGCCATCGGCTCGCTGGCGTCGTCACCCACTTCCAGGTAGTAGGCGCCATTGCTATCGACAGACACGGTGATGGACTCCACGTCTTTGTCCTGCTGAATCGGATCGGAGGTTGTCTCCGGCAGATCCACCTTCACGCCCTGGGTGAGCATCGGTGCCGTCACCATGAAGATCACCAGAAGCACCAGCATCACATCGATGTAGGGGACTACGTTGATCTCAGACATCGGCTTGCGCCGTTGCTGAGGCATCATTCCCATACCTTTCATCTCGCTACACTCCTGTTACCGCCAGATGGCAACTTATGCTGCAGCCTGATCGCTGTTGTGGACCCGGCGATGCAGAATGCTGGAAAACTCTTCCGCAAAGGTTTCATAGTTCTTCAGCAAGGCGTCGGACATGGCCGAAAACCGGTTATAGGCAATGACCGCAGGGATGGCCGCGAACAGGCCCATCGCCGTGGCAATCAACGCCTCAGAGATACCCGGCGCCACCGTGGCCAGCGTGGCTTGCTGCACCTGGGCCAGCCCGCGGAAGGAGTTCATGATGCCCCACACGGTACCGAACAGGCCAACGTAGGGACTGGTGGAACCGACCGTCGCCAGGAACGGCAGATGGGTTTCCAGGCGCTCTTGCTCCCGGGAAAAAGCCACGCGCATGGCCCTTTGGGTACCTTCCATCACGGCGTCGGCATCCCTGCTCTGCTGACGAAGGCGGGAGAACTCCTTGAACCCTGCCCGGAACACAGACTCCATACCGGAAAACGGCGTTGGCTCCGCACTCACTTCTTTGTAAAGCTGGCCCAGATCCATGCCGGACCAGAACCGGTCCTCAAATTCCAGCTGAGCCTGACGGGCTTTCCGGAAGACCTGCAGGCGCTGGAAAATCAGTGCCCAGGAGACGACCGATGCCAGCATCAGCAACAGCATGACCAACTGCACCAAAATCCCTGCATTCGCAATCAGATGCCAGACTGACAGTTCCGTTTCCACTGTTCACTCCCAAGTAGTTTTGTAAATCTTTCAACAAATTATACGAAATTCTTAAGAATTTCCTGCATATTTTCCGGAAGACGCCGGGGTTTGCCGGTATCCAGTGCAACACAGGCCACACGAACGTCTGCATCACACAGCAACTGCCGATCATCCGCGCGATACACGCATTGCCGAAAGCCCATCCAGACCCGGGATGCCGCTTTCAGCTCAGCCGTAACCAGCAACTGATCATCCAGCTTCGCGGGCATCCGGAAGTGCAGATTCATCTTTTGCACCACGTAGCTGATGTTGTGCTCCAGCCCCGCACGAAGCCCGACACCCTGGCTACGGACCCACTCCGTTCTGGCACGCTCCATGTAGTGCAGGTATTTGGCATGAAAAACAATGCCACCGGCATCTGTATCTTCTATGTAGACCCGAACCGGCAATTCAAAGCTGGCAGAGGGATCACTCAAACAGGTCGTCCTCCCGGCCGGATCTGGGCGGCACCACTCCGAAATGCTGGTAGGCATTCGACGTTACCATACGCCCTCTCGGTGTACGCACCATGTACCCCTGCTGAATCAGGAACGGCTCCAGTACGTCCTCAATGGTACCCCGCTCCTCACTGATTGCGGCCGCCAGACTCTCCACACCCACCGGGCCACCATCAAATTTCTCGATCATGGCCAGCAACAGGCGACGGTCCATGTGGTCGAAGCCCTGGCTGTCCACCTTCAGCATGTTCAGTGCCTGGTCGGCAATATCCGCCGTGATATGGCCATTGGAGCGCACTTCCGCAAAATCCCTGACTCGCCGCAACAACCGGTTGGCAATCCTCGGGGTTCCCCGGGACCGGCGGGCAATCTCGAACGCCCCAGCCTCGTCGATTTCCACCGACGACAGCCGGGCCGAACGGGTAATAATATGGGTGAGGTCCTGGTGATTGTAGAACTCCAGGCGCTGGACAATGCCGAACCGGTCTCTCAGTGGCGACGTCAGCAGACCAGCACGAGTGGTTGCCCCAACCAGCGTAAACGGCGGCAGATCCAGCTTGATAGACCGTGCAGCCGGCCCTTCACCAATCATGATATCCAGCTGATAGTCTTCCATGGCCGGATAGAGCACTTCCTCCACCGCCGCACTCAAGCGATGGATCTCGTCGATAAACAGGACGTCACCTTCCTCGAGGTTGGTGAGCATGGCAGCCAGGTCTCCGGCCTTTTCCAGTACTGGGCCGGACGTCGTCTTGATCGAGACACCCATCTCATTGGCAATGATGTTGGCCAGAGTGGTTTTACCAAGCCCGGGAGGGCCGAAAATCAGCACATGATCCAGCGCTTCCTGGCGGCCCCGGGCAGCGGAGATAAAAATCTCCATCTGTTCGCGTACCGTAGGCTGGCCCACATACTCGGAAAGCAACGTCGGACGGATGGCCCGATCATGCACTTCCTCATATTCTCCGGCCTTGGCCGATATCAATCGGTCCGATTCAATCATGGCATTATCCGCTTGCTGGGAATAAACAACATGCCCGCTGGCTCACCCTGTAAGTCAGGTTGCACCAATTGTACAAAGGGGCGCTTGTGAGTCACGTTACGCTCTATACACATTGGTGTCATGGTTCTGTGGCCATAGCCGACACAAAAACGCCGGGTTGTTACCCGGCGGGAATCATATTCTTCAGGGCCAGACGTATCAGCGTTTCGCTATTCATATCCGGGCCGGCCACCTTGCTGATCGCCTTGGCCGCCTCCTGGGGCTTGTAGCCAAGCGCAATCAATGCGGCCTCAGCCTCCTCCCGAGGGTCAGGCCCAGCCTGATTCGCGGTAGCCGCCCCGGCTCCAGTCGGCACATCGGGCTGAGACGGGACGAACTGCCCTTCCAGCTGCCCTATCCTGTCGGCCATTTCAATCAACAGCCTCTCGGCCGTTTTTTTGCCGACACCGGGCAGTTTGACCAGCGAATTCGCGTCCCGAGCCTCGACACAGCGGATGAATTGCTGTGCATCCAGGCCCGACAGAATGCCCACCGCAAGTTTGGGGCCAACACCGTTAACCTTGATCAGCAGCCGGAACAGATTTCGATCCAGACGGGAGGCAAAACCATAAAGGCTCTGGGCGTCTTCACGAACGGCGAAATGGGTATGAAGGGTCACTTCCTGCCCGGTCTCGGGCAGATGAAAAAACGTGGTGTAGGGAATGTCAATTTCGTAACCCAGGCCGGAACATTCCACCAGCGCCTGCCCGGGAGACTTTTCAATCAGCATTCCTCGGATTCGACCAATCAAACGGGCTCTCCTGTCGCGGCAAACCGCCGCTTATGGTTGGCGTACGCGGCCGCTTCTGACCTTACCTCCGGTCCTGGCCATACGTAATACACTCTGGTTCATATGGGCATGGCAGAGGGCAATGGCCAGGGCATCGGCGGCATCCGCCTGTGGTTTTCGGGACAGCCCCAGAAGCGCCTGCACCATGTGCTGCACCTGGGATTTATCCGCTCCACCAGTACCCACCACCGCCTGCTTCACCTGCCGGGCAGAATACTCATGGACTGCCAGGCCGCTGTTGGCGGCACTGACGATTGCAGCTCCCCTTGCCTGACCGAGCTTCAGGGCCGAGTCCGGGTTGCGCGCCATGAACACCTGCTCAATAGCGAACTCCTCCGGGCGATATTCGCCAATCAGCACGGCGAGACTGTGGAAAATAGTCTGCAGCCTCTCCGCCATTGGCTTTTCACCTACTCGGATGCAGCCACTGTCGAGGTACTCAAGAAGCCGGCCTTCAGAACGAATAAGACCGTAACCGGTGATGCGGGAGCCGGGGTCTACCCCCAGGATGATTGCCATCCGCCTACCCTCGGAAGTGAGAGAGTCTGGCCGTGCCGGAGATGGCGCGCCACCTCCGGCATCGTGCCTTTACTCTTTATTTTCTGCCTTGTTGCCTTCAACGGCTTTAGCAGAACGGCGCAGACGAATATGCAGCTCCTTCAGTTGCTTCTCGTCTACCTCGCCCGGCGCCTGAGTCATCAGACAGGTGGCGCTCTGGGTTTTCGGGAAAGCGATGACGTCGCGGATTGACGAAGAACCGGTCATCAGCATCACCAGACGATCCAGACCAAAGGCCAGACCACCGTGAGGCGGGCAACCAAATTTCAGGGCATCCAGCAGGAAGCCAAACTTGGCACGAGCCTCTTCCTCTCCGATACCCAGGATACGGAACACCGCTTCCTGCATTTTCTCGTCGTGGATACGGATAGAACCACCGCCCAGCTCGGTACCATTGAGCACCATGTCATAGGCGCGGGACAAGGCGTTCGCCGGGTCTGCTGCCAGCTCTTCCGGGCTGCAGGACGGCGCCGTGAACGGGTGGTGGATAGCGGTCAGATTGCCATCCGGCAGTTCCTCGAACATCGGGAAGTCAACAACCCACATTGGTGCCCACTCGCAGGTAAGCATGTTGAGGTCGTGACCTACCTTGATGCGCAGGGCGCCCAGGGCTTCATTCACGACGGTAGCCTTATCGGCGCCGAAGAAGACAATATCGCCGTCTTCTGCACCTACGCGTTCCATGATGGCCAGCGCAACGTCGTCACCCAGGAACTTCACGATTGGCGACTGCAGGCCTTCGGCACCCTTGGTCAGTTCGTTTACCTTGATGTAGGCCAGGCCCTTGGCACCGTAGATACCAACAAACTTGGTGTAGTCATCAATCTGTTTACGGGTAAGCTCGGCACCCTTGGGCACCCGCAGTGCGGCGACACGGCCCTTCGGATCTTTGGCGGGACCTGCGAACACCTTGAAGTCCACGCTTTCCACCAGATCACCCACATCCTGAAGTTCCAGAGGGATACGCAGGTCCGGCTTGTCGCTGCCATAACGCTGCATGGCTTCAGAATACGGCATGCGCGGAAACTCCGGCAGCTCAACATCCAGCACATCCTTGAACAGGGAACGAATCATTTCCTCGTTCAGGCCCATCAGGGTTTCTTCATCGATGAAAGAAGCCTCGATGTCCACCTGGGTAAACTCGGGCTGACGATCGGCACGCAGATCCTCATCGCGGAAACACTTGGCAATCTGGTAGTAGCGATCTACACCAGACACCATCAGCAACTGCTTGAACAGCTGCGGCGACTGTGGCAGAGCGAAGAAGGAACCTTCGTGGGTACGGCTCGGTACCAGGTAGTCACGGGCACCTTCCGGGGTGGCACGGGTCAGGATCGGGGTTTCCACATCCATGAATCCGCGGCTGTCCAGGAAGTTCCGGATGTAGCTGGTCACACGGGAGCGGAACCGCAGACGGTTGATCATCTCCGGACGACGCAGATCTACGAACCGGTAGCGGAGGCGAACATCCTCGCCCACGTCGACGTGCTCATCCAGCGGGAACGGCGGGGTGGCGGCTGCGTTCAGAATGACCAGCTCTTTGCCCAACAGCTCGACCTGGCCAGTGGGCATGTTGTTGTTCTCGGTACCCGCGGGGCGACGACGAACGCGGCCGGTCACCTTGATAACAAATTCGCTGCGGACTTTCTCCGCCAGAGCAAAACTTTCAGGGGTGTCCGGATCGACCACAACCTGAGACATGCCATCCCGATCTCGCAGATCCAGAAAGATGACCCCACCGTGGTCACGGCGGCGGTGTACCCATCCGCAGAGTGTGACTTCCTGATCGATGTGAGATTCGTTAATCCCACCGCAATAATGGCTGCGCATATCGGTTCCCGTTCGTTCTGAATGTGTTCGCGTTGAATCAAAGAATTTGGGCGGCTATAGCCGAAAAGCCGCCCATTATAAACACAATGACTTTGAAAATCAGGCGTCCGGAAACAGAATTGACACCGGATATCCGGCAGCGGGATGACTATCAAAAAACCGGGGGCTAGAATGCATGGTTTGACCGGACCATGGAGTAAGACGTTGGCCACCCGAGCGGAACAGAAACTGAAAACCCGTCGAGCACTGATGGACGCTGCCCTCGCCCAACTGAGCGCAGACCGGGGCTTTGGCAGCCTGAGTTTGCGGGAAGTCGCCCGGGAGGCCGGCATTGCCCCCACATCCTTTTATCGGCACTTCGCCGAGCTGGACGAGCTTGGCCTGGCCCTGGTGGACGAAGGCGGCGTGGCTCTGCGACAGCTGATGCGCCAGGCCCGTAAACGTATTGCCCGGGACGGCAGTGCGATTTCCACTTCGGTGGACACCTTCATGGAGTACCTGGGTAACAACGCCAACCTGTTCCGCCTGATGCTGAGGGAGCGCACCGGCGTATCCAAGCCTTTCCGGACGGCGGTGAAAGCAGAAATCGACCATTTCGTAACGGAGCTGGCCGACGATCTTGGCCGGTTTGCCGACGAACAGAACAAACCCCTGGCGGAAGCCAGGATTGTCGCCGAAGCCATGGTCACACTGGTCTTCAATCAAGGCGCCGAGGCGCTGGATGCAACCCCGAAAGAGCGAGAAGAACTCAAGCAGAAATTGAAAACCGAGCTGAGAATGATTCTGGTGGGTTCCCAGACCCTGGCCCAGTGGCAGCAGGGTCTGGATTGAGCTACTAAATCTTAGGCAAGTTGCTCAAGTAGCGGCTGCAGCTTTGCTTTCACACTGGCTAGCTGCTCTTCTGTGTAAGGTACAGGAGGCTGCTTGCCCCACACCGGGCCCGGCCAGGCCGGGTCGCCCTGATAGCGGACAATATAATGCAAGTGCAACTGGGGCACCATATTGCCCAGCGCTGCCACATTCATTTTGTCGCCACCGAACAGTTCCATCATCCCCTCACTCAATGCAGAGGACTCGAACAGCAGACGTTGCTGCTGCTCGTTCGGCAACTCATAGATTTCCCGAATGCCTGATACGCGGGGTACCAGGATAACCCAGGGCCAGGTGTTGTCGTTCATCAGCAAGACATCGCAGAGACGACTCTCTCCCAGCTTGTGGGTATCCGCCGCCAAACGCTCATGAAGCTGGAACATCAACACCCTCCCCGACCATCAGACCGCTGAATGAAACTGGTTACGGCCGCGGCCAATGGCGTAGTAGATCAGGCCATGACGCTCCAGCATTTCCGGCTCGTACAGGTTGCGGCCGTCAAACACCACCGGCTCACTCAGGGTGGAGGCAATCACATCAAAGTCCGGTGAGCGGAACTCTTTCCACTCGGTGCAGATCACCAGTACGTCAGCACCCTTCAACGCCTGTTCCTTGGTACCGCACAAAGTCAGTCCGTCGTGATCCCCGTAGATGCGCTGGGTTTCCTCCATGGCTTCCGGATCGAAAGCCTGCACCTTCGCACCGGCTTTCCAGAGATCTTCCATCAGGGTGCGGGAAGATGCTTCGCGCATGTCATCTGTGTTGGGCTTGAACGCCAGACCCCAGAGCGCCACGGTCTTGCCCTTCAGATCACCCTGAAAGTAGTGCGAGACCTTGTCGAACAGCACATGCTTCTGGGCATAGTTGACGGCTTCCACGGCATTCAGCAGCTTGGATTCGTAATCACAGTCTCGGGCGGTGCGGGCCAGGGCCTGCACATCTTTCGGGAAGCAGGAACCGCCGTAACCGCAACCCGGGTAAATAAAGTGATAACCGATACGCGGGTCAGAACCGATACCCCGGCGAACTTCTTCAATATCCGCACCCAGCCGCTCGGCCAGGTTTGCCACTTCGTTCATGAAGCTGATCTTGGTAGCCAGCATGGCATTGGCCGCGTACTTGGTCAGCTCAGCAGAACGGATGTCCATGAAGATCATGCGATCGTGGTTACGGTTGAACGGGTAATACACTTCCCGCAACACATCCGCCGCCTTTTCGCTCTCGGTACCGACCACAATCCGGTCCGGCTTCATGAAATCGTTGATGGCAGCGCCTTCCTTCAGGAATTCCGGATTGGACACAACATCAAAATCCAGTTCCAGCCCCCGCTTGTCCAACTGGGCACGAACCGCCGCCTTGACCTTGTCACCAGTCCCGACCGGTACGGTGGACTTATCCACCACCACCTTGTAATCCTCCATGTGCTGGCCGATTGATTTTGCGACTGCCAGGACGTACTGCAGGTCCGCAGAACCATCTTCATCCGGCGGCGTGCCAACGGCGATAAACTGAAGGGTGCCGTGTTTGACCGCTTCCTCAGTGTCCGTGGTAAACGAAAGGCGACCAGCCTCTACGGTGTGCCTGACGATGTTGTCCAGGCCTGGCTCGTAAATAGGAATCTGGCCGTTCTTCAGCTTTTCGATCTTGCCTTGATCCACATCCATGCAGAGCACCTGGTGTCCGACATCCGCCAGACAGGCGCCAGTCACAAGGCCGACATAACCGGTTCCGAAAATCGTAATCTTCATGCAACTTTTCCTGAAAATTTAGAATGAAAACTGTCAGTGGCCTGCTTTCTTTTGCTGCCAGATCTTTTCCCAGGCCAGCGCGGTCCGCACAATGGTGTTCAGATCATCAAAATCCGGCTGCCAGCCCAGGACACTCTTGATCCGTGTATTGTCAGCCATCAGCGCCGCCGGGTCACCGGCTCGGCGTCCGGTTTCCTGTACCGGGAAGTCAACACCGGACTCGGCTTTCACCACATCAATCACTTCACGCACGGTGAAGCCACGGCCATAGCCGCAATTGAGCACCTGAGACTCGCCGCCTTTGGCCATATAATCCAGCGCCATAACATGGGCCTTGGCCAGATCTTCCACATGGATGTAGTCGCGGACACAGGTGCCGTCACGGGTCTCGTAGTCGGTGCCAAACACGCTCATGCCATCTCTCTGCCCGGTCACGCACTCGCAGGCAACCTTGATCAGGTGCGTTGCCTCCGGCGTTGCCTGCCCCAACAAGCCGTCCGGGTTGGCGCCGGCCACATTGAAATAGCGCAGAATCACGTAATTCAGACTGCTGGCAGCGGCGAGGTCCATCATCATGCGCTCGCTCATCATTTTCGAGGCACCGTAGGGATTGATGGGCGCCAGCGGAAGGTCTTCCGTCAGTACGGTTTGTTCGGGCATACCGTAAACCGCTGCGGTGGAGGAAAACACCATGTAGGGAACCTGATAGCGCTCAACCATCTTGAGAAGATTCAGGGTGTTCCGGGTGTTGTTGCTGTAGTACTTGAGGGGGTTGGAAACGGATTCCGGTACCACGATATTGGCGGCAAAGTGCAGTACCGCCTCGAACTTATGCTGCGAAAAAACCGCACTGAGGGCTTGCTCATCGGCAAGGTCGCCCACCACCAACTCGCCGGCGGTCACGGCCCAGCGATAACCGGTAGACAGGTTATCAAAAACGACAATGTCATGACCTGCCGCCGCCAGCTGACGCACAACGTGACTGCCGATATATCCGGCACCGCCGGTAACAAGTACTTTCACGCAGAGTTACTCCTTCCCTGAATTCTGTTTACGCCGCCGCCGAATCTCTGCCCGCCGCCGGCTGAAAAAATCACTGATAACCTGGCCGCACTCGCCTTCCAGGACACTGCCTTCCGCTTCTACTTGCCAGTTAAGGTGGGCCTCGTCCAGCGTACGCCGGGCAGATTCTACCGCACCCGCTTTGGGCTCGCGGGCACCATAAACAAGGCGGCTGATTCGGCTGTGCACAATGGCGCCCACACACATGGTGCAAGGCTCAAGGGTGACGTATAAAGTTGCCCCGGTCAGCCGGTAGTTCCCCACCCTGGCGGAGGCATCCCGCAAAGCCCGAATCTCCGCGTGGGCTGTGGGATCACAACCGGTAATGGGCGCATTGTAACCCACGCCCAGCTCCTTACCATCACGGACAACAATCGCGCCAACGGGCACTTCGCCTATCGAGGCCGCCCGCTCCGCCAGCATCAGTGCACGGGCCATCCAGTATTGATCATTCTTTGGTGAATCCGACATAAATGCGGCTCTACTGATAGCGCCCTATACAACTACGATAGTGGCCAACCCCGAAAGCGCCACGAAAATACCATTATTCGCCGTCTTAACCAAGCGACGGCCCCGGGCGCACCCGCACTGAAAGAAGATTTTTTACTCAGACAACTGTCATACCGTTTTACCTTTCGGGGCCTATACTGACATACGTCATGTTTCAATCAGTGCAGTCCGTGCAAGACTTACAAGGACCTGAATCGCATCTGCAGCCGCAGATCCTTCAAGGAGAGAACATTATGAAAGCATTGGTATTTCACGGACCAGGAAAGCGTAGCTGGGAAGACAAGCCACAGCCTGCAATCGAGAAACCCACAGATGCCGTGGTGCGCATCACCCATACCACCATTTGCGGCACCGACCTGCACATCCTGAAAGGCGATGTGCCAGCGGTCACGAAAGGTCGCACTCTCGGCCACGAAGGCGTGGGAGTGGTCGAAGAAGTGGGTGACGGAGTAAGTAACATCAAGGTTGGCGACAAAGTGTTGATTTCCTGCGTCACCTCCTGCGGGCGTTGCGACTACTGTAAGCGCGGCATCTATGCCCACTGCCGGGACGGCGGCTGGATTCTGGGGCATTTGATCGATGGCACCCAGGCCGAGTATGTACGCATCCCCCATGCCGACAACAGCCTGTACCACCTGCCTTCAGGAATGGACCCAGCTGCCGCGGTGATGCTCAGCGACATCCTGCCCACAGGACACGAGATTGGCGCTCTCGCCGGCGAAGTCAAACTGGGGGACACAGTCGCCATCATCGGCGCCGGCCCCATCGGACTGGCCGCCGTAATGACCTCCCGCTTCTACTCACCGGCGCGTATCATCATGATTGATCCGGACGAGAACCGCCTGGCAATGGCCAGGATGCTGGGGGCCACAGACACCATCGCCCGAGACCCCATCGAAACCATCAAAGAACTGACCAACGGTGAGGGTGTAGACGTTGCCATGGAGGCGGTCGGCATACCTGAGACCTTCGATATCTGCCAGAGCATCATTCGCGCTGGCGGCAACATCGCGAACATCGGCGTACACGGCAAAAGCGTGGAATTCCGGCTGCAGGACCTGTGGATCAAAAACATCACGGTACGCACCGGCTTGGTGAGCACCAACACCATTCCGGTGCTGATGAAGGTCGTCGAGAGTGGCGATGTGAAGCCGGAGGACCTGGTCACACACCGCCTCAAGCTCAACGATATCGAAAAAGCCTACGACATCTTCAGCCAGGCGGCGAAGGAGAAAGCAGTCAAGATGTTGCTGACCGCCGAATGACGACCTGAAAACGAAAAAAGGCGGCAAGCATCCCTGCTTGCCGCCTTCCGGCTCTAGCCTGCCCGACTCATTCCCATTCAATGGTTGCGGGCGGCTTGGACGAAATATCGTAGGTCACCCGTGATACACCGGAAATCTCGTTGATAATCCGGTTGGATACGGTTTCCAGCAGTTCGTACGGGAGCCGCGCCCAGCGTGCGGTCATAAAGTCCACGGTTTCCACGGCACGGATCGCGATCACGTATTCGTAGCGGCGGGCATCACCCACTACACCCACGGATTTCACCGGCAGGAACACGGCAAAGGCCTGGCTGGTCTTGTGGTACAGGTCAGCACGATGCAGTTCTTCCAGGAAGATCGCGTCGGCACGACGCAGAATGTCCGCATACTCTTTCTTGACCTCGCCGAGGATACGAACCCCCAGCCCCGGCCCCGGGAACGGGTGGCGGTAGACCATGTCGTACGGCAGGCCAAGCTCGAGGCCGATCTTGCGGACTTCGTCCTTGAACAGCTCGCGCAGCGGCTCTACCAGTTTCATCTTCATGGTTTCCGGCAAGCCACCCACATTATGGTGGGACTTGATGACATGGGCTTTACCGGTTTTGGACGCAGCGGATTCAATCACGTCCGGATAGATGGTGCCCTGGGCCAGCCAGTTCACATCCGTGATCTTCGCGGCTTCCGCATCGAACACATCAATAAAGGTATTACCGATGATCTTGCGCTTCTGCTCCGGATCGTTCACGCCCTTGAGCTTGGACAGGAACAGGTCTTCAGCGTCTACACGGATAACCTTAACGCCCATGTTACTGGCAAACATGTCCATCACCTGATCGCCTTCGTGCAGGCGCAGCAGGCCGTTGTCCACGAACACGCAGGTAAGCTGGTCACCGATGGCTTTATGCAACAACGCCGCCGTAACCGAAGAATCCACACCACCGGACAGGCCCAACAGCACCTTGTCGGAACCCACCTGCTCGCGAATCTGCCGAACGGCATCGTCGACGATCTTGGCCGGGGTCCACAGAGCCTCACAGCCGGAGATGGTCAGGACAAAGTGCTCGAGGATGCGCTTGCCCTGCAGGGTGTGAGTCACTTCCGGGTGGAACTGAACGCCGTACAGGTTGCGGCTCAGGTCCTGCATGGCAGCAATCGGCGCGCTCTCAGTGGAGGCCAACAGCTCGAAGCCTTCCGGCATGGCGACCACTTTGTCGCCGTGGCTCATCCAGACGTCCAGCAGGGAATCACCAGCCGGCGTCAGGTGGTCGGTAATGTCTGCCAGCAGCGGGCCCTTGGCACGAACCTTCACCTGGGCATAACCGAACTCGCGCTTCTCGGAGCTGGCCACCCGGCCACCAAGCTGCTCGGCCATGGTCTGCATGCCGTAGCAGATACCCAGCACCGGGATGCCACGATCAAACAGCCCCTCCGGGGCACGCGGGCCACCCAGCTGGGTTACCGATTCGGGGCCGCCCGCCAGAATAATACCCTTGGGATTGAACTCGTTAAGTTCGTCATCGGTGATATCGAATGCCTTGATCTCGCAGTAAACCCCGATTTCACGAACGCGGCGAGCGATCAACTGGGTGTACTGGGAACCGAAATCGAGAATCAGGATACGGTGGTCGTGAATGTTCTGGGCCATGGAGTCCTCGGGCTGTAAAGAAACAACGCGGCCCGGAAACCGGGCCGCGTCTGATCAGGCAAAGATTAACCGATTCGGTAGTTGGGCGCTTCTTTGGTGATGGTCACATCGTGAACGTGACTCTCACGCATACCGGCATTGGTAATGCGAACAAACTCGGGCTTGGTACGCATTTCGTCCATGGTGGCGCTACCGGTGTAGCCCATGGAAGCGCGGATACCGCCAACCAGCTGATGCACGATATTACGCATCGGGCCTTTACAGGCCACACGGCCCTCAATGCCCTCCGGCACCAGTTTCTCGATGCCTTTGCTGGCATCCTGGAAATAACGGTCGCTGGAACCCTGCCCCATGGCGCCGATAGAGCCCATGCCGCGATACGCTTTGTAGCTGCGACCCTGGAACAGTTCGACTTCACCCGGAGCCTCATCGGTGCCTGCCAGCAGGCTGCCGATCATGACGCAGTGAGCGCCAGCAGCAATGGCCTTGGCGATGTCTCCGGAGAAGCGGATACCGCCGTCTGCAATCAGTGGCACACCGCGGTCCTTCAGGGCAGCGGCGACATTGGAAACCGCAGAAATCTGGGGCACACCAATGCCGGCGACGATCCGGGTGGTACAGATGGAACCGGGGCCAATACCTACCTTCACGGCGTCTGCGCCAGCTTCGGCCAGGGCGATGGCAGCATCACTGGTGGCGATATTGCCGCCAATGACCTGAACATCCGGGTAGTTTTGTTTCACCCAGCGAACCCGATCGATCACGCCCCTGGAATGGCCATGGGCGGTATCCACCACGATCACATCCACCCCGGCTTCTGCCAGTGCGGCTACGCGAGCTTCGGTGTCACCACCGGTGCTGACCGCCGCGCCAACTCGCAGGCGCCCCTGCTCGTCCTTGCACGCCAGCGGATAGTCCTTGGCTTTCTGAATGTCTTTTACCGTGATCAGGCCACGAAGCTGGAACTCATCGTTTACCACCAGAACTTTTTCAATGCGGTGACGATGCAGAAGCTCTTTTACTTCTTCCAGATCGGCGCCTTCCTTGACGGTAACAAGCTTGTCCTTGGGCGTCATGATATCC
Source organism: Marinobacter sp. EN3 (assembly GCF_000475315.1). Taxonomy (NCBI): domain Bacteria; kingdom Pseudomonadati; phylum Pseudomonadota; class Gammaproteobacteria; order Pseudomonadales; family Marinobacteraceae; genus Marinobacter; species Marinobacter sp. EN3. The sequence continues at coordinate 372,566 of NZ_AXCC01000001.1, forward strand.
CGGACGGGGGTATCCATGCGGCTTTCAAAACGGATATCACGGCCAGTCACGATACCGACAAGGTCATTGCCATCGACAACCGGGAGGCCGGAGATATTGTTGGCCATGGTGATATCGACCAGCTCACGCACGGTGGTACCCGGAGATACGGTGATCGGATCCTTGACCACACCACTTTCGAACTTCTTGACCTTGCGGACCGCAGCCGCCTGCTGCTCCACCGTCATGTTCTTGTGCATGATACCGATACCGCCTTCCTGGGCCATGGCGATGGCCAGCTCCGCCTCGGTTACCGTATCCATGGCCGCCGAGACCAGCGGAATATTCAGGGTAATACCCTTGGTCAGCTGGGTTTTCAGGTCGACCTGGTGAGGGAGAACTTCAGAATATCCGGGCACGAGCAGAACGTCGTCAAACGTGAGGGCTTCTTCGGCAATACGCAGCATTGGGATCCGCCTTTTGAACATGCTAAGTTGGGAATTTCCGTGCCGCACCCGCGGCGGTGCGACAAAGCAAAATCCTTAATCGATCTATTATAAAGTGGTGCGTAAGGACAGTAAACCGCGCGGTTTTTGCCATTTGGTTGCATCTTTTTGAATTTCCGTTATTTTTGGCCATCTCTTTCGGCTATTGCTTATGAATAATCCTGGAGCCCGCCCTGTGAGCACCCCTTATCCGGACACCCGCCCACGAGCACTCACAGTCAGTGAGCTCAACCACCAGGCGCGCCACCTGCTGGAATCAAGCTTTATGCAGGTCTGGGTGGAGGGAGAACTCTCGGGCTTTTCCAGACCATCCTCCGGGCACTGGTATTTCTCACTCAAGGATCAGAAATGCCAGATCCGCTGCGCCATGTTCCGTGGCGCCAACCAGCGCATCCGCACCCTGCCCCGGGAAGGTGACCAGATCCGGATTCGCGGCAAGGTGACCCTGTACGAGAACCGCGGGGATTTCCAGATCATCGTGGAACACCTCGAGCCCGCTGGGTTGGGCGCCCTCCAGCAGGCTTTCGAGGCCCTCAAAGCGAGACTCCAGGGCGAAGGCCTGTTTGACCCGGCCCGAAAGAAACCGATTCCCGCCACGCCCAGACATATTGGTGTGGTTACCTCGCCAACTGGCGCCGCCATCCACGATATTCTGACGGTACTCAAGCGGCGCTGCCCGGCTATTCCGGTCACGCTCTATCCCACCGCCGTCCAGGGCCAGCCGGCCACCGCCGATATTGTCCAGGCCATTGACCGGGCGCAGCAGCATGGTCTGGCCGATGTCCTGATCATCGGCCGGGGTGGCGGCTCCCTGGAAGACTTGTGGTGCTTCAACGAAGAAGCCGTCGCGCGGGCCATTGCCGCCTGCCCCATCCCGACCGTCAGCGCCGTTGGCCATGAGGTCGACGTCACCATTGCTGATTTTGTCGCGGACTTGAGAGCCCCCACGCCGTCGGCCGCCGCTGAGAAGATCTCGCCCGACCAGCAGGACTGGCTCCGTCGACTGACCGAGCAGCAGGGGCGTCTTGGCCAGTCTGCACGCCGCTTATTGCAAAGGCTGGATAACCAGTTGGGGCACCTGTCTGCCCGGCTCAGGGATCCTCGACGGGAACTACTGGAAAAGGCGCAACGCATGGATGAGCTTGAGCTGCGACTGAACAAGGCCATCCGTAACAGACTGGACCAGCAGAAGCAGAAAACCGATTACCTGCTTCAAAGGATGAGCGCACAATCCCCACGCCGAACCCTGAAAACGGTAAGAGAACAGACCCAACGTCTCGAGGAACGCCTGACACTCGCGACCCGTCACCAGCTGCGCCAAAAAGACGAGCGATTACAGCACATTGCACAAACCCTTCATGTTGTCAGCCCCCTGGCCACCCTCGGAAGAGGCTACGCCATCGTCAAGGATGACAATGACCGGATCGTTCGCAAGGCTGGTGATCTGGAAACTGGCAGTCAGATTACCGCAAGACTTGGCCATGGCTCGGTGTCCGCCCGGGTGACAGAGATCAATTCTTCGAGCGAATAGCGCCACAGAGCCTGGCAACTACGCCTATGGTCTACTAGCCCCGGATTTCAAAGCTCCTAAAGTTGTCGATAACAACGATAAAACAACAACACGGACAACCGAGGTGGAGCACAATGAGCTACAACTCCGAATTTCGCCGGTCCATTGACCAGCGGGATGATTTCTGGCGTGAGCAGGCGCAGCACATCGACTGGATCAAAGCCCCGAATACGATCTGGCGCGCCCTCGATAACGGCCATGGCGAATGGTTTCCGGACGGTGAGCTGAACACCAGCGACGTAGCCCTGGACGCCAATATCCGTGCCGGCCGCGGCGACCAGAAAGCCCTGATTTATGACTCCCCGGTCACCAGCACCAAACAGTCATTCACCTACAACGAACTGCGTGATGAAGTTGCCCTGTTCGCCGGCGCCCTGCGTGCCCGCGGAGTAGAAAAAGGTGACCGCGTAATCATCTATATGCCGATGATTCCCCAGGCAGCCATCGCCATGCTGGCCTGCGCCAGGCTGGGCGCAGTCCATTCGGTGGTCTTCGGCGGTTTTGCAGCACACGAACTGGCCGTTCGCATTGAAGATGCCAAACCCAAGGCACTGATTACCGCCTCCTGCGGCATCGAAGTTACCAAGGTGATCGAATACAAACCGCTGGTAGACAAGGCTATAGAGCAATCCAGCCACAAACCGGACGCGTGCGTGGTATTCCAGCGGCCACAGGTCAAGGCAACCATGCAGGAAGGCCGAGACTTTGACTGGAACGAGATCGTGGCCAACGCCACCCCGGCCGAACCGGTACCCGTCAAAGCCAACGACCCACTTTATATTCTCTACACCTCCGGTACCACCGGGAAACCCAAAGGCGTCGTCCGTGACAACGGGGGCCACGCCGTTGCCCTCACTTACAGCATGAAGCTGGTCTACGACGCCAAACCCGGAGACGTTTACTGGGCGGCCTCAGATGTTGGCTGGGTGGTAGGCCATAGTTACATTGTTTATGCACCGCTCTTTACCGGCTGCACCACCATTTTTTACGAGGGCAAACCGGTAAAAACCCCGGATGCCGGCGCATTCTGGCGCGTGGTTCAGGACCACAAGGTCAATATGCTGTTTACCGCGCCCACCGCATTCCGTGCAGTGCGCAAGGAAGACCCGGAAGCAGATCAGTTGAGCCGCTACGATGTTTCCTCCCTCAAACGGATTTTCCTGGCCGGCGAGCGCCTGGATCCACCCACCTATGAATGGCTGAAGGAGCATACCGGGCTGCCCATCCTCGATCACTGGTGGCAGACCGAAACGGGCTGGGCCATATGCTGCAACCCGGTCGGCATTGAAATGATGACTACGAAACCCGGCTCTGCAACCGTGCCCTCACCCGGCTTCAACGTTCAGGTAGTGGACATGGAAGGCAGCCAGGTACCCGCGGGCGAACAGGGCCAGGTTGCAGTCAAACTGCCATTACCGCCGGGCTGCCTGATGACCGTATGGGGCGACGACCAGCGCTTCCAGAACAGCTACCTCAAGCCAATCCCTGGCTTCTACAGCTCCGGCGACGGTGGTTTTATCGATGATGACGGCTATGTCTTCATCATGGGGCGGACGGATGATGTAATTAACGTCGCCGGGCACCGGCTCTCTACCGGCGAGATGGAAGAAGTCGTTGCATCCCACCCGGCGATCGCGGAATGCTGCGTAGTGGGCGCTCATGACGATATGAAGGGTCAGATTCCGGTTGGCCTGGTGCTGATCAAAGATGGCGCCACCATTGACCAGGATGAACTGGAGGAGGAGCTGGTAGAGATGGTTCGCGAGAAGATCGGGGCTATTGCCTGTTTCCGCCGGGCTATCGTTGTTGACCGTTTACCCAAAACCCGCTCCGGCAAGATCCTGCGACGTATTATTCGCCAGATTGCCGATGGCGAGGAGTACACGGTACCCAGCACCATCGACGACCCGGCCATTCTGGAAGAAATCAGCGAGAAATTCGGTCGCTGATCAAACCTCCATCCGCTGAGCCACAGAACACCCGGGGCGCTCTTGGTCGAGAGCAGCCCCGGGTTTCACTTTGATTACAACTTATTGTTTTTTATCAATTAAAAAACACTTGCTGATCATAAAAAAAACAATTGACGCCTTTCAAAGTCGGTCTATACTGAAAATTGCTGTGTACTTCTGCAGCGTTATTTGGCGAATGCGTTACAACGTCCTGCCCTTGGCTTTTCGTTGCCCCTTCCTCAGTGCGCTCCGGATGTCCCAGCTCGAAAGAAGGTCCCGTGAGGGAAAATTATCAGTAAGACAGGAAAGATCGATGTCCGATACCAAAACCGGCCACGTAAAGTGGTTCAACGAATCCAAGGGCTTTGGCTTCATCGCCCAGGAAGGCGGCAGTGACGTTTTCGTTCACTACAGTGCAATCAACGCAAACGGTTTCCGTACTCTGGCCGAAGGTCAGCAGGTACAGTTCACCGTAACCCAGGGCCCGAAAGGCCCGCAGGCCGAAAACGTAACGCCGCTCTAAGCCGTTATGTTAACGTCCTGATGCCCCTCACGGGCAGAAACAAGAAAGGCCGGTAATCCTGGGATTACCGGCCTTTCTGTTTGTTTAAGGGATTATCCGTTCAGGCAGTCTCGGCTGCTTCTGCAGAAACAGACTCGGACCGACTATCATCGAGCACCTGGGCTACAGCCGAGAACAGAGCTTGCAACGTTGCCGAGGTGGTATCCTCTGCCAGGGCTGCCGCACTGCAGTGCTTGCCATTGGCTGTGAGCCGTATGCATGCCAGAGCATTGGCATTGGTACCCTCGCCCAGCGCAAACTCATCATAGGCTTCAACCGCCACCGAGACCCCAAACTGCCGGGACAGTGCATCGGAAACGGCCTCAACGGCTCCCAACCCACGACCTTCAAGGGTAACCGGCGCGGCATCACCCCCAACAACCACCTCGGCCCGCACCCCATTGTCATCCCGATGCAGGTCATAGGAGCGAAGAGCCCAATCGCTGTGCACCTTCAGATATCGCTCTTCAAACAAACGGTGAATGGTGTGTGAGTCGATCTCGCCCCCATTGGTTTCAGCCTCGCGCTGAACCACCTTGCTGAACTCGATCTGCAGCCACCGCGGCAAGGTAATGTCGTAGTCGCGCTCGAGTACGTAAGCGACGCCGCCTTTGCCGGACTGACTGTTGATACGAACCACTTCCTCGTATCGGCGACCGACATCGAACGGATCGATGGGCAGGTAAGCCACGTTCCAGGCATCGCCCTCTTTCCGACGGGAGAGACACTTGCGAATGGCGTCCTGATGGCTGCCGGAGAAAGCGGTAAAGACCAGCTCACCGGCATAGGGATGACGCGGATGAGTGGAAATTTCGGTGCACGCCTCCACCACTTCGGTGATTTCGGCCATGCCGGACAGATCCAGGGTAGGGTCAATCCCCTGGGAATACAGGTTCATAGCCATGGTGACCAGGTCCATGTTACCGGTGCGCTCGCCGTTGCCCATCAGGGTGCCTTCCACCCGATCTGCCCCGGCCATCACGCCGAGTTCGGCAGCGGCCACCGCGCAGCCCCGGTCATTGTGGGTATGCAGGCTGATGCTGATGTGCTCCCGATAGCGAATGTTGTCACAGATCCACTCCACCTGATCTGCGAAGACATTGGGCGTTGCCATTTCAACAGTCGCCGGCAGGTTAATGATAACCGGTTGCCCCTGGTCCGGGCGCCAGACATCGTTGACGGCATCAATCACACTGGCCGCAAAGTCCAGCTCCGTACCGGTAAAACTCTCTGGCGAATACTGGAAGGTCCACTCCGTGTCCGGATAGCGGGCGGCGATGTCCCGCACGATGGTGGCGCCGTGGACCGCGATATCGCGGATACCGTCCCGGTCCAGACCGAACACCTGTTCCCTCTGCACGGTCGAGGTGGAATTGTAAACGTGCACAATCGCCCGTTTGGCGCCCTCAAGGGCCTGATACGTCCGCTCGATCAATTCAGGGCGAGCCTGGGTCAGCACCTGGATCTTTACATCATCCGGAATCCTGTTTTCTTCGATCAGCTTGCGACAGAAATCAAAGTCCGGCTGGCTGGCTGCCGGGAAACCGATTTCGATCTCTTTGAAACCCAGCTTGACCAGCAAATCGAACAAACGCTGCTTCTGGGCAACAGACATGGGTTTGACCAGGGCCTGGTTGCCGTCCCGAAGATCCACAGCGCACCAGGCCGGGGCTTTCTGGATAACCTGATCGGGCCAGCGACGGTCTTTCTTGGCGACCGGCTGGAATGCAACGTATTTGCGATGGTCAAAAGCCATGATGAAAATTCCTTCCGATATCAAACAGTGATTGGAACACACACAGTGTAAAGGCTGGAGCGAGCTATTTGGTTGCCATTTTCTGGCCGCACAACCAGATAATGCCATATAATTTCACAAATCCTTTAATAAGAGACAGAAAATGCCCGATACCGAGAAAACGCTTGTCAAAATTGACAAGCTGGACCGAAAAATCCTCGAACAATTGCAAAAAGACGGCTCACTGACCAATCAGCAACTGGCCGAGAAAGTCGGGCTATCCCCGTCCCCCTGCCTTCGGCGAGTTCGCGCCCTCGAAGAGGCGGGCATTATCGTGCGGACGGTCACCATTCTGGATCACAAAAAACTGGGGCTGTCGCTGACCGCCATTATTCTCATTGGCATGGACCGGCATACACCAGAGCGCTTTGCCGCGTTTGAGGAACAGGTGGGGGAATACCCGGAGGTTCAGGAGTGTTATCTGATCACTGGTCAGAGTGCGGACTACATGCTCAAAGTGGTCGTGCCGGATATGGACCACTACCACCACTTCCTGTTGAACAGGATAACCCGTATTCCCGGCGTTAGCGGTGTTCACTCCAGCTTTGTTCTCCGGCGCGTCATCCACAGCACCGCGCTGCCGCTGGGCTATTTGTCCTGAGCCACCAGGTTGTCCAGATAAGCGCGGGCCATGGTTTTCATTTCCTGTACCAACAATACGCCCTGCTCATCCGGCAGGGTGGCCGCCAGCCGAAGAATCGTGCCGGCAGAACGGGGTAACAGCAAACTGGCTGTCCAGCGACGATCTGCCGGCAAATCGGGATACTCCTCCTGCAGACGGGCATCCAGGTCCCGGGCGTTGCTGTAGAGTTCGCGAAGATCCAGCTGCCTCAGTTCCGGCATGGCTTCCACACCGCTCCAGATCGCGGAATAGGCGGGCTCGGTGCGGTAGAAGTCGTAAAACAGATCAATCAGGACATCCACCGCGTCGCTCAGGCTCAGCTGCGGGAGCTTGGCCCTCAGCGCCTGCTCCATCTTCTCAACATGTCGCTCCGCAATAGCATTGACAATCGCCGCTTTATTCGGGAAATAGCGGTAAAGCGATGCCAGAGACATGCCGGACTGCCGGGCGATGGCCGACATACTGGTGCTGTCGACGCCCTGCTCGTGAAAGATCCCGGCAGCATGCTGCAGTATGGTGTTCACCCGTTCCCGGCTGCGGGCCTGAACCGGGCGCCGGCGGGGTGACACATCGATGGATTCGTCAGTCATTATCTGTACCTTGTGATGCAGGCTCCGTACAATAACGCCCACTCTACGACAATGAAAGGCTGTGGCGGGCATCCCGCCTTGCCAATTAGTCTGACTCCCACTTTTCTGATGACAGCGGAAGACACGATGCGAGCGAGCCGTTACCTGATAGCTACCCAGAAAGAGACCCCTTCCGACGCCGAAATTATCAGCCATCAGCTGATGCTGCGGGCGGGCATGATCCGTAAACTGGCCGCCGGCCTTTACACCTGGTTGCCGTTAGGGTTGCGCACCCTGCGTAAGGTGGAGCGAATCGTCCGTGAAGAAATGGACAAGAGCGGCGCCCAGGAAGTTCTGATGCCGGCGGTACAACCCGCCGAACTGTGGCAGGAATCCGGCCGCTGGGAACAGTACGGTGGAGAACTGCTGCGCCTGAACGACCGCCATGGCCGCGATTTCTGCTTCGGCCCTACTCATGAAGAAGTTATCACCGATCTGATCCGGAACGAACTGAAAAGCTACAAAGAGCTGCCGGCCAACTTCTACCAGATCCAGACCAAGTTCCGCGATGAGCGCCGGCCGCGGTTTGGCGTGATGCGCGCCCGCGAGTTCATCATGAAGGATGCCTACTCGTTCCATCTGAACGCGGAATCCCTGGATGAAACCTATAAGGTGATGCACCAGACCTACTGCAACATTTTCGACCGGCTGGGGCTCGACTACCGCCCGGTACAGGCGGACTCCGGTTCCATTGGTGGCAGCTCCTCCCATGAATTCCACGTGCTAGCCTCCTCTGGCGAAGACGCCATCGTATTCAGCACCAGCGGTGACTACGCCGCCAACATCGAAAAAGCCGAAGCGGTAGCACCTGCCGGCGAGCGCCCTGCCCCCGGCGAGGAACTGAAAGAGGTTCATACCCCGGGTCAACGCACCATCGACGCTGTTTCCCAGTTCCTGGGCCTGCCGGCTGAGCGCAGTGTGAAAACACTGCTGGTAAAGGCAGAGGCGGATGAGAATGGTGAATCCGGCCTGGTGGCCCTGATTCTGCGCGGCGATCACACCCTGAATGAGATCAAGGCTGAGAACCTCCCCGGCATTGCCGAGCCGCTGACCATGGCAACCGACGAGGAAATCGAAAAAGCCATCGGCTGCAAGCCAGGCTCCATCGGCCCGGTCAAGCTGCCGGTGCCGGTTATCGTGGATCGCAGCGCAGCACACCTGGCAGATTTTGTCTGCGGCGCCAACAAGGATGATTATCACCTGACTGGCGTAAACTGGGAACGTGATGCCGAAATCAGCCGTGTGGAAGATCTTCGCAATGTGGTCGAGGGCGATGCCAGCCCGGATGGGAACGGCACACTGGAGATCCGTCGCGGCATTGAAGTTGGCCACATTTTCAAGCTGGGCAATAAGTACAGCAAGGCCATGAACGCCTCGGTTCTGGATGAACACGGCAAGACTTCGATTATGGAAATGGGCTGTTATGGTATTGGCGTTTCCCGCATCGTCGCGGCATCCATCGAGCAGAACCACGACGAGAAGGGCATCATCTGGCCGGATGCCATCGCACCGTTCGAGGTGGCCATTGTTACCCTGAATGGTCACAAATCTCCGGTGGTGGCCGAGGCTGGCGACAAGCTTTACGAACAGCTTCGCCTAGCTGGCTACGATGTTCTGCTGGATGACCGCAACGAACGCCCGGGTGTGAAATTCGCAGATATGGAGCTGATTGGCATCCCCCACCGCTTCGTGGTCTCAGAACGCGGCCTGAGCGCCGGAACCCTGGAATACAAGGGTCGGCGGGACGAGGAAAAACAGGACATTCCTGTGGATGAGGCTCTGTCGTTCCTGGTGAAGGCATCGCCCAAAGGCGGCTTGTAACCCTGAACCATACACACCGGAAGGCTGCCCCCAGCCTTCCGGTGTGTTAACGACGTCTCCGCAGATCAGGCGTTGCCCACAATCCCCGGCTCCATCTCCAGCTCAACGCCGAATTTCTCAAGCACAGACTGGCGCACGTCATCAGCCAGGGACAGCACATCCTGGCCAGTTCCACCGGAATGATTGATCAGCACCAGCGCCTGGCGGTTGTGAACCCCGACCCGGCTGTTACGAAACCCCTTCCATCCCGCCTGGTCAATAAGCCATGCAGCCGCCAGTTTGACCTGACTATCCGCGGGATAGGACACAACATCCGGAAACCGGGCCTGAAGCTCCCGAAACTGAGCCAATCCTATAACCGGGTTTTTGAAGAAACTGCCTACATTCGGCAATACCGCAGGGTCCGGCAGTTTGCGATGACGGACAGCCATCACGCCCTCGGCCACCGCCAGGGGTGTTAACTCAGCCTCGTTAACGTCGCCAAAGTAATCCTGAAGATCCCGATAACCAATCTTCAAAGGCGCATTACGGGACAACCGGAGCCGGATTTCAAGGATGATGTAGAGGCCCGGCCGGTGCTTGAACAGGCTGTCGCGATAACCGAATTCGCAGGCGCTTGCAGGCAGGGTTTCAACCTTCAGAGTCTGGCGGTTCAGTACCGTGACACTGTCAAGACAGTCACCCAATTCGGTGCCATAAGCCCCGATGTTCTGTACCGGGGCGGCACCGGCGGTGCCCGGGATCAACGCCAGGTTCTCGATCCCGCGATAACCGGAACGAGCGGCGTAAAGCACAGCCTCGTGCCAGTTCTCACCGGCTTTCAACACCAGTACCGCGCCGTGATCGTCTACCTGCTCCCAGCTTCGGCCACGCAGTGCCATCCGGATGACCAGGCCGGGATAATCGCCGGCAAACACCAGATTACTGCCACCGCCCAGTACCAGAATGGACTGTTCGTGGTTACAGGCCCAGGAAAGCGCCTGTTTGAGCTGATCCGGATTTTCGACTTCCACCAGGTATCGGGCCGTTACCGGCACAGCCAGGGTATTCAATCCCTGAAGGCTGGCCCACTCCTGAATCTGCAGATCCTGACTCAAGCCAGCCGCCTCCGGATTTCGTCCAGGAGGCCGGAACTGGCGTCATGAATCAGATCAAGCACGTGCTCAAATCCATCCTCTCCGCCGTAGTAAGGATCGGGCACCTCGGCCAACCGGGAGTCACCGTAATCCAGAAACAAGCGCGGCTCCGTGCCCCCATTCTGGTGCCAGACCTCTCGAACATCCGCGAGATTAGACCGATCCATCACCAGCACATAGTCAAATTGATCCAGATCTTCTGCACGGAACTGGCGGGCACGAAGGTCGCTGATGTCGATACCACGGCGCGCCGCGGCGGCAGTTGCCCGCTCGTCCGGAGATTTACCGATATGCCAGTTGCCGGTGCCGCAGGAATCAATATGCAGTCTGCCGAACAGGCCTTGTTCCCGGGCGAGGTGGCGAAAAACGCCCTCAGCACTGGGAGAGCGACAGATATTGCCCAGGCAGACAAACAAGACACTTACGCGATCAGCCATGGGAACCCCCTTTTTCCATCAGCGCCCGCAGACGGGCCAGATCCTCTTCGGTATCTACCCCCGGAGCCGGTGGCCGGTCCGCCACATCCACATGAATAAGAGCGCCGTTATAGAGTGCCCGCAACTGTTCCAGGGATTCCACCCGTTCGGTGGGGGCCGGCAGCCAGGTAACAAACTCACTGAGCACACTGGCACGATAACCATAGATGCCAATGTGCCTGAAATAGCCGATGCCATCCGGAAGGTCCACATCCTGGGTAGCAGCCCCCGCTGGCCAGAAGTCCCTGGCCCAGGGAATCGGTGCCCGACTGAAATAATGAGCCATGCCCCGGGCATCGAAGACCACTTTCACAACATTGGGGTTGAACACCTGGCGGGCATCGTGAATCCGCTCGCACAGTGTTGCGATGGCGGCCTCCTGGTACTGTTCAAGGTTATCGGCAACCTGATTGATCAGTTCAGGCGGTATCAGAGGCTCGTCCCCCTGAACGTTGACCACGCGATGATCCGGATCCAGCTGCAGCTTCCTCGCCACTTCTTCAAGGCGGTCTGTGCCACTGGCATGATGGGGCGAGGTCATGATGACTTCTGCACCAAAACCAAGACACGCCTCCTCGATACGGGCATCGTCGGTCGCGACCACCACGCGGCTGGCGCGGCTCTCATTCGCCCGCTCGCAGACATGCTGGATCATCGGCTTGCCGGCAATCATGGCCAGAGGTTTGCCGGGCAAACGACTGGAAGCGTATCGAGCGGGAATGACAACGGTAAATGACATGGTTGCGTCCTGCGGGTGACTCAGTGTTTGTCGAGGCGCTCGTCTGTGCTGAGGGTGCGGGCTTCAACCGCCAGCATAACCGGAATCCCCTCACGAATGGGGAACGCCATGGCATCCTGGTAGCAAATCAACTCGGTGCGGGCATCGTTGAGCTTGAGCTCACCCTTGCACACCGGGCAGGCCAACATGGCCAGCAGTTTTTTATCCATGATTCGATTCCTCGCTGATATCAGGTTGCAACTGGCCAGAGCAGGCTCTGAGCCGTTCCAGAAAATGCCGTTCAAAAGGTTCCGACAACCGGGCCTGAACCGTCAAGACCCAGGCGTTATCCGGAGCAAAGCCCTGGCACTTCACTGCATCTTTGGCCGTCATTACCAACCATTCGAGAGCGCCCGACGCCAGGTCTTCGGGGCGAAAATGATGATGGTCAGGAAAGGGCACTTCATTGACGTGAGCGCCAAGAGTCCGGAGGGTATCGAAAAATCGACCGGGATTACCGATACCCGCCACCGCCCGTACCGGTTTACCTTCAAGCCGCCCCGGCGACAGGGTCTCACCGGAATTCAGATTCACCAGAGCCGAGGGCACCAGCTCCATGGCATGAATCTCCGGATGATCAACGCCGGCAAAGCTATCGATGGTCTCGCCAGCCTCCGGAAACTCCGCTCCGTTAAGAACGACAAAGTCGACACCGTTCAACCGTTCAACCGGCTCCCGCAGCGGACCGACCGGAATGATGGCACCGTTTCCAGTGCCACGCCGGGCATCAAATACTGCCAGTTCAATGTCTCTGGGCAGACGGTAGTGCTGCAGGCCATCGTCACAGATCAGTACATCGCCCAGGCCATTCTCCAACGCCCAGCGAGCCCCACGACAGCGATCCGGGTCAACCACCACCGGGCATCCGGTGGACCGTGCCAGCATCAGGGGTTCGTCACCACAGATGCCCGCAGGGGTCCCGTCAGCGACCAGTAAGGGGTACTGAGAGCTTTTACCACCGTAGCCACGGCTGAGAATCACCGGTTTCCAGCCATGTTGATTCATGCACTGAACCAGGCTGGCAGTGAGAGGTGACTTACCAGTGCCGCCAGCGGTGATATTGCCCACCACCACAACCGGGACCGGCAGCAATTCGTTTCGCGCATGCCAGGCCTTTCGACGCCTGGACTCAGACACCGCCCGATATAACCAGGCCAGTGGTGTGAGCAGTGCAAGAGGCCTGCCCTGCCCGTACCAAAGCCGGTCAACCAGGCTGGTGCTCATGCGTGCTCGCTGAACTGAATCTGATGCAGCTGGGCATATGCCCCACCCGCAGCCAACAGCTCACCATGACTTCCGGACTCAACAATGCGGCCATTGTCCATGACCAGAATCCGGTCGGCCTTCTCAATGGTGGATAGCCTGTGTGCGATCACCAGCGTGGTACGGCCCTGCATAACCGTTTCCAGCGCTTCCTGAATATGGCGTTCGGATTCCGTATCCAGCGCCGATGTCGCCTCATCCAGAATGAGAATTGGGGCGTCCTTGAGGATGGCCCGCGCAATCGCAAGCCGTTGGCGCTGGCCACCGGAAAGCATCACACCATTGTCGCCAATCATGGTGTCGAGCCCTTCCGGCATGCGGTTGATAAACTCTAGCGCGTGGGCCTTTTCAGCCGCTTCCATAATTTCTTCCCGGCTGCAGTCGCGCAGGGAACCGTAGGCAATGTTGGCGGCGATGGTATCGTTGAACAGCACCACGTTCTGGTTCACCAGAGCAATCTGGGCACGCAGGGACTGAAGCGAAAACTCCTTCAGTTCATGGTCATCAATGCGGATAGCTCCCCCGGTGTACTCGTAGAAACGGGGTAACAGGCTGACCATGGTCGACTTACCACTGCCTGACCGGCCCACCAGTGCGACACTCTGGCCGGCTGGAATATCGATGGTTATCCCTTCAAGCACATTGTCGAGCTGATCCCGGTATCGGAAAGACACCTGGTCAAATGTGATGTCGCCTTTGACCCGCTGCGGGTTGTAGGAGCCCTGGTCCTCTTCCGGCTTTTCATCCATGGTCTCGAACACATCAAACGCAGCCGCCACACCCTTCTGAATCTTGGCGTGCACGGAAGTGACCTGGCGAATGGGCTTGGCCATCGTCGTCGCCGCGGTGATGAACGCAATCAGCTGACCAGTCGACATCTCACCCCGAATCTCCGGCGCAAGCATGGTCCACACCAGCGCGGCGATAGCAAAAGCCACCAGCACCTGAATGACCGGGACACTGATCGCCTGAGTAGAAGCCATTTTCAGGCTCTGTTTCAGGTTACGGGCACTGACCTCACGAAACCGCTCCCGTTCATAATCTTCGCCTCCGAAGGTGCGCACCACCCGGTATCCGGTGATCGACTCGGAGGCCACATGGGTGATATCGCCCATGGAACCCTGAATACGCTTACTGATTCGACGAAACCGTTTGCTGGCATAATTCACGACCAGACCAATGACCGGACCGGCCGTAAGAAAAATCAGGGTCAACTTCCAGTTGGTGTACAGCATGAAGCCGAGCAGACCCACTATGGTCAGCCCTTCGCGAAGGGTGATAGTCACCGCATTGGTCGCAGCATCCGCGACCTGCTCAACGTTAAAGGTGAGCTTCGAGACCAGACGCCCGGATGCGTTTTCATCATAGTATCGTGACGGTAAAGACATCAGGCGATCAAACACATCGTTGCGTAAGGCGTTGATCACGTTGCGCCCGACGTAGCTGATAAAATACTGGCTAAAAAACGTACCAACGCCTCTGAAGGCAAAAACACCCACGATCAGCCCGGTCAGCAACATCCGGTTCTGGTCGGACGGATTCTCGATCGCCGTGATCACATATTCCATCGCCGCGGCCATCCCGGTGGATGCAGCGGCGTAAATGATGTTTCCGAACACGGCGAGGGAGAACGCAAACCAGAAAGGCTTGACGTACTTGAGCAGGCGTTTGTAGGTGGTCCAGCTACCGGCAGGTGGCGTCTTGAGCGGCTCCGGCCTTGTCTGCATCACTGGCTTTCAGCCTCCCGCTCTGTGGTTATGCTCAGCTTGGCAAACCCCAGGCGACCGGCAACATCCATGGCCCGCACCACAAATTCATGGGGGGTTTGGGCGTCTGCAGTGATGATGAACGGCAGGCTGTTGTCGCCTTCGGCCAGCTCACTGACGCCACGCTCGAGGGTTTCCCGGCGATTGTTAACCAGTGGTCGGTCGTTCAGAAAGTACTGGCCCTCGGCATTGATCACCACATCAATCTGCCGGACCTCAGACGGAGCTGCCGGCTCTGCACTGGCTTCCGGAAGCTCCACCTGCAGATGACTCTCCCGGGTAAATGTGGTCGACACCATGAAGAAAATCAGCAGCAGGAACACCACATCAATCAGTGGCGTCAGATCTACCCCGACTTCCTGGCTTCGTTGGCGCTTGAACTTCACGGCGTTCAGGCTCCTTCAACGTCGATTTCGCGGTCTCCGTGGACCACTTCCACCAGTTTGATGGCTTCCTGCTCCATGTTGACCACCAATTCGTCTACGCGACGGATGAAATAGCGGTGACAGATCAGAGCAGGAATGGCGACACTCAGGCCAGCCGCAGTGGTGATCAATGCCTCGGAAATGCCTCCGGCCAGGTTGCCGGCATTGCCGACGCCGGCCAACTGGATTTCGGCAAACACTTTGATCATGCCGATAACGGTACCCAAAAGGCCCAACAGTGGCGTGATTGTGGCGATAGTGCCCAGGGGATTCAGAAAACGCTCCAGCTCGTGGATAACCTGGCTGGCCTCGTGTTCGATGCTTTCTTTCATGATCTCGCGACCATGTTTGGCGTTGATCAGGCCGCCGGCGAGAATCCGGCCAAGTGGCGAAGATGCCTGCAAGGCTTTCAGCTTGCGACCGTTAAGCTCTTTTTTCTTGATCCAGCGCCAGAGTTCGTTAATAGACTGCGGGGGCGCGACCCGAGAGGCCCGCAAGGTCCAGATTCGTTCCAGAATGATGGCAAGTGCCAGGATGGAACAGGCAACAATGGGCACCATCAGGATGCCACCGGCTTTCAACAGCTCGAACACGCTTGATCTCCCTGATTAGTTACAAGCCGCGCTACTTTAGCATAGCTGTCGGTGCAGGCCACACCCGGATTGTCACGGTATTTTACATTCACTCCTGGCAAGCCCCGGAGACGCTATCCAGAAAGGCTGTGTCTGCCAGAGCTCACTTATAAGCAGGCCTGAATCTGCGAACCTGAGCGTGATCTGGCCGGAGCAGGCCGTGTTCAATGGCACGGCACCACTGGCGCGGTACCGATCGGTTACTTCCGCATGCGGATGCCCGAAATGGTGCCGGTAGCCCGCCGTATAGATCACCTGATCCGGCGCCACCGCCTGTACCCAGCGTGTTGAAGATGAAGTTTTGCTGCCATGGTGTGGCGCCAGCACCACCCGCTGCGCAACGCGGTTCTCAAGCCACTCTGGGCCGCCGCCACCGAGCATCAGTTGCTCAACCTTCCGGCTGATGTCCCCGGTCAATACGAAATCGCTGTTGCTGGACGGGTGGTACACGCGTATCACGCACGAAGCGTCATTCCCGTCCGCAGGCAACGGATTTTGCCACAGCGACATCACCAGACCCGGCCACCGGATATTCCCCGGGCGACAACCTTCCACCGTCGCCGGCACGCGCCCGGCAATAAGAGCAGGCTCTCCGGAAATCACCCTTTTGATCGCGAAGTGCCCAGACAACGTCTCAAGACCGCCGGCGTGGTCATTATCAGCATGGCTCAAGACCAGCAGATCAATAACCTCGACGCCCATTGCCCGGAGATTCGGCACCAGCACCGAATCGGCGGCGGAGTAGACGCCCGCAACTTCCGGCCCGGTGTCATACACCATCACCCGGCCACCGGCGCGAACCACAACTGACAGCCCCTGCCCCACATCCAACACCCGGACTTCAGGTGCCTGTGTGACGGAATTGCCTATTCCTGCACCTGACCAGGGAACACTGAGCAACAGGAAGGTAACGCCCAGCAATGCCCGCCATCGCCAGTCCCTCCAGCGAATCCCCCAAAGCGCCAGCAACGCCAAACCTGCTGCCAATGGCAGTGGCAGAGGCTGCATCTGCCCTGCCGGGAACCGGGCCACCAGCTCCAGCCACCACCATAGCGCCCCCAGGACAAGGTCAAACCCGGCCGATACCCAGGGCAGGAGCCACCCCCCGGAAAGAAGAGCGATGATGGACCCCAGGAACAGTACCGGCATGACGGCAAACGACACCCAGGGCACCGCCAATAGATTGGCCGCGAAGCCTGCAAGAGGTTGGCCCTGATGCACCAGCATCAACATTGGCCACAACCCGACAAAGACCGCCAACTGGGCTATCAACAAAGCCGATAACCAACCCGACGAACCCAGACGCCCTGAAAATACCGCCAGCAGCACCCCGACAGCGCCAAAAGACAACCAGAAACCCTGGTCCAGAGGCGCAAACGGATCCATCAGAAGCACCACTGCCAGAGCCAGCACAAAGGGCCGCCAGCCGCTCTGTTGTCTTGCCTTGAGCAGATACCAGCCGCCGGCAACCACCATCACCAGGGCCCGCCGGGTTGGTACGGTAAAACCGGCCAATAGCGAATAGGCAAGGCAGCTGAGCACAACCACCAGAAAAACCAGAGAACGCCGGCCCTGCTCACTCAGACCACCAACCGGCAGCAACAGCAAGCCCCAGCGCGCCAACAGACCAACGCCGACCGCCACCAGACCCAGATGCAAACCAGAAATAGCCACCAGATGAATGGTGCCGGTCGACTTGAGTACCTGCCAGTGATGATCTTCCAGAGAACCCCGGTTACCCATTAGCAGAGACGCAATCAGGGGGTAGTATTCCGCTTCACCAAACCAACGCTGCAACTTCTTTGATGCTCGCCAGTGCCAGGCGTGGTACTGACATTGCAGTGCGCATGACAGCTCCGGTGCCGCAGAGACCTGTTTAACGGAACCGGTCGCCCGATAGCCGTGACGGAACAACCAGTCTTCGTAGCGAAACCCATCTGGATTCAGGTTGCCGTGAGGACGCTTGAGAGTGACCTCCAGTGTCAGGCGATGGTCGGGTAGCCTGCGCCCCTCCCTGCCGTACCAGGATAGTCGCAGGACGCGGGGCAAGTTGTTATCTACCGACACGCCAGGTGCCTGCCAGTGCAGGACACAGAATCCGAATCTCAGACTGTCAAAGCTTCCCGGCGTCGGCAAATCACAGAGATAGCCGGATACTACAATGCGCTTGGTTTCCCACTCCGAAGGCAGGCGCTCGGCCAGTCTCATATCGGCATTCCAGCCGGCCCAGACCAACCCCAGCGTCGCAGCAACCACCACGGGCCCGAGCCTCTGTATGCGCTGGTATCGACAGAACATAGCCAGCAACATTAACCCAACCAGCACAAACAGCCATGGATATGGTGGCAAGGTTGCGAGCCGATACAGTAAGATAACGCCGCAAGAGAAGGCGAGAATGCTGGCGAGTCCAACACCGAGCCTGCTGACCCGGTTGGAAACTGGGTTTTCGGACAATCCTTGTCCTCCAATTTTCGATAGCGCTGGCAGCCTCTGGGCTCCAGTGATTACTCAAAGCCAGGAAACAGGCCGAACTTCCTATGCCGAAGAAGTTCATGAAACGGTATTTGCCCACCCCTGAAAAGGTGCAGTCGATGCAATCGCTGCGTTTTCTGGGCGATATCCTCCATGAACCCAACCTGTGGCACATCAACCGGCACTGTGTTGCCAGGGCCTTCCTGGTGGGCGTCTGGTTCTGTTTTATTCCGATGCCTTTCCAGATGCTGGCAGCCGCATTCTGCGCCATCTGGTTTAACGCCAACCTGCCTTTATCCGTGGTTCTGGTCTGGATCAGCAATCCGCTGACCATGCCCCCGATGTTCTACTTTAATTACAAGGTGGGGGCCTGGATACTCAATCGGCCCGTTCTGGCGTTCGAATTCGAGCTTTCCTGGGACTGGATCAGCCACAGGTTGATCGATATCGGCGTGCCGTTGTACCTGGGTTCTCTGGTTCTGGCCACGGTTACCGCCTGCGTCGCTTACCTGATCATCCAGTATCTATGGCGCCGCAAGATCCGCACTGAATGGCAATTACGGCGTCGCCAGCGCAACAAGCGAACGCCCGCGAGCAATCAGGCCTCCTGAACCAATCGCCCCTGCTCCAGTCGCAGCACCCTTCCCAGGCTCCGGGCCATGGTCATGTCGTGGGTAACCATGATGAATGACGTCCCGGAATTATCACGCAGGTCGCCGATCAGGGCACGGATACCCTCCCCTGTGTGTTCATCCAGATTGCCAGTAGGCTCATCCATCAACACACACTCCGGACTGTTAACCAGCGCTCTGGCTATCGCTACCCGCTGACGCTCACCACCGGATAACTCGCCGGGTTTGTGCCTGAGCCGCTCACCCAGCCCCACCCGTTGCAGCAGTTGCTCCGCCTTAGGGCGGGCCTGCCTGGGTGGCATGCCGCCGAGCGCGCAGGGCAACATGACATTCTCAAGAGCGGTAAATTCCGGCAGCAGATGATGGAACTGATACACAAACCCCAGGTGCTGATTCCGGAACCGCGCCCGGCCTGCTTCCGATAGCTGATGAATATCCTTGCCACAGATCCGTATATGGCCTGAGGAAGGGCGATCCAAACCGCCCAGCAGGTTCAGCAAGGTGGTTTTCCCTGCCCCGCTACTGCCCACAATGGCAACCGTCTCGCCGGCCTTAACCTGAAGTGAGATGTCCGAGAAAATCGTCAGTGTTTCCGGCCCTTCACTGTAGGTGCGGGTAACCTTCTGACAATCAATCACCAGAGATGTCGTCTGCCCGTCACTCATAACGCAATGCCTCCGCCGGTTCGACCCGCGACGCACGCCAGGCCGGATAGATAGTTGCCAGCAGGCTCATGGCAAGGCCCGCACCGCTGATAATCAGTACATCCTGCAACTGGAGCTGCGACGGCAGGTAGCTGATGAAATAGACATCAGCGCTGAGAAACTGATGCCCCAGTGCCGATTCAAGCCACGAGATAAAGCCACTGATGTTCAGGGCGCCGAAAATCCCCAATGCAGTACCTGTGAGCGTGCCAAACACACCAATCACGGCACCCTGGATGATAAAGATCCTCATAATGCGCCCGGGCGTGGCGCCCATGGTTCGCAGGATGGCGATATCAGCGGTCTTGTCGGTCACCACCATGACCAGCGTTGACACAATATTGAAGGCCGCCACGGCCACAATGAACATCAACAGCAACCCGATCATGGTTTTTTCCATGCGGATTGCCTGAAACAGGTTGCCGTGGGTGCGGGTCCAGTCCGATACGTAATAGCGGCCTCCCAGGGTCCGGGCAACCTCATTGACAACTTTGGGCGCCGCAAACAGGTCATCCATTAAAAGCCGGATACCCTCCGCGCGGCCACCGGTACGCATCAAACGCGCCGCATCATCCATATGAATCAGCGCGTAGTTCCCATCAAGCTCGGCACCAACGCTGAAAATGCCCTTGACGGTAAAGCGCTTGAGTCTGGGCAACACGCCGGCCGGCGTTACCGAAGCTTCGGGCAATACCACCGTGAGTTTATCGCCTACCCCCAGTCGAAGGCTGTTTGCCATCAACCGGCCAATGATGATTCCGAATTCCCCGGACCGAAGCTCCTCAAGGCTGCCTTCGATGAAATGGTTCTCGATAATCGAAACGCTGGCCTCCTGCTCCGGCAGGACACCGTTGAGCATCACGCCCCGGACGTTACCACCACCGGTTACCATGCCCTGCCCCTGGATAAAGGGAGCCGCCGCCAGCACTCGCGGGTAGGCTTCAACCTTCTGGTCAATCTCCTGCCAGTTCTCCAGGGGACCGGAAGCCCCCTGAATCGTGGCATGAGGCACCATCCCAAGAATGCGCTGCTTGAGTTCGCGATCGAACCCGTTCATGACCGAGAGCACGATGATCAATACCGCAACGCCCAGCATCAGGCCAATCATTGAGGTCAGGGAGATAAAGGAGATGAAGTGATTACGTCGTTTGGCGGCGGTATATCGCAGGCCAATATAAAACGATAAGGGTCTGAACATGTAGGGGTGCCTGTCGCTACCTTGCGGTCCGTCGATTATTGAATCCCCGCTGGCTTCGATCATTACCTGGCCCGGAGATTTGCCAGGCCTCTTACCAGCCGTCGGGAAACTGCTAAACTGTTCTATAATCAATAAAAACCCGTCCGGAGACAGGATGCCAAGCCAGAATAAAACGCCACCGAGCGGAGACAGCCAGCGGGAGCGCCGGGAGTTCTTCCGGATAGACGACCGTATCGGGCTTGAGGTACGCCGCCTGGACGACGCCCATCCCGGCGACGATCCGTTCAATAACTCTCCACTGGAAGCCCTGAAAGCCGAGTTCCGGAGGCTGGACCAGGACGTACGTGCATACCTGGCAAGCCTGGCTGAGCGCGACCGCCTGCTGGCCGGGCTGGTCAAATCCCTGAACAGCAAGGTCGATACGCTGGCGCGCATTATCGCCTTTGAGCAAAATCCGTTGCAACCGGAGGACTGGCAGGATGTAACCCTGAGTGAGGGCGGGCTCTCATTCCGCTGGCCGACAGCAACCTTTGGCGCGGGTGACCGACTGGCCATTCGGATGACTCTACCACCAGAGCTATACCAGCCAAGAGCCATTGCTGAAGTACTGGATACCGAGCACGACAACCAAGGCGGCACACGGGTTCACACGCTGTTTGTTGAACTGGATGACAGCGACCGTCAGCAAATTGCCCGGCATGTGATGCGTTGGCAGATTCGGCAACGCCAAAAAGAGTAAGATACTGAAAAAGTGCTGACTTTTGCTAAGCTTTTCGGGATATTACGTTTTATTCATCTGCCGCAGACAGTGCGCAGTAATCATGCATTATTGGAGACTCCTCTATGACAAACTACCGCAATGTGATGGCTGCCGCCGTTTTGGCTACGGCTGTATTCGCCGGCTCAGCGCCACTGGCCCTTGCTGAGGAACTGAGGGTACCGGTCGGCAGCCAGGCCGACAGAAGCCAGATCAGCCTGCCCGCGAACGGCATGAGTGACGACTCCGTCCGGAATCGCTGGGGCGCCCCCCAGAACATCAAAGGCCCGGTCGGAGAACCCCCCATCAGTCAGTGGCATTATCAGGATTTTGTCGTCTATTTCGAAGGTAACCGCGTAATACATGCAGTGGCAAAGCAACACAAAGACTGATAAACACCCGCTTCATCAAACACCGGCCAAGGAATGACAATGCACGGGCTGCATTGCTCAGATAGAATGGCGGCTTTTGCAAACCAAGGTGACTTATACAGTGACTTCCAGACGTACGTTGCCTGCGGAGTGGGCTTCCCAAAGCGCAGTCATGTTGACCTGGCCTCATCCCGGAACCGACTGGGCAAAGCGCATGGCCGACGTGGAGCCCGTGTTCGAGGCCATTGCCAAAGCGGTCCTCCGTTTTGAACACCTGGTGATCAGCTGCGAGTTCGTGGCACGTCTCCAGCAACTTGGCCAGCAGCTGAACGCTTATGCCGAAGGCAACGGGTTACCAGGTCGCGTAATCACTGTGCCAGCCCCGGCCAACGACACTTGGGCCAGGGACCACGGCCCCATCACCGTGGATACCGCTGACGGCCCCGCTCTGCTGGACTTCCGGTTCAATGCCTGGGGAGACAAATTTCCCTGGGAAAAAGACGATGCCCTCAACCGGCACCTGGCGAACGCGGGCGTTTTCGGCAAACACCCACTGCAGCCAGTGGATTTTGTCCTGGAAGGCGGCTCTATAGAATCCGATGGCGCCGGCACCTTGCTCACTACCAGCGAGTGCCTGCTGACTCCGTCCAGAAACCCATCCATGGATCGGACGGCTATCGAGCAATTGCTGGAGGAAGTCCTCGGGGTCGATCGTATTCTCTGGCTCAACCACGGATATCTGGCGGGCGACGATACCGACAGCCACATCGATACCCTGGCACGGTTCTGCGCGCCTGATCATATCTGCTATGTGACCTGCCCGGATGTTGCGGACGAGCACTACAGCGCCCTGGCGGCGATGGAAGAAGAATTGCAGGAATTCCGTCAGGCCGACGGCACCCCCTATCGCCTGACGCCCCTGCCCTGGCCCGACCCGATTTACGATGAGGACGGCGAACGGTTGCCAGCGACCTACGCCAACTTCCTGATCATCAACGGCGCAGTTCTGCTGCCAGTCTACGATGTGCCGCAGGACGAAGAAGCCGTCCGCATCATGGCGGGCATCTTCCCAGACCGGGAGATTATTCCAATTGACTGCCGCCCGCTCATTTACCAGCACGGCAGTCTGCACTGCGTAACCATGCAAATTCCTGCGGGGATGGTAACGGTATGACCAGCACGAACACCAGCTCCAACCTGAAGGTCGCCGCCATTCAGCAAACCTGCAGTCCCGACAAGAACCAGAGTCTCGCGACATCCGAACGCCTGATACGGCAGGCTGCGGTGGATGGCGCGCAGTTGATTGTCCTGCAGGAGCTGCACGCCACCCAGTATTTCTGCCAGACCGAAGACACCGCCATTTTTGAGCTTGCAGAGCCCATTCCCGGGCCCACCAGCAACTATCTGTCTGGTCTCGCAAAAGAATTAGGCGTTGTGCTTGTGGGTTCTATTTTTGAAAGGCGCATGAATGGCGTTTACCACAACACATCTGTGGTGTTCGACACCGATGGCAGCCTGGCCGGGCTGTACCGGAAAATGCACATCCCGGACGACCCGGGCTTTTATGAGAAATTCTACTTTACTCCCGGTGATGCCACCTTCAATGACGGCAGCAGCGGGTTTACCCCCATCCAGACTTCCGTTGGTAAGCTGGGGGTCCTTGTGTGCTGGGACCAGTGGTACCCGGAAGCGGCCCGACTGATGGCACTGGCCGGCGCGGAAATACTGATCTACCCGACCGCCATTGGCTGGGACGTGACCGACGATCCAGACGAACAGGCCCGGCAACTGGACGCCTGGGTGACCGTTCAGCGTGGCCATGCGGTAGCCAACAACCTTCCGGTTATCGCCCCGAATCGCGTTGGGACCGAGCCAGATCCTTCCGGCCAAAGCGATGGCATCCGGTTCTGGGGGAACAGTTTCATCTGTGGCCCTCAGGGCGAGTTTCTGGCCCGCGGCAACGAGACTGACGAGTGTATCCTGTCGGTAACCCTGAACCGCCAGCGCACCGAATCCATCCGGAGAATCTGGCCGTACCTCAGGGACAGGCGCATCGATGCCTACGGCGACATTCTGAAACGGGTGAGGGACTGAAACCGGCATGAAACAGAAAATGGACACGGTCGTCAGCGCCCTTAACAAGGTACTGCTGGGCAAGGAGAATCAGGTTCGTCTGGCGCTCTGCGGCCTGCTTGCCCGCGGCCACCTGTTGATTGAAGATATTCCGGGCATGGGCAAGACCACCCTCTCCCATGCGCTGGCAAAAATCATGGGGTTAAGCTATCAGCGAATCCAGTTCACCAATGACCTGCTGCCTGCAGACGTCCTCGGCTACTCCATGTATGACAAGCAGGCCGGCGGGCTCGTGTTTCACCCCGGCCCCATCTTCGCCCAGGTGGTTCTGGCAGACGAAATCAACCGCGCGTCACCGCGCACCCAAAGCGCCCTGCTGGAAGCCATGGAAGAAAGGCAGGTATCCATTGAGGGGGAAACCCGACCACTACCTACCCCGTTCTTTGTGATCGCAACCCAGAACCCCATAGAGCAAGGCGGCACCTTTCCCCTGCCTGAATCCCAGCTTGACCGGTTTCTGATGCGACTTCGGCTGGGCTACCCCGACCCGAAAGCGGAACGGGAGCTGCTGGAGGGCGAAGACCGCAAACACCTTACCGATCGTTTGCAGGCCATACTCCCGCACGATGAGCTGGTGGCCTTGCAGCAGGCCGTGGAAAAGGTATCCGCCAGCCCGGCTTTGCTGGATTACCTGCAACGCCTTCTTGAGCAGAGCCGGCGCATGCCCGGATTGCTTTACGGCTTGTCCCCGAGGGCGGGCCTCGGCCTGCTGAGAGCCGCCAAAGCATGGGCACTGATGGAAGGTCGTAATCACGTACTGCCCGACGACGTGCAGGCCGTCTTCCCCGCCGTAGCCGAACATCGCCTGGAACAGGGAGAATCCGGTAAAGCCCGGGAGCGGGTGCGCCAGCTGTTAACGACCGTATCGGTGCTTGAATAATCCGGGTCTGACCACATAGCAACGTTTTATAAGCCACATTGGCGTAAACGAATGGCAGCCCGGTCATTTCATGTTAGCCTTTTGCCAGATTTCAGATGAGCGGCTCCCGTTCTGCCCTCCGAAGGGACAGAGGAGAGCCGTCGAATACGCATACTTCATTTCAGTGAGACACAGATGAGCGAAACCCGACATTCCCGACTGATCATTCTTGGCTCCGGCCCGGCCGGCTACACCGCTGCAGTCTATGCCGCGCGCGCCAACCTGAACCCGACCCTGATCACCGGTATCGAAGTGGGCGGCCAGCTGACCACCACCACTGACGTAGACAACTGGCCGGGCGACAATGACGGCGTTCAGGGCCCCGAGCTCATGCAGCGCATGCAGAAGCACGCCGAGCGTTTTGAAACCAGCATCGTGTACGACACCATCAACGAAGCTGATCTGAACAACCGCCCGTTCCGGCTCAAAGGCGACAACGGCGAATACACCTGTGACGCTCTGATCATTGCCACTGGCGCCTCTGCCATGTATCTGGGGCTTGAATCCGAAGAGAAGTTCAAGGGTCAGGGCGTGTCGGCCTGCGCCACCTGTGACGGCTTCTTCTACCGCAAGCAGAAAGTCGCGGTTATCGGCGGCGGCAATACTGCTGTGGAAGAGGCGCTGTATCTCTCGAACATCGCTGATGAAGTGACCCTGGTTCATCGCCGTGACAAGCTTCGGGCCGAGAAGATCCTTCAGGACAAACTCTTCGAGAAAGCAGAAAACGGCAACGTCAACATCATCTGGGACCACACCCTGGACGAAGTGCTCGGCGATGGCACCGGTGTTACCGGCATGCGCATCCGGAACACCAAAGATGGCAGCACCCAGGATCTGGAGCTGGCCGGCGTATTTATCGCGATCGGCCACAAGCCGAATACCAGCCTGTTTGAAGGGCAACTGGATATGGCTAACGGCTACATCCGGATTCGCTCCGGCCTCGACGGCATGGCCACCCAGACCAGCATTCCAGGCGTGTTCGCGGCTGGCGACGTAGCCGATCACGTCTATCGGCAGGCTGTGACGTCCGCCGGGTTTGGTTGCATGGCTGCGCTCGACGCCGAAAAGTTTCTTGATCAACAAGGCTAACTGCTCAGGAGCAGAATGACGTCGCTACCCTGGCTGGATCCTGATCAATTCTGGTTTCCTCCCGCAGAAGAAGCGCTGGAGGATCCCGATGGCCTGCTTGCCCTGGGTGGCGACCTGTCTCCGGAACGCCTGATTCTGGCCTATCGGAATGGCATTTTCCCCTGGTTCAGTGACGACCAGCCCATTCTCTGGTGGTCACCGAACCCTCGTTGCGTGCTGTTTCCCTCTGACATCCACATCTCCCGGAGCTTGCGCCGGACGCTGAACCAGCGTCGATTCCATATCACCACCGATCAATGCTTTGGCCGCATCATTCGGCTCTGCGCAAACACCCGCGCTGAGGGCACCTGGATTACTGACGACATGATGGCAGCGTATACCGAGCTGCATAAACGAGGTATCGCCCACTCCATTGAAGTCTGGAATCGCAACAATGAGCTCGCAGGCGGCATGTACGGTCTGGCTATCGGCCGCTGTTTCTTCGGCGAATCCATGTTTTCACTGGAAACCAACGCCTCCAAAGTACTGATGGTGCATCTGGCCCACCAGCTCGGCGAATGGGGTTATCAGCTCATGGATTGCCAGGTAGAGAGCGACCACTTGCTGACAATGGGCGCGCGCAGTATTCCGAGGGCGGAGTTTTTATCTATACTCAGGGCATGTGTCGATCGGAAACCGGACCAGCCAGACTGGAACTTCAGCTGGCAATGGCCCTGCCCGGAGGTGAAATGAGTAATCTCAGAACGCTCGTTTTCTTTGCCACTCCTCCTCACGATTGCAGTTACCTGCCAGACCGTGAAGCGACCACCATGTTTGTGGACCCTCGCGCCCACATCGACAGAAAGCTCTACAGCCAGTTAACCGCACTGGGCTTCCGTCGCAGCGGCTCACATTACTACCGTCCGCACTGCGAAAGCTGCAACGCCTGTGTTCCGGTGCGCCTGCAGGTTGGCCAATTCGAGCCAGACCGGAATCAACGCCGGGTGCTTCGCAAAAATGCCGACCTCGACTGCAAGCTGGTGCCAGCAGCATTCAGTGAACGCTATTACCGGCTGTATGCCCACTATATAGAGGAGCGTCATCGCGACGGGGACATGTATCCACCTTCAAGAGAACAATTTACCTCGTTCCTCGTGGAGGGGGCTACCGACTCCTGGTTCCTCGAAATGTCTCTTGATGGTGACCTGGTGGGACTGGCAGCCGTCGACCTGCTGGATGATGGCCTCTCGGCCATCTACACCGTCTTCGCGCCGGAACTGGAGCACCGGAGCCTGGGCACTTTCGCAGTGCTCTGGCAGATTGAGGAAGCCAAACGGCGGGAATTGCCGCATCTGTATCTGGGGTACTGGATAAAAGAATGTCGGAAAATGAACTATAAAACCCGCTTTAAGCCCATTGAGGCCTTGCGGGATGGCCACTGGCGCGAGATGTCGACCGACTGAGTTTTGCCAAACGTGGAGAATTCAGGCAGAATTGCGCAATTTAAAATCACCGAAAAGTATTCCGAACGAGGTTTCTACTGAATGGCGAAATCAGATGTCATTGAAATGGAAGGCGTTATTATCGACACCCTTCCCAACACCATGTTCCGCGTTGAGCTGTCCAACGGCCACGTTGTGACTGCACACATCTCCGGAAAAATGCGCAAGAATTACATCCGCATTCTGACTGGTGACAAGGTCAAGGTTGAGCTGACTCCCTACGACCTCAGCAAGGGCCGCATCGTATACCGCGCCCGTTAATCGGCCAGGCTGACATCTGAAAAGCCCCGCAAATGCGGGGCTTTTTTGATTTATACCATCCGTTATTCCCGGTTCTGATCCGAGCACTCACGACCCCCAGGGTTCGTGTAGCAGCGGATTTTTCTCAGTATGGTCATCATGTCCTCGTGATACACCGCAGCCGCTAACCGGGATTCCGGGTCCGATGAAGACAACAGATCCAGCCGGACCTGCCTGAGCATTTCCTGATAATCCCGCTTATCTTTGGCAGCTATATGGATCCACCTGTCCTCGGGGACACGCTCTTCGAACTGGCGGATGATCCGGATGGCTTCGGGATACAAACGGGCCATCGTCTTTCGAGAATCACGAACAAAGCCGTCGGTAAAGGTCCCTTCCCTGGCAAAGAGCTGCACGGTCACCTGACCAACCGGATAACGAACTATTCCCCCGTTTTCACCTGCGCCGCGAAACATCTCCAACACCTCCCACGCCGCCGCGGGTGCATAACTGATGTCCACCGCGCCGGAATTGAACAGATTGGCAAAATTGGAAATTTTGGCCTCAACCGGCTCAGCACCAACGAAACTCACCATATGGCGGGCATCGTGATGTCCCTGGAAAACACTGAAGCGCTTGCCCTTGAGTGCATCTACATGATCAATCGCCCTGTCTTTCACGAATAGATAAGCAGCGCCCATTGGCGCCACTCCAAGCATTTGATAGCCATTCTGCGTTAAATAAGGTTCGAGCCTTGGTCGCGACAGGCCGTACAACAGAACCCGAAGATCTTCGTAGTATGGTATGGCACCGATTGCGCTGATCGAGCCCGTAAAATCGTTAAAGTTCCGGGCTCCCATATCTGTTAGGGCAACGAGATCACATCGGCCTTCCCGAAAATCCCTGACCGCCGCATCCTCATCGGTATAGGGCCGCATGTTCAGAAGCACCCTGTTCTGAAGTGCACTTCGCTGATACTCCCGAAGCAACTGGTAGACAAATCCGCTGGCCCCGGCAACATCAAACACGCAGAACGATTTGGAGTCAGTTGACGCTTTTGCAGGACTCGCCATAGCAAAAGAAACAAATGCCAATAACGCAAAAATTGAAGGGATATTCTTAGTCATCAACGGCTGCATCCTTATTGTTGTTTGCATACCGCGAGTCGGGCCGCGGACACCTATAAAAATGACAGATGTTCACGACCAATGAATTGACGGTTCCGCCAGCGTTTTATGCAGAATCTGGCCAACGGGCATTCAGGACCAGGAATGATCAGACAAAAAAAACCGCTGGACGGGTAGCCCGACCAGCGGTTTCATGAGGCTCGGAGAGGTCAGACCGCCTCGGCCGGCTCGTCCTCATAATCAAAGGTCAGCTCATCGTCCTTGAGCTGAATGAATACATCACCGCCGTGCTCCGATAACCGACCGAACAGGATCTGCTCCGCCAGCGGGCGCTTGATCTTGTCCTGGATCAGCCGCGCCATCGGTCGGGCACCCATGGTTACGTCATAACCTTTCTCCGCCAGCCAGAGCTTGGCCGCATCATCAACGTGAAGCACAACATGCTTCTCGTCCAGCTGCGCCTGAAGCTCGGTAAGGAACTTGTCCACCACGTGAGTGATGGTGTCCTTCTGCAGATCGGCGAACTGGATAATGCCATCCAGTCGATTGCGGAACTCCGGCGTGAAGGTTTTGCTGATCACCTCCATGCCGTCGGTGCTGTGATCCTGCTCATTGAAGCCGATCGAGCGGCGGGCCATGCTTTCAGCGCCCGCGTTGGTGGTCATCACCAGAATCACGTGGCGGAAATCCGCCTTACGGCCATTGTTATCCGTCAGGGTGCCGTGGTCCATCACCTGCAGCAGCAGATTGAAGACTTCAGGATGCGCCTTCTCGATCTCATCCAGCAGCAACACGCAGTGCGGATGCTTGTTGACCGCTTCGGTCAGCAGACCGCCCTGGTCATAGCCGACATAGCCCGGAGGCGCACCAATCAGGCGTGAGACGGTATGACGCTCCATGTACTCTGACATATCGAAGCGAACAAGCTCGATGCCCAGCACCTTCGCCAGCTGCTTGGTGACTTCCGTTTTACCGACACCGGTCGGCCCGGCAAACAGGAAGGCACCTTCCGGCTTCTCAGGCGCTTTCAGGCCTGCCCGAGCCAGCTTGATGGCGGTTGACAGGGATTCGATCGCCGGATCCTGACCGAACACCACCATTTTCAGATCGCGCTCAAGATTGCGCAGCAGATCCTTGTCGCTGGTGGAAACATTCTTCGGCGGAATTCGCGCAATATTGGCGACCACGTCTTCGATGTCGGTCACGTCAATGGTCTTCTTGCGCTTGTCTTCCGGCTGCAGCCGCTGCCGTGCACCGGCTTCGTCGATCACGTCGATGGCCTTGTCCGGCAGGTGCCGGTCGGTGATGTACCGGTCTGCCAGCTCTGCGGCTACCCGCAACGCCTTGTCGGTGTACTTGAGATCGTGATGTTTCTCGAAGTTCGGCTTGAGACCCTTGAGGATCTGGTAAGTGTCCTCAACGCTCGGCTCGTTGACATCAATTTTCTGGAAGCGACGCGCCAGGGCGCTGTCTTTCTCGAAAATACCGCGGAACTCCTGAAACGTGGTCGAACCAATGCAACGGAGTTCGCCTGAACTGAGCATAGGTTTAAGCAGGTTGGAGGCATCCATCACGCCGCCCGACGCAGATCCGGCACCGATGATGGTGTGGATCTCATCGATGAACAGAATGGCATGATTCTGCTTCTTCAGGTCACTCAAAAGGCCCTTGAGGCGTTTTTCAAAATCGCCACGATACTTGGTACCGGCCAGTAACGCGCCCATATCCAGTGAGTAGACGACGGCATCCGAAATAATCTCCGGCACCTGCCCGTCCACAATCCTCTTGGCCAGACCCTCGGCAATGGCTGTCTTGCCAACGCCGGCCTCGCCCACCAGCAAGGGGTTGTTCTTGCGGCGGCGAACCAGAATCTGTACCACCCGCTCAACCTCATGCTCACGGCCAATCAGCGGATCAATACGACCCTGCCGTGCCTGTTCGTTGAGGTTAGTGGCGTAGCTCTCCAGCGGACGGGAATGACCGCCCTCTTCCGCTGCTTCGTCCTGGGCAGCGTGATCCGCGCCTTCCTGGTCTTCTGCTCCCTGAACCCGGGAGATACCATGGGATACGAAATTAACCACGTCAATCCGAGCAATATTCTGTTTTTTCAGCACATAAACCGCCTGGCTTTCCTGCTCACTGAAGATGGCTACCAGTACGTTTGCTCCGGTTACCTCCTTCTTGCCAGACGACTGCACATGGAATACCGCTCTCTGCAGTACCCGCTGGAACCCCAAAGTGGGTTGGGTTTCGCGCTCACTGTCGGAGCTAGGGATCAGGGGGGTGGTGGAGTCCACAAACTCTACCAACTCTTCCTCAAGGCGCTTCAGGTCTGCACCACAGGCTTTCAGGACACCCACTGCCGATTCATTGTCGAGAAGGGCCAGCAACAAATGCTCGACGGTCATGAATTCATGACGCTTGTCCCTCGCATTTTTGAAGGCCGTATTCAGCGTAATTTCCAGATCTTTACTCAGCATGGGCCACCCCAACGTCTGTCAGTCCGCACGTTCAATCTCGCAAAGGAGCGGATGTTCGCATTCCGAGGAATACTGGTTCACCTGTGCTGCCTTTGTTTCCGCGATGTCTCGGGTATATACCC
The DNA here is from genome assembly GCF_000475315.1 of Marinobacter sp. EN3. Classification (NCBI taxonomy): domain Bacteria; kingdom Pseudomonadati; phylum Pseudomonadota; class Gammaproteobacteria; order Pseudomonadales; family Marinobacteraceae; genus Marinobacter; species Marinobacter sp. EN3. Next base: position 404,200 of record NZ_AXCC01000001.1, read on the forward strand.
CACATACGGCTTTTCCCTGCGTATGGACGAGCAGCATCACCTGCGTCGCCTTTTCTTCGTTCATGGCGAAGAACTTCATCAGTACGTCCACCACAAAATCCATGGGTGTGTAATCATCATTCAGGAGCACAACCCGGTAACGCGCCGGGCGCTTCAGGGCAGGCTTCTCCGGCGCAACACTGACCCCCTCATGGCGACCGGGTTGTTCATCCTCCCCCTGATTGAATACTAGTAGAGAATTCTCAATTGTCCGCATGGTTCCATATACCGGTTATTCGGTTCCTGACTTAAATGTGGATGCGTGGCAGCGTGTTTTCAAGCCAACACTGCCCACAAGCGTGCGTTGTTTATCAATACGAACATGATACCGCTTCCAGACCTGCCAGAACCACCTGTTCCGCAGTATCCGGCACTTGACTCAGGCGCCGGTTTGGCCGACAGTTAATGTGCATTGTTAAAGAATGTAAACTCATGCTTCATCGTGTAACCGGAAACCACAGCCAATACCGGTTTCACGTTGTTGGCAACAGTTCAGGCGCCACCAGGGCGCTGTGAATTCAACACACAAGACCAATAATAAGGGAGCACCTGCCGAGCCTCTGGAACTTGCCCGCCATACACGGGCACCAAGTACAGAGGAACAGTCAGCGCCTCCCAAAGTGACAGCAAAGGAACAGGGGAGTTCATCATGCCAAGAGGCAAAGTCAAATGGTTCAATAATGCCAAGGGATACGGCTTCATCATTGAAGATGGCTGCAGCGATGACCTGTTTGCCCATTTCTCCTCAGTCCAGATGGATGGCTACAAAACCCTCAAGGCCGGTCAGACGGTAACGTTCGACAAGAAGCCCAGTGACAAGGGCGTCCACGCCATTAACATTGTTCCGGACGAGGTTCCGGCCAGAGAGTCCGGGGCGAAAACGGCATCGGATTCGTCGGATCAGGCGGCTCAATCCAGCAACAGCAACGAGAGCTACACGCCCCGTGCTGTAAACGGCTGATGCCAGGCGTTGCCTGAAGCCCTCAGCCAACGCCGGCAGCCTGCCATTTCTTTCCTTTTCCCACCGGTTCTGTCGGTGGGCTGGCTTCGTGCTTTTTAATCAACGGTGATTGCAGTAGTCTTGGCGCTTTCGCGCATTTCCGGCACAGGACTTCACCCATGGCGAAGCTGATTCTCTTCAACAAACCGTTTCACGTATTGAGTCAGTTTACCGACGAGCGCGCCAGCCATCCCAGAGCTACCCTAGCCGACTGGATTGATCAACCCGGCGTTTATCCTGCCGGTCGACTCGATTACGATTCCGAAGGGCTTTTACTGCTCACCGACGAGGGCGCATTACAGCATCGTATCGCATCGCCCACCAACAAAATGCCCAAGACTTATTGGGTTCAGGTCGAAGGTGAGCTCACAGACGAGGCCCTGCAAAAACTTCGCAAAGGCGTAGTGTTGAAAGACGGGATCACGCGGCCGGCCAGAGCGGATCGACTTGAAACACCCGACCTGTGGCCCCGCAACCCGCCGGTGAGATTTCGACAGAATGTGCCTACCACTTGGCTGGCGCTGACGATTACCGAAGGCAAAAACCGGCAGGTACGCAGAATGACGGCGGCGGTAGGCTACCCTACCCTGAGACTGATCCGGGTCCGCATCGGGGACTGGACCCTGGATAACCTGAAGCCCGGCGAATACCGAAGTGTTACGGTCAATCTGCCCGACACTCCCCCGAAACTATCAACCAGGCCCAAAAGGAGGCGTCACCGATCATGACCTGGAAACCCCATGCCACCGTGGCGGTGGTTGTTGAAGACGATCAGGGCCGGTTTCTTCTGGTTGAGGAAGTCAGTGGCGGGAAGGTGGTTTTCAATCAGCCCGCAGGCCATATAGAGGAAAACGAGGCCATTCTGGATGCCGTACGCCGGGAAACCCTGGAAGAGACCGGGTGGGAGATAGAACCGGTTTTTTTCCTCGGCATCTACACCTACAAGGCCCCCGCCAATGGTGTCACCTACTACCGGTTCTGTTATGCCGCCAAAGCCCTCCGGCACGCCACCGACAAGCTGGATACCGGCATCATCGGCCCGCACTGGCTGACGCCGGAGGAAATCCGGGAACTCGGTGACCAGCTTCGAAGCCCGCTGGTGCTCCAGTGCATCGAGGATTACCGAAACGGACGCAAATTCCCTCTTGATGTGGTTGTGGATGGACAGACGTAATCACCGGATGATGTTAAAATTCGCGCTTTTGACCGGTTCCCAGACGAAATGACCCAGAATACTGAGCCCCAATCCCCCGCGCACACCCGCGTGATCGTCGGCATGTCCGGCGGCGTGGATTCGTCCGTTGCTGCCTGGCTCCTGAAAGATCAGGGGTACCAGGTGGAAGGCCTGTTCATGAAAAACTGGGACGAGGACGACGGGACCGAATACTGTACTGCAATGACCGATCTGGCAGATGCCCAGGCAGTTGCCGACGCCATCGGCATCAAACTGCACACCGCCAGCTTCGCTGCGGAGTACTGGGACCGGGTATTCGAGCATTTTCTGTCGGAATACAGTGCCGGCCGAACCCCCAACCCGGACATCCTCTGCAACAAGGAAGTAAAATTCCGGGCGTTTCTGGATTACGCCGTTACTCTGGGCGCCGACTATATCGCGACCGGCCATTACACACGCCAGCGCCCGCTCAACGATGGTAGCGGCAAGGCCCAGTTGCTCAAGGGACTGGACCCCAACAAAGACCAGAGCTACTTTCTCCATGCCGTCTCCGGCGAGCGCATCGCCCGCACCCTGTTTCCGGTGGGCGAACTGGAAAAGCCGGAGGTTCGCCGGATTGCTGAAGAGCAGGGGTTCGTTACTCACGATAAAAAAGATTCGACAGGAATCTGTTTTATCGGGGAACGGAAGTTTACCGATTTTCTGAAACAGTACCTGCCCGCTCAGCCCGGCAACATTGAAACGCCCGACGGCACGGTGATTGGCAAACATCAAGGCCTGATGTACCACACCATCGGGCAACGTCAGGGCCTTGGCATTGGCGGTCTTGCGGAGTTTGGCGACGAGCCCTGGTATGTGGCAGAAAAAGACCTCAAGCGGAATGTATTGATTGCCGTCCAGGGCAAGCATCACCCGCTGTTATTTTCGCGGGGACTGGTCTCGGGCCCTGTTGACTGGGTGGCCGGCGAACCTCCGGCACAGAAGTTCCGCTGCAAGGCGAAAACCCGATATCGCCAACCGGATCAGGATTGCGAGGTTACCGTCATAGACGGTGGCGTGAAGGTCGTCTTCGACGACGCCCAGCGTGCCGTAACTCCCGGCCAGTCCGTGGTTTTCTATCAGGGTGAGGTGTGCCTGGGCGGCGGCGTTATTGAACAGACCTGGCGCGATAACGAAGCCTTACCGGCAAGACTTGAGCACCAGGCAAGTGAAGGATCTGACACATGAGCCGCTCCCTGCATGACCAGACCCTGGCGCTGGCCGGCCTGTGTCAGGCTGCGACCCTGGTGCAGCAGATTGCCCATAATGGCAACTGCAATGAAGACAGCCTGGAAACCTGTATTCGCTCATTGTTTGCCACCAACCCGGCCTCCACACTGGATGTCTACGGCGGCGAACTGTCTGACATACGGGAAGGATTGACGGTGCTTTCGACGGTACTGGCCCAGCACGGCCAACCCCAGGACGTAGAAATCCTGCGGTACATGTTCAACCTGATCCAGCTTGAAGCCAAACTCAAACGCTCCCCGGACATGCTGGACGTTATCGGCAACAGGATCGAGCAGGCCCGGCATACGGCCAGCCATTTCGGTTACAGTCACAGCAACCTTCTGGGCAATCTGGCCTCAATCTATGCCGACACCATCAGCACCTTTCGTTTGCGCATTCAGGTAACCGGCAACCCGCAGATACTCCAGCGTAATGAAAATGCAGACAAGGTACGGGCCCTGTTGCTGGCCGGCATCCGATCTGCCGTGCTGTGGAGGCAAAGTGGCGGCCACCGCTGGCAACTCATTTTCACCCGCAAGAAGGTCATCAGCCATGCCCGGGAGTTGCTGCGCTGATTCAGCGAGCCGGCTGGTGTATCATTAGCAGCTTCATTTTCCTGTCCCGCTTTTTCTTTGATGAACTGAGAGGTTTTCGATGGAACTCACCGCCCTGACCGCTATTTCTCCGGTCGATGGCCGCTACGGCAGTAAAGTCAGTGTATTTCGCAGCATCTTCAGTGAATACGGCCTGATCCGGAACCGGGTAACCGTCGAAATCCGCTGGTTGCAGAAACTGGCTGCCCACCCCGCGATTACCGAAGTGCCCGCGTTCTCCGCCGAAGCCAATGCCTTCCTGGACAAGCTGGTCAGCGAGTTCAGCCTGGCCGATGCTGAGCGCATCAAGGAAATCGAGCGGACCACCAACCACGACGTCAAAGCGGTTGAGTACCTGATCAAAGAAAAAATTGCCGACGTGCCTGAGCTGCACGCCGTAACCGAGTTTGTTCACTTTGCCTGCACCTCCGAGGACATCAACAACCTGTCCCACGGCTTGATGCTGCGCGAAGGCCTGGATCACGGCCTGCTGCCGGCCATGGACAACCTGGTCGAAAAGCTGGCCGAGCTGGCCCGGGAGCACGCTGAACAGCCCATGCTATCCCGCACCCACGGTCAGACCGCCTCCCCGACCACGGTCGGCAAGGAACTGGCCAACGTGGTCTATCGCCTGCGCCGCCAGCTGATGCAGATCCGTGAAGTGGAAATCATGGGCAAGATCAACGGTGCGGTGGGTAACTACAACGCCCACCTGTCTGCCTACCCGGACGTGGACTGGGCTGCCAACGCCGAAGAATTCATCGAGAGCCTGGGCCTCGACTGGAACCCGTACACGACCCAGATCGAACCCCACGACTACATCGCCGAACTTTACGATGCCATTGCCCGCTTCAACACCATTCTGATCGATCTGGACAGGGATATCTGGGGCTATATCTCGCTGGGCTACTTCAAGCAGAAGACCGTGGCCGGTGAAATCGGATCCTCCACCATGCCCCACAAGGTGAACCCGATCGACTTCGAGAATTCCGAAGGCAATCTGGGCATCGCCAATGCCCTCTTCAGCCATTTGTCCGCCAAGCTGCCGATTTCGCGCTGGCAGCGTGATCTGACCGACTCTACCGTACTACGCAATCTGGGCGTTGGCTTTGCTCACAGCCTGATTGCCTACGAAGCGACCCTCAAAGGTCTGGGCAAGCTGGAAATCAACCCGGCCCGTCTGAACGAAGACCTGAACAACGCCTGGGAAGTACTGGCGGAGCCGATCCAGACTGTGATGCGCCGTTACAACATCGAGAAACCCTACGAAAAGCTCAAGGACTTGACCCGCGGCAAGGCCATGACACCCGAAGTCATCAAGAATTTCGTGGAAACCCTGGAGATCCCGGAACAGGCGAAGGCCGAACTGCGCGCCCTGACCCCGGACAACTACATCGGTAACGCGATCGACCAGGCCAAAGACATCTAGGCAGGAGCAACACCATGGATATGCTTGGCGGGCTGACAGCCAATGAATTTCTGCGCGACTACTGGCAGAAAAAGCCACTGGTTATCCGCCAGGCGTTTCCCGGTTTTCAGTGCCCGGTCAGCCAGGATGAGCTGGCCGGACTGGCCTGCGAGGAAGCCGTTGAATCCCGCATCGTCATCGAGAACGATGCCGGAAAACCCTGGCAGCTTCACAATGGCCCGTTCACTCCCGATCGTTTCAGCGAGCTGCCGGAGCAGGACTGGACCCTGCTGGTCCAGGGCCTGGACCACTGGGTACCGGAAATCGCTGATCTGCTCGACAACTTCCGGTTCATCCCCAACTGGCGGCTGGACGACATCATGGCCAGCTACGCACCGACAGGCGGTAGCGTTGGGCCCCACTACGATATGTATGACGTGTTTCTGCTGCAGGCCCAGGGCCACCGACGCTGGACCTTCGGCGGACACTGTGACCACAGATCGCCCCGGGTAGAGGGTACACCCTTACGGATTCTGAGCAGTTGGGACGGTGAAGAAACCGTGACCCTGGCGCCGGGTGACATGCTGTACCTGCCACCGGGCGTTGGCCATCATGGGGTGGCGGAAGACGACTGCATTACCCTGTCTGTGGGTTTTCGGGCACCTACCGTCGACGACGTACTGACCAGCTTTACCGACTACCTGAGCCAGAAGGAAAAAGCGGCTGAACATCTGGATGACCCGGATCTTCAGGTTCAGGAGAACCCCGGAACCATCGGCGCCGATGTCGTCGACCGTCTCGACGCCGTGATTCGGGAGCAACTCGGGGATCGCCGCAATCTGGCCCTTTGGTTCGGGCAGTTCGCCACCGCCCCCAAAAGCATGGACATCGTCGTTCCTGCCGACGAGCCGGCTGAGCCTGATGATCTGGCCGAAGCCATCCGGGCCGGCGAACAGCTGCGCTGGAACGAAGGCTCCCGCTTCGCTTACCATGAGCTGAATGATGAGACCGCCCTGTTTGTTGATGGCGAACAGTTTCTGCTCAAGGGCGATGCCCGTCCGCTGGCCCCCCTGCTCTGTGCCCGCTCCCGCATTGATATGGCGACACTGGCGGAATTTGCCGGCGACGAAGCCTTGCTGGGGCTGTTAACTAACCTCTACAACCAAGGCTCGATCTATTTCGAGTAAGCCATGGATCTGAGATTTCGAAAATACAGCTGGCAACTGGCACCCGGGTCGGTTCGCGAGATTCGCCAGCGGGTGTTTATCGATGAGCAGAAGGTGCCGCCAGAGCTTGAGTGGGATGACACCGACGAGATTGCTGATCATTATCTTGCCGTCGATGCGTCCAACCAACCCGTGGCCACCGCCCGCCTGTTTTCCGCCCTGGAAGAAACCGGCTACATCGGCCGCATGGCCGTGTTACCGGAAGCCCGGGGCAAAGGTGTTGGAGAAGCCCTGCTCAGGCACCTGATCGCCGAGTCTGCCGGCCGTTACCAGGAACTCCGGCTCTCAGCCCAGGAACATGCCACTGGTTTTTACCAACGATGCGGCTTCCACATCTGTTCGCTTACCCCCTATGAGGATGCCGGCATTCCGCACCTCGACATGCGCTGTCTGGCACCGGATCTCGCCCATCGGGCCGGTGCAGGACGCAGCAACCCGTTAATCCTGGGAGCCGATGAGGAATCCTGGCTGTTTGACCAGCCCTCATCCTTCATGAACCTGATGGATTCCCTGGTTGGCCAGGCTGGCCAGCGCCTATGGCTTTACGACCGGATTCTGGACCATGAATTCTACGACAGGCATCGCCTGCGGGAATTGGTCTCTGCCCTCGCCCGTCGCCATCGACTGAGCGAGGTCCGTTTGTTGATTCACGACGACAAGCCATTAGTGCAACGACGACACCAACTGGTAGAACTGATGCGCCGGCTCACCAGCCGCATTGAGCTCCGGCTGGTGAACGAGGACTACCCCATGGAGGATCAGCCCTTCCTGCTGGTCGACCGCCAGGGCGTGTTGTACCGACACAGCTTTGACAAGACCGAGGGCTTTGCCGATTTTTCCGCCGGCCGGCGGGTCCGGCTGATGGAAGAGGCGTTCCAGAAAATGTGGGACGCCGCGCGCCCCTCTCTGGAGTTACGCGAACTACCGCTCTGAGTGGGACACCTGAACCGCCTGAGGTGACTCGAAACTGGCCCCGAATGGCGCAAATTCCTCATCCACTTCTTCCGCCACTTCCACAATCAGTTTGCGCAGCCACTGATGGTCCGAGTTGTGCTGCAGCAGCGGGCTCCAGGCCATCTTGAGTTCAAAGGGCGGAATCTCAAAAGGCGGCACCTTAACCACCAGATTTGGATTATCTTTTTGCAGCCAGGCTGCTCTCGATGGCAGCGTGGCGATCAGATCGTGTTGTTCCGCCAGCAGCATCGCCACCTGATAATGGCGCGTAAACACGGAAATCTGGCGCTTGCGCCCCATTCTGCCCAGTGCCTCGTCCACCCAGCCCAGGCGTTGAACATCCTTCGGATTCACCCCCACCCCGACACCAAAACCGGTCTTGCTGACCCAGATATGACTGGCGTCCAGATAGGTATCCAGTGTAAACGGCTCTTTCAGGATCGGGTTCCGGGCGTTCATCAGGCACGCAAAGTATTCCGTCCAGAGGGTTTTCTGATGAAATGACTGGGGAATCTTGTCGAAACGGTTAATCGCCATGTCCAGGCGACCCTGCTCCACATCCAGAAAACTGACATCACTGGGCGTCAGAACATCCAGCGTGACATGCGGTGCTTCCTGTCGGATACGGCGCAACACCCGTGGCATCAGGCAGGATTCCGCGTAATCACTGGCCATGATCCGGAACACCCGCTGGCTCTCACCGGCCGCAAATGGCGTTTTTTCCTGCACCGCCTGCTCGATATCCGATAGAATCCCGCGAACCAGTGGCTGCAATTCCCTGGCCCGCTCGGTGGCCGTCATGCCTTCACTGGTTCGCACCAGCAGGGGATCGCCAAACAGATCCCGCAGCCTCCGCAAACCGTTACTCATGGCCGGCTGAGTGATGCCAAGGTGATTAGCCGCCTTGGTTACATTGCGCTCCCGCAACAGCACATCCAGGTACACAAGCAGGTTCAGATCAACACGGGAAATGTCCATAGGCAGCCAGACCTCACCGTCAGCAGCAGAGTGTATTATTCATTTCCGCAATATACAGGAATCTGAAAATTCACGTAATAAATGAGCCTACTGCCCTGATTACAACCTGAAAAGGACGAGATAGCATATTTCTGCTAGGCTTTCAGGGCGTTACCGAATAATATCAAAACCAATAAAACAAGCCCTCGGGCCAGACGTTCATTCAATCCGGAGCCTAACCCCACACCATGGATACCACTACCATTGTGCTGCTGCTCGCCGCGATCGTCACCGTTTCCCTGGTTATTATCGTTTTCAGCCAGATGCGGGAAAAAGCGAGGATCGAACGCGTTCGCAAAATGACGGCTCAGGAAGATGCCTACAACAAGGCCTACCGCCTGCTTACCGATATTCCCGGCCAATACCTCACGCCAGACCTTAAACTACTGCTGCTCAAGCGCATGGAAGACGCCTGCCAGGAACTGACCGCGCTGAAGAGTGATCAGCCGGTAAAACAGTGGCTGGAGAACATTGCGCAAACCAAAAAGCAGATTCTGGAAAAGAACGACCAGCGCCCACCCGTAAAAGTCGACTCTCCGGAAAAGTCCACCTACATCAAAGAACTGCTCCAGGCCTTGTTCAAGCTGATTGAGGCTATGCATAAAGCCGGCCGGATAGACTCTGCCACCGCCAAGAAGAATCTGAAGTATGTTCTGTTTCTGGTGCACAAAACCCACGCCGACCTGCACGTTTTCCAGGCCCGGGATTTCATTCGCCAGAACCAGATCCGCAAGGCCATTCACGCTTATCACCTTGCCAGTACTGAGATGGGCAAATCCCGGGACAACCCTCTGGCCATGAAAGCGGTGAAGAGTTTCCGTACCCGCATCAAGGAACTTGAGGAAATGAGCACAGAGGGCAAGATGAATGAGGAAAGCCATTCCAAGCTGGACAAGGAATGGGACAACTTTCTGCAGGACGACGGCACCTGGAAGAAAAAAGCGGATTACGACGACTGAACGCAGCTTCGTAAACGCCCATATCTCAAGGATGACGCAACATCGTGTTTAACAGAATCAGGCAACGGCTCTCCTATCGCCTCACCCGGGACACGGTCCTGGTCGCCATGGTGCTGGGCCTGGTACTGAACCTGATCCAGATCACCCTGGACTACTTCACCGCCCGGGAATCGATGGATCGCGAAGTTCGCGCCCTGATTGAAATCAGCCAGAGCCCGGCATCCCAGATTGCCTACAACATTGATGTCCGGCTCGCGGAGGAGCTGCTCGACGGCCTCTTGCAACACCCTGCCACCATAGACGCCCGAATTATTGACAGCGATGGCCAGACCATGGCTGCGGCCAGCCAGAGCAGCCCGGTTTCCCGCTATCGCTGGATCAGCGATCTGCTGTTTGGCGCCAGCCGCGTGTTCAATGAGGAACTGCAGGTGCCGCAATTGGCGGATCTGCCTCTGGGCCAGCTTGTTGTAACCATCGACACCTATCATTACGGCATACAGTTTCTCACCCGGGCGACCAATACCCTGATTATCGGGCTGCTGAAAAGCCTTGCGCTCTCCGGTGTACTGCTCGCCATTTTCTATTTTGTGTTGACCCGGCCCATGATGAACGTCATCAACGCCCTCAGTCAGGTGCGGGCAAGTTCTCCGGAGAAAGTCCGGCTTCCGATTCCGGAAAACCACAAAGGTGATGAAATCGGCACCATGGTGGGCATCATCAACCAGCACCTGGAAAACATGGAAGTGAGCGTAGCCAAACTGCGATCCGCCGAAAGCGCCATGAAAAACTATTCCAGCCAGCTGGAACGGGAAGTGGAGGACCGCACCCGGGAGATTTCGGAAAAAAATGAAGCTTTGCTGCGCGGTAACCGGGCGCTGGTCCGCGCCAAGGAAGACGCTGTTCGCAGAGCTCGCGCCCGGGCCAACTTTCTGGCAAGCATGAGCCACGAAATCCGCACACCACTCAACGGTGTTCTGGGCATGTTGGGTCTGGCACTGGAAAGCGAGAAAGACGCAGGTCAACGCAATCGCCTGGAAATCGCTCTGAATGCCGGTGAGAGCTTACTCGGCCTGCTCAACGACATTCTCGACATCTCCAAGGTAGAGGCTGGCAAACTCTCCCTGGAAAGCATTCCTTTCAGCATGAGAAAACTGATTGAAGAATGCGCAACCCTGCACGCTCAACAAGCCCGGCGCAAAGGCATTAACCTGGTTAACGAGACCGCGCCGGATTTGCCAGAGCATTTTCTGGGGGACCCCACCCGTACCCGTCAGATTCTGAACAATCTGCTCAGCAATGCCATCAAATTCACCGATGCAGGAACCGTAAAGATTCGCACCAGCTGGTCCGGGGGCAGCTTGCGACTGGAAGTCATCGACACCGGGATCGGTATGTCGAGAGAAGGCCTGCACCGGATATTCTCACCGTTTTCCCAGGCCGATACTGACACCACCCGCCTCTACGGCGGAACCGGGCTTGGGCTGACACTCTGCAGACAACTGGTGGAGCGAATGCATGGCCAGATTCTGGTGGATTCCAAGGAAGGCACCGGAACCCACTTTACCGTGACCCTGCCGCTTCCGGTACACCAGGGCGATGAACCGGAGATCGCAGAAGGCGTGCTACGACGCCTGAGCGATATTGGTATTGCCATGGCCCTGCCCCAGAGCAACCCTCACAGACTGGCCATCGAGTCCCAGTTGCGCTCCTGGAACATACCGGTGCGCAGTGCCAGTCGACATCCGGAAGGAATCCTGCTGATTGATGCCGCAAATTCGCCCCGGGAAAGCCTTGCCTTTGCCAATGACTGGCGAGGAGACGGGGTGATTCTGGCCGATCAGTCCGGAACCGCAACCAGCAATCACCCCAGACACTGCGTCGTGGCACTGCCGCTGCGAAGGGACGACCTGTTCCGATGCCTCTGCGCAGCCGGCGGACTGGGTTCGGGTGGGCAATCAACACGCCCGGATCGATCCCTTGGCACAGGCCAGCAACCGATACCGGCCCTAAACATTCTGTTGGTGGAAGACAATCAGGTCAACCAGTTGGTGGCCAGCAGCCTGTTGAAGAAACTGGGGCACCGGGTAGATCACGCGGAGAACGGGCGCAGAGCCCTTGAGGCACTCCAAAACAAAACTTACGACCTGGTACTGATGGACTGCCAGATGCCGGTTATGGACGGTTACGAAGCAACCCGTGCTATCCGCCAGAACCCCCAATGGCAGACGCTACCCGTCATTGCGGTAACCGCCAATGTGATGCAGGGCGATCGGGAAGATTGCCTGGCATCGGGCATGAATGACTACATCACCAAGCCCTACAATCGTGACGAACTCAGGGCGGTTATCGCTCGCTGGGCTCCGCTGTCTCCAGAACCTCCAACAGACTCCTGAGTTCCTGTCGCAGTGACAGCAATCGCTCCGGTTCAATATCCAGACCACACATAAGGCGGCCGGGCACGTTCGCTGCCTTGGCCCGCAGCGCCCGTCCGGCATTGGTTAGCCTCAGCCCAACCACCCGTTCATCCTCGGCGAGCCGAGCCCGTTGCAACAGATCCCGCTGCTCCAGGCGTTTAAGCAGCGGCGTCAAAGTGCCCGAGTCCAGTCTTAATCTGGCCCCCAGGTCGCTGACCCGCGGCTTGATTCCCTCACGGTCCGCTTCCCACATCACCAGCATGACCAGGTACTGGGGATAGGTCAGCCCCAGCTCCTCCAGTAACGGCCGGTACCTGGCAGTCACCGCCCGGTTCGCTGCATACAGTGCAAAACAGATCTGGTTATCAAGCGCCAGTATCTGATCGTTATCTGTCATGGTCAGAGCAATTTCTCGATATCGGCGCGGATGTCGGCCGGCTTCGCCGTTGGCGCATAGCGCCGCACAACCTGACCTTCCCGGTTGACCAGAAACTTGGTGAAATTCCACTTCACTTTCTCAGAACCCATCAGGCCTTTGGCCTCACGTTTCAGGAACCGAAACAGCGGATGCGTGCCGTCACCGTTCACCTCAATCTTGGCGAACATGGGGAAACTGACACCGTAGTTCAGGGAACAGAACTGGCTGATGGCATCGTCGTTACCAGGATCCTGATTCATGAACTGGTTACATGGGAAACCCAGCACCTCAAACCCACGCTCCCCCAATTCGTCATGGAGCGACTGCAGCCCCTCAAATTGGGGCGTAAAACCACATTTTGAGGCCGTATTTACGATAAGCAGAACCTTGCCCCGATAATCGTCCATGGAAACTTCATGCCCTTTGATATCTTTGGCACTGAAGCTGTAAATGGTTTCGCTCGCCATGAAATATCTCTCCTGTATTGGCCGGCTTCGGCCGATTTGTATGAACGACTGATTTACATTGTGCACAATATAATTTCCCACAACAACACCGCAAATTGTCAGTTCGGGTCAGCCTGATGACACATCACTTCAAAGACGGTCCGTAAACTATCCTGATTTGGCCACAATTCCACACAATTGCCCCTGTTACCCCGAGGCGTCCCTCCGCTAGAATAAGGCTTTCGTTCAGAACCTTAGCGAAGGACCCAGGCTCCCATGCAGAACTTTTTCAAATCCGCCAAGCTCGACAATGTCTGTTATGAAATTCGTGGCGTGGTTCTGCGTGAGGCCCGCAGGCTCGAGGAAGAAGGGCACCGCGTTCTGAAGCTGAATATCGGCAATCCGGCAGCCTTCGAGCTCGACGTGCCGGAAGAAATCCAGCAAGACGTCATCTACAACATGCACCAGGCCCAGGGCTACGTGGAATCCAAAGGCCTGTTTTCGGCCCGAAAGGCCGTGATGCACTATTGCCAGCAGCGGGGCATCGCCAAAGTCGATATTGATGACATCTACCTGGGCAATGGCGTCAGCGAGCTGATTGTGATGTCCATGCAGGCATTGCTGAACACCGGCGACGAAGTACTCATTCCGGCCCCCGACTACCCGCTCTGGACCGCCGCCGTCACGCTGTCCAGCGGCAAGCCGGTGCATTACCGCTGCGACGAACAACAGGACTGGTTCCCGGACATTGACGATATTCGCAAAAAGATTACCCGTCGGACCCGGGCTATTGTGCTGATCAACCCGAATAACCCGACCGGTGCCGTGTATTCAGAGGAACTGCTACAGCAGGTTCTGGAACTGGCCCGGGAACACAATCTGATCATCCTGTCGGACGAGATCTACGACAAGATTCTCTACGATGGTACCCAGCACACATCCATTGCCTCGATGGCGGACGATGTGCTGTTTTTCACCTACAACGGTCTGTCCAAGAACTACCGGGCGGCCGGTTACCGTTCTGGTTGGATGATCATCAGCGGAGCCAAACACAAGGCCCGGGATCTGATCGAAGGCATCGACATGCTGTCGAACATGCGCCTTTGCGCCAACGTACCGGCCCAACTGGCAATCCAGACCTCTCTGGGCGGCTATCAGTCCATCAACGATCTGGTGGCACCGGGCGGGCGTCTGTACGAGCAGCGCGAGACCGCCTGGCGCATGCTGAACGACATTCCCGGGGTGAGCTGCGTCAAGCCCAAAGGGGCGCTGTACCTGTTCCCAAGGCTGGACCCCAAGCACTTCCCGGTGGTGAATGACGAGAAGCTGGTTCTGGATCTGCTGCTTCAGGAGAAAATTCTTCTGGTTCAGGGCTCGGCCTTCAACATTGATGACAAGCAGCATCTCCGGGTTGTTTTCCTGCCCAGAGCGGACACGCTGTCGGATGCCATGGGCCGTCTGGGCAATTTCCTTGAACACTATCGCCAGTAAACCGGAGTCAGTATGGCAGACATTCATGTCGAGGAATTCTACAAGGACGTTGCAATTGCTCTGGTTCAGCTCTACATGTCGTTTCCCCGGCGGGTAAACCTGTTCGTGGAGGATATCGCCGGGCCAGACGAGCCCGACGAATTCGGCCTGCACAGCAAACGCCATATGGCCTGTTTCGGTGCCCTGCTCTGGCTGTCCGAAGAAGGCCTGCTCCGTTACGTGGATACCATTCGCCAGGAAGCTCTGGATCAGGCGGTGCTGACCCGGGAGGCATTTGTTCGGCTCAGCGCCCCGGCCCCGCAGGCGCTTCTGAGGGAACTGTCGGCGGTTTCAAACGAGCCCGAATTGCCGCCTTCTGTTCAGAAAGACTTGTCCACCTATATTCATCTGCTGCGCTCCGCCCTGAAAAGCGGCAGCTCCAGCCGCATCAGTCTGGCGGTGCAATCAACCTTCTTCAACGATTCAGGCCTGCAACCCGTTCATTAAATGGCGTTAAGGTTCTTGAACCGCTGAACCGGATCCACATATATCGGTCAGAAAGGCAATACGTTTCCCGGTAAGCTGATACAGGAAAAAACCATGCGTATTCTGTTGTTTCTGGCCACCAACCTGGCCGTTATTCTGGTTGCCAGTTTTACCCTGCGACTGCTGGGGGTCGATAGTTATCTGGCACAACAAGGCATCGACTACGGCTCGCTACTGGCGTTTGCGGCGGTGTTCGGCTTCGCTGGTGCGTTTATCTCGCTGTTTCTCTCCAAGCCCATGGCGAAGTGGAGCACCAAAGCCCGGGTGATCGACTCGCCTCGCACGCCGGCGGAGCGCTGGCTGGTTGAAACCGTCGCGGAGCTGGCAAAGAAAGCCGGCATCGGCATGCCCGAAGTGGCGATCTTCCCTGCTCAGCAATCCAATGCCTTTGCCACCGGATGGAATAAAAACGACTCTCTGGTGGCGGTCAGCGAGGGGCTGTTAAGCCGCTTCGACAAGGACCAGATCCGGGCCGTACTGGGCCATGAGATTGGCCATGTGGCCAATGGCGACATGGTGACTCTGACGCTGATCCAGGGCGTGGTAAACACCTTTGTTATCTTCGCATCGCGGGTGATCGGCTCGTTCGTGGACCGGGTCATCTTCAAGAATGAGAACGGCCATGGTATCGGCTTTTTTGTCGTGAGCATCGTGGCAGAAATCGTGCTCGGCATCCTGGCCAGCACCATCGTATTCTGGTTCTCCCGTCGCCGGGAATACCGTGCCGACATTGCCGGTGCCCAACTGGCAGGGCGAGGCGCCATGATCAGCGCCCTGTCGCACCTGAAAAAGGAAAGCGAGGTTCCGGATCAGATGCCGGACACCCTGCAGGCATTCGGTATCAACCGGGGCGCCCGCGAAGGTCTGGCAGCAATGTTCATGACCCACCCGCCGCTGGAGGACCGAATTGCAGCGCTACAGAACGCCAAACTGTAATCACATGAAAAAGGGCGCCACACAGGCGCCCTTCTCTTTTGACGAGCAAGACATCCAGGGTGTCAGATCTTCAGTTTGAACCCGATGGCCCTGAAGCTATCCTGAATCGACTTGCTGCTACCCTTCAACTGCACTTTCAGACTCGAGCATTCCCTGCGCACCGGGTAGTCCCTGCGTAGCCTGTCGAAGGCCTGCGCCCGCTCTTCAGGATTACCGCGCATGGTCAGCCGCAGGCGGGCATCGTCCCGGCGGGGATCGTAACAGGCGCGCAAAGCAACCTGAACGGCCTCATCCTCATCAGCACTGCTGGTAAAGGACACTTTACTGAGGGCCGGCTCCGGCAGAAACTGTCCGGCTTTCTTGCGCACAGGCAGCCCCAGGTAACGGCACAGGGCCTGGTAGATCATCTCCGTGCCCTGCATCTTGCCTTCCAGGCTGTAGCCGGCAATGTGAGGCGTCGCCAGCCACACCCGGTCTAGCAGATCCGGGTTGATTCTGGGCTCATGCTCCCAGACATCCAGCACCACCGTGGGCGCGTCTGCCTGCTGAAGCCGGGCAAGCAATGCCTCTCCGTCTATCACCTCGCCCCGGCCGGCGTTGATCAACAACTGATCCTGCCCAAGCGCCGCGAGCTCGCTGCCCGCGATCATCCGGTTGGTGGGATGGTCTCCAGTTCGCGTCAACGGCGTGTGCAAGGTTACAACGTCACACTCCAGAGCCTCGGCCAGCGGCACAAACTCCTCTGCGCGCTCTTCTTCAGCTTCCTGCCTGGGCGGATCACAGAGCTTTACCGTGAAATCCAGCCGCTCCAGCATTCGGGCCAACTCACCACCGACATTGCCCACCCCGACAATCCCTACCGTCAGGGATGACCAGTCTTCAATACCCCGCTTTTCTGCGTACAGGGACAATACCGAGAGCACATACTCAGCCACACTGACGGCATTGCAGCCTGGCGCAGCGGCGAAACCGATGCCTTGTTCCTGGAGCCAGGTCTGGTCTATGTGGTCCGTTCCAATCGTGGCCGTACCAACGAACCGCACCCGGGCACCATCCAGCAACTGCCGGTCTACCCGGGTTACCGAACGGACCAGAAGTATATCGGCATCCCTTACCTGGTCCGGAGCCAGCGTCCGGCCATTCACCCGGCGAATCTCTCCGATGTCGCCAAAAAAGGAATCCAGTAAGGGTATATTCTCGTCCGCAACGATCAGCATAACAGTGGTCTCACCAGTGACTCTCAATGACGACGTGGTCTGGGCCCGCGACCGCTGTTGCCCTGCGGCCGGCGACCACCCCGCTTGCGGGTAATCGGCGGGTTATCCATGGCGGCTGTCAGATTCTCATCAGGCACCGCCGTCTTCAGCTTCTGGCTGATGTATTTTTCAATCTCCGGCAGGGCAAACGCGTCCTCTTCACCAGCGAAGCTCACCGATACTCCGGTTTTACCGGCACGGCCAGTACGACCAATGCGGTGAACGTAATCTTCGGCATTGTCTGGCAAATTGTAGTTGAATACATGGGTCACGCCGTTTACGTGGATGCCACGGCCCGCCACATCGGTAGCAACCAGCACCTGGATCTGCCCCTTCTTGAACTGGTCAAGCGTTTTCAGCCGCTTGTTCTGGGCAATCTCGCCAGACATCAACGCCACTTTCACACCCTGGTTTTTAAGATCCTCTTCAAGATCACGGCACTGGTCACGACGGTTGGCAAAAACAATCGCTTTCTCTACTTCCGGCCGCTTCAGGTAATTCACCAGTACCGGCAGCTTTTCGTTATCGGACACCAGGAAAACGGTCTGTTCAACTCGTTCTGCAGTCTTCTGTTCCGGCTCGATTTCGACAAACTCGGCATTGCGGGTCCACATGGATGCCAGGTTGAGGACATCCTGGTTGAAGGTGGCACTGAACAGCAGGGTCTGGCGCTCATCCTTGGGGGTACACTTGCGGATGATGCGCTTGACGTCCGGGATAAAGCCCATATCGAGCATCCGGTCCGCCTCATCCAGAATCAGGATGTCGAGCTGATCCAGAAAAACATCCTGTGAGCCCAGGAAATCGATCAATCGGCCCGGGGTAGCCACCAGGATGTCGACAATTTCGTTCTGCAACTGCTCCCGCTGCTTGTCGTAGTTCATCCCGCCAACCACAGTAACCACATTGTGGCCAGTGTAATGACACAGCTGTTCGGCGTCCTTGGCAATCTGCATGGCCAGTTCGCGGGTGGGCGCCAGCGCCAGAACACGAGGCTCGGAGGCAAAACGCTCTTTCTCGTCGATCGGAGTTTCCAGCAAAGACTGAATCGCGGTAATCAGAAAGGCTGCAGTCTTGCCGGTGCCCGTCTGAGCCTGGCCAATGAGGTCTTCACAGGCCAGGGTCCAGGGCAGCGTTTCTGCCTGAATGGGCGTGCAGTACTCGAAGCCAATTTTGGAAATGGCATCCAGCAGTCGCTTGTCCAGATTGAGGTCGCTGAAGCGTAAATCGCCGGTATGCTTTGGTTCTGATGTCATAGGGGTTCAGGTATCCTTGATTGATCGTATTCCTGCTCTGCAGTTAACAGACGGGTCTTCACTCGAGCCCAGGTTTCATCTATCCGGGCACCAGTGCTGTAAAACTGCAAGAGCGAATCGTAGAACTGCTGTGCACGGCGGGGTAATCCACAGGCAAGGTAATCGCTCGCCTGGTTGAGCACATTCAGGCGGAATGCATCTCCATCGGCAGCGCCTCCGCCGGCGAGGTTGTCGACACTGATGTGAAAGCGGAAGCCGGCCGCCAGGGAAAACAGACACTCTATGGCCTGAGGTTTCACCTCCACCTGCTCAAACGCTTGCTGCTGTTCAGGTGTTCGTCCATCCGGACAGTACCAGTATCCGTAATCGTACATTGTGCGCCGATGCTCACCGGCAATGCACCAGTGGGCAATCTCGTGCAGGGCACTGGCAAAAAAACCATGGGCAAAGACTACCCTGGCAAGACCCTCGGGCTCGCTCACAGGGAGATATTCCGGTTCTTCGCTGCCCCTGACCAGAATCGTCCGGTATGATTCCCGGAACAGGTCATTGAACAGCATGATAAGATCGTCTGGATTGTGATTCATCGGTTGGCTATTGTGCGACTTTAACGCGGCCAATACCAGTGGGAACTTTCGCCACAGCATGGTGTCCACTGGCTTCGAACCGACTTCATGCATACCAGAATCAGGAAATGACCGTATCCATGTCAGCAGTCCAGGCCTTCAGTGCTCCTACGCGAAATCAGTTCTACCATCTTTTGCTTGTGTTGGCAGTGGTTCTGTCGCTGGCGTCTCCCGGAGCCAAGGCTCTGGGGTCCGGCAATGGCAGCCTGTTTGGTAACAGCGAATTTCTGCCGGTAGATGAAGCACTGCCCTTTGATTACACCACTGATAACGGGGCTGTGGTGCTGGCCTGGAATATCACCCCCGGCCATTACCTCTATAAAAGCCGCATACAGATCAATGCCGTAACTGATGGTGTACAGGTTGGCGAACCCGGCTTTTCTTTGCCGGGCACGCTGACTGAAGACGAATTCTTTGGTGAGATCACCGTTTTTTTTGATCCGGTCCAGGCCAGGGTCCCCATCACCCTGCCCGACGGTGTCCGGGAAGCGGAGCTTCAGGTGACGTACCAGGGCTGTGCAGAGGCCGGGCTTTGTTATCCCCCGCAGACCCGGGACATCCTCTATTACCCTGGTGGCGACGCTGCCGAGACCGCTGCCAACAGAGTGACCTCCGATACCGGAAATGCGGCGCCCGCAGATACCTCCACCGCGACCGGCCTCGCCGGCTTTCTGTCCAGCCAGTCGATCTGGATGATCGCCGGCGTATTCTTTTTGCTCGGTCTGGGGTTGACCTTTACACCCTGCGTTCTGCCCATGGTGCCTATCATCTCCTCCATGGTCTCCGGGCGTAATACAAGAACCACCAGCCACGCATTATTGCTGTCGGGCAGCTATGTGCTGGGCATGGCATTGACCTACGCCGCGGCGGGGGTCATTACCGGCCTGCTGGGCGCCAGCTTCAATCTCCAGGCGCAGCTACAGTCGCCCTGGGTGCTGAGTGTTTTCGCTGGCCTGTTCGTGGTCTTTGCGCTGTCGATGTTCGACCTGTTCGAAATCCAGTTACCACGTTTTATTCGGGAACCCCTCAACGATGCCAGCCATCGCCTGACTGGTAGCCGTGTCGCCAGCATCTTCGGCATTGGTGCCCTTTCAGCACTTATTGTCTCGCCCTGCGTGTCTGCGCCACTGGCCGGCAGCTTGCTGTACATTTCCACCACTCAGGATGCCGTGATCGGCGGTGTGGCGCTGCTGGCACTGGGCCTGGGCATGGGAGTTCCCCTGATTCTGGTTGCCGTTGGCGGCCGGAAACTGCTGCCAAGCTCAGGGCACTGGATGACCACGGTGAAGCACTTCTACGGTGTCATGCTGCTGGCCGTGGCTATCTGGCTGGTTGAGCGCCTGGTACCGGTCTGGTTCAGCCTGACCATGTGGGGGCTGCTGATTGCTATTACTGGCGTACAGCTGGGCGCATTCGATGCCGCCAAGGCTGGCTGGCAGCGCACCCGTAAGGGGCTGGGGCTGGTTATGTTTGCCTATGGCCTGGCCTTGCTGGCCGGTGCCGTCAGCGGCGCCAACGACCCGCTCAAGCCGCTGGCGCCCTTTGTCGCCTCCGCGGCGCCGGGACCAGTGGCGGGCGAGCTATCACATGCCAGCTTCCAGCGTGTTGAGGATCCGAACCAGATCCGCGCATTGCTGGCCAATGCCAGTGACCGGGGGCAGCCCGTCATGCTGGACTTCTATGCGGACTGGTGTATTTCCTGCAAAGTCATGGAACGCAATGTGTTCAGCGATCCCCAGGTCATCCAGGCACTGTCACCCTACACCCTGCTGCAGATCGACATGACGGACAACACGCCCGCCCAGCAGGCCCTGCTGGATGAACTCGGCCTGTTTGGCCCCCCGGCAATACTGTTCTATCAGGCGAGCGGGTCAGAGCTCAGCAACGCCCGCGTACTGGGCGAGATGGATCGGGATCAGTTTCTGGAGCACGTGGCCAACGTTGGTCAGAAACTCTGAGTCAGGCGGCCTGACAGCGGCGGATCAGAAACAGGAATTCGCCGCCCGCTTCCTGCTGGCTGAGAAGTTCGTGCCCGAGAAACTGGCAGAACCTCGGGATATCCCGAGTGGTTGAAGGATCGGTGGCCACAACCCGCAGCACCTGCCCAACCTCAACATCGTGGATGCGATTGTGCAGCATCATGACCGGCTCGGGACAGAACAGTCCCCGTGCGTCCAGTTCTGCGTGATAATCATGATCCGACAAGCGTGACCTCCTACAAGTAGCGTGATTTTTCTGAATCCAGTGCTAAATTATTGTTTATAGCAGCGAAAATAAAGGGAGATTGTCATGATTCGGGTACTTATTGAACGCCATATTGCCGAAACTCTGGAGTCGGCCTACGAAGACCGGGCCAGAAAAGTGTTACAGCAGGCCGTCAGTGCCCCGGGTTTTATCTCCGGTGAGACCCTGGTCGACTGCCGCGACCCCAACCATCGCATGACACTGGCAAACTGGCGCTCAGAGGCAGACTGGGATCGCTGGTACCGCTCTCCTGAACGCCGGGAATTAATGGCGGAACTCACCCCCATGATGGACCGGGATGAAGCCATTACCGTGCTCCAGCACAGCGATATGCCGTGAGCCCGGTGATCAGTCCAGGCGCTCGATGAAGCAGGTTATTTCTTCCCGGTCATGGTAGAGGTGCCGGGCCCGGAGCCGGCAATTGAGCTCGGCCTCCGCCAGCCCCTGCAGCAGTATGTCCCGGCAGATCAGCCACTCCTCATAACGTTTCTTCATGGGTAGTTTGAGATTGAACACGGTGTAGCGACACAGCTTGCCGCCTACCCAGTCCAGCGCCAGGCGCGCAGTTTTTCGGGGCTTGTCGACGATATCGCAGACCATCCAGTCCACGGCCCGCTTCGGGCGCCAGGCGTAGCCATCAGCCCGGACATGCTCAACATGCCCCGTGGCCATCAACTCTGGATTCATGGGGCCATTATCGACCGCCGTCACCATCATGCCCTGCTGTACCAGTTGCCAGGTCCATCCGCCGGGAGCGGCGCCCAGATCCACCGCTTTCCGCCCCCCACCCAGGTAGTCCAGATAACGATCTTCAGGAATGAAGACTTTCCACGCCTCTTCGAGTTTGAGCGCAGACCGGCTGGGCGCGGAGGCAGGCAAACGCAAACGGGGTATGCCCTGCGGAAAAGGGGATCGATTATCGGCCAGGCTTAACCCGACAACGGCCGTTTCAAAATCCAGCAACAGCAACTCCAGACGGTCACCTTTGGCACTGTCCGAGTCCTGCGCCAGCAAGCCCGCCTCCCTGAGTCCGCGGGACAGGGGTGCCACCCATTTTCGGGCAAAGTTGCCCAGATCGCGGTCTTCATTGGTTTCCGTAAGCCGGGTTTCCAGTCGTGATGCCAGGCTGCCCTGCCAATCGGCGCCCCGGAGGAACTCGATAACGGCTCCAACCCGGTCCCTGGCCGGCAGCGGGCAATCGCCAATCACCAGAAACCAGTCCCGCACAAAGACCAGCTCGCCCAGCGGTATTCTCTGCATCAATTCAAAGGCGGATTCGGGCCCGCCAAGGGTAAACCGCACGAGCCCTGCGTTCCTGATCGGCTGAAAGTAACCGAACAGGCCACAAGCGGCCGCCGAATCCATCAACTCCTGGCCCGCCTCGGTTTCAAACCCCGGGCGACACATCAGCATTATCTGTTGCATTCCATAACCTTGTTGGTGACCACTGTCAGGATTCTGACGCACTGACAGCGATAAAACTTGAACGTGTTTAACGGCAGCACTTGTTCACGCTGGCTACACTTTCCGCCTCCCAACGTACCGCCTGGTGGAAGATGCTCCGACTCTGGAACCTGCTTACGGCCTGTTTTCTGGCCACAGCTGGCCTACTGTTCAGCGGCCAGCTTGCGGCTATGGAACCGTGTCCCGCTCTTGATGCCGCCAGCCCGGACGCCCGAAGTGCGATCAACCACCACATCTGTTTCTACTCGGCCCGCCCGGGTGAACCGGCCCATTCTGCAACCGCACCGGAGGAACTGCCGGCTGAACTGGCCTGGAAATCAGCCCGGGGCCATGATCTGGTATTCAGTCACACGGATTCCGTGTACTGGATTCAGCTCAATGTCCGCAACAGCAGCACCGAATACGGTCTCTGGTACCTGAAGCTTCATTACCCACTGCTGGATGAGGTGACGTTCTGGCAAAAAAACCGGCACCAAAGCGGTTACAGCCCTGAAGATGCCCGACCACCGCTGGCGACCGGCGACCTGTTCCCGTTTTCCACAAGGGGCATAGATTACCGTTATTTCCTGCTCCCCGTCACACTGGATGCTGGAGAAAGCCGAACCATCCTCATCCGGGTGCACAGCAGTGGTGCACTCAATGTGCCTCTGGGCCTGATGACACCGGGTGAGGTAGTTGCCGAAAGCAACCACCTCACCCTCGTGCACGGGCTGTTTTATGGCGCCATGCTGATATTAGCGGCGTTCAACCTTCTGCTGTTCTTCAGTGCCGGCACCCGTTATTACTTTTACAACGCCTTTTACATCACCTCGCTGGGTATGTTCCTGTTCGCCATGGGCGGCTTCGCCAACCAGTACTTCTGGCCAAACAGCACGGCGCTGGCAAATCTCTCCATTCCACTGACCCTAGCAGTCTGCGCGCTGGCGATGGCCCTGTTTGGCTGGTCCTTTCTGGAGGTCGGCCCCGGCACGCTTTCTGCCAAGGCGTTGAAATCACTGGCTACCGTCGCCGCCGGCGCTGTAACACTGACCTTCATAATTCCCTATACAAAATCCATTCTGATCAATACCGCGCTGGCGCTGACAGTTATTGTGACACTGCAGCTCATCGCCTACGTGCGCTGGCGACAAGACTATAAACCAGCATTCTGGTACCTGGCAGCCTGGATGGTGATGGTTATCGGCGCACTGATCTACGCCATGGCCGCGTTCGGCTATCTTGGCGATTACCCGGCCCGGGAAGTGATGATGCAGGCGGTCGTCGGCGGCCAGGTGATACTGCTGAACTATGCCCTGGTGCAACGCTGGCGCCTCCTTAATCAGAAACTGCTGGATGTGGAGCATCAGGCCCGGACGGAACTGGAATTGAAGGTTCATGAGCGCACCGCCCAGCTCCGTAACACCATGCGGGAACTGGAGCAGGCGAACAGGAAACTGGCGTCTTTAAGCCTCAACGATGCGCTCACTGGCCTGTACAACCGACGCCACATGGACAATCTTCTGCCTGAACTCTGCAGGGAAGCCCGTCGGACCGGGGGCCCATTAACTCTGGCCCTGATTGATGCCGATCACTTCAAGCGAATTAACGATACCTGGGGCCATGACTTTGGGGATCAGTGCTTGAAACAGATCGCGGGCATTCTGGATGAGCACGTCAAACGCCCCAGGGATGTGGCCATCCGGTTTGGCGGTGAGGAATTTGCCCTGCTGCTCCCAGGAACCGATCTGGAGGGAGCTCGCGCGCTCTGTCTCGCCATACTCAAGGCCATGCGGGAAATCGCACTTGTCGCTCCGGACAATGAGTCTTTCCATCTGACACTCAGCGCCGGGATCGCCGAACTGTGCTCGGGTGAGGAGCCAACTGACCTGTTTCGAAAAGCCGATGAAGCACTCTATCAGGCCAAAGGCGCAGGGCGGGATCAGATCGTACTCGCCAATCGTGTTTCAACGCCTGATCAAAGTACGGCATCTTCGGCAAACTGACGCGTCAGAAGAGCAGCCTGCGCAATCAGGTCAGCCTGTTGTTCTGGCTGCCGCGCCAGAGGCTGAAAATCGTGATTTCCGCCGTCCAGCCAGCACAGCCGGGTAAGGCCCGGAATCTGCCCCTGCGCCTTCAGCTCATCCGGTTTGCCGAATGGGTCCCGGGTACCCTGCACCACCAGTAGAGGAACCGCAACCTCACCCAGATGTTCAATCCGCCAACGATCCAGCTTCCCCGGCGGGTGAAACGGATAGCCGTAACAGGCAACGCCATCAACATCCCTGGACCTCCCGGCAGCCAGAAGCGTGGCCATCCGCCCTCCCATTGATTTCCCCCCCACCAGCAGCGGTACCTGACTTCCGAGCTCCTCTCTGGCCAGGGACACCTGATCTTCAAATGCCGCCAGCAAAGCCGGCTGCCGATCGGGCGGTCGTTTTCTGCCATCCTCCCGACGCTTCACCATATAGGGAAACTCGAACCGCACACTTTCGATGCCCTGCCCTGCGAGAGCCTCCGCTAACAACTCCATGAACAATGAATCCATGGGCGCGCCAGCACCGTGGGCCAGTATCATTACGGCTTTGGCATCTTTTCCGTAGCCTTTGGTCTTAATTCTTTTCACCAATTTTCCCTCTCTCGCTCCTGTCGCGGATCAAACCCGGTGACAGAATGGATCTGGCAAGCCATTAAAGCGTCAATAAAAACACATTGAATAGACTTGCAACTTACTGGCCAGCCTACTGATTCCGGCGGATTTGACGGATGTCATAACTTGATCTTGATCATTGCAAAGGAATAATCGTTTCTCCATACTTGCCCCCGCATAATTCCCCATCCTGAACCCATTGGTAAGGCTATGAGCACAGTAAATGCAAACCTGACATACAACTATAAGGTGGTGAGACAATTCGCCATCATGACAGTGGTATGGGGTATTGTAGGTATGGCTCTGGGTGTGCTGATTGCAGCACAGCTGGTTTGGCCATCCCTCAACCTCGACCTGCCCTTTACTCACTTCGGTCGCTTGCGGCCGCTGCATACCAACGCCGTAATCTTCGGCTTTGGCGGAAGTGCCCTTTTTGCAACGTCCTACTACGTCGTTCAGCGAACCTGCCAGGCTCGCCTGATGTCTGACGGGTTGGCGGCGTTCACCTTCTGGGGCTGGCAAGCGATCATCGTGGCTGCTGCCATCACCCTTCCGATGGGCCTGACAACGTCCAAGGAATACGCCGAGCTGGAATGGCCGATTGACATCGCGATTGCGGTTGTCTGGGTCAGCTACGCCCTGGTGTTCTTCGGAACCGTGATGAAGCGTAGCACTCCGCACATCTACGTTGCCAACTGGTTCTACGGCGCGTTCATCATTACCGTTGCTGTACTGCATATCGGTAACAACATGGCGCTGCCGGCCACCGCCTTCAAGTCGTACTCCGCCTATGCGGGTGTTACCGATGCGATGATGCAGTGGTGGTACGGTCACAACGCGGTGGGCTTCTTCCTGACTGCTGGCTTCCTGGGCATGATGTACTACTTCGTTCCCAAGCAGGCCAACCGTCCGGTTTACTCCTATCGCCTGTCTATCGTGCACTTCTGGGCACTGATCGCCACCTACGTATGGGCCGGTGGTCACCACCTGCATTACTCCGCTCTGCCTGACTGGGCACAGACCGCAGGCATGGTCATGTCCCTGATTCTGCTGGCGCCGTCCTGGGGCGGTATGATTAACGGCATGATGACCCTGTCCGGTGCCTGGCACAAACTGCGCACTGACCCTATCCTGCGTTTCCTGGTGGTTTCTCTGTCCTTCTACGGTATGTCTACCTTCGAAGGCCCGATGATGTCTATCAAGACCGTCAACGCTCTGTCCCACAACACTGACTGGACCATCGGCCACGTGCACTCCGGCGCCCTGGGCTGGGTTGCCATGATCAGTATCGGCGCGGTTTACCACCTGATTCCGAAACTGTGGGGCATCCAGGCAATGTACAGCACTGCCCTGATCAACGCTCACTTCTGGCTGGCTACCGTAGGCACCGTGCTTTACATCGCCGCCATGTGGGTGAATGGCATCATGCAAGGTCTGATGTGGCGTGCAGTGAACGAAGACGGCACCCTGACCTACAGCTTCGTAGAAGCGCTTGAAGCCTCCTACCCGGGCTACTTTGTACGCTTCATCGGTGGCGCGATCTTCCTGACCGGCATGCTGATCATGGCCTACAACGTGTACATGACCGTACGCCAGAAAGACGCCGTTGCAGAAGATAATGCTGCGGTTCAGGCGGCGTAAGGGAGAGAGACCAGATGAGACACGAAATAGTCGAAAAGAACCTTGGTCTGATGATCGTGCTGATCGTGCTGACCATCAGTGGTGGTTTCCTTGCGGAAGTAGTGCCCCTGTTCTTCCATAAAGAGGTGAACGAGCCGGTCGAAGGCCTGGAGCCTTTGTCCGCTCTGGAACTGGAAGGCCGGGACATTTACATCCGTGAGGGCTGCCACGTGTGCCATACCCAGCAGATCCGTCCGTTCCGGGCTGAGACTGAGCGTTATGGTCACTACTCCGTTGCGGGCGAGTTCGTTTATGACCGTCCGTTCCTGTGGGGTTCCAAGCGTACCGGGCCGGACCTGGCTCGTGTAGGTGGTCGCTACTCGGATGCCTGGCAGCGCCAGCACCTGTACGATCCACGCAGCGTGGTACCCGAATCCAACATGCCTGCCTTCCCGTGGCTGTTCGAGAATCGTGTTGATCACGGTTCCATTGAGTCCCGGATGAAGACGCTGCAAACGCTTGGCGTGCCATACAGCGACGAGCAGATTGCCAACGCAGCAAATGAGATCGAAGGCAAATTTGAAATCGAAGCGCTGGTCGCATACCTGCAGCAGCTGGGTACTGTGATTTCAGAGAAGCGGTGATCCCATGGATATTAATGAGTTACGCGGCATTCACACGCTGCTGGTAATGGCAGCGTTCTTCGGAATCGTCTGGTGGGCGTACAGCGCCCACCGCAAGAAGGCCAACGACGAGGCAGCACACCTCCCCTTCGATGACGACGAAGTCGAAAAGCGTACTCTCGAACAGGAAAAAACGGAGAAGAAACAATGAGTACCTTCTGGAGCATCTGGGTCAGTGTGATCGTGCTCGGTACCGTTTTCGGCTGCTGGTGGCTCCTCTGGGCCACCCGCAAGAGCCAGACAACCGATACTGAAACCGACCGGACAATGGGCCATTCCTTTGATGGCATTGAGGAATACGATAACCCTCTGCCGAAATGGTGGTTCTACCTGTTCGTAGCAACCTGCATCTTCGCCCTTGGCTACCTGGCTCTGTACCCGGGCCTGGGCAACTTCAAGGGTCTGCTGGGATGGACATCCACCAACCAGTGGGAAGCGGAAGTGGCAGCTGCCGAAGAGAAATATGGCGAAATCTATGCCCAGTTCGGCGACACTGCCATTCCTGAACTGGCGCAGAACGATGACGCCATGAAGATCGGCCAGCGCCTGTTTGCCAACAACTGTTCGGTCTGTCACGGCACCGCCGCTCGCGGCCAGGTGGGCTTCCCCAACCTGACCGACGACGACTGGCTGTGGGGTGGTCAACCAGACCAGATCCTGCACAGCATTGCCCAGGGTCGTAACGGCAATATGCCTGCAAAGGGCGTCATGCCGAATATGACCAATGAGCAGGTCGATCAGGTGGTTAACTACGTGCTGAGCTTCAGTGGACGCGAAGAAGATGCCGAGGCGGCCAAAGCTGGCGCCCAGGTGTTCGCACAGGCCTGCGTTGCCTGTCACGGTCCGGAAGGCAAAGGTATGGAAGCCATGGGTGCGCCCAACCTGACCGACAATGTCTGGCTCTACGGTTCCACCTATGAGTGGATCAAGGAGACCGTGATGAACGGTCGCCAGAACCAGATGCCTGCACAAGGCGGTCGCCTGACCGACGACCAGATTCAGATCCTGGCGGCATACGTTTACAGCCTGTCTAACTGAATCCGACCAGGCCAGGCTCGCCCTGGCCTGGTCTTCTCAACCCTGTATCTGCGCCCGCGGGTACAGGCTTGAGAAGATCAGCTGACCCTCCGAGGCCCGCTCCCAGCTTTACCACTCACCGGGAGGTACCCATGAGCAACGAGATTCCGGTCAAACAGGTTGACCCGAAAGGCGATTCCTCCAATAACAAGAAAAAGCCAGAAACCGTCGACCTGTACGCCAGTCGACAGAAAATCTACGTCAAGGAAGTCAAAGGCTTTTTCCAGCGAATCCGGAATGTCAGCTTGACTCTGCTGATGGGCATGTACTTTCTCTTCGTTTGGCTTACCCTGGACGGGCAGCCCCTGATCCACTTCGACTTGCCTGCACGAGAATTTCACCTGTACGGCGTGACCTTCTTCCCGAAAGATTTCTTCCTGCTATCGGGCATGCTGATCATTTCAGCGTTTGGACTCTTTTTCATCACCACTCTGTTCGGTCGGGTCTGGTGTGGCTATACCTGCCCCCAGACTGTCTGGACCTTTATTTTCATGTGGATCGAGGAAAAGGTTGAGGGCAGCCGCAACAAGCGGATGAAACTGGATAAATCTCCGAACTCCAGGGAGAAACTTGCCAAAAAATCGATCAAACACGCGCTCTGGCTGTTTGTTGCGCTGGCGACTGGCGTCACCTTCGTTGGCTATTTCTACCCTATCCGCGAACTGATCGTTGACCTCTTCACTTTACAGGCCAACGGCTGGGCCTATTTCTGGGTAGCCTTCTTTACCGTCGCCACCTATCTGAACGCCGGCTGGATGCGGGAGCAGGTGTGCCTGTATATGTGCCCGTACGCCCGATTCCAATCCGTGATGTTTGACCCCAACACCCGGGTTGTTTCCTACGACCCCAACCGGGGCGAGCCACGCGGCAGCCGCAAGAAAGGCGTCGAACCCGCCGAAGTTGGCCTGGGTGACTGTATTGATTGCGGCCAGTGTGTTCAGGTCTGCCCCACCGGCATCGATATCCGTGACGGCCTCCAGTACGAGTGTATCGGCTGCGCCCTGTGTATCGACGCCTGCGATGAAGTTATGGAGAAAATGAACTATCCCAAGGGACTGATTCGCTACACCACTGAGAACGAACTGGAGGGTAAAACTTCCAAACTGCTACGGCCGCGTACCTTTGGCTACGGCGCCGTGCTCATACTGATGATCAGCGCGGTGATCTTTACCATTGCCACCCGGGTTCCGGCCAAGATGGATGTACTGCGGGATCGCGGCGCCCTGTTCAGTTTTAACGGCGAAGGGCGGGTGGAAAACTCGTATACCGTCAAGATCCAGAACATGTCAGAAGTACCGCAAACCTTCAGCCTGTCTGTGGACGGCCTTGAAGACATGCGTATTCTGACAGACACCACGGTAACGGTGAGCAGTGGCGAGAATCTCTCATTGCCCACGGTTGTTGATGTGCCACCGGAAGCGCTGGTGGATACCAATAACGACATTCGTTTCTACGCCGAGTCCCAACCGGATTCATTGATTAAACTTGAAACTGAAAGCCGGTTTGTTGGTCCAAGGCCCCGCTAACAAGAGGGCCCGACAACCGGCTCTGAAGCCATAAACCGAGACAAGACCGTAATGACTGATAACGCAACACCTGCCCCCTGGTATCGCCAGCCGTGGTTCTGGTTCCTGACCATTTTCCCGCTGGCGTCGATCATGTGGGGAATCACTGCTCTGACAGTATCGTCCAGCATGGACAACTCGCTGGTAACCGACGACTACTCCAAACAGGGCCGTGGCATCAATATGTCCATTGCCCGTGATGAAAAGGCGGCCGATCTGAAGATGGCGGGTACGCTGAGCCTGAATGGTCGTTCTGCAACACTGGATCTGAGCACCGTGAATGGTGCCGCCGATTACCCGTATCTGGTGTTCAACCTGTATCACCCGACATTGTCTGGTCAGGATAAAACCATCCAGTTTACCCAGGTTGCTCCTGGTCAATACCGGGGCCAGCTCCTTGAGGATGTCAGTGGTCGCTGGTACTACGACCTTCAGGGGCCAGACAACGACTGGCGGGTAAAGGGTGAGGTAAGGCTTCCTTCCTCCACCTCTATACGCATTAACGCAGAAGGCGACGCCCAAGGGTGACCACCCTGAACTGCTTCCATTGCGGAGAACCAGCGGATGGCGAACCCCCGATCACCCTGGAACTGCAGGGACAGCAAAGGCATTTTTGTTGCCAGGGTTGCAAGGCTGTGTGTCAGACCATCCACCAGGAGGGTCTGACCGGTTTCTATGAGTTTCGCACCGAACCCGCCGTTACGCCAAGAGAGCTGACCCGGTCAGAACTCGATCGTATCCGGGAACTGGATCACCCCCTGGTTCAGCAAGCCTTTGTGGCACCAGTCAAGGCTGGCCAGGAGGCACAGCTGCTGATCGGCGGTATTACCTGCGCCGCCTGCATCTGGCTGCTTGAGAATCACATGAAGCAGCAGCCAGGCGTGCAGAGCTTTACCGTAAACCACACCACACAGCGGGCTCGCCTGGTCTGGGCATCGGACAAGGCACGTCTCAGCGACCTGCTGATTGCCATCCACGAACTGGGCTACACCGCCCGCCCCTATCAGGCAGACGAAGCCGAACAGGCGCTCAAGGCAGAGCACCGCTCGATGCTCATTCGTCTGGCGGTGGCCGGGATCGGTTCCTTCCAGAGCATGATGCTGGCCTTTCCCCTGTACTTTGAGCTGGTCAGTGATCTGTCCACAGATTTTGTGGATTTTTTCCGCTGGTTCAGTCTGCTGGTTGCCACGCCGGTGGTGTTCTACAGTGCTCGCCCATTCTTTACCAATGCCCGCCGGGACCTGCTCTCCCGTCATCTGACCATGGACGTACCGGTGGCCATCGCCATCGGGCTTGCCTATGGCGCAAGCGCCTGGATCACGTTGATCGGCGGCGAGGAAGTGTATTTTGAATCCGTATGTATGTTCACCTTCTTCCTGCTGCTGGGCAGATACATTGAAGTTCAGGCTCGCTATCGCGCCGGGCTGAGCGGTAATGCCCTTGCGGGCTTCCAGCCTTCTGTCGCGGCGCGGGTCCTGAACGGTGAGGCAGAAATCATCGCCATTCACCAGGTACAACCGGGTGATGTGATCCGGGTTCGACCAGGGGAAACGCTACCTGTGGATGGCGAAATCGTCTCGGGGGAGTCTACCCTGAACGAAGCCGCTCTCACCGGTGAATACCTTCCAGAAACCCGCAAGCCGGGCGACACGGTTCATGCCGGCAGCGTAAATGGGGAAAATCCGCTCGACATCCGCGTCACCCATGCCGGGGCCCAGACCCGGCTGTCCGGCATCTTGCGAGTTCTGGATCGCGTACAGTCCGAAAAGCCGCCGGTGGCCCGAATGGCCGATCGCATTGCGGGCAAGTTCGTTGGCCGCGTGCTGATACTGGCACCAGTGGTCTGGGCAGGCTGGTGGCTAGCCGGCGCCGACAACGCCTTCGATATCACGCTTTCCGTACTGGTGGTTACCTGCCCCTGCGCCCTGTCGCTGGCTACGCCAACGGCGATCACATCTGCCACGGTGCGCCTGAGAAAGCTTGGTTTCCTGCCTACTCGCGGTCACACCCTGGAATCCATGAACACCATCGATACCGTGGTGTTTGATAAAACCGGGACTCTGACCCGGGGAGAACTCAGCCTGACCGATCAATCGGTGTTCGGCAGTCTGGATCAGGACACCTGCATCCGGATCGCCGCAGGGCTGGAAAAGCATTCAGAACATCCGATTGCCAGGGTATTCCACGAGCAGCCCTCGCTAACCGTCAGCCAGGTGAGTAACCACCTGGGCGGTGGCTTGTCCGGGCTTTACCATGGCCGGGCGGTCTACATCGGGCACAAAGCCTTTGTCGCCGAGCACACGTCGGCAATTGCGCCAGAAGGTGAAGACGCCCAAGGCATGGAAATCTGGCTCGCGACAGACAAGGAATGGCTGGCACGCTTCCGGCTGGATGACAAGATACGGGAAGACGCGTCACAAGCCTTGCAGGCGTTACGGAAATCCGGAATCGAGACCTTGCTGCTTAGTGGGGATCGCTCCGGCCACGTGCAGCAGGTGGCTCATGCACTGGGCATTGACCGAGCCATTGGTGAAGCCTCACCGGAGCAGAAACTGGAAGTACTGGAACAGCTTCGCGCAGACGGGCACCGGGTGATGATGGTGGGTGACGGACTGAATGACCTGCCCTCCATGGCCGGAGCCGGTATTTCAGTGGCTATGGGTACAGCGGCAGACCTGACTCAACTGAAAGCCGACGCGGTGCTACTTAACGGCCAGTTGAATTCCCTGGTCGCCGCGATTGAAACCAGCAAGCAAACCCGGAAAATCATCCGCCAGAATATGATCTGGGCGTTCGGCTACAATGTCTGCGCCCTGCCCCTGGCCGCAGCCGGCCTGGTGCCCCCCTGGCTTGCTGCCATCGGCATGTCCCTGAGCTCACTGATCGTTGTGCTGAACGCCTTACGACTCAGCCGGTCCAACAAGGGCACACCGCCCCCGGAGGCCACCCTTGGCGCACCAGAAGCAGCCTGATACCTTGGGCCATACACTTATGAACAGGAGGTTATCGTGCAGATTGTCATGATACTGGTTCCGCTTATGCTCATCCTGGTGGCGCTGGGCGTCCTTCTGTTTTCCTGGGCCGTCAAGAACGGGCAGTACGATGACATGGACGGCCCCGCTCATCGCATTCTCTACGACGATGACAAGGATATGATTCCCAGAGAAGCCCGCCGTAACGAGTCGAAACCTGACGACCAGAAAGACGACGCGGAGCAAACCGATACCGATACCGACAAGGGCTGACAGGATAGCGGATGCAGCCTGAACTCTATCTGAGCTACCCCAGTGCCTTCCTGATAGGACTGCTCGGTAGTACCCATTGTCTGGGCATGTGTGGCGGCATCAGCGCCTCGCTGTCCATGGCATTGCCGGTAGGCCGGGGCTTCCGCTTTCGGCAGACCCTGCTCTTGCTGGCATTCAATTTTGGCAGGATTGCCAGCTACGCCCTGATCGCAACCCTGATTGCCCTGCTCAGCACCAGTGCCGCCAGCCAGTGGCATGGTGCCGGATTGGCTCTGATGACCCTGGCGGGATTGCTGCTGATCATGATGGGGTTATCCATGGGGCAATGGTGGCAGGGTATTCGCTACATTGAACGGGTCGGGGCGCCGGCATGGCGCTTCCTGTCGCCGCTTACCCGCAAGTTCCTGCCGGTTCACAATGGTGGCCAGGCCCTTGCTCTCGGTGCCTTGTGGGGCTGGCTACCCTGCGGCCTTGTTTACAGCACACTGGGATGGGCGGCGCTTCAACCAACCGTCAGCAGCGCCGCTCTCACGATGATGTTCTTCGGACTGGGAACCCTGCCATCGATGTTGGCTACGGGCTTCGCCGCCAACTGGATAAGAGGGCTGAAAAGCAACCAGAGCTTCCGCAAGCTCAGCGGCCTGCTGTTAATTCTTTTCGGCCTCTGGACACTGCCTTTCCAGGCCCTTCTGAACCACTGACGATCAGAGATTCAGCACGTCCAGCCGGCCAAAATCCTGCTGAGGCTCCGCGGTTTGAACGGCCTGGCGCTTGCCGCCAAGACGCCGACCTTCCCTGAAATCATACAATTCCGGATCAGCCAGGTGCGACGGCTCCACATTGCACAGGGCCCGGAACATCGTTTCCAGACGGCCAGGATGCTGTTTATCCCAGGTCTGGAACATTTC
Organism: Marinobacter sp. EN3; assembly: GCF_000475315.1. Classification (NCBI taxonomy): domain Bacteria; kingdom Pseudomonadati; phylum Pseudomonadota; class Gammaproteobacteria; order Pseudomonadales; family Marinobacteraceae; genus Marinobacter; species Marinobacter sp. EN3. The sequence goes on from NZ_AXCC01000001.1 coordinate 438,639, forward strand.
CTTGATGACCTGCCGCTGGAGATTTTCCTGGGAGCCACAGAGGTTGCAGGGAATGATCGGAAACTCCCTGAGTGACGCGTAACGGGCAATATCCTTCTCCCGGGCATAGGCCAGAGGACGAATAACCGTATTGCGGCCATCGTCGCTGTGGAGCACCGGTGGCATGGATTTGAGTTTGCCACCGTAGAACATGTTGAGAAACAGGGTTTCCAGCAAATCATCCCGGTGATGGCCCAGGGCAATCTTGGTTACACCATGCTCCTCGGCGAAATTGTAGAGGATGCCCCGTCTCAGACGTGAACACAGCCCGCAAGTGGTCTTCCCTTCAGGCACTTTTTCCTTAACAATACTGTAGGTGTCTTTCTCGATGATGTGGTACTCGATACCCATCGACTCAAGATAGTCCGGCAGGACATGCTCGGGGAAACCCGGTTGTTTCTGGTCCAGGTTCACGGCAATCAGTTCGAAACGCACTGGCGCACTCTTCTGCAGATTGAGCAGAATATCGAGCATGGCGTAGGAGTCTTTGCCGCCGGACAGACAGCACATCACCTTGTCTCCGGCTTCAATCATCGAGAAATCAGCAATCGCCTGCCCAACTTCACGGCGCAGACGTTTCTGCAATTTGTTAAGCTCCAGTTTCTGGCGACGTTCGTAATCAGAAGCCGGTGTCTTCTCAGGGCTGGCAGTCATTGCTTCGGGCATTCGTTTTCACGCTCACAAGGTAAGTGAGCAGGCAATTATACGCGCCACAAACCATCAGGGACAGGATAGCAACATGGATATGTTGAAATTGACTTCACCACAAGCCACGGGCAAGCGCGCGCTCAACCGTATCCGAAATCGTCACGCCATTCTCAGGGCGGCCAGAGACTGTTTTCAGGAACACGGTTACGACAACACCACCATTCGGGACATTGTCCGCAGAACCGGTCTCGCCGCCGGCACCTTCTACAACTACTTTTCCAGCAAACAGGATATCTTCGCGGCCCTGCTCAGCGATTTCCTGACCTCGCTCAACAACGACATGAGCCAGCAGCGACAATCTGCATCCTCAACCCAGGAATTTGTCTACCGTGCCTATCTGGCGCTCTACAGTGCCACCGCGAAAGATCCGGTGGTGTATGAACTGGCCCATCAGAATCAGCGCGCCCTGAGAAACCTGTTCGGCTCAGATATTCTGGGCCTGACCATGCTGTCCCTTGAGGAAGACGTTCGCAACGCCATGACCCGTGGGCTGCTGCCGGCAGTCGATGCGGACTATCTTTGCGCCGCGTTTTTTGGCGTGGCCTACGACACCAGCATGCTGGTGGCCAGGCGGGCTCACCAGAAGCCGGAACTCGCCCAGGACGAAGCCAGAACAGCGGCTGAGTTTTCCACCCAGCTGTTTCTGGGCGGCTTCCCGGCCCTGACCAGGCTTTCAAGCGAAGGCTGACTGGCATACCATGATGGCCATGACCATCTCCGCAGATAACCAGATACTCGATGACTCACCCGAAGCCCGTGGTGAAGAGCGCAGCTGGCTACAGCAACAGGTGCAGCACCTGTTGGTTGCCGTGGAGCACGAGCTGCGGGCCGCAGGCCCGGCCGGGCTATCCGAGCTGGAGCTAATTCGGGCCTTGCAGGGCGAGCGCTGGAGCCTGATTGGCACCGTCGACTTTCACGAGCCCGATCGGCTGTACCCGGTGCACTTCCTGCTGTTCCACGTACTCTACCGTCTGCGCGATCAGATTGCCCTGGAGGGCGAGAGCCTGAATATCTCTCCGCTTCGGCTCAGTATCGGGCAAATGGTGACGCGCACCGAATCAACGGCACTGCCGGATTCTACCGATGCCCTGCGTGAGTTCTATCTGGATCTGTCACAGTACTTTCTCTCCGAAGCCGCCATTCAGGAAATGATGGACAACTTCTGGGCCGGCAACACCCTGTCCCGGCCCGAGCACTCGGAAGCCGCCGAGGCGGCCAGGACGCTGGGTTTCGATGAATTACCGGGGCAGTTCGCTACCGTCAAGAAGCGCTTCCGAAAACTCGTGATGCGTGCGCACCCGGACCGGGGCGGTGATACCGGAGAAATCCAACAACTGAATCAGGCCTTCTCGGTTCTGAAAGCCCATTACGCCTAAATCATCCTACGAGATCCCGTGTGTCAGGAAACAAGACCATGCTTCGAATAAACAAACTGATTGCGTATCCCCTGATCAGTGCCCTGTTGCTGGCCGGAACACAGGCTCAGGCCGACCTGGTGGTTCTGCAGTATCACCACGTGGATGACAGTACACCTCCGGCGACCAGCACGTCCCGATCATTGTTTGAGGCGCAAATGAACATGATCCGGGATCTTGACCTTGACGTGGTGCCGCTGGAAGCCGGCACCAGGGCGGCACTGGCCGGCGAACACCCTGACACCAATGAAGTGGCCATTACTTTCGATGATGCCTATGAATCCGTCCATACCTTTGCTGCGCCGTTACTGGACAGGCTCGGGCTTCCATACACTGTCTTCGTCAATACTGACGCAGTGGGCGCCAAGGGTTACATGACCTGGAAGCAACTCCGCACAATGGCAGACAACGAGCTGGCAACCATCGCCAATCACAGTACGGATCACGCTCACCTGGCACGCAGACGGGGTGAACCCGAAGAGGCATGGGAAAACCGGATTACCAGCAGCCTGGACGAGGCTCAGCAAGAGCTGAAGAACCGTCTTGGCGTGGAGGAACCTCTGTTCGCCTATCCCTACGGCGAATTCGATCAAGCCCTGGAACAGAAGCTCAGCGAGAGAGGCTGGCTTGGATACGGGCAACAATCGGGAGCTATCGGACAATACTCAGGTAAAACCCGTCTGCCCCGTTTCCCCATGGCCAATGCCTACGGCCAATTGGGCAGTCTGAAAGACAAACTGATGAGCAAGGCTTTTCCGGTACCGGCCAAAGACCTGCCCGACGGGGTGTTCGAGCAGAATCCGCCGCGTTTGAGGTTTACGCCCACCGATGCCATCAGCCCCTCCCGGCTTACCTGTTTCGCGTCCGGACTCGGTCGAATCAATTTTGAAGTGGTGGGAGATAGCATAGAGGTGCAGGCACCCAAAGCCATCAACAGCCGTCGGTTCCGATACAACTGTACCCATCCGGCGGGTAACGGCAGCTTCTACTGGCTGTCCCAGCAGTGGTTGAATCTGGACGCACCGGAAGACTGATGGTCGCCATCACTCCTCAAATGTCGTGATGCCAATTTCTCCGGTTTCAACGTGTGGAATCGCTTTGGGCGTGTCGCCCGCTTCCGTCACCGTTTGCCCAGCCAGGTCTTCCGGGCGGGTGAATACCACCAGCCAGCGCTCGCCCTGGCCGGGAAACGCCGGCACCCAGCTTTCCAGATACCCGCGACGACGCCAGTTTTCCGGTTCGTAGTTCATAACCAGGTCCGTCACTACCCGCACGGGCTGAAAGTCCTTGTCGAGAAATGCCAGGCTTGGTACCAGCACGCCATTGTGGGCGTAGGAACGCAGCCGCATCACAAACCCGGGGACAAAGGTACTGGATGGCAGGGCAATCAGCCGATAGGGCGAATCACCCGTGCTGAAACGGTGGCGGGGCGTGTCTTCCTCAAAATCAACACCAAACTCACGGCCTTCCTGCCACTGCAGGAAATCCCGGGCAGGCAGGGTCTGGCAACAGCTTTCGGCAAATACCCGGAAAAACGAATCCGTTTCCTCAATCCCCAGTATGGCAAAGGCGTCGGGATCATGGCCCTCAACCGGCGTATGGTCATCTACAGTGACCGGCAGGTATACGCTGGCATCGCTGAGCATGACCGGCGCCTGATCCGCCTGTTTCTGCTCTTCGGTTCGCATATCCGGGGTGTAATAGCTGACACGGACAATGCCGTCGGCATCACGCCATGTGAAATAGGGTTGCCGCTGGCCAGGCCGGATAAACCCTTTTTTCGCCAGCTCCTCACCATCCGGATAATTCTCGGTGGTGTATTCGAGGTTTTTTTCCAGCTTTGCGGCGGCGCCCCGGTCGCTGCCAGAGGCCGACCGATAAGCCTCAGACCCGGTGGCTTCGCCTGAGATGGCGACGGACTTGGCATCCGGCTCACCTGGGGTAACGTCTTCGCGCTGGGCGTCGGGAATCCGGGAATAACGCACCCTGCCCTGCTCATCCACCCAGGAAAAGTAGCCTTCCCGCTCGGCAACGCCGCTGCTTCCGGTCTGGCAACCTGCCAGCAACGCGAGCGCAAACACACCGACCGCCAGTCCGCTGTATCGACCAAGTCCCATCACAGCTCCCCTGTCAGGATCAGAATTTGGTTCGGAAGCTCAAGCCTGCCATCACCACCCGCAGGGAAGTCTTGATGGTGAGGTCGGCATAGGGGTTATAGATGATGTTGGTGATGTTGTCGCAGTTCACGTTGCAACTGGTGTCGGCCGGAATGGTCTCAATCGATTGCAGATACGACAGGTTCATATCAATTTCCGTGTCCTTATCCCACTTGTACCCCATGCCAATACTGTACAGGTTCGCGCCCCCGAATGGCGCCATAATCGAGCGCTGGTCGTCCGGAATAACCGAGTCCCGGATTTCCACCCCAGCCCGCAGATCCAGACGAGATGATGCATGGAACTCCACACCAAAAGCCCAGTTCCACTGGCTCTTGAAACCCAACGGCAAGCGCAGGGTATCCGAGGTGGCATTGTCCGGCGACAGAATGCGTGCCGCGTTCAGGAACTCGAGGTTACGATCAAACTGGAAATTGAAGGCATCCCACTGGGCAAAATCCGTCCAGCCCACATCCGCGTTCACGGTCAGCTTGGGATGAACATCCACGCTGATACCGGTCTGAAAATGTTGCGGGTAAACCAGATCCATGCTGACATTGCCCGCCTCCCGCGGTGCGCCGGAGGGCAGGCTCAGAATGGCCGATGATATGGCGCCCAGAATAGAGCCATTCACACTCTGCCAGAATCCGGACCAGTCATCGGTGTACTGTATCTCGAACTGCCCCTTGAGGTTCATGTCGGCTTCTGAGGTATAACTGGCCCCCCAGCGGAACCAGTCCGTCGGCTCCCACATAACGCCCAGGGCGTAGGTGGGCGAGATGGTTTCCTGCAGATTCAGGCTCATAGCCCCGATATCGTCCCAGGGGCCGACATTACCGCCGCACAACGCAAGCCAGGGCTGCAGGGGCTCGTCACCGCTTTCACAGTTAAAGGCATCCTGCAGAACCTCTGCCACCCCCATCAGCAGGTTTGGCGCCCGCATGTACTGGTCCGCTGCGAAGCCGAAATGCGAGAGATGAATGCCCGCGCCGACAGACCATTCATCATTGATCTCATAGCCGACGGTGGGAGACAGGTAGGTGGTCCGCTGGAGGGTGGCCGCCTGGGGCTGGTAGCGACCGGGGTCGTTTTTATCCCGGTAGAAGCCTGCGGCCATCGGCAGATAAAAAGCGTTGGCGAACGTCAGCTTCGAACCCGGCGGCTTGATACTGATACCCGCTGATGGCGCAACGGCAGGGCCAGGGGGCATACGAAGAATGCCGTAACCCGGCACATAAAGCGCCACGTTGTTGGTATGACTACTGCTGTTCGCAATCGGGTCGCGCTGCTTTCCGGTTAAAGGGTCTGTTTCGAGCCCGCTGATTCCGAATATCTCGTAATCTTCGTCTGCATAGAAGTCGGCATCAATATCCAGATAGATACTAAGCAGGTTCACCTCAAGCTGGCGCCCGTCGAGCTTGGTCAGGCCCGCAGGATTATAGTGAATGGCCATCAGCCCCGGGGGATCTGCTGTAACGGCGTTACCCAGTGCCAGCGCCTTCGGATGTATCGTCAGGTTCTGCGTCATCTGTGCCTGGGCCCCGCAGGAAACGCCTGCGACCATGGCGGCGGCCAGAAGATGTCGCTTGTGACTAGCTTGTCCCATGAAATCCTTCCCCTTCCCTTGAAACGTCCTCGACTTCAATCACTCTTTGAGGCCAGAGAAATTGATGGGCAGGGATACACCCAGGGAGAAGTCCGGCGCGTCCTCCGTCAAACCGATCCCGAGGCTGGTATTTACAATGGTCATGTCACTGAGACGGGTGCCCAGCGACATACTGAGGAAGCCAGTCATCTGGTCCTGGGCCACGGCCTGGTCACCGTTGGAGAAGGTCAGCACCGTCTCGTCGCTGTAGCTGAGCTGGCCAGACACGCTGAGAGAGATGTCATAGGAAAGCGAATAAGCAAAACCCAGGGACCCGGACAGGCCAAACCCCGGCTCGACTTCTTCCAGCAACCGGGCGCCCCGAACCTGCTCCAGGCCGTCGACGGTCAGATTGTAGGTCGCACTGACAGAACCGAAGACCACGACAGGGTCCAGTACCTTCGACATACTCAGGCCACCGCCCACGGAGTAATAGCCACTGCCGGTGGACAACTGCTCGTTGATGTCAATTTCGTAGGGACTGACGCCGGTTTTACTGTTCAGGGTGCCAAAGAAGGTGGTCGACATCTTGCCAGGCACATAGGCAAACGGCTGCCAACGTCCGGTGAAGGAGATGTCGCCGAAGTCGTATACGTTCAGCTCGTCCTGGGTGTCGTACTTCACCACCAGTGGAACACGGGTGCCGATCGTCAGGTTATCCAGTAACCCGTAATCGTAGGAAAAGGCATTTGTGAAGTTATGGGTGGCCGATGGAACAACGTCCAGATTACGCACCGAGCCGTTCGATATCGCCAGATCCAGCCGTTGGTCGCCGGTATAGGAATAATCGAACGAATAGTTCAGGGAGTGGGTGCCCTTCTTCTGCAGTGAGTAGTTCTTTTCGGCAGCCTGGAACACTTCCTCCAGCTGTTTGGTAGAATCCTCATCCCCTTCCTGACGCGCCAGTGCCTCCCGCGCCTGATCCACATTCCCTTCCTGAGCCATGGCCATGCCCGGAAGCAGCCCAGCCGCGGAAACAAGGATAAAACCTCGCACAAACCAACGATTCATCCTGACTCCCTACTTTTATTTGTTTTATTCCTGCCCGATCAAACAACCGGGAAAATTAATGACGACGGTAATGGAGCTGTTTGCGGGTATTTTCCACGCTACCGTCCGGATTGTTCTTCTGGCGTTCCAGCAAGTTCTGAATGCGTCTCTCCGTTGACTCGTGGAACGCTGGAATCTGCTGCATGGCCAGCAGAGTCATTGTCTGGTCATCCACAAAGCGCAGGTCTTCCTCTTTCAACTCAAGGTTATCCAGGGGTTTGTCGCTGCCCGGGAAGACAATGAACAGTACGTTGTCGTCCCACTTCTCCTGAAACTGCGCCACGGTGAAGGAAATATTGCCAACCGCCGGGTCTGCAAGGTAAACACGCCCGTCCCGGATGGTTCTCAGCACCACAAAGTGCTTGAAACCGGCGTGATCAATGGGAACGATTGCCGGATGGTCCAACTCCATCAGGTCCTCGATTTCTGCCTTGAAACCGCCAGAGGGATAACCAAGGGCTGTGACCAGCCGCTTCATATCAAGCATGGAGAAAGCGCGGCGCTCAACGATGCGCTCGCTCTCACCGTAGTGCAGCAAACCTTCCATCACCTGGCGTTCGGTCAGAGAACGGCCAACATAGAAGTTGAGCACCGTGGTCAGGGCTGCGCTGCCGCAACTGTAGTCGTACGCCTGACGAACGATATTGCGGAATTTCTGCTCCACCAGGGGTTCGACCCGGGTGTCCCATCGAAGCTCGACAGGGCTGGCATCCACCTTCTGCTCCAGAACAATCGTGCCACGATCGAATGGCTCGACCTCGGTGGCTTCCTGCACCATGGTGAACGTGAGAATGGATCCGGCCAGCACCAGCAGCATTTTGGAAAGTCCCTGTTTTTATTAGACGTGCAACTTATCGGGTTACATGTTGTTACCGTACGATACCGAAATCGCAACTGGCTTAAAGATAACTGTGCCTCAAATCTGTCGCTGCAGAAGGGGCCTCCGGGAACCGGTATGAGAACTGGTTCAAGACCGGAGGCAAAGCAATGAAGTGACGGGAAGTATCAGAGCGTGAATACCAGCCCCAGCAACCCGTAAGTGATGAGAGTGACAACCACAATGCCCATCAGATTCAGGACAAAGCCCGCTTTGATCATGTCCGAAATCTGCATGTGACCGCTTGAGAAAACAATCGCGTTGGGTGGCGTAGCCACTGGCATCATAAACGCGCAACTGGCAGCAATCGCGGCAGGAACCGTCAGGAGCAACGGAGACACGTCCTGAGCCATGGCCAGAGCTCCCAGCAATGGCAGGAAGGCGGCGGCAGTGGCGGTATTGCTGGTCACTTCGGTCAGAAAGATAATAACCGTGGCCACAATCACCATCATGACGATGGTTGGCAATGCACCAGCCACGCCCAGACTGCTGGCAATCCATTCCGCAAGACCGGAGCTGCTGATCACCCCCGCCATGGCCAGGCCACCGCCGAAGAGCAACAGTACTCCCCAAGGCAACTTGTTGGCGGAATCCCAATCGAGCACAAACGTGCGTTCGCGGGTATCCACCGGGATAAGGAACATGGCGATCGCTGCCGCGATCGCGATGCCAGTATCACTCAACCAGGGCATCAGACTGGCAGACAACAGAGGGCGAAAAATCCATGCCGTTGCCGTGATGACAAATACCACGGCCACCAAGCGCTCTCCCCGGCTCATCACCCCGAGCTTGGCGAGCTCATCCCGAATCATCTGGTCGCTGTCCGATGCCTGGCCAATCCCGAAATCCCTCCGGGTCAGCCACCACCAGGTCAGCATCAGCATTAGCAGAGTGACCGGAACGCCCAATACCATCCACTGGGCAAAGCCCACCGAGATGCCCTGATTTTCACTCAGATAGGCCGCCAGCAAAGCATTGGGCGGGGTCCCGATCAGAGTCGCAATACCACCAATGCTTGCAGAGTAGGCGATGGCCAAAAGCAGCGCTGTTGCATACTTCCGAACACCCTCCGGGTTCGCATTGTCCATCATCGCTACCACGGACAAGCCAATGGGCAGCATCATGATGGCGGTTGCGGTATTACTTACCCACATACTCAAAAATGCCGTCGCCAGCATGAAGCCGGCAATCTGTCGCTTGGGCTGATCGCCCATGGCCTTGAGCGTCAGCAAGGCAATACGCCGATGCAGATTCCATCGCTGCATTGCCAGACCCAGGGTAAACCCACCAAGAAACAGGAAGATGATCGGATTAGCATAAGGTGCCGTGGCCTGCCCGATAGTGCCGAGCTCAAGCGCCGGTACCAACACAATGGGCAACAGGGCTGTGGCCGGAATCGGTATCGCCTCGGTGGACCACCAGGTGGCCATCAACAGCATCAACCCCAACGCCGCCCAGGCCTCGGCTCCCATGGAGCCCGGCGCAGGCAAGACCAGCGTTGCCAGGAGGAACGCCGCACCCAGAATAAGACCAATAACCTGACTCTTCGGCAGCCCGGGACGGGATCCATCGTTGCGTTGCACTTCAGCCATTGTTAACCCTCTAAGTTTGCACGGAGGTTGTCAGTCTGACGCGCAATCTACACAAACTGTGGTATACGGCAATACCTGCAGCCGCCTGGGATCAATGTCATTACCACACTGCTCGCACTCGTTGCCGGCGCCCTGGTCTATCCGCTCAAGGGCGTGATCAATCTGCTGGAGTTCCGCCCGGGTTTCCGCTTCCAGGGAATCCACTACTTCATCGTTCTGGGTCTGGCTCGCCTGCTCTTCGAAATCCTTTTCCAGTGCCCCCGCTTCCCTGCGCTGATGCGCCTGGTAGCGGGACAGCCTGGCTTCAAGGTCTGCTTTCAGGGTTTCCAGCTCGGATTTTCGGTTTGCCATCGGATGTCTCCCGGATCTATCTGTTATCGAATTAACTATAGACTAGGAGATAGGGTGAAAGCCGGTTTGACGCCTGTCAAAATCGTGTCATCGAAGCTGAGCTAAACTACCCATTCCGACAATCACTACAAAGGAGTTGTAACGAATGAATCAGGATATGATCAACAAGGCCAACCGCCTCAATGAAACTCTTTTCACCCAGTTCAGCAAGGCCGCCGAGATGCAGATGAATGCGTTTCGTCGTTATGCCGATGTTGCCATGGACCAGGCCCGAAAAGTCTCTGAGGTTCGTGATCTGGACGGTTTAAAGCAACTGACCACCGACCAGGCTGAGACCCTCAAATCCCTGAGCGACCAGTTCACCCAGGACTGGAAAGCCTGGCAGGATTACTTCAGCGAAACCCGTGATCAGGTGCAGAAGGTCTTCGAACAGGATTCGAGCGAACCGGCCAAAGAGAAATCACCAGCCGCCAAGGCCAGCGGCTCCAAATCAGCAGCCTGACAGGCAAGACCAAAACCGGTCGGAATGGCCCCCATTCCGGCCGTTTTTTATTCAGAGGCAGGAGAGCCCCATGTTCGGTCTGGATTTCGTGAGCAAAACCGCTACCCATCTGGTGAAAACCTTTGAGGACAACGTCCGCCAGGGCCAGCAACAGCTGGAAAAGTGGCTCGGTGACACCGGCATGATGGAGGACACCAAACTCTCGACGCTGAGTGAAATCTCGGAAGCCTACCGGGCCATGGCCGAGGATCTGCTGCTGCACCCGCTGCGGTTCGCCAGTGCTGAAATCGATCTTGCCCGAAAACACCTGGGGCTGGCTCGCTATACCCTGACCAGAATCACCGGCAAACCTGTGGAACCGGTCGCCAAGCCGGATCCCGACGACCGGCGCTTCATGGCGGAGGACTGGCACATGCATCTGTCCTTCGATGTGCTCCAACAGGCCTATCTGATCAACTCCCGAGCCTTTCTGAACTGGGTTGAAGGCATGGAGGGTCTGCCCGGCCCGGGTCGTGACCAGATGCTGTTCTACGCCCGACAGCTGACTAGCGCGCTTTCACCATCCAACTACCCGCTGACTAACCCGGAAGTTCTACGGATAACCTGGGAACGCAAGGGCATGAACCTGGTGGACGGTGCCCGCAACCTGGTAGACGATCTACGGCAGAACCCGAACCTGTTCAACGTCGCCATGACCGACCGTTCAGCCTTCGAGGTGGGCGGCAACCTGGCAACAACGCCCGGCAAAGTGGTGTACCAGAATGAACTGATGCAATTGATCCAGTACTCGCCAACAACAGAAACCGTGGCCCAGCGCCCGCTTCTGATCGTTCCTCCCTGGATCAACAAGTACTACATTCTCGACCTCACCGAACGCAATTCCTTCATTCGCTGGCTGGTAGACCAGGGCCAGACAGTGTTCGTGGTTTCCTGGCGGAATCCCGGGCCAGCCCAGAAAAACAGGGGCTGGGACGACTACATGGAGTTAGGCCCGCTGGCTGCCATTGATGCCGTCACTGAAGCGACCGGCGAGCAACAGATGAATGCCATCGGCTACTGCATTGGCGGCACCCTGCTCGGAACCACGATGGCCTGGCTGGCGAAAAAGCAACGTAACCCGATCGTCAGCACAACCTATCTGACCACCCTGCTCGACTTTTCGGACCCCGGCGGCATCGGCGTATTCATTAACGATCACTCGATCCGCGGCATCGAGCGCACCATGGAGCGCAAAGGCTATCTGGATGGTCGCGCCATGGCTTTCACCTTCAACCTGTTGCGGGAAAACGACCTGTTCTGGTCCTACTGGACCAACAACTACCTCAAGGGCCTGAAACCGAAAGCCTTCGACCTGCTCTACTGGAATACCGACGGCACCAACCTGCCCGCCAGAATGCACAGCTACTACCTGCGGGAAATGTATCTGCATAACCGGCTGGTGCAGCCGGATGCCCTGACGATTGCGGGTGAAAGCATTGATCTTTCCGCCATCAGGGTACCTTCCTTCTTCCTTTCCGCCCGCCAGGACCATATCGCTAAATGGAAAACGACTTATCGGGGCGCCGGGGTTTACGGCGGCGATGTGCGATTCGTTCTGTCCGGTTCCGGCCATATTGCCGGGGTCATCAATCCCCCTTACAAGGAAAAATACGGGTACTGGACCAATAACCGATTGCCAGGCTCGCCGGATGACTGGTTTGATAGCGCAGAACATCACCCTGGATCCTGGTGGCCACACTGGCGTGAATGGCTGGCGACATTCGAGGGGGAGCAAGTTCAGTCCCGTCAGCCCGGGGAAGGCCCGCTTGAGGCGATTGAGGACGCGCCTGGAAGCTACGTAAAAGTTAAGGCATCGGAAGCCGGGGGTTGATAGACTTCAATATAAATGAGCGAAGGTTCACTTTTACCGAATTCTTCGCAACAGACAGACCAAGAATAACAGGAGTGCCCATGGGGCAGCCGCTTCCGATATCACGCATTATGCACACGGGCGTCCTGCTTCAGTGTGAGCTGGACACAACCATTGCCGATGCGGCTGCCCGGATGTCCGAAACCTCGGTCAGTTCCATTTTGATTACCGACGGCGGAACGGTTGTTGGTATCTGGACCGAGCATGACGCCCTTGCCATCGACTTTGCAGACCCTGCAAAATTCCGCCAGCCGGTGAGCACAGTGATGAGCTCACCTGTGCTGTCCCTGCCCGCGACACTGGATGCCGGTGAAGCCGCCGTCCGTTTGCGTGACACCGGAAAGCGCCATTTCCTGGTGACCAACAGCAGTGGCGAACCGGTCGGAATCCTGTCCCAGACCGACCTGGCCCTCAATCAGGGCCTGGAACCCTACCTGCGCCTGCGGGAAGTGCGGGCGGCCGTACCGCGCTCGCCACTGGTGGTTCGGGGCGACCAGTCTCTGGCGGAAGTGGCCAGTTACATGCATCGCCATCATGCCGGTGCCGTGGTGGTCGATTGCGACGAAGAAGGTTTGGGGATTCTGACCGAGCGGGATATGGTCCGGTTTATTGCACGCCACACCAGCAACACCCTGGTCAATGAACTGGCTACCCGGCCTCTGCTCACCGTAAACGAAGAAGACCCACTGATTCACGCCCGCGATCTGCTGATAGATCATCGCATCCGACATCTTGCCGTGGTCAATCAGCTTGGAGAGGTTACCGGCCTGATCGGTTTCCACGACATGCTGACCGGGGCTGAGCAGATGTATCTGGACGATCTTCGCGAAGCCCTCGAACAAAGGGATCAGGCCCTGGCCAAATCGAGGCGAACCCTGCAACTGGCGGAGCGGGTCATTGAATCGTCTTTTGAAGGCATTATGGTGACCGACAAAAACGTCTGCATTGAATTCGTCAACCCGGCGTTCACCCAACTGACCGGTTATACCGCCGAGGAGGTCATCGGTCGGTCACCGGATCTGCTCTCATCCGGGCGCCACGACAGCGAGTTCTACCGGCGCATGTGGAATTCCCTGGAAACCCACGGCTACTGGCGCGGAGAAATCTGGAATCGCCGAAAAACCGGTGAGCTTTATCTGGAACTTCTGACCATCACCGCAATCACCGACGATGACGGCAATACCACACATTACGCGGGCCTGTTCACTGATATCACGCAAAATCGCAAGAACGAGGAACAAATCCGCCAGCTCGCTTACTACGATGCCCTCACCGGCGTGCCCAACCGACGATTGCTGGAAGACCGGCTGGATCACGCCATTCGCCATGCCCACCGCAAGGAGATGCTGCTTGCGGTGATGTTTATGGACCTGGATCGTTTCAAGGAAGTGAATGACACCCTGGGCCACGCCGTGGGGGACGACCTGTTGCTTCAGTTCACCGCCAGGGTAAAAGATTGCCTGCGGGAAGACGACACCCTCGCCCGACTGGGGGGCGACGAGTTCATTGTGCTGTTACCGGAGATGGAACAACTTTCTGATGTGTTCGCCGTAGCCGACCGGTTAATCGAGGTAAACAAGCGGCCTTATCAGATTAACGGCAACCATATAAACGTGGGTTCAAGCATTGGCATCAGCCTGTATCCCGAAGATGGCACGACCGTACAGGAACTGATCAACGGTGCTGACATTGCCATGTATCGCGCCAAGCGGGATGGCCGGAACCGTTACAAGGTATTCAACCCAGAAGTCTGCCAGAGCGCCTGAACTCTGGCCGCCCCTCCCAACTCCCATCTTTACTGTTTTATATCAAGCCCCTACAAATTGTTACCAGAACTTCAACTTTAGTCCCATTGTTGCCCGGGCAGTATCCGCTGACACTTGAGTTGCCCAATAAACAATCAAAATAACTGTTTGCAACGCAGCCACACCCGCTGTGCTGCCGTTACGGAGGCCAACGTAAATGAGACCAAGGAACGCGCTGATCTTTGCGACTGTCCTGCTATTATCCAGCACGACCGTCCTCGCCGATACCCTCAAGATAGGTTTGAATTACCCGCAGACAGGAAGATACAAGGACCAGGGCCTTCAACAACGGCTTGGCGCCTATCTGGCGGTAGATGAAATCAACCAGGCCGGCGGCGTTATGGGCCAGCCCCTCGAACTGGTGATTCGCAATACCCGGGGTGAACCAGACCAGGGCGCAAAAAATACCGCCGAGCTGATTGACCGCGAAGGCGCGCAGATGGTTTTCGGTGGTGTCTCCAGTGCCGTTGCCATTGCCTCCGGGAAAGCCGCCAGGGATCGCAACCGCATCTACTTCGGCACCCTCACCTACTCCAACGCCACCACCGGCACCGAGGGGCATCGTTATATGTTCCGGGAGCCCTACAACGCCTGGATGACGGCCAAAGCACTCAGCCAGTATCTCAATCGCAACCACGCCGACCAGAAGTTTTTCTACATCACGTCAGACTACACCTGGGGTTGGTCGGTGGAAGAATCGGTACGAAAGTTTTCCAACACCGAAAACACCGACGTGCACCAGGGTGTAAAAACCCCCTTCCCCCGGGCGCTGATCAATGATTTCCGCGCAGCGCTGGAACAGGCCCAGGAGAGCGATGCCAAGGTATTGATGATGGTATTGTTCGGCGATGACATGGTCCGGGCTCTGAACCTGGCCTATGAAATGGGTGTGACGGAAAAAATGCAGATCGTTGTGCCCAACCTGACACTGGGGATGGTCAGACAGGTTGGCCCGACCATCATGGAAGGTGTTGTTGGTGCCGCCCCCTGGGTCTGGAACCTGCCCTACGAGAACAACTACCAGCGCGGTAAAGACTTTGTTGAGGCCTTCTCAGGCCGCTATGAAATGCGCCCTTCATCATCCGCGGCCTCGGCCTACAGTATCGTTTACCAGTACAAGGAGGCTGTCGAACGGGCCGGCAGCACCAACACAGACGCCGTTATCCGGGCCCTTGAGGGGCATCGCTACAGCTTCCTGAAAGACGAACAGTACTGGCGCGAGTTCGACCACCAGAATGTCCAGACCGTCTACGTGGTTCGGATCAAACCCCGTGAAACCGTGGTGGCAGACCAGTTCAGCTCTGATTACTTCGAGATCATCGACTTCCTGCCCGGTGATGAAGCCGCACAAACCCGCGAAGAGTGGGAGCAGCGCCGCAAAGAGGCTGGTAAGCCCACCCGCCTGTGACCGGATCGCTTTACCGGGCCAGGCAGTTTCCTGATAATCGTTCCATCACAGGCGTTATGGGCGATTATCAGGAGCACTCAGGCAGTGGCAAATAACAAAGGACTGGTTTCAGGCAACCCTCACACTCCCCCCACTCAATGCGATGTACTGGTGGTCGGGGGCGGCGTAAACGGCACCGGGATTGCCATGGACGCCGCAGGCCGGGGGCTTCGGGTCGTTCTGTGCGAGATGAACGACCTTGCCTCCGCCACCTCGTCGAGCAGCAGCAAACTCATCCACGGCGGCCTGCGCTACCTGGAGCATTACGAATTCCGGCTGGTCAGGGAAGCACTCGGTGAGCGGGAGGCCCTGCTACGAAACGCACCCCACATCATGTGGCCGATGCGTTTTCGCCTGCCCCATCAGCCCCACCTGCGACCAGCATGGATGATCCGTACCGGCCTTTTCCTCTACGATCATCTGGCCAAGCGCGAACTGCTGCCCGGCTCCCGGTCTATTACCTTTGGCCCGGACTCGCCCCTGAAACCCGACATCAGCCGTGGATTCGAGTATTCGGATGGCTGGGTTGACGATGCCCGGCTGGTGGTACTGTCTGCTCGCAAGGCCGTTGAAAAAGGCGCAACCGTATTGACCCGCACCCGCTGTAGCCGCGCCGAGCGCCGTAACGGGCAATGGCACGCCACCCTGGACGATCACCACCGGGACAAGCAGTACAACATCCGCGCCAAGGTGGTCGTTAACGCCACCGGCCCCTGGGTCAGCAGCCTGTTCGGTGAAAGCCTGTCTATGCCAGCTCCCAAGCAAATCCGCATGGTCAAGGGCAGCCACATCGTCGTACCCAGGCTCAACCAGGATACCGAAGCCTATATTCTTCAGAATCAGGACGAGCGCATTGTTTTCGTGATCCCCTACGAGGACCGCTTCTCCCTGATCGGCACCACCGATGTCGATTACGTGGGCGATCCGTCGCAGGCATGGATTTCCCCAGAGGAAACCGACTATCTGCTGTCGATCGTCAACCAGTATTTCCGCCGGCAACTGTCCGCCAACGATGTAGTCTGGAGTTACTCCGGTGTTCGGCCGCTGATGGACGACGAGGGTGGCACCGCACAGTCTGCCTCTCGCGACTACTCATTCGAGGTTGATGACGAGGACTCGCTGCCCCCTTTGATCTCGGTATTCGGGGGCAAGATCACCACCTACCGGAAGCTCGCCGAAGCTGTGACCGATCAGGTCAGTCGCTATTTTCCTGGTGCCGGCCGGTCCTGGACCCGAACGGCCGTGCTGCCCGGCGGCGACTTCAACACTCAGGAGCAGCTGGCCACCGAACTCGCGGCCGATTTCCCCTGGCTGGACGATGCTGTAATCCATCGGTTTGTGCGAAGCTATGGCACCAGCAGCTACCACATTCTGGAAGGCTGTCAGAACATGGCCGATCTCGGCCACTGGTTTACCGATACCCTGTCTCGTCGCGAGGTGGATTATCTGATGACCCACGAATGGGCGATCACACCAGAGGACCTGCTCTGGCGGCGAACCAAACAGGGACTGTACATTAACCCGGAACAATACAGCGAGCTATCTGAGTATATGAACCGAAGCGGCCAGGTCAGTCCAGAAGGCTAGCAACTCTGGCCTGAATGGCCGGCACCACTTCCGCTTCAAACCAGGGATTCTTTCGCAACCAGAGGTTATTGCGGGGGCTGGGATGGGGCATCGGAATGACATCAGGCCAGAATTGTTGCCACTGCCGCACATTCTCGGTAACCGCGCGCCTTGCGCCGGGAATATGCCAGGCATGAGCATATTGACCGATCAGCAAGGTCAGGCGAATCTCCGGCAAGCGGTCGAGCAACGCCCGGCGCCAGGCCGGAGCGCACTCGGGGCGTGGAGGAAGATCTCCGGATTTACCGGTGCCCGGATAACAGAATCCCATGGGCAGGATGGCGAGTTTCTGTTCATCGTAAAAGGTGTCGCGGGTAATGCCCATCCATTGGCGCAGCCGGTCGCCACTGGGATCGTTAAACGGCAGACCGGTTTCGTGTACCCGTCGACCCGGCGCCTGCCCGACCACAAGAATGCGGGAGGATTCACTAAGCTGAATGACCGGCCTCGGCTCGTGGGGCAGATCGCCTGCACAAATCTGACAGGCCCGAACACGCCGAACCAGCTCATCAAAGGACAGGTTTATCAAAGAATCGGTCATACCTCAGAATTTCCTAACGCTTCGGCAGCTCCCAGTAAACCGGTATAGGGCTCCGTCACCACGTAAACCGGTGTAAATTCCATTAGCGGACGCATCCGCCCCTTGGCTACAAAGGCTTCACGGAACGGGCTCCCAAGAAAAAAGTCGAGAAACCCTGGCAGCATACCGCCACACAGGTACACGCCGCCCAGACTCCCCAGCGTCAGCGCCGAATTGCCTGCGGTTCGCCCAAGCATTTCGCAGAAATGCTGAAGGACTTCCCCGGCCAAGGCATCGGAAGCGTCCACAGCGGCGGCTGTGATCTTCTCCGGAGCATCGAGTGGGGCCGCCACGCCACGGATTTCGGCATGGGCCTGATACAGGTTCAGCAAACCCTGGCCGCACAGAATCCGCTCGACCGACACCCGCCCAAACCTGGCCCGGAGAAGGCGCAACACGTCCATTTCCGTGTCATCGGTGGGGGCAAAATCCACATGGCCCCCTTCAGTCACCAAAGGCACCCAGCCATTTCGAATCGGAACCAGACCGGAAACGCCCAGGCCCGTTCCCGGACCCATCACCAGTTTCGGCCGGCCAGGGTCTCCCGGGCCGCCACAAACGTGCACCAGATTAGCGTCCGATACATGGGGCACGCCCAGCGCCATGGCGGTAAAATCATTGATGACCTTGAAGGCCGACCAGCCAAAGACCTGTCGCACCGCCTCAATGTCAAAGCGCCAGTGATTGTTGGTCATTGTCACCCGGGTACCGCGCAAGGGGGAGGCCACGGCCAGACAGGCCTGCCTGACCGACGCCACACCTACACGTTCCAGATAGGTGACCACCGCCTGATCCAGGTTCTCGTAATCACGGCAGGGCAAAACTTCAATAGCTTCTGGTTCTATACTGCCCTGCTTCACCAGAGCAAAGCGTGCATTGGTTCCCCCAATGTCCCCCACCAGAGAATAGTGTTCTGCTGTCATGCCTCGTGGTTCCAGAAAAAACTGGCACCTTGTTCAGGGTTGCTTGCCGAACGACGGAACCAACCAAACAGCTCCCGCCCGTAGCCCGTATGATAGCCGGACAAATCCGTCGTTGCAGGCCTGCGGGCGGCCAGCACGTCATCGTCTACCCTGATGCTGAGGGTTCCGTTGCGGGCGTCCAGGACAACGGTATCCCCGTCTTCAACTCGGGCCAAAGGTCCGCCATCTAACGCTTCTGGGTATACGTGGATGGCGGCAGGCACTTTCCCGGAAGCGCCAGACATCCGGCCATCCGTCACCAGGCCCACTTTGTAGCCCCTGTCCTGCAACACCCCCAGATAAGGGGTGAGCTTGTGTAGCTCCGGCATACCATTGGCACGGGGACCTTGAAATCGCACAACCACCACGCAATCCCTATTCAGCTCTCCGGCCTCGAAGGCCGCCTTGAGCTCGTTCTGATCGTTGAATACCACGGCCGGGGCCTCAATGGCATGGTGCTCCGGCGAGACTGCCGAGACCTTGATCACGCCCCTGCCCAGATTGCCCTCCAGCACCCTGAGCCCACCATCCGGCGCAAAAGGCTCGGCCACACCACGGAGTACCTCCGGCATGCCACTTTGCTCTGCTGCAGGCTTCCAGGCGGGCCTATCATCGTCGAGTTCCGGCATGCGGGCGTACTGCTCCAGGCCTGGGCCCATCACTGTGTGCACGTCGTTATGCAGGTATCCGCCAGCAAGCAGTTCGCGGATCAGGAACGGCGTACCACCCGCCTCGTGGAAGGCATTCACATCCTCCTGGCCATTGGGATAGATACGGGTCAACGAGGGCACAACCGCAGAAAGCTCGGCATAGTCATTCCAGTCAATGATGATGCCGGCAGCGCGGGCGATGGCTATCCAGTGAATGGTGTGGTTGGTTGAGCCGCCCGTTACCAGCAGGGCCACCAGAGCATTGACGATGCTCTTTTCGTCTACCATATCGCCCAGCCCCAGATCTCCACCATTAGGTTTCGATAACCGGATAACCTGTTCCGTTGCTGCCCTGGTCAGCGCTTCACGCAGCGGTGTGCCTGGATTCACAAAGGCGGCACCCGGCAAGTGCAGCCCCATCACCTCAACCAACAGCTGGTTGCTGTTGGCGGTGCCATAAAAGGTACAGGTACCGGGACTGTGGTAAGACTTGCTCTCGGCTTCCAGCAACTCCTCTTTGCCAATCCTGCCTTCAGCATAGAGCTGACGGATGCGCTGCTTCTCTTTGTTGGGCAATCCGGACGGCATGGGGCCGGCGGGTACCAGTATGGTCGGCAGATAGCCAAAACTCAGTGATCCGATGAGCAGCCCCGGAACAATCTTGTCGCAGATCCCCAACAACAGCGTGGCATCAAACATGTTGTGGCTGAGAGCAACCGCCGTGCTCATGGCGATCGTGTCCCGGGAGAACAGGCTGAGCTCCATGCCAGGCTGCCCCTGGGTCACGCCATCACACATGGCGGGTGTGCCCCCGGCAACCTGGGCCACCGATCCCATACCATGGGCCGCCTCGCGGATGATATCGGGGAACTGTTGGTAGGGTTGATGAGCCGAAAGCATATCGTTGTAGGCCGTTACGATTGCCACGTTGGCCTTGTTCATCAGCTTGAGCGTGTTCTTATCCGCCTGATTACAGGCGGCAAAGCCGTGGGCAAGGTTGCCACAGGACAGCGTGCCCCGTTGGGGGGAGTTCTTTTTCAGCGCCGCCATACGACGGAGGTACTCTTGCCGCGTGGCTTGACTTCGGGCCACAATTCTCTGAGTAACCTTCACTATGGTTGGATGCATCCTGCAGCCTCCTTTACGGATTCACTCGAACATAGAACAAAGAATAGTAAAAAACGCTTCAAAACATAGACACAGCAAAAAATTATCGCCATTATTTTTGTAACTTTACTACATATCACGAAAGCAGGCATCGGGAGCCCTAGAACATCTAGCGAGGTGAAACCGTGTCACAGAGGGGTCATCAGTAGTTCATATACTGGCACCCGTTTTCATTGACCGCTGGCACTGTCGACTCTTCGACCATACCGGCGAACCCGGAATAAGGACACCCACATATGCTCAGGCGCACGAAAATTGTCGCCACGCTCGGCCCCGCCACAGACACACCGGAGTCACTTGCCGCCATCATCAAGGCCGGCGTTGACGTGACTCGCCTGAATTTCTCCCATGGCAGCGCCGAAGAGCACATGGCCCGGGCCCGCCAGGTTCGCGAAGCCGCTGCAGCAGAGGGCCGCTTTGTTGCTCTTCTTGCCGACCTTCAGGGCCCCAAGCTGCGCATCGCGCGGTTCTCCGATAACAAGGTATTCCTGGAAGCCGGACAAACCTTCGTTCTCGACGCCAGCATGGACAAGAATGCCGGCAACGCAGAGCGGGTGGGCATCGACTACGAGCAACTGATTGAAGACGTTGCTCCGGGCGACATCCTGGTGCTGGACGACGGCCGCATCGAGATGGAAGTGATGTCGGTAGACGAGCACAGCATTACGTCCAAGGTGCTTATTGGCGGCCCATTATCCAACAACAAAGGCCTGAACAAGCGCGGCGGAGGGCTATCTGCCGAAGCACTGACCGAGAAAGACAAGCAGGACATTGTCACCGCCGCCAAACTGGGCGCGGACTATGTCGCCGTCTCATTCGTGCGCACCGCCGAAGATATGCACATCGCACGCAGACTGCTGAGCGAAGCCGGCTCGGAAGCAGGCCTGGTAGCCAAAATTGAGCGGGCGGAGCTGGCACACGACGACCAGGCTCTGGATGAGGTCATCCTCGCCTCAGACGCCGTCATGGTCGCTCGGGGCGACCTGGCGGTTGAGATTGGCGATGCCGAACTGGTAGCGGTTCAAAAGCACATCATCGCCCGCGCCCGGGTACTGAACCGGGCAGTAATCACCGCGACCCAGATGATGGAATCGATGATCACCAACCCGATGCCCACCCGGGCCGAGGTGTCCGACGTCGCGAATGCCGTAATGGACTACACCGACGCGGTCATGCTGTCGGCCGAAACGGCAGTAGGTGACTATCCGAAAGAAGCGGTAGAGGCCATGGTACGCATCTGCCTGGGCGCCGAACGGCATCCCTCCATGCACCAGTCCAAACACCGGATTCACGAGAGCATGGAGCGGGTCGACGAAGCCATCGCTTTGTCTGCCATGTACGCCGCCAACCACCTGCAGGGTGTGCGTGCCATCATCTGCATGACTGAAACGGGCGCCACTCCCAGACTGATGTCCCGCATCAAATCCAGCCTGCCGATCTTTGCTCTGTCGCGCCATCACTCCACCCAGCACCGGGTGGTTCTTTTCCGCGGCGTACAGACCATACCCTTCGATTCGGCCCGGATTGCCAATGAGCAGACCAATGCTGAGGCCGTGGAACAACTGCGCAGACGCGGCGTAGTCGGCGAAGGCGATCTGGTGGTGATTACCAAAGGGGATTACGTCAACGCTCAGGGCGGCACCAACACTATGAAAATCGTGCGCGTTGGCAGCGATATCCGCTAGCCGCCAAGCAGCGCTTGGCACAGCCTTCGGCCAGACAAACAAAACCCACCACGGCGGTGGGTTGTGTGTTTACCGGTTTAAAGGTCGCCCAGGCTTCCCCTGGCAATATCCGACACTGCCGGCCAGTCTTTACCGGCAATGGCCTCTGCCGGCGTGAGCCAGGACCCACCAACAGCACGGACATTCGGCAACGCCAGATAGTCTCTGGCTGTCTGCCGGCTAATGCCACCCGTCGGACAAAAGACGACGTCGGGAAATGGCCCGCTGAAGGCCTTAAGCGCAGGGATACCCCCTGCCACTTCCGCCGGGAAAAACTTGAACTCCCGATAGCCCAACGCATACCCCATCATCAGCTCGGACACCGTCGAAACCCCTGGCAACAGCGGTGCCTCGGAGGTAACACCGAACTCCAGAATGGCCTCAGTAACCCCGGGGGTAATCACAAACTGCGCACCAGCAGACTCCACCTGTCGATACTGGGCAATACTGGTAACCGTTCCTGCACCAACCCAGGCTTCGGGAATGGCTTTCCTGACCTTTTCAATGGCACGCACTCCATGCTCGGTGCGCAAGGTGATTTCAAGTACCCGGATACCTCCATCTACCAGCGCACGGCACAGCGGGATGGCATCGTCCGGGTCTTTGATCGCAATCACAGGCACCAGAGGTGAGGCTGCCAGAACGGCCTGCACCCGCTCGCGATGATAGTCCGACAATTGATTCATGGTGATCTCCTAAAGCAGTTAGCGGCGGGACCAGACAAGCAACGCGCCGTCACGGGCTCCAGAACACTTCCAGGCCGGGTTTCAGGAAGGCCCGCACCGGCATGGCAAATACATCATCCAGGGCCGAACACGCCCTTCTGAGTGTATCCAGCTTGTCCTCCCCTTTCAGGTGCAGCGCGGTAAAGCGCGCTTGCGCCAGTACCGCCCGGGTCAGCGTCACCCTGGGCTGAGGCTGGGATTCGGGTGTCATCGCCGCTACCAGACCAGTATTGAACTCATCCATGGCTTCAGGCAGCTCAGGCGCATCCGGAAACAGCGAAGCGGTATGACCGTCATTGCCCATTCCCAGAATCACCACATCCACCGGCAGAACCAGCACCGAAAGCGCCTGCCGAACTGCCTCCAATCCTTGATCCGGAATTTCCCCCGGCTGCTTCAGTGCCAGGTAACGGGCTTTCGCAGCCCTGCCCACTAACAGATTGTTTCTGACCAGGGTTGTGTTACTGGCAGGGTCGCCCTCCGGCACCCAGCGCTCGTCCGCCAGCACAACATCCACTCTGGACCAGTCCAGATCCGCGTCGGACAACGCCTTGAAGAAGGGTAAAGGCGTAGAGCCTCCGGACACCACCAGGCTGGCCCTGGACGCCTGCTCAAGACGACTGGCGAGCACATCAGCGACGGTCGAGGCCAAGGCCCGGGCCACGCGCCCGGCATTATCGTCGGCGTGGAACCCGACCCCCTCTGGCAAGCGAATGTCAGGCATCCTCATACCAGCTCCTCCCATCCCGCGTGATCATGGCAATGGAGGCAACCGGGCCCCAGGTGCCGGCGGCATATCGCTTGGGCGGTTCGCCACTGTCTCGCCAGTTAGCGATGATCTCGTCGACCCAGCGCCAGGCGTATTCCACCTCATCCCTGCGAACAAAAAGGTATTGATTACCTTTCATCACCTCCCACAGCAGACGCTCATAGGCATCCGGAATGCGCTCCGCTTCAAAGGTTTCGGAGAAGGTCAGCTCCAACGGCCCCTGCCGCAATCGCATCCCCTTATCCAGACCCTGATCCTTGGTGAGGATTTTCAGTGCCATTCCCTCATCTGGCTGCAAGCGGATAATCAGTTTGTTGTTGGCCAAATGCTTCTGGTCCGGGTCAAAAATGTAGTGAGGCGCGGGCTTGAAATGGATGATGATCTGGGAAAGCTTCTCCGGTAGTCGCTTGCCTGTGCGGATGTAAAATGGCACGCCAGACCA
This sequence comes from Marinobacter sp. EN3, assembly GCF_000475315.1. Classification (NCBI taxonomy): domain Bacteria; kingdom Pseudomonadati; phylum Pseudomonadota; class Gammaproteobacteria; order Pseudomonadales; family Marinobacteraceae; genus Marinobacter; species Marinobacter sp. EN3. Next base: position 462,780 of record NZ_AXCC01000001.1, read on the forward strand.
GCGCCAGTTGTCGATCTCAGCCTTCAGGGCCACGAAGGTTTCGGTGGCACTGCCCTTGTTGGCATCTTCCTCCTCCAGATAACCCGGAACCGGCTTGCCATTGCTGGTGCCTGCAGTGTACTGACCACGCACGACGTACCGGTCCATCATGTCCGGGGTAATCCGCTTCAGCGCCTTGAGTACCTTTACCTTCTCGTCCCGGATACTATCCGCTGACAGGTCGGCAGGCGGATCCATCGCCATCAGGCACAGCAACTGCAGCAGGTGATTCTGAATCATGTCGCGAATCTGACCGGCCTGATCAAAATAGCCCCAGCGCCCTTCTATACCGACGCTCTCCGCGACGGTAATTTCAACGTGAGAGATATGATTCTGGTCCCACTGGGAGGCAAACAGGTTGTTGGCGAATCTCAGGGCAATCAGGTTCTGCACGGTCTCCTTACCCAGATAGTGATCAATCCGGAACAACTGGTTTTCGTGGTAGACCTCTCCAAGCTCATCGTTGATGACCCGGGAAGACTCAAGGTCGTGGCCAATAGGCTTTTCCACCACCACCCGGGTTTTCTCATTACAACAACTGGTCGCTTTCATATTGCGGGCAATCACGCCATACATCGAAGGCGGCGTGGCCATATAGACGATGAGTTCGTTGTTGGGTTCATCCCGCCACTCACGCAGAGCCCCATAGCCCTCAGGATCTGTGAAATCCAGCAACAGGTAATCCACCCGCTGCAGAAATGCATTCGCAACACCAGCATCAAACTCACGGTCTTTCACATGATAGCGAAGCTTTTCAAACAGTTGCTCCCGGACGTCCGCTGTTGTTGCCTTCGTGCGCGCAATCGCCAGAATGCGACTGCCCTGCGCGAGCAAGCCCGCGCGCTCCAGCTGATACAACGCAGGGAAGAGTTTACGCTGAGCCAGGTCACCCAAGGCGCCAAAAAGCATCAGGTCACACGGGGCATTCGCGTTCTTTACCATGAGTCGCGCCCTCCATGATTTGCCGCTCCACTTCATTCACATTAACAGGAAGTAGTAGTTTTAGAAAAAAAACCGTCAAACTGCTGACTCCCAGCCCTCGGAAAACCACGTTATGACACGTTGACTACCGCAAACACACCAATAAAACGGTATACTCCCGAGTTCTTAGATGATTCGGCCCCCAAGAGATCAACGGAGCATCCATTCATGACAACCAGTCACGCGCACCGGGAAGAGAATCTGCTGGAAGATATTCAGGAACGCCTGGATAATCTGAACAAGTCCGAGCGCAAAGTGGCAGAAGCGATTCTTAAGGACCCCAGCGCTGCAACGCGGTACAGCATTGCAGCCCTGGCCCGGGCGGCCAATGTCAGCGAACCTACTGTAAACCGATTCTGTCGGAGTTTTTCAGCGACGGGCTTCCCGGATTTCAAGATCCGATTAGCACAGAGCATTGCGACAGGAACACCCTATGTCGGCCAGAATATAGAGCCCCACGACACCGTGGCTGAATTCGCTGACAAAATCATGCTCAGCACCATTGCCAACCTGGATAAGTCCCGCCAGTCACTCGATCACAAAGCGCTAGCTTCGGCCATCGACTATCTTATCCAGGCAAAACAGATCCACTTTTTTGGCATGGGCGGCTCCGCGTCGGTCGCACTCGATGCCCAGCACAAGTTTTTTCGATTCAACATTCCGGTAACCTCATACGACGACGCTCTCATGCAGAGAATGGTAGCGGCAGGGGCGCAGGTCGGAGATGTGATCGTGATGATCTCGTACACCGGCCGAACCAAGGAAAGCGTTGATATCGCCAGAGTGGCGCGAGAGAACGGCGCAACGGTTATTGGTATAACAAACCCGGAATCCCCTCTTGCGGAGTTCTGTACGGTGGTGGTTGGCGTCACAACCCCGGAAGACACAGAAGTGTATATGCCCATGTCTTCCAGAATTATTCATTTGACGGTCATCGACATCCTCGCAACCGGTGTAACGCTGAAACGTGGATCGGATTTTCTGGGCCATCTCAAGAAAATCAAGGAAAGTCTGAAAGCTACCCGATACCCGAAAGAATGAACCGCTCACAAAAAAGCCCCCGAAAGGGGGCTTTCTTTTGAGGTCTATAGCAAATCAGTTCCGCTCAACCTCAGCTGTATTGCGAAGGTACTGCTGGTAGGCGGTGTATTCACGCTGCCCCTCCAACTGTGCCAGGAAACGCATCAGCTGTTGGTATTCCGCACCTTCCTGATCAACCTCACCTTCGTTGACGCCGGTCAGGACAATGACAGCAGCCTGGTCGGCCGCTACGGCACGCCCAACGGTTGGCGTTTCACCATCCGGGCGAGCCATTGAAAACACTTCCTGAACCACGCGCGGGCTCAGGCCAGAGCCATTCCGGCCCTGATTCTCAAACTGCTGCCATTCACCGACGCCCAGATCCTCGGCACTGGTACCGGATTCAAGCTGAGCCACGAGCTCATCAACACGGGCTGCCAGCGCTTCCCGCGTTTCGGTTCTCTCCAGAATCCGACGAATTTCCGGCTCCACATCAGCCAACGCCAACTGGCGCGGTTCATGATACTCGCGCACCCGGGCAACTACCGATACGTTATCACCCACGTCGATCAGCTCGGTGTTGTAGCCACCCTCAAGTACATCTTCGGAGAACAGCTGACGTACCAGACCCGCATGATCAAAGGGTGCTGCACCTCCGTCCCTGCTGACACCTTCGACCACCCGAATTTCCAGACCCAGCTCTTCGGCCGGGCCGGCAAGATCGTCGGCAGCGTAGGCCGCATCAGCCAATTGCGAGCGAACTTCCGCAAAACGCTCACTGGCCTTGGTTCTGGCCAACTCCAGTCGCAGCTCTTCACGCAACTCACCAAACGCAGGCACATCGGAACGACGTACGTCTTCCAGTTTGATCAGGTGAATACCAAAGCTGGTCTCAACCGGGCCAGACACTTCGCCTTCATCCAGGGCAAACAGGGCTTCTTCAAAGGCTTCGTCGTAGACACCTCGGCCAGCAAAACCAAGATCACCACCTTCCTGCGCAGATACGGTGTCAACCGAATATTCCTCGGCCAGGGCTGCAAACGATTCACCGTCTGCAAGACGCTGCTGGATGGTTGCGAGAGTCTCCTGCCCGTCATCACCGGCCTCTACAAGAATGTGAGCGGCACGGCGCTCTTCCCGTGCGTATTCTTCAGCACGCTCCTCGTAATAGGCCCGCAATTCATCTTCGGCGACCTCAATGGACTCCGCCAACGCCCCCTGGGACAAGGTAATGTAGGCAGCATCCACCTGCTCTGGCTGACGAAACTGGTCACGGTTCTCGTCGTAGTACGCCTGTACCTCGGCCTCGGTCACATCCACCTGGTCCTGGACGCTGCTGCCATCGAGCATCAGCACGCGGAAGTCACGGGTCTGATTCTGAATGGCCAGCAAATGGGCTGCATTCTCAGGTGCTACAACACCAGTCTGGACGATCGCCGCACGAATCTGGTTGACCACGTAGTTCTTGCGCATGCTTTCGCGGAACTCGGCAACTCCCATACCCAGGTTGCGCACTGTGGCTACAAAACGGTCGCGATTGAACTGGCCGTCAATCTGAAACTGGGGCATCTGGGTTATCAGGGAATCGATGTCGGCATCGGTCAGCTCCAGCCCCTGGCTCTGGGCATCCTGGGTGAGCACGGCCTCCTGTATCAGCGCGTCCAGTACGTCACGACGAATCTGATCCTCATCCAGCAGGGATTGATCCGGATTTTCCATCTGCATCAGGCGCTGCTGACTTTCCATCTGTACGGTACGCAGAAACTCCCGCTCGGTGATGTCCTGGCCGTTAACCGTTGCCACTTCTGGCTCGCCAGTGAAGCCGCCAATGATGGCATCCATTCCCCAGATCGAGAGGGAAATAATCAATAGGCCAACGATAACCTTGGCGATCGTACTCTGGGCGTTATCCCGAATATCTTGAAGCATGTTGTTCTCGAATCCCTGTTCAAGGTTCTGCTGTTGGTAGTGGTGAGGCGAAAGCTGAGTGAGCCACCGTTAACACGCAAAAAGGCGCACCCTTACCGGAATGCGCCTTGAATTCTGATGGCAGCTCCCGAAACCGGGAACTGCCAGAGAAAGAACCGTTACTTAACGGCGTCTTTCAGGGCCTTGCCTGCCTTGAATCCAGGCACTTTAGAGGCCGGAATCTTGATTTCTGCACCAGTCTGCGGGTTGCGACCAGTACGGGCAGCACGCTCTTTCACAGAGAAGGTGCCAAAGCCGATCAGGGTAACCTGGTCGCCTTTCTTCAGTGCACCGGTGATTGAGTTGGTCATGGCATCCAGCGCACGGCCAGCTGCGGCTTTGGAGATGTCTGCGGACTCTGCAATTGCATCGATCAGTTCGGACTTGTTCACACTAAACCCCTTCGATTTCAGGTTGAAGATGTTATAGGTCGGTTTGTTTTTTCGCGGACGTTCTCGACTATCGCATAAGCGATGGGAGAATTCCATTCTTCAGTTTTTTTTTCCTTGCGGCATTAAACCGGTGTTCGGAATAGGCACTTACTGCGCGGGAGCCCTTGGTATTGGCTGCTTCACGGCGAAACAGTTATACCAACGGGCTCTCAGGCGTGTCAACAACTCATCCGGTGTTTAATGTGTATTTATGCGCTCTGCAGCGTCGCCGGAATCATCAGAAGTGGCCGATTTGCCGGTTTCCTTGTCAGCATTTTCAGCCCGGGGATCCGGCTGGTAAGCCAGCGCAATATCCAGAACCTCATCAATCCACTTGACCGGACGAATCTCCAGCGATTCTTTGATGTTGGCCGGTATCTCTTTGAGATCCCTGACATTTTCATCCGGGATAATGACAGTCTTGATGCCGCCGCGATGGGCTGCCAGCAGCTTTTCCTTCAAGCCGCCGATCGCCAGAACGCGACCTCGCAAGGTGATTTCACCGGTCATCGCCACATCCGCCCGAACGGGAATTCGGGTCAGTGCAGAAACCAGTGCTGTACACATGCCAATACCGGCACTCGGGCCATCTTTCGGGGTTGCCCCCTCTGGTACGTGCACGTGAAGATCGTGTTTTTCGTGGAAATCATCCGCCACACCCAGGCCGGCCGCCCTGCTCCGGACCACTGTAAGTGCCGTCTGAATGGATTCCTGCATAACGTCACCCAGCGAGCCGGTTTTAACGACACGACCCTTACCTGGCGTCAAAGCGCACTCGATGGTCAACAGCTCGCCCCCGACCTGGGTCCATGCCAGACCGGTCACCTGTCCGATCTGGTTGGTTTCTTCTGCCAGTCCGTATTTGAACTTTTTGACGCCTGAGTAATCCTCCAGAAGATCCGGCGTCAGGGTCACCGAGGCCTTGGTGCTGCTCTCTACGTGCTCACGCACCACCTTACGGCAGATCTTGGCGATTTCGCGCTCAAGACCCCGTACACCGGCTTCCCGAGTGTAGTAGCGGATCAGGTCCCGAATGGTCTCTTCCGGCAGTTTCAGTTCGTCCTTGCGCAGACCATTGGCCTTGAGCTGCTTGGGCAGAAGGTAACGCAACGCAATATTGACCTTCTCATCTTCGGTGTATCCGGGAATCCGGATGATCTCCATGCGGTCCAGCAGTGCCGGTGGAATATCCATGGAGTTGGAGGTACACACGAACATCACATCAGAGAGGTCGTAATCGACCTCCAGGTAGTGGTCATTGAACGTATGGTTCTGTTCCGGGTCCAACACCTCAAGCAGAGCCGAGGCCGGATCGCCACGATGGTCCATGCCCATCTTGTCGATTTCGTCGAACAGGAAAAGCGGGTTCTTCACACCCACCTTGGAAAGCTTCTGCAACAACTTGCCCGGCAGCGCGCCGATGTAAGTCTTACGGTGGCCTCGTATCTCGGCTTCGTCACGCACACCACCCAGCGCCATGCGGGTGTATTTGCGATTGGTAGCCTTGGCGATGGACTGGCCAAGGGAGGTCTTGCCAACCCCGGGAGGCCCTACCAGGCAAAGCACAGGCCCTTTCACCTTCTTGACCCGACTCTGAACCGCCAGATACTCCAGAATACGCTTCTTCACCTCGTCCAGGCCGTAGTGATCCCGGTCCAGGATTTCACGGGCCTTTTCAAGGTCGTGACGAACCCGACTGCGCTTCTTCCAAGGGACCGCCAGCATCCAGTCAATGTAGCCGCGCACCACGGTAGCTTCCGCGGACATCGGAGACATCATCTTGAGCTTGTTCAGCTCTGCTTCGGTTTTCTTCCGGGCCTCTTCCGGCAGACCGGCTTCCTCAAGCTTCTGCTCGAGTTCCTCGAAATCGTTATTACCCTCACCGAGCTGGCCCATTTCCTTCTGGATCGCTTTCATCTGCTCGTTCAGGTAATACTCGCGCTGACTGCGCTCCATCTGCTTTTTCACACGGCCACGGATGCGCTTCTCCACTTCGATCAGATCAATCTCACCGTCCAGCTTGCCCAGCAAAAGATCAACCCGCTTACGAACGTCCAGAGCTTCCAGCAACTCCTGTTTCTCGGGAATCCGCATCTCCAGATGCGCGGCCATGGTATCGACCAGACGCTCAATCTCGTGGATGCCGGTCAAGGCATTGGAAACCTCAGATGGCACCTTTTTGGACAGCTTCACGTACTTCTCGAATTCGTCCATCAGGGTCTTGGTGAGGACGTCTTCCTCGCGCTCCGGCAAGGATTCCTCATCCATCAGAATGGCCTGGCCGGACAGGTAATCGCCTTCCTCGATGTCAGAAATGCTGGCTCGGGAATTACCCTCTACCAGAACCTTGACGGTGCCATCCGGCAGCCGAAGCATCTGCAGCACGGTCGCCAGGGTGCCCATGGCAAACACATCCTTCGGGCCCGGCTCGTCGGTGGAGGCATCTTTCTGGGCTACCAGCAGGATTTCCTTGCTGCCCTCCATTGCCGCTTCCAGCGCCTGAATGGATTTTTCGCGGCCCACAAACAGCGGAACCACCATGTGCGGGAACACCACCACATCACGCAAAGGAAGCAGCGGGTATTCGTGCACAGTTTCATCAGGTATACGGGTCATGGGGAATCCTCTGACAGTATTTCTTTCAGCATATCACCCAACATTGGGGCGCTGACAAAAATTGCAATCTTTTTACGATGGGAAATATCAGGGAGCAAACGATATGGGCCTGAGATGAAAAAGGGGCGTTGAACGCCCCTTTTATATTACCCAGTATTCTACGCCCTGTGCCCGTTCAGTCTTCGGGCACCGCCTTGGCGTGATCGCTGCTGGCGTAGATCTTGAAGGGCTCTGAATCCCCCTTGATCACACTCTCATCGATCACCACCTTGGAGACATCATGCTCAGAGGGAATCTGATACATGGTATCCAGCAGGGTCGCTTCCATTATCGACCGCAGACCACGGGCACCGGTCTTGCGCTCCATGGCTTTTCTGGCCACTGCGCGCAGGGCGTCTTCCCGGAAGTCCAGCTCCACCCCTTCCATATCAAACAGCTTCTGATACTGCTTGGTCAGGGCGTTCTTGGGCTCGGTCAGAATCTGCACCAGTGCTTCTTCATCCAGTTCGGTCAACGTGGCCACCACAGGCAGACGGCCGACGAATTCCGGAATCAGGCCAAACTTCACCAGATCCTCGGTCTCGACTTCGCGAATGATATCGCCAGTGCTCTTGCTGTCGTCCTGGCTCTTGACTGTAGCCGAGAAGCCAATGGAACTGCGCTCAGAGCGTTCCTGGATAACCTTGTCGAGGCCGGCGAAGGCACCGCCACAGATAAACAGGATGTTACCGGTATCCACCTGCAGGAATTCCTGCTGGGGGTGTTTACGCCCACCCTGAGGAGGAACCGAAGCGACAGTACCCTCGATCAGCTTCAGCAAAGCCTGCTGAACACCCTCACCCGATACATCCCGGGTAATGGACGGGTTATCGGACTTGCGTGAAATCTTGTCGATCTCGTCGATGTAGACAATACCGCGCTGGGCCTTTTCGACATCGTAGTCGCACTTCTGCAGCAGTTTCTGGATGATGTTTTCAACATCTTCACCCACATAGCCTGCTTCGGTCAGCGTGGTCGCATCCGCGATGGTAAACGGAACATTCAGCATGCGCGCAAGGGTTTCCGCCAACAGGGTCTTACCGCTACCGGTGGGACCGATCAGCAGAATGTTGCTTTTGCCCAGCTCGACATCACTCTTGCCCTCGCCGTAGCGAAGGCGCTTGTAGTGGTTATACACCGCTACAGACAGAACGACCTTGGCGCGATCCTGGCCAATAACATATTCATTCAGAGTCTCACGGATCTCTGCCGGCGTGGGCAGGCGGTCGCTGGCCTCCTCCGGGGCGTTCTCCTGAATCTCTTCCCGGATAATGTCATTGCACAGATCAACGCACTCGTCGCAGATGAACACCGAGGGCCCTGCAATGAGCTTACGGACTTCATGCTGGCTCTTTCCACAAAACGAGCAGTAGAGCAACTTGCCGTTATCGTCGCCTCTGCCGTTTCTTTCATCTGCCATTGAAATACCTCTGTTCTTCGTTGGCCGGTGTCATCAGTGTGTACGCCGGCCGGTAGTGATGCGATGACTTTCAGTATTATTTATTCGATACGCGCTTATCAAGTATTGTATCGATCAACCCGTACTCTTTGGCCTGGGCAGGATCCATGAAATTATCACGGTCGGTATCCCGGGCGATGGTCTCGATGTCCTGACCCGTGTGCTCCGCAAGCAGCTCGTTGAGCGTGTTGCGGATTTTCAGGATCTCACGGGTATGGATCTCGATGTCCGTCGCCTGCCCCTGATAGCCGCCCAGCGGCTGATGAATCATTACACGGGAGTGTGGCAGGCAGGCACGCTTGCCCTTCGCGCCACCCGACAACAGGAAAGCACCCATGCTGGCTGCCTGACCGATGCAAAGCGTTGCTACGTCCGGCTTCACGAACTGCATGGTGTCGTAAATGGACATGCCGGCGGAAACGGAGCCACCCGGACTGTTGATATAAAGATGGATATCCTTGTCCGGATTTTCGGATTCCAGGAACAGCAACTGGGCAACCACGAGGTTTGCCATGTGATCTTCAACCGGGCCAACCAGAAAGATCACCCGCTCCTTGAGCAGACGGGAATAAATGTCGAACGAACGTTCGCCGCGTGCCGTCTGTTCAATAACAATCGGCACCAGGCCTGAGCTGGTTATCATTGTAGGGCCATCAAACGGTTTCTGCGTCATGTGCGCCTGAACTCCTTATGGACAATGGTTTGGACTCCTGCTTCAACGGGAGCCCGTTGTATTCCGGTACCCCATATACTCTGCCAGCAGATCGCCCAGATGAAAACAGCCGGACACGCCGGCTGCTTCCAGAACACGGCACCGGGCCAGAGCCCGGCGGCCATCAGCGCTGGGGCTGACCGGCCTGCACCGCTTCCTCGTACTTCATCTTCTTCTCTTTTACCTTGGCCGCGCCAAGCACAAAATCAACCACGGCATCTTCCAGCACAGAAGACTCAACCTGGGCCTTCTGATCCGGATTGCTGTTGAAGTGTGCAACAACCTCGTCCGGCTGTTCATACGTAGAAGCGATCTCCTGGATCTTTTCTTCCACTTTCGCTTCGTCAGCCTTCAGGTCATTTTTCTTGACCACTTCCTGGAACAGCAGACCCGTCTTCACGCGACGCTTCGCCTGCTCTTCGAAGATTTCCTTCGGCAATTGCTGGAAATCCACCTGCCCGCCAAAGCGCTGAACGGCGTCCTGACGCAGGCGATCAATTTCCTGGTCAACGAGAGCCGCAGGTACTTCCAGCTCGGTAGTCTCCAGCAGACCATCTACAACGTCGTTCTTGACCTTGTTGGATACTGCCTGCTTGAGCTCGCGCTCCATGTTCTTCTTCACTTCCTCGCGGAAAGCGACTTCGTCTTCAGCTTCGATGCCGAAACGCTTGAAGAATTCTTGATCCAGCTCCGGCAGCTGCGGCTCTTCTACCTTGTGGATAGTGATCGCGAACTTGGCATCTTTACCCGCCAGGTCTTCGTTATGGTAGTCCTCAGGGAAAGTGACATCGATTTCCAGCTCTTCGCCGGCTTTACCGCCCACGATGCCTTTCTCGAAACCGGGGATCATCTGGCCAGAGCCCAGGGTCAGACGATGGCCTTCAGCAGAGCCACCTTCGAATTCTTCACCGTCGATAGAGCCTTTGAAGTCGATAGTCACAATGTCCTTGTTCTTGGACTTGCGCTTGACCTCTTTCATGGTGGCCTGCTGGCGACGCAGGTTATCGATCATATTGTCGATATCCTTGTCGGCAACTTCAGACACCGGCTTCTCAACGTTGATCTTGCTCAGATCACCCAGCTCAATTTCCGGCAGAACCTCAAAAATCGCGACAAACTCGAGATCCTTGCCTTCTTCCATGGTCTTCGGCTCCAACTTGGGCCAACCAGCCGGATTGATATCCTGCTCCTGCAGCGCCTTGATGTAGTTGTCGCGCATAGCCTCGCCAACCACTTCCTGGCGGATGCTGTCACCAAAACGACGCTTGACCACGCTCATGGGAACCTTGCCAGGGCGGAAACCGTTCAGGCGCACGGTGCGAGCAGTTTCCTGCAGGCGTTTCTGAACCGCCTGGTCGATTTCCTGGGCGGGCACACCAATCGTCATGCGACGCTCGATGTTGGAGGTCGTTTCAACAGACACTTGCATGGAAGTTCCTCAAATTACAGATTCTGTAGGTGAATGAAAATTAAACCAAAATCCCGGCAGGAGCAGCTCACTCCAAAGGGACGCAAAATTAAAAGCCGGTAGTTTATCACGGTTTGCCCCGCCGAGAGAATCACCCGGCCACCCTGAATATGAGTTTGAGACGCGCCTGACAACGCGGTACGGGAACACAATGGGGACAAATCAGAAAAAAGAAAGGGTGGTGCGAGAGGAGAGACTTGAACTCTCACGGGTTGCCCCGCTGGAACCTAAATCCAGTGCGTCTACCAATTCCGCCACTCTCGCATATCCGGCGCAGCTCTGAACCATAACAGGGAATCAGGGTGCTCGGAAACAAACAAGGGGAAAAGTGGGGTGGACGAAGGGGTTCGAACCCTCGACCGCAGGAGTCACAATCCTGAGCTCTACCAACTGAGCTACGTCCACCACATCAGGGATGTGCCTATCGGCACACTACTGCTTACTTCAACTTTGCTGGTTCGGCGAGTCCGGTACCAATCTGCGATTAACGAGATGGCGCGCCCGGCAGGACTCGAACCTGCGACCATCCGCTTAGAAGGCGGATGCTCTATCCAGCTGAGCTACGGGCGCTTGACCGTTCGCCCACCTGAATATCCAGAAAGTGGTCGGGGTAGAGAGATTCGAACTCCCGACATCCTGCTCCCAAAGCAGGCGCGCTACCAGACTGCGCTATACCCCGTTAACTGAACAACAAGTGCCTCAGCAAAGTTGGCGCGCATATTACCGGCGCCGATCGCGTCCGTCAACACGGAATTGAAAATTCCTTGCCGAGACAGCTCTATAAGAGACCACTCGAAACCACAGGAGTTCCCGACCGCTCCCTCCACATTGGCGTTAACCCTGAAGCATGAGACAATGCCCGGCCTTCACTTCCTTACGCCCAAACCGACAAGACGGAAACATGAGCGCCAAACTGATTAATGGAAAAGAAATTGCTGCCCAGGTCCGGCAACAGGTGGCCGCCGGGGTCGAAGCCAGAAAACAGAAGGGCCTGAGAGCGCCAGGCCTGGCCGTGGTACTGGTCGGTCACGATCCGGCCTCCCAGGTATACGTTGGCAACAAACGCAAGGCCTGCGAACAGGCAGGCATCCTGTCGCTGTCCTATGATTTACCGGAAGACACCTCCCAGGCGGCACTGGAAGCGCTGGTTGACGAGCTGAACGAGAACCCCGCCGTTGACGGCATACTGGTTCAACTGCCCCTGCCCTCGCACCTGGATGCTGATCCGATTCTGGTAAAGATACGGCCCGACAAGGACGTAGATGGCTTTCACCCCTACAACATCGGCCGCCTGATGCAGCGCAAGCCTACCCTGCGGCCCTGCACACCGGCAGGCGTCATCACCCTGCTGGACTCCATTGGCACCCCCTACAAAGGCCAGCACGCAGTTATTGTCGGGGCCTCCAACATTGTCGGTCGCCCCATGAGCATGGAACTGCTGCTAAAAGGAGCCACGACAACGGTATGCCATCGATTTACCGACAATCTCGAGAAATTTGTCGGGGAAGCAGACATCCTGGTGGCCGCAGTGGGCAAACCGGGCATCATCAAGGGCGAGTGGGTCAAACCGGGCGCCACCGTCATTGATGTGGGCATTAACCGGATGGATGACGGCAAACTCTGTGGCGATGTCGATTTTGACGCTGCAGCAGAGCGTGCGGCTTACATCACCCCGGTACCGGGCGGCGTCGGCCCCATGACCATTGCCACCCTGCTGGAAAACACCCTTTACGCTGCCAACGTGCTGCACGCCGACACCTGACGCGCCATCCCGCGAATTCTTCGTCAGCGGGGGCAACCCCAATAAAAAACCCCGCCGAAGCGGGGTTTTTTATGGACGGGCGTTTTACTGCCCGTATTTGGCCTTGGCCTTCTGACGGTATGCGTGCAGCAGCGGCTCTGTGTAGCCGGCCGGCTGTTCGCGCCCCTTCAGAACCAGATCCACAGCGGCCTGGAAGGCAATGCTGTCGTCAAAGTTCGGAGCCATGTTGCGATACGCCGCATCACCAGCGTTCTGCTTATCAACAACCGCAGCCATGCGCTTCATGGTTTCCATGATCTGCTCTTCAGAGCAGATGCCGTGGTACAGCCAGTTGGTCAGCAGCTGCGAAGAAATACGCAGTGTCGCACGGTCTTCCATCAGGCCCACATCGTTGATGTCAGGCACCTTGGAGCAGCCCACACCCTGGTCGATCCAACGTACAACGTAGCCAAGGATACCCTGGGCGTTGTTGTCCAGTTCCTGCTGAATGTCCTCGGCGCTCAAGGACGACGGATCCTCCATCACCGGCACAGTCAGGATGTCGTCCAGAGACGCGCGCTGACGGTTAGCCAGCTCTTTCTGCACATCAAACACGTTCACCTGGTGGTAGTGAGTGGCATGCAGGGTAGCGGCTGTCGGAGACGGAACCCAGGCGGTGTTGGCACCAGCCTTCGGATGACCGATCTTGGCCTCCAGCATGCCTGCCATCAGATCCGGCATGGCCCACATACCCTTACCAATCTGGGCAACGCCAGACAGACCGGCTTCCAGGCCGATGTCAACGTTCCACTGCTCGTAAGCGTTGATCCAGGCAGCCTGCTTCATCGGCCCCTTACGGATGAAGGGACCCAACTCCATGGATGTATGAATCTCATCACCGGTGCGATCCAGGAAGCCGGTATTGATAAACACGGTGCGCTCTTTGGCAGCGTGGATGCAGGCCTTCAGGTTCACGGTGGTGCGACGCTCTTCGTCCATGATGCCCACTTTCAGGGTGAAGCGCGGCAGACCAAGAGCGTCTTCAACACGACCGAAGAATTCATTGGTGAACGCCACTTCTTCCGGGCCGTGCTGCTTGGGCTTAACAATGTACACAGAACCCTTGGTGCTGTTCTGGAATTTGCCGTCGCCCTTCAGGTCGTGGATGGCGATCAGGGATGTTACCAGGCCGTCCATCAGACCCTCGGGGATTTCGCTACCATCCTTCAGCAGAATGGCCGGGTTAGTCATCAGGTGGCCAACGTTACGAACGAACAGCAGGCTGCGGCCCTTGAGGGTCAGCTCGCTGCCATCGGCGCCAGTGTAGGTGCGGTCGCCATTCATGCGACGAGTCATCATCTGGCCGCCCTTCTCGAAGGACTCTTCCAGATCGCCCTTCATCAGGCCAAGCCAATTCTTGTAGGCGACAACCTTGTCATCAGCATCTACCGCGGCAACGGAGTCTTCGCAGTCCATGATGGTGGTCAGGGCCGATTCCATCAGAACGTCTTTAACGTGGGCACCGTCATCCTTGCCGATCGGATGGCTGGCATCAATCTGGATTTCGAAATGCATGCCATTCTTCACCAGCAAAACGCCAGTGGGGGCATCGGCAGCGCCGGTGTAACCCACAAAACCGGACTCGTCTTTCAGACCGGTCACGTCACCGTTCTGAAGTTTAACCGCCAGCTTGCCGCCGTCGATATAGTATTTTGCGGCGTCTTTATGGCTACCGGAAGCCAGAGGCGCAGAGCCATCCAGCAGGTTGCGGGCCCACTCAATCACCTTGGCGCCACGAACCGGGTTGTAGCCACGGCCCTTCTCAGCACCGTTTTCCTCAGAAATAGCGTCGGTACCGTACAGGGCATCGTACAGGCTACCCCAGCGAGCGTTAGCCGCGTTCAGGGCGAAACGGGCATTCATGACCGGCACAACCAGCTGCGGGCCGGCCATGGTGGCGATTTCCGGATCCACATTGGAGGTGGAGATTTTGAAATCCGCCGGCTCATCTACCAGGTAGCCGATGTCTTTCAGAAACGCCTTGTACTCGGCCATGTCCAGTTTCTGGCCCTTGTGCTCGCGGTTCCAGGTATCCATTTTTTCCTGGATTTCGTCACGCTTGAGCAGCAGCTCGCGATTGCGCGGAGCGAGCTCGTTCACGATCTTGTCGAACTCGGCCCAGAACTTGTCAGCTTCAATACCGGTGCCCGGAATCGCTTCGTTATTTACAAAATCGTACAGATTCTTGGCGATCTGGATGCCGCCAACTTGAACGCGTTCTGTCATCGTTGCTTGCCTCAATGGGTTTGTAGTTCCCGACTCCCCTGATGGCGCCGATAGCGCGGGGACGTTCTGATTAGAGCGCCGCATTGTACGTGAAATTCCCTACAAGGTCATTCCCACCGGCACAATGCGACATTGCGCGAATCAACTCAGTCCTGGCTCCGGCGCCAGGTGGTTCCTTCACGGCTGTCATCCAGGATAATGCCCTTCTCCAGCAGATCATCGCGAATGCGATCGGCCTCCGCAAAGTCTTTGGCTTTACGGGCATCGGCACGGGCCTGAATCATGGCCTCGATGTCCTCGGCGGTCAGCTCACTGCCGGTATCCGCCTGGAAGAAGGCTTCCGGGTTCTGCTGCAGCAGACCGAGCACAGCACCCAGCCGCACCAGAACGGCCGCGCTGCGCTTGGCGGCTTCTTCATCACCTTCCCGGCGGTAATGATTGATGTCATTCGCCACTGCATGCAGCACGGCAATGGCGCCAGCAGTATTGAAATCATCATCCATTACCTCGGCAAAACGACGGTCGTGGTCCGTTTCCGCTACATCCGCTTCTTTCGCCGGCACGATACCCCGCAGGGCATGATAGAGCTTGGTCAAGGTTCGCCCGGCCTCCGCCAGGTTATCCTCGGAATAGTCCACCTGGCTCCGGTAGTGGCTGGACACCAGGAAATAGCGAACCACTTCCGCCGGGTACTTTTCCAGAATCTCGCGAATGGTAAAAAAGTTGCCCAGCGACTTGGACATCTTTTCCTTGTTCACTCGAATGGCGCCGGCGTGCATCCAGGTGTGCACAAAGGTGTGGCCGGTGGCACATTCCGACTGGGCGATTTCGTTTTCATGGTGCGGGAACAGCAGATCCGGCCCGCCACCGTGAATATCAAAGGTGTCACCCAGGCACTTGGTAGACATGGCGGAGCACTCAATATGCCACCCGGGGCGACCTTCGCCCCACGGCGACTGCCAGCTCACCTCGCCCGGTTTGGCGGCCTTCCAGAGCGCAAAGTCCGCGGGGCTGCGCTTGGCCTCCTGGACATCCACTCGAGCACCGGCCACCAGATCTTCCAGCTTTTTCTTGCTCAGTTTGCCGTAATCCGGGAATGACTCCACAGCAAAGTACACGTCGCCATTATCGGCAGCATATGCGTGGCCGCCAGCGATCAGCTTCTGGATCATGGCAATGATGTCGTCGATAAAGGCAGTCGCCCGGGGCTCCTCATTGGGTGACAGCACGCCGAGCTTTGCCTCATCCTCGTGCATGGCCCGGATCATCCGGTCGGTCAGGTCGGTATACACCTCACCGTTTTCATCAGCCCGGCGCAGGATCTTGTCGTCGATATCGGTAATGTTGCGCACGTAGTGTACGTCGTACCCGCGATGCCGCAGATACCGAGTCACCACGTCAAACGCCACCAGCACCCGAGCATGCCCCAGATGGCAATAGTCGTAGACAGTCATGCCGCACACGTACATACGAACCTTGCCAGGCTCCAGGGTTTTGAACGCTTCCTTTTGCTGTGTCAGCGTATTGTAGATACGCATTACTTGCCTCCCTTACCCCAGGAATCCCGCAGCGTTACGGTACGATTGAACACCGGCTTGCCAGACTTTTCAGTCAGTTCCTGGTCGCAGAAAAAGTATCCCTCGCGCTCGAACTGGTACGGCAGATCGGTACGGGGCTGAGCCAGACTTTTCTCAACGCGGGCACCTTTGAGAACGACCAGAGATTCCGGGTTCAGATGATCCAGAAAATCGCCTTCCTTGTCGCTGTCCGGAGATTCGTGGTTGAACAGGCGGTCGTAAAGATTGATATCCGTCTCCACGCTGTCGCTGGCCGACACCCAGTGAATCACGCCATTGGGTTTGTAGCCCTCCGGGTTCACGCCCAGGGTATTCGGATCGTATTCGCACTTGAGCTCGACAATCTCGCCGCTGCCGTCACGCACAACCGCTTTGCAGGTCATCACGTAACCACCGCGCAGCCGCACCGCCTGGTCCGGGGCCAGCCGCTTCCACTTACGCGGCGGCTCTACCTCGAAATCTTCCCGGTCAATAAACAGGGTCTGACTCCAGGTCACTTCCCGCTCGCCCATATCCGGATTCTGCGGATGCACTGGCAGAGTGAGGGTTTCCGTCTGGTCAGCCGGATAGTTGGTCAGGGTGACCTTGAGCGGACGCATCACGCACATGGCGCGGGGCGCACGGTTATTCAGATCTTCTCGGATAGCGTGCTCCAGCATACCGACATCCACGGTGCCACCGGCCTTGTTCACGCCGATCATGTCGCAGAAGTTGCGAATGGACTCCGGTGTGTAACCACGACGGCGCATGCCGGAAATCGTCGGCATCCGGGGATCGTTCCAGCCGTCCACCACGTTTTCATCCACCAGCCGCTTCAGTTTGCGCTTGCTGGTAATGGTGTAGTTCAGATTCAGCCGGGCAAATTCGATCTGGCGCGGATGACAGGGGATGGTGATATTGTCCAGCACCCAGTCGTAAAGCGGCCGGTGATCCTCGAATTCCAGGGTACACAGGGAATGGGTAATCCCTTCCAGAGCATCGGAGATCGGATGGGTAAAGTCATACATCGGATAGATGCACCACTTGCTGCCGGTCTGGTGATGATCCGCGTAGCGAATCCGGTACAGAATCGGGTCCCGCAGGTTGATATTCGGGGATGCCATATCAATCTTGGCCCGCAACACCAGCTCACCGTTCTGGAACTTGCCGTCGCGCATGTCCCGGAACAGCTGCAGGCTTTCCTCTACCGGGCGATCCCGGTATGGACTGTTCTTGCCGGGCTCTTTCAGGGAACCCCGGTACTCGGCCATCTGTTCAGCGTTAAGAGCACAGACATAAGCCTTATCGTTCTGAATAAGCTCTTCGGCAAAGGCATAGAGCTGATCAAAGTAATCCGACGCGTAACACACCTCGCCGGCCCACTCATAGCCCAGCCACTCCACGTCCTGCTTGATAGCGTCGATATACTCCTGGTTTTCCTTTTCCGGGTTGGTGTCGTCAAAGCGCAGGTTGCACTCACCGTTAAAGGTTTCGGCAATGCCAAAGTTCAAACAGATGGATTTGGCATGGCCAATGTGCAGATAGCCATTGGGCTCCGGGGGAAAACGGGTGACCACCTTGCCGGTGTGCTCCCCTTTGGCAATGGCGTCTTCAATAAGGCTCTGGATAAAGTTGTGGGCTTTCTTCGACTCGGCGCTCATACAATCTCTGTTAACAGGGAATGAATCATGGGAGCTGTCCGGATGCTCCGTTTAAACCGCCTATTATACTCACAAATCCATGCCGGACTCATGCACCGGACGAAACTCTTGAGTACAATAGCCACTTTCAACATTCCGATCCCAAAATACAGGAAACCCTGATGATTCTGCTGCAGACAAACTTCGGTGATATCAAACTGGAACTGGACTACGAAAAAGCCCCGGAAACCGCCAAAAACTTCGAACAGTACGTTCGCGACGGCTTCTACGATGGCCTGATTTTTCACCGCGTTATCAGCAACTTCATGATTCAGGGCGGCGGCTTTGAGCCTGGCATGACGCCGCGCAAAACCCGCGAACCTATCCAGAACGAGGCTGACAACGGCCTGAGCAACATGGTCGGCACCATTGCCATGGCCCGCACCATGGACCCCCACTCCGCCACCGCCCAGTTCTTCATCAACGTTGAGAACAACGGTTTTCTGGACCACACCGCCAAGAACGCCGAGGGCTGGGGCTACTGCGTATTCGGCAAGGTGGCCGAGGGCATGGATACCGTCAACAAGATCCGCGCCGTTCGCACCACCATGCGCGCCGGCCACCAGGACGTCCCGTTTGAGGACGTAGTGATTGAAAAAGCCGAGGTTCTGGAGGACGCGTGACCACGCTGTTTATCTCGGATCTGCACCTGGAAGAATCGCGCCCGGATATTACGGGTGCGTTTCTGACCTTCCTCAGAGACAAGGCTCTGGGCGTTGAGCGTCTTTACATTCTCGGCGACTTTTTTGAAGCCTGGATTGGAGATGACGAGCGCACCCCGCTGCAGGAACAGGTGGCGGCGGCTTTGCGGGAGGTGCGGGACACCGGCACCGACATCTACCTGATGCACGGCAACCGGGACTTTCTAATCGGCGAAGACTTCTGCACGCGCGCCGGCGCCACCCTGCTGGATGATCCGACGGTAGTGGATCTGTATGGCACACCTGCCCTACTGATGCACGGTGACAGCCTCTGCACGGCTGATGTGGAATATCAGAAGTTCCGGGCCAACATGCGTAACCCGCAAACGGTGAAGATGCTTCTCTCCCGCCCACTCAAAGATCGTCAGCTGATGGCACGGCAACTGCGGGAAATCTCCATGGCGAAGAATCAGGGCAAGGCTGAGACCATCATGGATGTCACCCCCGAGGAAGTGGTGAAAGAACTGGAAGCCCATAACGTTCAACTGATGATTCACGGCCACACCCATCGCCCCGCCATTCATGAGCTCGAAGCTAATGGCAAGCGCGCCCGCAGGGTTGTACTGGGAGACTGGGATAAAAACATCTGGTGGCTGGAAGCTCGCCCGGGACAGGAACCCGAGCTGCTCAAGACGCCGTTGTAGCCATCTGGTCTGTGGCGGGCTCCCGGTAGGTTTCCAGCCGTTTTAGCCAACCGGGCAGCCAGCGCTCCCGCTCAATCGGATTTTCGGCATTTCGGGCGCGGCGGGTCAACACCTCCCCCGCCGCTTCCCGGAAAGCGTCAAGAGTCGATTGCCCCGGCTCCGGCTCCATGGCCAGAAGCACCTGCAACAACCCCCAACCCTCACCGTCGTAGCGCTCGGATTCAGCGAGCCCTTCGCCCTTGAAATTGACATAATCCATCAGTGCATAGACGCCACCCGGGGTGGCACTCAGCTCCTCAAGATGACGTTGAACGATTTCCTGACGATGATCGGGAACATCATCCAGAATAGAGCCCAGCGACGCCTGGGCACGGCGAAAAATGAACTCGGCCTGCAAACCCTGCGTGCCTGCCAGAAACTCCCGAAGTTCAGCAACGCGGACAGAATCCTGCATCTTCATAAAGGCCGCACGATCCGGCCAGGGAGCATCCAGCGGATCAAGCCCGCGCAACCAGTCCGGAACCGGCGCCTGGCGCTGATTCATATAGGTAATCAACTGCGGAAAGCTCTCGACAAAACGGCCGTCAACCCCCTCCGGATACCAGATAAAGTGGCCGATCCCCAGAGACGGGAAGGCTTCTCCCTCGTTCCAGTGCACCAGGCACTGGAACCGCCCCGCGCATTCATTCTTGAAAATCCTCTGGCCGACCCAGTCCAGTTGAGCCGGCTCCAGGGCCAGGGAAATATCCACAACCGAAACCGCCCGCCGGGAGGAACCCGAGGGATCATCGGGCGCACCCTGCTCTTCCCCGGAATCACAGCCGGCCAGCAGCAGAGAGCCGGACAGCGCCATCGCCAGACAAGAAAGCCTTGAGGTCACAGCTCCTCCATTGACGGCACCATTACGCCGCATCCTTGACCTTATGTTCAGCCAACTCTGCCTTGATGGCCTCGGGGATGGGAACAGACTTTTCGTTTTCGTAATCGAAGTGAATCAATGTCGCGACACCACGGGCGATCTGCTTGCCATTCTGCCAGGCCTCCTGAACCACCTGGAACGAGCTGTTACCAATATTGCCCACGCCGGTTCTGATCTCAACGGGCATGTGCCAGTAACTCTGGGCCAACAGGTCGATCTCCAGCCGGGCAATGATCAGCGGCCAGGTTTTTACGTCCAGCGACGGATGGAAAATGCGAAAGATCGGAGTACGCCCCTGCTCGAACCAAACCGGCAACGAGGTATTGCTGATATGGCCAAGCGCGTCTGTATCACTGAAGCGAGGCTGAATGTCGAGGGTAAACATGGGCATAGTCCTGCTGTAAAAGAGCGCAAACTATACACACAAATCTTGTCGCAAAAAAAATCCTGTGGCGTTAACCACAGGATTTTCTGCTAGTACTTTAGTCGCAGTTACTGCTCCACAAAAGCCCGCTCAATCACATAGTGGCCCATGTCGCCACCACGGGCTTCGCGGAAGCCCATGTTATCGAGAATGGCGCAGGTGTCTTTCAGCATGCTCGGGCTGCCACAGATCATGAAGCGATCCTGCTCCACGTCGAAATCCGGCAACCCGAGATCCCGTGTGATCTTGCCGGTTTCCATGGCATCCGTCAGCCGGCCCTGGTTGCGGAAGGGCTCCCGGGTCACGGTCGGGTAATACACCAGCTTGCCACTGACCATCTCACCAAAGAATTCGTTCTCCGGCAGCTCTTCAATCTCACTCTGGTAAGCCAGTTCCGAGATATAGCGTACACCGTGGGTCAGAATCACCTTGTCAAAGGCCTCATAAACTTCCGGATCCTTGATGATGCTCATGAACGGTGCCAGCCCGGTGCCGGTGCTGATCAGCCAGAGATTTCGGCCCGGCAGAAGATTATCCAGCACCAGCGTACCCGTCGGCTTGCGGCTGACCAGAATCTCGTCACCCACTTTGATCTGTTGCAGGCGCGAGGTCAGCGGGCCATCAGGAACCTTGATCGAGAAAAACTCCAGCTCTTCTTCATAGTTCGCACTGGCGATACTGTAGGCGCGCATCAAAGGCTTACCGTCCGTCTCCAGACCAATCATCACAAAATGACCATTCTTGAAACGGAAGCCGGGATCCCGACTGGTCTTGAAGCTGAACAGCGTGTCGTTCCAGTGGTGCACACTGGTTACGGTTTCTTTCATCAGGTTGCTCATGGGAGCCCTCGCCTATTAACGTCAGTCCATCAGGAATTGAGAATAGTTTAACCTTTTGCTTGAAATCGACAAAACGGGCTGTTTTCATAAGGCTATTCGATTTTTCCGATAAACAGCTTCCAACGGAAGACGCCTTATGAAATACAGCTTTCGTCAGCTCGAAGTTTTCCTGGCCGCCGCCCATTTCCAGAACATCACCCGGGCTGCCGAATCGCTGGCCATGTCCCAGTCTGCCGCCAGCAGCGCCCTGAAAGAACTGGAGAGTCAGTTCGATATCCAGCTCTTTGACCGCGTGGGCAAACGGCTGCAATTGAACGAACTCGGCCGACTCTACCGCCCCAAGGCAGAGTCCCTGCTGGCGCAGGCTACGGAACTGGAGCAGGCCTTCAGTAAACATTCAGAAGTCGGCGCCCTTAAAGTCGGCGCTACTCTGACTATAGGGAACTATCTGGCCGTGGGCGTGATGGCCAAATACATGAATACCCCTACCCGCCCGAAAGTTTCACTGGAGGTGGCCAACACCAGCGCCATCGCCCGTCGGGTTCGGGATTTCGAACTGGATATCGGTCTGATTGAAGGCGAACTGCAGTCCCCGGAGCTGGAGGTGATTCCCTGGCGGGAAGACGAACTGACGGTATTCTGCTCCCCGACCCACCCCCTGGCCCGGAAGAAATCCCTGACCGACGATGACCTTCGTCAGGCGGTCTGGATTATGAGGGAACAGGGGTCTGGCACACGGCAGAGCTTCGAAAGGGGGATGCACGGCCTGTTACCAGACCTCAACATCCTGCTGGAACTGGAACACACCGAGGCCATCAAACGGGCGGTCGAGGCAGACCTGGGCATTGGATGCCTGTCAAAAGTCGTCCTGGCCGATGCCTTCAAGCGCGGCAGCCTGGTCCCCCTGAGTGTGCCCGACTATCGGAAATTCGACCGCCAGTTCTACTTCATTCTGCACAAACAGAAATACCGCAGCGCCGGAATCGCCCGCTGGATGTCACTTTGCCAGGAGCTTCAGCCTGCCGAAACCGGGCCGCTGTGAAAGCGGAACTCGGAATCCGGGGATTCGATCAGCGTTTGCTCGATGGCCAGGAACTCCGCGACGCGGTCATCCACCGGGCCACCATTGGCCTGCTCGGCCAGCTTCAGGTAATCCTGGTAATGACGCGCCTCGGATTTGAGCAGGCTGTTGTAGAACTCAGCCAGTTTTTCATCCAGCGACGGAGCCAGCGCGGCAAAACGCTCACAGGATCTGGCCTCAATAATGGCACCGACGATCAACACATCTACCAGCCGCCCCGGATCTTCTGTTCGCACCGCTTCCCGCAGGCCGGCGGCATACCGCGCCGGTGACAGGTGGGTATAGGTAACCCCGCGCTTTTTCATGATCGCCAGTACCTGCTCGAAGTGCCTCAGTTCCTCACGGGCCAGACGCGACATCTTGTTGAGCAACTCGGTGTTGTCCACGTAGCGATACATCAGACTCAGCGCGGTGGACGCCGCCTTCTTTTCACAATGCGCATGGTCGATCAGCAGCAGGTCCTGGTTCGCCAGGGCGCTGTCAATCCAGGTTTGCGGGGTACGGCACGGTAGGAAATCGTGAATTTCTTGCAGGGCGTCGTTCATATCGCGGTTCAGGCTGAAAATTCGGGAGGCCGGAGTATAGCGCACTTAACAGATTCCTCCGACCTCTGTCCAACTTAACTTTATAAGGGGTTTCCTATAGAATGCAGCGCCAGATCAAGGAGTCTCTGAATAAATCCTGAAACCCCATCAGTGATTTGAGGCGTTATTCAGAGGCTCCTGCGGCCTTTTCGCCAAAAAACTCCCGCCGGGCATCACGCCCACAGCGCGGAACATTCCAACTGATGAGGGTCCATATCGTGTTAGAAGCCTATCGTGAACACGTTGCCGAACGTGAAGCCCTGGGTATTCCCCCCAAGCCCCTGAACGCCGAGCAGACCGCCGCCCTGGTTGACCTGCTGAAGAACCCGCCGGCCGGTGAAGAAGAAACCCTGGTTTACCTGCTGGAAAACCGCATTCCGCCGGGCGTAGACGAAGCTGCCTACGTTAAGGCCGCTTTCCTGTCTGCCATCGCCAAGGGCGAAGCGACTTCCCCGCTGGTCAGCAAAGAATACTCTGTGAAGCTGCTGGGCATGATGCAGGGCGGTTACAACATCGAGACCCTGGTTGAGCTGCTGGACAACAGCGAGCTGGCCGAACTGGCCGGTGAGCAGCTGAAGAAAACCCTGCTGATGTTCGACGCCTTCAACGACGTGAAGGAAAAGATGGACGCCGGCAACGCCGTCGCCAAGTCTGTGGTTGAGTCCTGGGCCAACGCCGAATGGTTCACCAACAAGAAGAAGGTTCCCGAGAGCACCAAGATGGTGGTGTTCAAGGTTACCGGCGAAACCAACACCGACGACCTGTCTCCGGCCCCGGATGCCTGGTCCCGCCCGGACATCCCGCTGCACGCCCGCGCTGCCTATAAAATGGAACGTGACGGCCTGAAGCCGGAAGAGCCCGGCGTAACTGGCCCGATGAGCCAGATCGACGAAATCAAATCCAAAGGCCTGCCCGTTGCCTTCGTTGGTGACGTAGTTGGTACCGGTTCTTCCCGTAAGTCTGCCACCAACTCTGTTCTGTGGTTCTTCGGTGAAGATATCCCGGGCGTGCCGAACAAGCGTGCCGGCGGTGTCTGTATCGGTAACAAGGTTGCCCCGATCTTCTTCAACACCATGGAAGATGCTGGCGCCCTGGTATTCGAGGCCCCGGTTGACAACATGAACATGGGCGACGTCATCGAAATCCGCCCGTACGAAGGCAAGATCCTGAACGAAGCCGGCGAAACCATCTCCGAGTTCAAGTTCAAATCTGATGTGATCCTGGACGAAGTTCAGGCCGGCGGCCGTATTCCGCTGATCATCGGCCGTGGTCTGACCAACAAGGCCCGCCAGGCTCTGGGCATGGGCGCTACCGACATTTTCCGTCTGCCGAAGGATCCTGAAGCTGGCGACAAGGGTTTCACCCTGGCCCAGAAGATGGTTGGCAAGGCTTGTGGTCTGCCGGAAGGCAAAGGCGTTCGTCCGAACACCTACTGTGAGCCGCACATGACGACCGTAGGCTCCCAGGACACCACTGGCCCAATGACCCGTGACGAGCTGAAAGACCTGGCGTGTCTGGGCTTCCAGGCAGACCTGGTGATGCAGTCCTTCTGTCACACCGCCGCTTATCCGAAGCCGGTTGACGTTGAAATGCAGCACACCCTGCCGGACTTCATCCGCACCCGTGGCGGTGTTTCCCTGCGTCCGGGCGACGGCATCATCCATTCCTGGCTGAACCGCATGCTTCTGCCGGACACCGTAGGTACCGGTGGTGACTCCCACACCCGTTTCCCGATGGGCATCTCCTTCCCGGCCGGTTCTGGCCTGGTGGCATTTGCCGCTGCAACCGGCGTTATGCCGCTGGATATGCCGGAATCGGTTCTGGTTCGCTTCAAAGGCGAAATGCAGCCGGGCATCACCCTGCGTGACCTGGTACATGCCATCCCGCTGTACGGCATCAAGCAGGGCATGCTGACTGTTGAGAAGAAGGGCAAGATCAACGAATTCTCCGGCCGTATCCTGGAGATCGAAGGTCTGGAGCACCTGACTGTCGAGCAGGCGTTCGAACTGTCTGACGCCTCTGCCGAGCGTTCCGCTGCCGGTTGTACCATCAACCTGTCGGAAGACTCCGTGGCTGAGTACCTGCGCTCCAACATCGTTATGCTGCGCTGGATGATTGCTGAGGGTTACGGCGATCCGCGTACCCTGGAGCGTCGCGCCCAGCAGATGGAAGAGTGGCTGAAAGATCCGAAGTTGATGCGTGCTGATAAAGACGCAGAATACGCCCACGTGATCGAAATCGATCTGGCTGACATCAAAGAGCCGATCGTGTGCTGCCCGAACGACCCGGACGATGCCAAGTTCCTGTCCGAAGTGGCTGGTGACAAGGTAGACGAAGTGTTCATCGGTTCCTGCATGACCAACATTGGTCACTTCCGTGCCGCTGGTAAGCTGCTGGAGCAACACAAGGGCGCCCTGAGCACCCGTCTGTGGATGTCTCCGCCCACCAAGATGGATCAGCAGCAGCTGATGGAAGAAGGCTACTTCAACACCTACGGCACCGCCGGTGTTCGCACCGAGATGCCGGGCTGCTCCCTGTGCATGGGTAACCAGGCACGTGTAGCACCGAAGTCAACGGTTCTGTCTACCTCTACCCGTAACTTCCCGAACCGTCTGGGTGATGGTGCCAACGTGTACCTGACCTCCGCGGAACTGGCAGCTGTGGGCGCGGTACTGGGCAAACTCCCGACTCCGGCGGAGTACATGGAGTACGCCAAGGACCTGAACAGCATGTCCAAAGAGATCTACAAGTATCTCAACTTCGACCAGATGGAAGAGTACACTCAGAAGGCGTCTGAGGCTTCCGTAGCCTGAGATCTTCTGAGGTAGCCTACCTCTGATCTGAAAACGCCAGCCTTCGGGCTGGCGTTTTTTTTGGTCCTGACACACAAACCCATGACCAGCGACACTCCATTATTCAAGGACAAAAAAAGGGCTCCCGAAGGAGCCCCTTATTCAGTGCAGGTGAATTATCACCGTTCGATGTGCTGGTACTCACCGGCATCAGAAGTGGCTAGAGTCACCACAACGATAGCGACAAACGCTGCAATGAAGCCCGGAATAATCTCGTACACACCGGGGCCACCCATGAACTCACCGTTCCAGCCCAGAGAGATCCAGATCATCACGGTGGCTGCACCCACAATCAGGCCAGCCAGTGCGCCTGCACCGTTGGTACGCGGCCAGGTCAGAGCCAGAATGATCAGCGGACCAAAGGCAGCACCGAAGCCCGCCCAGGCGTTACTGACCAGTCCCAGAACCTGGGAATCCGGATCAGACGCGATAAAGGCTGCCACCAGGCCAACCGCCACAACACAGGCCCGGCCAACATTGACACACTCTTTATCCGTGGCTTCCTTGCGCAGGAACAGACGGTAGAAGTCTTCGGTCAGCGAGGCGGAGGAAACCAGCAACTGACTGGAGATGGTACTCATGACTGCCGCCAGCAGCGCGGCGTACAGGAAACCGGTAATCAGCGGGTGGAACAGCAGATCTGACAGAACAATGAAAATGGTTTCCGGATCAGCAACGTCCAGGCCATTACGTACAGCGTAGGCACGGCCAAACACACCCAGCGCGATCGCGCCAATCAGGGAGATGCCCATCCAGGACATACCGATATTACGGGCAGTCCCTACCTCACCCACGGTACGGATAGCCATGAAACGTACGATGATGTGCGGCTGGCCGAAATAGCCGAGCCCCCAGGTAACTGCCGACAACCAGCCAATCACCGTGAGCCCTTCCGTCCACGACAGGAGCGTTGGATCCACACTGTTCAGGGTCTCGGAAGCCTGGGCGAAACCACCACCGCCTTCGCCGAACAGCACTACTGCAGGCATGATGACCAGAGCGAGCATCATGATGCAGCCCTGCACGAAGTCCGTCATGCTCACCGCGAGGAAGCCGCCGACCACGGTGTACGCCAGCACCACACCCAGGGTGATCACAATACCGGCGGCGTAGTCGCTCATGCCACCGAAGTTAAAGATACCAGCGAAGGCGCTTTCAAACAGCTTGCCGCCGGCAACCAGGCCAGAGGCGGTATAAACCGCGAAGAACAGCACGATAACGATGGCGGATACTGTGCGCAGCGGCAGAGCCTTGGTTGGGAAACGGTTGGCCAGAAACGCCGGGATGGTGAGTGCATTGCCATAATGCACGGTCTGCTCCCGCAGCCGGGGTGCAACCACAACCCAGTTAATGAAAGCACCAACAAACAGACCGATACCAATCCAGGCCGAGGCCAGACCGGTAACATAGAGGGCGCCGGGCAAACCCAGCAGCAACCACCCACTCATATCTGATGCGCCGGCTGACAACGCCGCAACTTTAGGACTGAGGGCACGGCCCCCCAGCATGTAATCCTCAGCAGTGGCTGATGATGTGCGCATGGCCCAGAGGCCAATTACGATCATCAGGGCGAAATACGCAAATAGACTGATCCAAACTCCAATAGCCATATGGCTCCTCCGGTTTTATGAGTCGGATAAGATCCGCTCGATTGGCACAACACCAGATCAAAGATCGGCACTGTGTGCCGTTTTTTTGTATGTCTCGGATTCGTCAGACCTGTAGCAAGAATCAACTTGCCGGGATTCCTCATTGAATATAGCTGATCGCCAGATCTTTGCGACCAGCCAGCTCAGCTCCGGAGCCTCGGTCCTCGGGCGATATAAATTAGTATTACTACGGATTCGAGGCTTACAAAATCCTACGATTATTTTGCAGAATCCTACGGGACTGACGTCAAAACCTACGAATCCACGCCTGAATCAGGCCACATGTTCATTCAGTTGTAGCCTGGAAGGTGTAATGCCCCGATGTTTTCTGAGCGCGTTGGTCAGCGCACTTTGCGATGAAAAGCCGGTGCGGTAGCTGATTTCAGAAACCGAAAGCGAGGTCGAGGAGAGTAGTCCAACCGCCTGATCGAGCCGGGTTTGCAGCAGAAACTGATGCGGCGTTGTCCCGGTAACCTGCCGGAAAATCTCATGAAACCGGCTCACACTCAGGCATGCGACACCGGCCAGATCCTGAACGGTTATCTTGCGGTGAAGATTGCCGACGATATAGCGGCGGATGTCCTCGGGATTGAGACTGTTTCTGTTACTGGAAACGGGGGGCCGGTCGACGATGCGCTCAGCCATGCAATGAAGAATACTGGCGGCGAGGTGCTGATGCAGCGCCCGGTTATCCGGTGAACGGTCGAATTCACCGGCGGCAAACTGGACCAACCCCTGAATACGGTTATCCATCTGTACCGTACGCGGCTTCTCAAACAGCCGCATCAACTTGTCGTAGTCCGAGTGCAGTGGTGTCGACAGTGCTGCGCAGAAGGGATCAACATTGATGACCAGCACGTGGTTTTGCTGATCACCACAATAATCGTGGCGCGCCTCTGTAGGTACCAGACAGGCTTTCCAGGTGTCGAGGCAGGCACCGGATCCATCAATGCTCAGCTCCGCCTGCCCGCGCACACCGACCACGATCTGGTGGTGTTCATGGTGATGCTGTTGGGCAGCCGTGGGTAGCTTCAAAAGTTTCGCGTTGAGCATTACTACTGAAAGCCGTTATCGAGAATGTTCCTCAATTAAAGCAGAACATTACAAAAAGTGCACGAAAACACCGGGATTCGCCAGCGATCTGTCTGCTGTCAGTCAGAAACCGGCAGTTTTGCCAGTGCGGTCAGGAGGGCTGATACACTCTCGGATACCTGCTCGAGGGGTAAGGCGGCGTTTACCACATGGTAGCGCCCGGGCATTTCCGTCGCGCGCTCCAGATAGGTTTCCCGTATCCGCTGAAAAAATGCCTGCGCCTCCCGCTCAAACCGGTCAAGCTCACCGCGCTTTCGAGCACGAGCCATACCGGTTTCCACAGGTGCATCCAGCAGGATAACGTGGTCCGGACGCATCTCACCCTGAACCAGAGCCTCAAGCAACGCAATCCGTTCTCTGGAGACGCCACGGCCACCTCCCTGATAGGCGAAGGTGGCATCGGTAAACCGGTCACAGAGAACCCACTTACCGGCGGAAAGTG
Organism: Marinobacter sp. EN3; assembly: GCF_000475315.1. Lineage (NCBI taxonomy): Bacteria > Pseudomonadati > Pseudomonadota > Gammaproteobacteria > Pseudomonadales > Marinobacteraceae > Marinobacter > Marinobacter sp. EN3. Next base: position 492,023 of record NZ_AXCC01000001.1, read on the forward strand.
CCGGGAGGATTCTGTTATGGAGGTGCTGAGCCCTGGCGGCAAACATCAGCAGCAGCTCGGTGGTTTCGTGTACTGACTCCTCTCTGGGGGCCAGCAACAGCTCACGGATGCTTTCTGCCATAGGGGTGCCACCTGGCTCACGGGTCACAATGTAATCAATACCAAGCCGTTCCAGGGTTTTCGCAGCGTTATCCAGCTGTGTTGACTTGCCAACCCCTTCGGTACCCTCGAATGTAATGAATCGCCCTCTGGCCAAAATCATTGCTCTCCGTTACTGCTGGTTTCTGAATCCGGGGCCGGGAATGAACGGTAATCTTCCCGGCGGTTCAGCTGGAACTCACGCACGGCTTTCTGGTGCTCGGCAAGCGTACGGGAAAACTTGTGACTGCCATCCCCCCGGGCGACAAAGTACAGGGCATCGCCGTCATCCGGATGCAACGCGGCATGAATGGATTCTCGTCCCGGTAACGCAATAGGCGTTGGCGGCAGGCCATCAATGCGATACGTGTTATAGGGTGTCCAGGTACGAAGATCACTGCGACCAATCCGGCCCCGATATTTGTCACCCATACCGTAAATAACCGTTGGGTCCGTCTGCAGGCGCATACCCTTCTTCAGGCGCCGGACGAACACACCCGCCACCTGTTGTCGCTCGCCGGCCACTCCGGTTTCACGCTCCACAATCGACGCCATGATCAGTGCCTCATAGGCGTTGTCGTACGGAAGCCCTTCCTCACGGTTCTGCCATTCCTCCTCAAGGACCTCGGTCATGATGTTGTAGGCCCTTTTGAGAATATCGAGATCGGTTTCACCACCGTGAAACAGGTAGGTATCCGGGAAAAACCAGCCCTCGGGATGCTGCCCTTCGGCTCCCAGAGCCGCCATGATCTCCTCATCCGTCCAATCGGTGGTCTGCCTGGTGAGCCTGTCGGTGCGCGCCAGCGCTGCCCGCATCTCGGCAAAGGTCCAGCCCTCGATAAACTGCACGGACCAGAGCTTGACCTTACCTTCTACCATCTGGTTGATCATGTCGACCGGGGTCATACCAGAGGTGAACTCGTAGTCCCCAGCCTTGATCAGAGTCTGCTCCGGGTTCAGGCGCCCGTGAATCCGCAGCCAGAGCGGATCATCCACAAATCCTTTCGCAGCCAGCTCCCGCGCAACGCGACCAAACGCCGTACCGGGCTCGACAGAAAACAGAGTGGGCTCGTCAAGGACAACCGGGGTCTCAAGTGTTTTCAAACCCTGCCAGAGCCAGAGACCACTGCCGGTAACCGCCAGAACAGCAAGAGCAACAATACCTACGAGTAGCTTTTTGAACACGCGCATCAATCCGGTCGCTTATGAGGATCGCAAATTGTCGCAAGCCGGTTGCCCACAGGCAAATCAAGGCCCGCCAGATTGCGAACCGGAACAACTCCAAGCACGCTGTTGGTCAGGTACAGACCCTGGCATTCGCGGCCCAGCAGGTCCTCCACCTGCAGTTCACATTCCCGGAACGGCTCACCCGCCGCGAGCAGGCATTCGATCACCTTTCGGCGCATCACACCGGAAACCGCCAACGAGGCCGCCGGAGGTGTTCTCCAACCATCAGGGCCATGCAGGAATAAATTGGTTCTGGTACCTTCAACTACATGCCCTGCCGCGTTGGTCATCAGCAATTCAAACGTTGGATCCTTCATTTCACGGGCCGCCATTACCTGCTCCAGCCGATTGAGGCTCTTGATGCCAGACAGGAGTGGATTGACCGTCAACGGTACCCGGGAGAAGTCCACCATAACCCCGGTTTCGGGCGGTAGCGGAGGAAGAACAGAATGGAACAGATACAGATGGGGGCTGACATCAGCTGCCGGCCGATATCCGCGGCCACCGCTGCCACGGGTTACCACCAGCTTGAGCACCCAGTGGCTGATGCCATGAATGGCGCCATAGCGCTTCATTGCATGGGCAACCGCTGACTCCAGTTCGGGCCGACTCAGCCGAATACCCAGGCGCCCGGCATCCCGCATCAACCGGTCAAGGTGATAGACCAGCAAAGGCGCGGAATCCCCGTTCACACTGATGGTTTCGAACAGGCCATCTCCATATGCCAGCCCCCGGTCACCAGGGAGCAGGCAGTCGTCGTCTGCCCAGTAGAGCTTCAACACCCGGGCTCAACCCTCGTAGCGGCTGACGATCAGGGTCCCGTTGGTGCCGCCAAAGCCGAACGAATTCGACAACGCGACCTTCACATCGGCATCTCTGGATTTGTGCGCCACAAAGTCCAGATCACAACCTTCATCCGGATGATCAAGGTTGATGGTGGGCGGCAACACCCCGTCCCGGACTGCCAATACCGAGAATATAGCCTCAACGGCACCCGCGGCGCCCAGCAGGTGTCCGGTCATGGATTTGGTGCTGCTCATGGCCAGTTTTTCCGCATGGCTGCCAAACACCGATTTGACTGCAGCCACCTCAGCCACATCGCCAACCTGAGTGGAGGTTCCATGGGCATTGATGTATCCGACCAGATCCGGGCTGATGCCGGCATCGCGGATGGCATTTCGCATGGAGCGCGCCGCACCCTCACCATCGGCCGGGGGGGCCGTGATGTGATGGGCGTCATCGCTCATACCAAAGCCGATGACTTCGCCGTAAATGGTTGCTCCTCGCGCCCTGGCGTGTTCCAGCTCTTCCAGAACCACAACGCCGGCGCCATCACTGAGTACAAAGCCGTCACGGTCACGATCCCAGGGGCGACTGGCCTTTTCCGGCTCATCATTGCGGGTCGACAGGGCCCGGGCGGAGGAAAATGCCGCCACGCCGCTGCGTGTGGTCGCCATTTCAGAGCCGCCGGCCAGCATGACATCGGCATCGCCGTAGGCGATGGTTCTGGCGGCATAGCCGATATTGTGTGTTCCAGTGGTACAGGCGGTCACGATCGCAATATTCGGCCCCTTGTAGCCGAAACGGATCGCCGCATTACCGGAAATCATATTGATGACGGATGCCGGCACAAAAAACGGCGAAACCTTGCGCGGGCCGGCCTTATCCATCTGAAGAACGTTCTTTTCGATGTATTCCAGGCCACCGATACCTGAACCTATGGCAATCCCTACCCGCTCCTTGTCGAGCTTGCTGTATTGCTCAAGGCCGCTGTCATCTACCGCCTGCTGCGCTGCAATCAGGCCATAGTGAATAAAGGCATCCAGCTTTCGCGCTTCCTTGCTGGACAACCAGGGCTCGATATCAAGATCCTTGACGGCACCGCCAATGCGAGTGGTGTACTCGGACGCGTCAAAGCGGTCAATCAGTCCGATGCCACTGCGTCCGGCACGAATGGCTTCCCAGGAAGACGTCACATCATTCCCCACCGGAGAAAGCATACCCATTCCCGTGATGACAACCCGTCGCTTGCTCATATCCCCAATCACCCGATTGTTCCGTCTCTGATGGTTCACTGCTGGCCAATGTCCGACCAATAAAAAAGCCGTCCTTCAATAAGCCCAAAGGACGGCTTTTGCCTGGCTATCTGATTCGCAGGGTATCAGGTGTGCGCGACAATGTAGTCGATCGCGTCCTGAACGGTGCCCAGCTTTTCGGCCTCTTCGTCAGGAATCTCTGTCTCGAATTCCTCTTCCAGGGCCATAACCAGCTCAACAGTGTCCAGTGAGTCAGCGCCAAGATCCTCTACAAAAGAAGATGTGTTCTGAACTTCGGACTCTTTCACGCCCAACTGCTCACAAACAATCTTCTTAACGCGCTCTTCAACTGTACTCATAATGTCCTCACTTTATGTGTCAACCAAGCAACTCTATGGCTGCCAGTTTAGTTTAAACCCCACCTGCAAACAAGCAGGGATTCTGTCAAACATGTTGTGCGACAAGGGGTTGCACACCAGCCCGGAACGGACTTAACCCATGTACATGCCGCCATTCACATGAATGGTTTCTCCGGTTACGTAAGCGGCGCCGTCCGATGCCAGGAAAGCCACCACAGCGGCAACCTCCTCCGGCGACCCCAGGCGACCAGCCGGTATGATTTCCAGCATAGCCTCACGCTGCTTATCGTCCAGTTTTTTGGTCATGTCTGTGTCAATAAAACCAGGTGCCACGCAGTTCGCCGTGATACCGCGGTTAGACATTTCCTTGGCCAGGCTACGGGTAAAACCCTCAACACCGGCCTTCGCCGCACAGTAATTGCCCTGCCCGGGATTTCCCATACCAGCAACCACTGAGCTGATATTGATGATTCTGCCCCAACGGGCTTTCGCCATACCACGCAATACCGCCTTGCTGGTGCGATAGACGCTGGACAGGTTGGTTTCCAGAACCTCAGACCAGTCATCGTCTTTCAAGCGCATCAGAAGGTTATCACGGGTGATGCCGGCATTATTGACCAGAATCAGGGGCGCACCTGATTGCTCGGCAAGCTGCTTGAGGCCAGCCTCGATGCTCTCGGGCTCTGCCACATTCATAACAATGCCATAGCCACTGAAACCCGCTTCTTTCAGGCCATCGGTAATGGCCTGGGCCCCCTCGGCACTGGTCGCGGTACCCACCACTTCGGCTCCCTGCCGGGCAAGTTCATGAGCAATGGCTTTGCCAATGCCTCGACTGGCGCCGGTTACCAATGCAACTTTGCCTTCCAAAGACATAATTCACTCCGTGTAATCAGGACTGACCAAAGGCCTTAAGGGCTTCAGCCAGAGAATCAGGACTCTCGATGCCGTGAACCGGCAGAGAACGATCGATACGTTTGATCAAACCGGCCAGTACCTTGCCGGCGCCACACTCAACAGCCACACCCACCCCTTCGGTAGACAGCCGCTGTACCGAGTTTGTCCACAGCACCGGTGAGTATAGCTGCTTGAGCAGATTAGCTTTCAGCACCTCTGCATCCCTTGCCGGCTCAGCATTGACATTCTGGACAACGGGAATGACAGCATCGTTAAACCGAATATCCTCAAGGGCTTCAGCCAACTGTTCCGCCGCCCCCTTCATGAGCGCACAGTGGGAGGGAACCGAAACCGGCAACGGCATGGCCTTGCGGGCACCTTTGGCTTTGCAGGCTTCAATGGCCCTTTCAACGGCCGCTGCGCTACCGGCAATAACCACCTGGCCCGGCGCGTTAAAATTCACTGCGGCAACCACATCACCTTCAGCAGACTCCTCACACGCCGACACCACATCCGAGTCCTCAAGACCCAGAATGGCCGCCATACGCCCCTGCCCTTCAGGCACGGCATCCTGCATCAGTTCACCGCGCAGCTGAACCAGCTTTACAGCTTCAATAAAATCCAGGCTTTCCGCCGCCACCAGGGCGCTGTATTCACCCAGACTGTGGCCAGCAACAAAATCCGGCCGGGGGCCGTCAGATACACACCACTGCCGCCACAGCCCAACACTTGCGGTCAGCAGAGCAGGCTGAGTAACCATGGTTTTATTGAGCTCTTCGGCGGGGCCATGCTGACAAAGATGCCACAGGTCATAGCCAAGAACGTTGGACGCCTCGTCAAACGTTTCGGTGATCATCGGCCACGCTTCAGCGGCAGCAGATAACATGCCGAGTGACTGGGAGCCTTGTCCGGGAAAAACAAACGCTGATTTCATAAGCGGAATCTTATCGTCATTGAAGGGTTACTGAAGATTAGCCAATAGTACAATCAGGGCCAATTATCCGCGAATAAGAGCCGGGATGCGGGACGACTTTAGTCGCGCTCCCGGTAACGAGGAGGGATCATAACATCAGATCATCGAGTCTTTCGTTGATCCTTCGTGGCACTTCCAGCTGAACCTCACGAACGGCCTGCCGGATCGCCGCCAGCATCGCCCGCTCATTGGCGTTGCCGTGACTCTTGATGACCACACCCTGCAACCCGAGCAGACTGGCGCCATTGTGCCTGGAAGGGTCCATCAATTGCAGAAGTCGCCCGATAATCGGCCTGGCCAGCAAGCCCACAAAACGACCGTACATGGAGCGTGTGAATGCCTGCTCCAGCAATTCGATCAACAGGCCGGCAACCCCCTCTCCGGTCTTGAGGGCTATATTGCCCACGAAACCGTCACACACTACAACATCGGCGACATCGCGAAAAAGGTCACTTCCCTCGACATAACCGATGTAGTTGATGGTGTCGCACTGGGCCAGCATGTGTGATGCGAGCCGGACCTGTTCATTACCCTTGATTTCTTCCTCACCGACATTCAGCAGTGCCACCCGTGGCTCGGACTGGCGGCAGATAGCGGATGCCATCAGGGACCCCATCAGGGCGTACTGGTAGAGATTCTCCGCTGTGGAATCGACGTTGGCACCAAGATCCAGGACATGGCAACGGCCACGCAGAGAGGGGATCAGCTTTGCGATGGCAGGACGTTCAATCCCGGGATACATCCGAATGATCGAGCGACCGAATGCCATCAGCGCACCGGTATTTCCGGCACTGACACAGCCCTGCGCTTCTCCGTCCCGCACGAGACTGAGCGCAATGGCCATAGAGGAGTTTTTCTTGTGGCGGAGGGCATGGGAAGGCCGCTCGTTCATACGAACGACGTCGGCAGCCTCAACAATGCGAATACGGGCATGCCCCTCATGCAACAAAGCCTCGAGCTCGCTCCGGATTCCCACCAGAACAAGACTCAAGGCTTCGTTTTCACGCACTGCTTCCAGCGCAGCATGGACGACAACCGCGGCACCGCGATCACCGCTCATAGCATCAATGGCAATGGTGACCGGCGTGTTCACCACTCGTCCATGCGGCACAGGTCAGAAGAAATTCCCGACGAATTACTCGTCGCGAGCCTCAACCACCTGCTTGCCACGGTAGAAACCGTCTGGAGACACGTGATGGCGACGATGAACTTCACCAGTTGTTGCGTCGGTAGACAGAGCAGCAGCACTCAGTGCGTCGTGTGAACGGCGCATGCCACGCTTTGAACGAGTTTTGCGATTTTGCTGTACAGCCATGGTTATGCTCCTGACCTATTTTCGAATACGTTAATGCTTTGTCGTCTTAAGTCCCGCCAGAACACTGAACGGGTTCTCTTTTCTTTGCTCTGTCTCGGGCTCTTCGGCAGCCTCGGGCTCTTCGAGCGCTTCAAGATCTTCTTTTGCCGGACACTCCTCCCGCTCGTGGAGCGGAAATGGCGGCAGCACCAGAAGCAACTCGTCTTCCACCATTGCCCAGAGATCGGCGTTGAAATCTTCTACCAGAAATGGCTCCAACGCTTTCGGCAACCGCTGCGCCTGCTCATCACTGATGACCAGACCGAGATCAAAACGGGATTCCAGAGTCACCTGCATGTCACCCATGCAGCGCTGGCATTCCAGAATGACCGGCGCAGACAACTCACCCGACACTATCCGGCGACGCTCCCCATCCCGATAGAAAGACAGCTTTACGCTGCACTCACCATCTTCTGGCAGTCCCGGCACAGCTTCACGAAAACGAGAAAGCCCCCTGAAAGGAATCACCCCTTCAAGCGTTGTGTTCTGCTCTGCCAACTTGTTTGGGTCGACAGATCTGGGCAGTTCGACGATCGGCGCTTTGGACATAGGCGCGCAATTTTAGGGGCGAGACCCGCCTCTGTCAAAGACTTAATCGACTTTCTACCGGGCCTTTCGCCCGGAATAGGGGTATTTTACGATATCAGCCCGAAAGAACTCCCATATCCAACCGACCGGACCTGAAACCCTATGCTTCCTCCCAAGCTGCTACTGGCCTCTTCCTCACCCTACCGAAAGCAATTGCTGGCCCGGCTCAACCTTGCGTTCGACACTGCCAGCCCCGACATCGACGAAACACCCATTCCAGGAGAAGCAGCCGAAGCCCTGGCCGTCCGACTTGCAGAAAGCAAAGCAAAAGCTCTCGCCCCGCGCTTTCAGGACCATATCATCATCGGCTCCGACCAGGTGGCGGCATTACCGGATGGCAGCCTCCTGAGCAAACCCGGCCGCTACGACACAGCAAAACAGCAATTGATGCGAAGCAGTGGCAACCGGGTGCGCTTTCTCACCGGTCTGGCAGTTCTGGATACCCGAAGCGGCAACCTTCAAACTCACTGCGAACCGTTTGAGGTGCACTTCAGGGACTTACAGGAAGAGGAAATTGAAGGCTACCTGCAGAAAGAGCAGCCTTACGACTGCGCGGGCAGCTTCAAGATGGAAGGTCTTGGCATCGCCCTTTTCAGCCGCCTTCAGGGCGACGATCCCAACAGCCTGATCGGCCTACCGCTGATTGCGCTCACCCGTATACTGAGAGAGCTGGGCATCAATCCATTGCTGGACTGATGCCCGAGGCAACTTATCGGAGCTCCAGTCGTGACTCCATCAACCGGGTTGCGACACCTTCACCAACGGCCACCCCCAGCTGATCCACAAACTCCTGAAAAGGAGAACGGCTGCGACTGTAATCGACAAGCTCCTCTTCGCCCACCAACTGGCGCGCGACCCAGGATGAACTGCCCAGACCATCTACAAGCCCCAGCTCTACCGCCTGCTCACCACTCCAGACCAGGCCACTGAACAGCCTGGGGTCATCCGCCAGGCGATCGCCACGTCCCTGCCTGACCGCTTCGATGAACTGCTTGTGGGTGTTTTCAAGCACACTCTGCCAGAACGCAACCTCTTCCTCCTGCTCCGGCGAGAACGGGTCCAGGAAAGCCTTGTTGTCACCTGCGGTATAGAGACGACGATCCACGCCAATCTTTTCCATCGCCTCAGTGAAGCCAAAACCACCGGCCACTACACCAATCGATCCGACCAGACTGGCCCGGTTGGCGTATATCTCATCGGCTGCTGCGGCAATGTAATAAGCACCCGATGCACCAATATCAGAAATCACCGCGTAGATCTTTTTGTCGGGATACTCCTCCCTCAACCGCTTGATCTCATCATAGACATAGCCGGACTGCACCGGACTGCCGCCCGGACTGTTAATCCGCAGCACAACCGCCTTCGAGCTCTCGGCCTCAAACGCGGCACGCAATGCCCCGACCAGGTTATCTGCACTGGCCAGCTCATCAGCAGCAATCGGGCCATTCACCTCTACCAGCGCGGTATGGCTTCCCACTGTGGCCCCGACGCCTTCTCCGAAGGGCGCACGAATCATGAACAGCAGCGCAAACAGATATCCGAACGTGAGCAGCTTGAAGAAAATACCCCAACGACGACTGCGTCGCTGCTCCGCCTGCAAGGACATCACCAGCTTTTCAATCAGACGCCAATCACGCCCCGTCTCCGGCGGCATCGACGGCTTCCTGCTGCCAAACAAGCCACCTCGGGCGCCCCGGGCTTCTGGCTCAACGGGCTTGTCGCCCCACTCCGACTGCTTATCCGAATCCCACTCGCTCATTCGTATTCCTTACTTGCAACGTCCTGCTGTTAGCGCAGACCCAACACCTTCCGGAGGTCCGCCACTGAATTCACCACCGCATGAGGATCATAGGCCTCAAGCACATCACGCTTATGCACCCCCCACTCCACACCGATGGAGGGCATGCCAATACGCTGAGCCATCTCCAGATCGTAACGGGTATCGCCAATCATCACAGCCTCTTCCGGTTCATAGCCGTAGAACGCCAGGATTTCCTCCAGCATCAACGGATGCGGCTTGGACCGGGTTTCATCCGCACAGCGCGTGATATCAAAATGCGACCCCAGACCACTGGAGGTCAACGCCAATTCAAGACCCCTCCGACTCTTGCCAGTAGCCACCGAACACCCACGCCCGGAACCCCGGAGATCGGCAACCACATCGGCCATGCCGTCGAACACATTCTGGGGCGTGGTCACTTTTTTGAAGAAGTAACCCGCATAGCCCTCACGAATACGAACCATCTCTTCACGACTCAGACCCGGATACAATTTTTCCAACGCCTCGATCATGCCCAGACCAATGATGTCGCGATAGGCTTCTCGCTCCAGCTCGGGATACCCAAGTTCCGTTGCCGCCTGATGCAGACTGTCAGCAATATGGTCCACCGAATCAATCAGCGTTCCGTCCCAGTCAAAAATAACTACCTTTACCTTCATTACGACCGTTTCCCGCTTCGCTTGGCCAATTCTTCGAGCACCCCGGAAAAGGGCTCGTCGTATGATGCTTCCAGCCGCATGGGCTCGCCCGAACCCGGAAGCGAAAACTCAAGAGCCCTGGCATGCAACATCAAGCGCTGCCCACCAATGGCCCGGAAAGCTTTCAGACTGGCATCATCCATATACTTGTCGTCGCCGGCAATCGGATGACCCGCCCAGGCACTGTGCACCCGAATCTGGTGGGTTCTGCCAGTCACCGGAGACGCCTCAACAAGACTATACCCCTGAAACCGCTGTAAACAGGCATATAAAGTCAGGGAGCTCTTACCCTCTTCGCTGACCCGAACCCGGCGCTCGCCATTAGGCATCTCAAAACGCAACAGCGGCTCGGCAACACGATCAACGCCTTCCGGCCAGCTGCCGACCACCAGGGCGTGGTAATACTTGCGAATCCGCTTTTGCCGCAGTTCATCCTGCAAAAACCGCAGGGCTGAACGCTTTTTTGCCACCATCACCAGGCCCGAGGTATCCCGATCCAGACGGTGGACCAACTCCAGGAACCTGGCTTCCGGCCGGGCCGACCGCAACACTTCAATCAACCCGAAACTCAACCCACTTCCGCCATGGACCGCTATACCGGAGGGTTTGTTCACCACCAACATCTCGTCGTTCTCGAAAACGATCGCAGCCTCCATAACCCCCTGCACCCGACTGCCGGGCTTGGGCTGTTCGGCTTTGGCCTGCTGCATCAGGGGCGGAATTCGAACCACATCACCCGGATTAAGGCGGGTATCGGGCTTCACACGCCCTTTGTTCACGCGCACTTCACCCTTTCTGACAATGCGGTAGACAATGCTTTTGGGCACCCCTCTCAACCGCGCCATCAGAAAATTATCCACCCGCTGCCCCGCCATATCCTCATCTACACTAATCCACTGAACCTCTGTCGCCACAGATCCAGGAGCACGTTCAGGCCTCGCTTTGACAGCAGTTTTTCCGACACCACGGGCCTTGCCTATGGCGGGGCGACGGCCCTTTGACTTGCGGGAATCGGAGGTGCGCGACATGAAAATCCTTGTGTTGATGGATTGCGGTGCCGTATGCCCGCCCCGTGAGCCGGGACAGACGCAATTTGGGAGTTGTCTGGCTACGCTGTACCTGTTATATTCCGGCGTGCTCTGCCGTTTGTCTACGGCCTGACGAACTCTGGTCAGAAGCCGGAGCGGCAGCAGTATACCGATACTGATTAAGAGTTTGAACGCTGCAAAACCAATCATTAACGGATGCAGCGGGAAACAGACTCCCGGAACCACAGGCCAGACCGAGAAAGGCTGCGACCTGCTCCGGGAGAGGAAAACCGACTGGAAAACCGTCGGGCGACATCGCGAAGAATCATTGCCACGCAAACCCGGGCCGTCCAGCAAACCAATACGACGTGAGACCCAGGGGCTTGTGTGAACCTGAAACGGATATTATGCGTCAACAGACTCTCACCCTATTCGACCTCGACCTGCCCACCGGCAGGCGGAATGTCGGCGGTGGTCTCAGACACCCAGGATTGCACCCCATAAGGGTTTGATCCGTCTGGCCGCCGGCCTGCCTGCTGTAAAGGGCCCGCGGCACGCAAATCCTGCTTCGCTGATGCGAATCCCCCCGGTTTTCTGTCACCAACAAACGACAGGAACCCTTTCTTTCCATGAAAAGAATGCTGATCAATGCAACTCATCCCGAAGAGTTGCGCGTCGCGCTGGTTGACGGCCAACGGCTGTTCGACCTCGATATCGAATCCAGTACCCGCGAGCAGAAAAAGGCCAACATCTACAAGGGCCGCATTACCCGGGTAGAACCCAGCCTTGAAGCGGCTTTCGTTGACTTTGGCGCAGAGCGCCACGGCTTCCTGCCCCTGAAGGAAATCTCCAAAGAGTATTTCAAGAAGTCGCCCGGGCAGATTGAGGGCAAAATCAACATCAAGGATGTTGTCTCCGAAGGCCAGGAAGTCATTGTTCAGGTCGACAAGGAAGAGCGTGGCAACAAGGGCGCCGCCCTGACCACCTTTATCTCCCTGGCAGGTCGCTACCTGGTGCTGATGCCCAACAACCCCCGCGCCGGTGGCATTTCGCGCCGCATTGAAGGCGAAGAACGGGCCCAGCTCAAAGAAGCGATGAACGGCGTTCAGGTGCCGAAGTCCATGGGCATTATTGTGCGTACGGCCGGCATTGGCCGCACCACCGAAGAGCTCCAGTGGGACCTCGACTACCTGGTACAGTTCTGGGAAGCCATCACCCAGGCGGCTGGCGAGCGCAAAGCGCCTTTCCTGATCCACCAGGAAAGCAATGTCATCATCCGCGCCGTGCGCGATTACCTCCGCCAGGATATCGGCGAAGTCCTGATCGATGCCGATAACGTTTACGAAGACGTGTTGAGCTTCGTTCGTGCGGTCATGCCCACCTTCGAAAACAAGATCAAGCTGTATAAAGACGAGATCCCCCTGTTCAGCCGCTACCAGATCGAAGGCCAGATCGAAACAGCCTTCCAGCGCGAAGTGAAACTGCCATCCGGCGGCTCCATTGTCATCGACCCGACCGAAGCCCTGGTGTCGATCGACATCAACTCTTCCCGGGCTACCAAGGGCCAGGACATTGAAGAAACGGCCCTGCAAACCAATCTTGAAGCGGCTGAGGAAATCGCACGGCAACTGCGCCTGCGTGACATGGGCGGCCTGATCGTTATCGACTTCATCGACATGACCCCGGCCAAGCACCAGCGTGAAGTCGAACAGAAAATGCGCGAAGCCCTGGAAATCGACCGGGCCCGCGTTCAGGTTGGCAAGATATCCCGCTTCGGCCTGCTGGAAATGTCACGTCAGCGCCTGCGTCCCTCCCTGGGCGAGACCCGCAGCGAGGTTTGCCCGCGCTGTGAGGGCCAGGGCACCATCCGAGGTATCGAATCTCTGGCGCTGAGCATCATGCGCCTGATCTACGAAGAATCCTCCAAGGAGAAGACCGCAGAAGTACGCGCCATGGTGCCGGTTTCTGTGGCCACCTTCCTGCTGAACGAAAAGCGCAAGCAGCTGGCTGACATTGAAGCCCGCCAGGGTGTAGCTGTGGTGGTCGCACCTGTGCCCAACATGGAAACACCGCACTTCGAGATTCTGCGCCTGCGTCAGGACGAAACCTCTCCGGAGCATGTCTCCAGTCATCAGGTAGCGCAACAGTACAGCGAGCGCGAGGAAGAGGCAGCGGTAGAAGTTGCAAGTGCCGAGAAACCGGTGCGCGAGCAGGCTGCCGTGAAAGCCATCCGCCCCTCCGCGCCAGCCCCCGCACCAACAGCTGCTGCGCCAACGGCTGCGGCTGAGCAGGAAGAAGGTCTGTTCCGCAAACTGGGCAAGAAGATCGCGTGCTTCTTCCGGGGTGAAGAACCGGAGCAGGAAGCCAGCCGTGACACCAACCGCAACCGGAGTGAAGAGCGTCGCAATCAGGCGCGCCAGGATCGCCGCAAATCCCGCGTTGCCCGCGATGACCAACGCTCCGGCGGCAACCGCAGCGGCAATGATCGCCGTCAGGGTAGCCAGCAGAGCCGTGGCGACGACAACCGGGGCCGCAATCGTGGTGGCCGTGGTGACGATCAGAATCGTGGTGAACGCGGTGGCCAGAACCGTTCCAACCGGGACGACCGCTCTGGCGACAGCAAGGGCAATGAGAACCGCCGGGACAACCGCAAGGACTCCCAGGGCCGCGGCCAGAACCGGAATCGTCCTCAGCGTGACCAGAAAGGCCAGCAGGATAACCGGGAACAGCAGGAGTCCCAGAAGAGCCCTGCCAGCGACAAGCAAGGCGGAGACGACAAGCAGCGCAAACCGCGCCGGCAACGTAACCGGGATGGCTCACCCGCCGAGGCTCCGGTATCTACGCCGGCCGAACGCAAAGCGGAACGCAGCGAGAAGCACCAGAAAGATACCCAGCCGGAAAAAGCGGCTGACAAGACAGCTCCAGTGGATGCTAAATCCGGTGAGCTGCGCGTAGAAAAAGCCGAGCAACCGGCCGCAGCAACGCCGGAAACCAAAACTGCGCCAGAGAGCCGCAAGCCTGAACAACAGGAAAAGGCCGACCAGCCGGAAGCCAAAACCGAACAGCCAGAGCAGAAAGAGGCTCCGTCAGCAGAAGACAAGCCTGAGGCGAAGGAAGATGGCAGCCGCAAAGAGAAGTCTGACGGCCGCAGAGGCCGTAGCTCCGGCCGCCAGCGCAAGCCTCGCTCTGCCGATAGCGTTGAGAAGTCAGCTGCTGCTGAAGACCAGGGCGAAAAGGAGAGCTTGCCGGCAACAGCCGAGCAGAAACAGGCTGTCAAGCCTGAGTCTGCCGAGCAGGTAACCGGAAAGGACGCCGAAAAGCCTGCAGAAAAAGCCAGCGCTGAACCTGCCAAAGACGAGGAAAAAGAACCGGCGAAGGCAGAGCCCAAGGCACCCCAGCAAGCTAAGGCTGAAGTACCGAAGACCGCTGAGCCGAAAACCGGTGCAGCTTCTGACCAGAAGAAGCCTGCCGAGGGCAAAACCGACAAAGCGCCGGAACAGAAGGCCGAGGCCGCGAAACCCGAGCCAAAAGCGGAGACTGCGCCGGAAAAACAGGCCGAATCCGCCAGCGAAAAACCCGCTGACAAACCAGAGCAGCCTTCGGAGCCCGCAAAAGCCAAGCCAGCTCCGGCTAGCGAAAAGCCAGCGGAGCAGAAAGAAGAGGCTCAGGAAGCCAGTGCACCGGAAGGTATCCCGGTGACTCCGGGCCGGGCCTATAATGACCCAAGAGAGGTCCGCAAGCGCCAACGCGCGGCCGAAGAAGCCAAAAAGGCAGAAGAGGCCAAGCAGGCCGGGAGCAACTGATCATGCTGAGCAACTCGGACATCGAAGCGCTGGAAGACATTCTGTTCGCAGAACCCTGGGGTGATCATGCCCTGGACTTTTTCGGGTTCCACGGCGTGGTGTGTGCCAGCGTGATCGGGCCGGTCAGCCTGAAGGCGGAAGATCTCTTCCGCCTTGCCACAGGCACAGATCAGCTGCCGGATACCGGCATTCCTGACACCTTTACCCATTGTGTGAACGAGCTTGCACGCGATATGGCCCACGCCCTGGATATGGGCCAGCCACTGGAGCTGCCAGAGCCGGAAGACGGTGACCCGATGAACGCTCTGGAAAACTGGTGCGCGGGCTTTGTCGATACCTTCCTCGAGCACGAGGAGGCCTGGCTGCAAGCTGCGGATGAGGATGAAGTGGCGGACCTTATGGTGCCGATGCTGACACTGTCCGGCCTGTTTGAGGACGAGGACTTCCAGAAAGTCCGGAATGACGAGAAGCTGTCAGCCAAGATGGCAGAGGCCATCCCGGACTCTCTGACCGATCTCTACCTGCTGTTCCACGCGCCGGACTGAAGCCTCAGGCTTCAATCGGTTGCCGGAAGTGATGCCAGACGGGCTCCAGCCCCTCTGGCATTTTCATTATCCGCCCCAGCTCACACCACGGAGCCCCGGGAAAGTGAAAATCACTGCCCTGCGAGGCCCAGAGTTTTTCCCGCCGCGCCAGCTCGGCCACAAAACCCAGATCGCCGCTGGACTGGCCTGATACTGACACCTCAATGCCCTGCCCTCCGGCACGGCCGAAATCCGCAGTCAGCGCCCTTAAACGGGTTGCGGTAAGACGGTATTTTCTGGGGTGGGCCAGCACAGCAATTCCGCCGGCCGACACAATCCATTGCACCACCTCCGACAACTCCGGCCAACACGCCTTCACATCTCCTGGCTTGCCTGTACCCAGATACCGTTTGAACGCATGCGCCACCTTGGGTACGACACCGTCTTCTACCAGTACCTCGGCAAAATGCGGGCGCCCGGGCACCTCCCCACCGGCCACTTTCGTTGCCCGCTCAAGAAGCTGGTCCACGTTCAGGCGGCTTAGCCTGTCGGCAATCATGTGAGCCCGCTGCCAGCGGTTCTCGTTCTGACGCTCAAGTGCTGAGAGAAACGCAGGATCACGTTCGTCAAAATCGAGCCCAACCACATGAATGGTATGACTGCGCCAGACACAGGAAAGCTCCACGCCGTTAATCAGGGACAAACCGGAACCTGACGTCGCACTTCTCGCCACCTCGAGACCTGCGATGGTGTCATGATCGGTCAATGCCAGATGGCTAACCCCCTGCTCAACGGCTCTGGCTATCAGGGCCTCTGGAGACAGCGCGCCATCGGATGCCGTGCTATGGCAATGCAAATCAATGCACGTTCTGGAGTCTTGGGGTATAGTCACGAACATTCCTGATTAACGAAACGGGCACCAGTGTAGCAGCCTTCAGGCAGTGCCCCTAACCTCAACTGATCACCGATCGGAGAACTCATGTATTACGCCATCATCAGCGAAGACATTGCCAACAGCCTGCCCTTGCGCAAAGAAGCCCGACCCGCGCACCTGGCCCGGCTGGAACAGCTCAAGGCCGAAGGTCGGTTACTGGTAGCCGGCCCCCATCCCGCCATTGATTCGCCCGATCCTGGAGAAGCAGGCTTCAGTGGCAGCCTGGTCATCGCCGAGTTTGAATCGCTGGAGAAGGCTCAGGCCTGGGCCGATGCAGACCCCTACGTCGATGCGGGCGTGTATGAAAAGGTAATCGTCAAACCCTACAAGGTGGTGCTGCCCTGAACGCAGCAGCCGCCAGCATGAGCGGATTGTAACGCTGAGGTGCTTGAATAGCGGCCACCTTGTGACAGAATTGCGGGTTTAAATCATCAGTAATAACACTATCAGGGAACGTACTCCGTGACACCGCTCCGCCTCCTTTTCAGCCTTGTGCTTATTGTCAGCTCCGTTTCCGTTGCGCAGGCGCGCACCGTCTGGGTCGATGATCAGCTTTACCTGCCTGTGCGCTCGGGCGCTGGCAGCCAGTACCGGATCATCGAAAACGCGGTTCCCAGCGGCACGCCACTGGAAGTTCTCGAAACCGGTGAGAGCTATACCCGCGTACGCACCCCGAAAGGCACCGAAGGCTGGGTATCGAGCCAATACCTGAGCAATGAACCCATCGCCGCAGACCAACTACGAAGAGTCAGCCAGCAGCTGGATACGGCACGGGCCGAGCTGACCGAAACACGGCAGCAGCTGGCAACCGTTACCGAAGAACGAAACGCTCTGCAGAATGCCGAGAATAATCTTTCCAATCGGGCGGAAGACCTGCAGACTGAATTGCAACGCATCAAGAATATTGCAGCAGACTCCATCAATCTTGAGCGCCGGAACCGGGAATTACGAGAAGAAAACCAGAAACTGCGTAACGATCTGGAAGTACTGACAGCAGAAAACGAGCGTCTTGAAGCGAGCAAGGAATCCGATTTCATGCTTCTGGGCGCGGGCCTTGTGTTTGGAGGCGTACTGCTGGCCCTGATCATTCCCATGCTCAAACCAACAAGAAAAACCGACAACTGGGCGTAAAGGTGATGAAAGATTACTCTGAGAAGCGCGACTTCCATCGAATGCAGGTGAACAGCACCATCACGATTACCGGCAACGATGGTGAAACCCACACCGGTATCTGCCGGGATCTCAGTGCCGCCGGCATGCAAGTGGCGGTGGAACGGTCGTTCGAGATTGGCGAAGAACTGAGAACCCGAATAGAGTCCGCAGGGGATCACTTTCCGCCCCTGGAGACACTCTGTGAAGTGGTACGCTGCGAGCCGGATGGCGATGGCTATCTGCTCGGAATCAACATCATAGAAGTGACCCAATAAAAAACGGCGGCCCTAGAGCCGCCGTTTTTGTCTGTGCCGAACCCGTTGGTTAAACCAGCGGCTTCTCAGAGACGATGATGCCGTTGTTATCGGCATACACGTACTGCCCCGGCTTGAATGTCACACCGTGGAAAGTCACGGGAATATTCAGATCGCCAATACCGCGCTTTTCAGTCTTGCGCGGCACAGTACCCAGGGCCTGGACGCCCAGATTGGTCTGGCCAATCTCGTCCACATCCCGGATGCAGCCATAAATGATCAGGCCGGCCCAACCGTTTTCTGCGGCTTTCTCGGCCAGCATATCACCCAGCAGTGCGTTGCGCTTGGAAGCACCACCGTCGACGACCATCACGCGGCCATTGCCGGGCAGACCAACCTGCTCTTTCACCACCGAGTTGTCTTCAAAGCACTTCACGGTCACGATCTCACCGCCGAACTGGCGCACGCCACCGTAATTATTGAAGCCAGGCTCTACCACCTGCACTTCCGGAAATTCGTCACATAGATCCGGAGTAATAATCTTGCTCACGTTGTCGCTCTCCTTTTCCCAAAGTGTTGGTGATCAGTCGATCTTCTCGTCGGCCAGGAAGAACCAGGTATCGAGTACCGAATCGGGGTTCAGAGACACGGTATCAATGCCCTCATCCATCAGCCACTTGGCCAGATCCGGATGATCCGACGGACCCTGACCACAGATACCGATGTACTTACCGGTTTTCTTGCAGGCCTGGATAGCGTTGGACAACAGCGCCTTCACCGCATCGTTACGCTCATCGAACAGGTGGGCAATGATACCGGAATCCCGATCAAGACCGAGCGTCAACTGAGTCAGATCGTTGGAACCGATGGAGAAGCCATCAAAGTGCTCCAGGAACTGCTCCGCCAGAATGGCATTGGCCGGCAGTTCACACATCATGATGACCCGCAGGCCGTTCTCACCGCGCTTCAGGCCGTTTTCCGCCAGCAGGTTCACCACCTGTTCGGCTTCGCCGACAGTCCGTACGAACGGCACCATCACTTCAACGTTGGTCAGGCCCATTTCATTACGGACCTTCTTCAGAGCCCGACACTCAAGCTCGAAACAGTCGCGGAAGGTATCGGAGATATAGCGCGATGCACCACGGAAGCCCAGCATCGGGTTTTCTTCGTCCGGCTCGTACAGGGTGCCACCAATCAGATTGGCGTACTCATTGGATTTGAAGTCGGACAAACGCACAATCACTTTCTTCGGAGCGAACGCCGCTGCCAGGGTGGAAATACCTTCCACCAGCTTGTCCACGTAGAAATCCACCGGTGAGGCATAGCCGGAAATGCGCTTTTCCACGGTCTGTTTGATGTCACGGGGCAGACCGTCGAAGTTCAACAGCGCTTTCGGGTGCACGCCAATCATCCGGTTAATGATGAACTCAAGGCGGGCCAGGCCCACACCTTCATTGGGCAGCGCCTGGAAGTCAAAGGCGCGGTCCGGGTTGCCCACGTTCATCATGATCTTGAACGGAATGTTGGGCATGGAGTCCACGGTATTCTCACGCAGCTCGAAGTCCAGGGCACCCTCGTAGATCATACCGGTGTCACCTTCGGCACAGGAGACGGTCACGTCCTGACCATCCTTGAGCACCTCGGTGGCATCGCCACAGCCCACAACCGCCGGAATACCCAACTCCCGGGCAATAATGGCGGCGTGGCAGGTACGGCCGCCACGGTCGGTAACAATGGCCGAAGCCCGCTTCATCACCGGCTCCCAGTCCGGGTCGGTCATATCGGTGACGAGCACGTCGCCGGCCTGTACCCGGTCCATTTCGTTAATGCTGGTGATGATCTTCACCGGGCCACTGCCGATCTTGTGGCCGATACTGCGACCTTCCACCAGTACTTTGCCGGTTTCCTTCAGCAGGTAACGTTCCATCACATTGGCAGCTGCACGACTCTTGACCGTTTCCGGCCGGGCCTGAACGATGTAGATCTTGCCGTCATCACCATCTTTGGCCCACTCAATGTCCATCGGGCGCTGGTAATGCTTTTCAATAATCATGGCCTGCTTGGCCAGTTCTTCCACTTCCGCATCGGTGATGGAAAAACGATTACGGTCTTCCTGCTCTACCTTCACGGTTTCAACAAACTTACCTTCACCCGGTTCGGAATGGTAAACCATCTTGATGGCCTTGCTGCCGAGGTTACGGCGCAATACCGACGGACGTCCGGCTTCCAGGGTCGGCTTGTGTACGTAGAATTCGTCAGGGTTCACGGCACCCTGCACCACGGTTTCACCGAGGCCGTATGAGGAGGTAATAAACACGACATCGCGGAAACCGGACTCGGTATCCAGGGTGAACATAACACCGCTGGAAGCGGTTTCACTGCGAACCATCTTCTGGATACCGGCAGACAACGCTACCAGCTTGTGATCAAAACCATGGTGCACGCGATAGGAGATCGCCCGGTCATTGAACAGCGAGGCAAACACCTCTTTCACCGAGGTACGAACCTGCTCCAGGCCCACCACGTTCAGGAAGGTTTCCTGCTGGCCGGCGAAAGAGGCATCAGGAAGGTCCTCCGCGGTGGCGGAGGAACGCACCGCGACAGCCATCTGGTCATTACCGGCCTGAAGCTTGGCATAAGCTTCTTTCAAGGCGTTATCCAGCACTTCCGGAAACGCGGTGTCGATTACCCACTGGCGAATCTGGGAGCCAACCCGCGCCAGTTCGTTAACGTCGTTGACATCCAGGGCATCCAGGGCTTCGTCAATGCGGTCTTTCAGGCCGTCGGTGGCCAGGAATTCACGGTAAGCATGAGCAGTGGTAGCGAAACCGCCAGGGACGGTAACACCAGCATTGGCGAGATTACTGATCATTTCACCGAGGGAAGCATTCTTGCCTCCAACCCGGTCTACGTCGGACATTCCCAGGTGGTCAAACCAGATAATGTAATCTTCCAAAGCGTGTCTCCCTTGAGTCTGTGTAGCGCGGAGTCTCGAATCTGGCGTGTATGATACTGTAAGCTGCGGAAATTACCTAGGGAGGCAACCAAAGACTCCCGGGAAAAAGTTCAAACCAGACCGGATACGACCATGAAAAGAACGGCGTTTTTTATCTCTGATGGCACTGGCCTTACGGCAGAAGCGCTCGGCCATGCCCTTTTGGCGCAGTTTGAAAAAATCGAGTTTGAGCGGGTTACCGTGCCCTATATCGACGATGAGGAGAAGGCCCGGGATCTTGTCAGCCGCATCAACAAAGCGTCGGAAATCGATGGGGAACGGCCGCTGGTATTCGACACCATCGTTAATGGCGGCATCAGGGAAATTATCAGCCGGGCAGACGGCTTTATGGTAGATATCTTCGGAACCTTCCTGAACCCTCTGGAGCAGGAACTCAACTCGTCGTCCTCCTACTCCGTAGGCAAATCCCACTCCATCAATAACGCGGGCAGCTACGAGCGCCGGATCCACGCAGTCAACTTCGCGCTGGACAATGACGACGGTGCCCGCACCCGGCATTACGATGAGGCCGACCTGATTCTGATCGGGGCATCCCGGAGCGGTAAAACGCCCACCTGCCTGTACCTGGCCCTGCAGTACGGCATCAAGGCCGCCAACTATCCGATTACCGAAGAAGATCTGGACGACCAGAAGATGCCCGCCGCGCTCCGGCCCCATAAGGAAAAACTGTTTGGCCTGACCATCGAACCGGAACGCCTTGCCACCATTCGTAACGAGCGCCGACCGAACTCCCGCTACTCATCGCTGCAGCAATGCATGCATGAGATTGAAGAAATCGAATTAATGTACAAGCGGGAGCGGATTCCCTATCTGAATACTACGGCGTATTCCGTTGAGGAAATCTCGACCAGAATCATGGTGACAACGGGCCTGAAGCGGCACCGCTGAGGCAGGAAACCCGGCAGAGAGCCAATGGCCCTCTGCCGGTCAGATCAAAGTTCCTGAATGTCCATGCCAAGCCCTTCCACAACCGCACGGTTGTCGGGGCTTGTCACGACGGCCACATTGGCCTTTTCAGGCGCAAGCCAGGTCTTGGCCACGCGCTGAAGCTCGTCCAGAGTGACACCAAGAACCCTCTCACGGAAACGTGCGCGCTGCTCCGGCGTACGCCCGAACAGCCTGTTGTGGTAAGCATGGCGAGCCGCTCCGGCTGGCGAGCGGGGGCGGTCGAGTTGGCCGATCACACCCAGGATAGCCTCTTCCAGAGCCTGGTGCTCATGCGCTTCGCTGTATAACCAGTTCAGCGCTGCATCGAAGTCATCCAGGGTTTCCGCAAGGCGGGGATCGCGATAGGAGAAGAACCGGAAAACACCATTCACGCTGTCCTGGCCGGCGCCACCACCGTAGGCCCCGCCTTTTTCACGGATGGCCCGGTGCAGATAACCGTTCCGGAGAAAGCCTCCCAGTACCGTCAGCGCAGCCGCATCGGGATGATCCACCGCAACCGTCGGGTAGGCTTTGGCACAGAAATTGACCTGGGTAGATGTCAGCCAGGCCTCCCGGGTGTTGTAACTGACCGGCTCCATGGACCAGTTACCCTCACCCTCTGCAGACACTCCGCTCCAGCAAGTGCCCAACTCATCCAGCATGGGCGACAACTGGTCGTCCTCACCAATCAGCAGGAACTGGCGGTTCTGGCTGCGAATACGGTTGTGCAGCGCGGCCAGCTTGCCACAGAAATCGGCCAGGCCGGCTTCATCTTTGAGCTGCTGATCAAGCTCCTTGGTACCACGAATTCCAGCCAGACCACCCAGACGGTACGACAACCAGGCACCGGAACTGACGCCCTGAGCCGCTGCGCCCATGGCCAGGGCATGCCCGCTGCCCGTCACCGCCTGCTCACGGCGAGCCCGGATCTGGGCAATGATCTCACGAACACGCTCTTTTTCGTCAAAACGGGCCCCGGTGTAGACATCCTTCAGCAGGCGGGTCAGCGCTTTGCTGTTGCGGCTCAGCGCCTTGCCACTGAAAATCAGATAGCCGGTCATAGCCTGAACATCATCAATCTGCCCCTTGGCAGTAAAAGAAGCGCCGATGCCGCCAGATTCCGCAGAAATACGATCCTGCATTTGCAAGTAATCCAGCTCTCCACACCCCACTTCGGAAATCAGAGTGGTGTAATAAGGCAACAGCAACAGTTCGTCTTTGCTCAGAGCCGGCAGCGGTAGCACCACCTGCTGATACACCAGGCCATTAGTGCCTCGGGAATAAACGGTCGCACCGGTTTCGGCATCGTACCGTCCCTCCGGCTCCGGCATCTGCAGCGGCACATCATCCAGCCCAACCTTGGGCAGTATGGAATCATCATCCTTGCGCATCTGGCGCTCTTCCAGTGCCTGAGCACGCTGCACAATATGGCTGATATCATCGTCGGACAGCTCCGCCTTGCGCCGGGCAAGGGCTTCCTTGATGGCCTGCTGACGACGGCCTTCGAGTTTTTCATCCGGGCGCAAGGTCAGGGTTACCCGGTGCGGGTTCTCCAGCAACTTGCGCCGGATCAGCCCGGGCACATACTCGGGATCCTTGATCTTTTCCCTCAATGTGGCCAATACCGGCTCGAGATCCAGCAGTTCCACCGGATCACCACCATGAACCATGGGGGCAATCGCGCTCATGATCAGTTGCAAGCCGTAGGGGAACTGGTCTCCGGCAATCTCCCGCTGGTGCAGTTCCAACTGATGCAGGATGGCCTCGAGGCGCTCCTGGCTGACACCGTCATCCACCACCTTCTGCAGCGTAGACTCAATCAGCTGTTCCAGATCCGCCCTGCGCTCCGGCTCGCTGCCCTCAATACCGCAAACGAAGGTCATTTCCCGGTTGGAATCCTCCAGCCCGCACATGGGAGACGGCGCATGGCCCAGGTCTGTGGTTTCCAGCGCCCGCATCAACGGCGATGCGCTGTTTTCCAGCAAGACGGCAGACAATAACTGGCCTTCAAGATTTTCCTGCAGGTCGAAGCTGTGGCCCAGCAACCACCCCATCACAATGTGGGTCTTGTTGTCGGTGCTCTCACCTTCATTTACCGCATAGCCCTGCTCTACCCGGACCGGCGCGAACATGCGCTTCTCGTCTTTCACCGGCAGTTCAATATCCAGCCGATCGAACCGTTTCAGCGCCAGCTCTTCAAACTTCTCGTGGTGTTCCCGGGCCGGGATATTGCCGTAGGTCGCAAAAATCGCATTGCTCGGGTGGTAGTGGTGGCGATAGAACTTCACCAGGTCGTCATAACTCAGATCGACAATATGGTCCGGCTCGCCGCCGCTGTTGTAGTGATAAGTCGTGGTCGGGAACAGATGGCTGGTCAGGTTCTGCCAGAGCTGGGAGGTAGGTGCACTCATCGCCCCTTTCATCTCGTTGTAGACCACACCCCGGTAGACCAGGTCGCTGGATGGGTCATCCGGCTTGTCAAATTCCAGGCGATGACCTTCCTGTGCAAAATCCAGCGGGTCCAGCTTGGAGAAGAACACGGAATCCAGGTACACCGACAGCAGATTATCGAAGTCCTTGCGGTTCATGCTGGCAAAGGGATAAGCAGTCCAGTCGCTGCTGGTGAACGCGTTCATGAAAGTGTTCAGGGAGCGGCGAATCATCATGAAGAACGGATCACGCACCGGGTAACGCTCACTGCCGCACAGGGCGGTATGCTCCAGGATGTGGGCGACACCGGTCGAATCCATCGGGAACGTTCGCAAAGCAACGAAGAATACGTTCTCGTCGTTATCCGCCGCCAGGTGAAGATGGCGTGCACCGGTCTTTTTGTGGCGATACTCCTCAACCTCAAGGTTCAGGGTGCCGATCCGGTGACTGCGAAGTTTCTCAAAAGCCGGATGGATTGCGTTGTCAGTCACTGCAGCCATTAAAAAATCCTGTGTATAGAACAATTGGAGAATTACAGGGTAACACGTAGTATCGGATATCATGCACGGAACGGACTCAACAAGGTAGCCTGCCAATCCATGACAGACCGCAGCCCAGACAAATCCCACATCGACGCCCCTGAAGTTGCCGCCTGGTGGGCCGAACGACGCCAGTATCTCGAGCGAATCCGCAAAGTTCCCGAGATTCGACAGCGATTCTGGCGGGAAGTTGCTATCTACCTGTTACGGCGTGTGCTGTGGTCTTACGGCTTCTTCCCCATCTTCATTGCCTTCTGGCTGCCCTTTGTCCTGGCCAGCTTCAACCCGGTAGTCATGGCCGGTGACCTGATCCCGATGCTGCAGGAGTTCGTCAACTCGAATCCGGAGGAACAGGCCACGACCATCAGCACCCTGACGATCGCCTGGCTGTCGATCGGCTCCTTTTTCCTGATATTCGATTTTGTTCTGACCCCGTTCCGGTCTCCCTATCAATATGAAGCCGATGTTTACATGAAGTCCTGGGAGCAACTTAACCATGATCGGCTTCCGGACAAAATGTGATACGACCGGCATTCTGATCAAGTTCAGACACTTTCTGTTACATAACGTTGCAGACAGTGGTTAAGATGAACCCATAACAAAGCATCCGGAACACTTGGATCAAGAGGTTTTGTCATGGTCGATTTCAGGCCGCTGCTGTTCATCAATGCACTTGCGCTCATGCTTCTGGTTACTGCCGGATTCGCATCGGTTCGCAAGGGTCTGGATACCACCGACACCACAGTTCCGGCTATGGCGCAAACCGTGGAGCATGCCACCGCGCCGGAAACCTCAGCCGCGAAAACACCCACAACCCGGATTGAAGCCGAAACACCCGCACCTGTGGCTGAAGAGCCGCTGTTTGCTGATACCCGCGAGACACCATTGGCAGACACTCCGGAGACGCCGCAGCCCGTCGACAACGCGCTTCCGGCCACCGGCGAACAGACCGAAACAGCAGCAAACAGCGAACCGTTCACCGTTGAACCAATGCCCGAAAACCCGGAAATGCTGGCCATGGCCGAACCAGTTTCGGCTATGCGTTCCCAACGCGACGTGCCGGAGACGAAACCCGCGCCCGAGCCTCCGAAAACCGGCACCCTGGTGTTACGCTCCAACGTGGTGGGCGATCAGGTTACGATCAACGGTAAATCCTATGGCGCCACCCGCCTGGACCTGGAGCTGGACCCCGGCCTCTATGACATCACCATCGAAAAGCCCGGATACCAGTCCTGGAGCAATTCAGTGGCACTGGAAGCCGGCGACGAACTCACGCTGGTCGGCAAACTGGAAGCCTTCACCACCGTAAACTACAGGAATGGTGAATGGCGCGGCGGCATCACCACTGGTGATGGCACCTGGGAAGATAGCTCCGGCCTGCGTTATGAAGGCCACTTCGTGGACGCCGAGTTTGATGGTTCCGGTACCGCCTGGTACTCCGATGGAAGCCGCTACGAGGGCGACTGGAAACGGGGCGAACGGCACGGTGAGGGGCGCTGGCGCTCCGCAGACGGCACGACTTATACCGGCCAGTTCCAGAACGATCAGTTCCACGGCAAGGGCACGCTTACCCTGGCCAACGGCGACATATTGACCGGAAACTGGGAGCAGGGCCGTATGAATGGCCATGGTTCCCTGACCACCGCCGATGGCATGCTGTACGTTGGCGGCTTTCGGAATGATGAATTCCACGGCCAGGGCGCCCTCACCTACCCGGACGGACGCTCCTACGAAGGCGAATTCTCCAACGGCGAATTTCATGGCAAGGGCTCGGAAGTCTTTGCTGACGGAAAGAAATACGATGGCCAGTACATGGAAGGCAAGTTCCACGGCAAAGGCCTGCTGCGCAACCCTAACGGCAGCTCCATCGAGGCCACTTTCCGCCATGGTGAACCCTATGGACAGGTTCGCCTGACAACCGCGGCCGGCGAAGTGTTTACCGCCCGCACCACGGAACCCGGTGTCTGTTATCGGGAAAAGAGTTATCGGGCAACCCAGTGCCCGCAACTGGAAGGCTGGTAATCACCCGGTCGCAGCACCCACGCGTTTGCAGTAACAGGTTGAGGTAGTGACATGGCAATCAAAAATGCTCTGCTGGTGGACGACTCCAAAGTTGCCAGGTTTGCGCTAAGCAAACTGCTCGAGAGTCGGGACATGGAAGTGAACATGGCGGGATCAGCAGAAGAAGCGCTGGATTTCCTGAAGAGCCACGACCGGCCAGACGTGATCTTTATGGATCACCTGATGCCCGGCATGAATGGCGTGGAAGCCACCAAGGCCATCAAGAACAACCCGGAAACGGCCGGCATTCCGATCATCATGTGTACCTCCAAGAAATCCTCTTCCTTTATGGAGGAAGCGCGCAACTTTGGTGTCTACAACATCCTTACCAAGCCGCCTCACAACGAAGGTCTCAACCTGATGCTGGAGCAGTTGGCCAGTGACGTCGAGCAGGGGAACGTGCCAGAAGCACCTGTTGAAATGAACGGCCATGACCTGCGCGAGTCAGATGACGAACCCATGGACTTTCCGGAGGATGCCTCTGTGCAACTGTCGCCAAAAGCAGAAAGCGGCCTGAACGGCCAAAGCGCCCCGAATGTGGTGCCTCTGACCAGCGACCTGATTGAGCAGATTGCCCGCTCGGCGGTCAAGACTCATATCAACAACCGGCTGCATGAACTGCTCAGCTCCCTTTTCGATGAACAGTTCGATCACCTCAAGCGTGCGCTGGACGAAACCCGCAGCAGGCAGGAAGCCACTATCGAGGAGCGCCTGGAGTCACTCAGCAAGATGCTGGATGAACGCACCCGCAACCTGCGCGACGAAGTGGCTGCCGAAGTTAACCTGAACCTGGGTCGCGAGCTTACTTCCCTGAAAAAAGAACTCTCCAAAAACGCCGGATTCACCTCCGAGCATATGGCAGAGCTGAAGGACCACATCACCAGCGTACAGACCATCGACACCGAGTTCTGGCAAACCCTGCAGTCGGAAGCCATTCAGCAGGCCCACGAGATTTCCCGGGAGACCGCCGAGGACATTGCCCAGCGCACCATCGATCTGTACGTGTCTCAGCAGCGCTCGGCCAACTCGCGCATCTATACCGTTGGCTTGGCCATCAGTCTGGGTATTTTCAGCGTAGGAATCGCCTGGTTATCCGGCCTGTTCGGCTAATTGCCCACGGACCTGCTGCCAGTCCTGAGGGGTGTCAACGTCCTGTTGCACCCCGGCTATTTCAACCGGACGGGTTCCGGCCCGGTTCAGAACCACCCCCGCCCCCGCATCGCCCTTAAGCAATAACAGATCTCCCCAGAGCGATTTCGGAATCCAGGCTGGCACGCCTACCCGCTTGCCATAACTGGCTGCCCAGGGCACCTCTGGCTTCCGCCGGGCGTTTGCGGACAGCCGTCTGAGCCCTTCGGTATCCAGTAAGGGCTGGTCTGCCAACAGCACAAACACACCCAAAGCAGCGGGAGAAAGCGCCTGCAGGCCGGCAATCAACGACGTCCACAAGCCCTCCCGCCAACGCTCGTTAACCACCCAGTGCGCCGGTTGCCGATTGCAGCGAAAGCGCACCAGAGGGTAGCCTGCGCCCGCAACCACCCACGTCTGCGCCGATAGCTGCCGCGCCTGACTAATGGCGTGCCCCAGCAATGAATCGCCACCTGGCAGTTTCAAGGCCTGCTTGTAACACCCCATTCGTCTCGCCTGGCCGGCTGCCAGCACCAATGCCGGAAACTGCGGATCCTTGATGCTATGATTCGCGTTTATGATGCGCCCCCTGAAACTGCTGAATGCAGCGATTTTTGCTAGAATTCCGCCATCATGCAACCTGACCACGCCGGACCCTCCATGAACCATCTCTTTGTCGACAACCTCACTGTGATTGATTTCGCCTATCTGGATCCCGCTCGAGGCCTGGTTGGCGAAAGCTGGATTGCCGATGTGGTGCTGGGAGGAGAACTGGACGAACAGGGTATGGTCTTTGACTTCAGCAACGTCAAGCGCACCATCAAAAGGGTGATTGACGAACGCGTTGACCACCGGTTGGTGATTCCCCGCGGATACGAAGGCCTGCAATGGAGCGAGGACGCGCCCAACACTTTCCGCTGGGCACTCTCTGGCGGCGGTCACATCGAGCACAGCTCGCCGGACGAAGCCGTTGTCTGGCTGTCCTCGGACCGGGTCGTCCCGTCTGCTGTGGCCGCCCTGCTGGAAAAAGAGCTTAAAGCCGTTCTGCCCGGCAATGTCACCTCCGTCGACATCAACCTGCGCGAAGAAGTCATCGAAGGCGCTTACTACCACTATGTTCACGGCCTGAAAAAGCACTTGGGCAACTGCCAGCGCATTGCCCATGGGCATCGCTCCCCGATACGCATTGACCGCAACGGACACCGGGCCTATGACCTGGAAGAACGCTGGGCGAAGCTCTGGCAGGATATCTATGTGGGCACAGAAGAAGACGTGGCTCGCCGGTTCGTGGGCGAGGATGGCATTGGCTATATCACCTTCGAGTATGAAGCCAACCAGGGAGAGTTTGCCCTGACACTGCCTGAGCACCGGGTATACATGCTGGAAACGGACACAACCGTAGAGCTGATTGCCGCCCACATTGCGGACAAACTGAAAGCGGAGTTCTCCGGAGAGGAAATTCGGGTAAAAGCCTACGAGGGAGTGGGCAAAGGCGCTATTGCCATACGAGCCTGAACCGGCCATCCGGGATTGGCGCCCTAAACGGCGCGAATCCCGCAGCTCATTCGTTCAGACACAAAAAAACCGCCCGAAGGCGGTTTTTTTGATGGCTATCCGGTGGACTAAACCGTCAAGCCTAATTGGCGTCCCCTAGGGGGTTCGAACCCCTGTTGCCGCCGTGAAAGGGCGGAGTCCTAGGCCACTAGACGAAGGGGACTAGAAATTGGTGGAGCCAAGCGGGATCGAACCGCTGACCTCAACACTGCCAGTGTTGCGCTCTCCCAGCTGAGCTATGGCCCCTCAACGGATGCGTATATTAAGGATCCGCCCTTGGGGCGTCAACACCCGATTCCGCTTTTTTTAAAGTTTTTTGAACATCCCTGTTCTCATCGTTCAATTAACCAACAAACCGCTCATCAAACACCCAGAGCGGCGTATTCCTTCTCTACTTTTTTGGTTTCTTTCTTGGAAAAACCACCCATAACCTCAAGGGCATGACGCAAACGGGAGCGAGTCATGTCCGGGCCCAGCAACGCCATGGAGTCCATCACTGACCAGGAATTGGGCGTTCCGGCAATGGCCACAAAGATCGAGAACATGAAATCGCCCATCTTCAGGTCCATGGCTTTCGCCAACGCCTTGATGTCGGCAAAGATGGTGTCCTTGCTCCAGTGGCGCTGAGCTTCCAGCTTCCAAAGGGCGAACTGCAGCACCCGTTTGACCTGGCTCTCATCCAGCTTGTTATGGGCAAAGTCCTCCGGCTTCAGATTCAGCATGCCGCTGAACATGAACTGGGCCATTGGCGCCACATCGGAAAACACTTCTGCCCTACCCTTGATATGGGGCACCAGGGCTTTCAAGTCGTCCTGGTTAAACCACCACTGTTGCATCCGCGCCATGAACTGCTCGTCGCTCAGCTCCTCACGAATCCACTGGCCGTTGAGCCAACGCAGTTTTTCCACGTCAAACACGGGGCCACCCAGGGACACGCGCTGGATATCAAAGTTCTCGATCATCTCATCCAGAGTGAATTTCTCACGCTCGTCCGGCATGGACCAGCCCATACGGCCCAGGTAGTTGGTCACAGCCTCTGGCAAGAAGCCCATACGCTCGTAAAAGTTGATACTGGTCGGGTTCTTGCGCTTAGACAGCTTGCTCTTGTCAGGGTTACGCAGCAGCGGCAGGTGACACAACTCTGGCATATCCCAGCCAAAGTACTGATACAGCAGCTTGTGCTTGGGCGCAGAATTGATCCATTCCTCACCTCTCAGCACGTGGGTAATGCCCATCAAATGGTCATCAACAACATTGGCCAGGTGATAGGTCGGCATCCCATCAGACTTCAAGAGGATCTGGCAGTCCACCTGAGCCCAATCGATCTCAATGGTACCCCGGAGCATATCCTGAATTTCACACACGCCTTCGTCGGGCACTTTCATGCGGATAACATACGGATCACCCGCATCCAGACGGCGCTTTACCTCTTCTTCCGGCAACTCCAGATCGCCCTTGATGCCGGGATTCAGGCCCTGAGCCTTGCGCTCTTCGCGGATAGCATCCAGCTCTTCCGGTGTACGGAAGCAATAGAACGCATGACCAGCGGTGACCAGGTCCTCGGCATACTGACCGTACATGTGCTTGCGCTCAGACTGGCGATACGGGCCGTGGGGGCCGCCAACGTCGGGACCCTCGTCCCAATTCAGACCCAGCCACCGCAACGCTGTCAGAATATCCTGCTCGGATTCAGCGGTACTGCGGGCCTGATCGGTGTCTTCGATGCGCAAAATGAACTGGCCGCCGTGCTGACGGGCAAAGCAAAGGTTAAACAGGGCCACGTAGGCGGTACCAACGTGTGGATCGCCGGTGGGCGACGGGGCAATTCGGGTGCGTACTGTCATGAAACCATCCTGAAAATAAGTGGCCGATTTATAAAGGGCGCATTATAGCGGCCATCCTGAGGTTTCGCATGGGCGGCTTTTGCATCCCCGACACAAACTGTTATATTATAACGTTTCACGTACACGCAGGATTCGATACACCATGCCACAGAATGTCACCCGCCTGGCCCTTGCACTCTCAGCCCTGGCTATAGCAACACCCGCCGCCGCAACCAATGTGGTTGCGTCCATTAAACCTGTCGAACTTCTGGTCAAAGCTGTCGCGGGTGACAGCGTGGAGGTATCAACGCTGGTACCACCCGGCTCCAGCCCCCATAACTACAGCATGAAGCCCTCTCAGCGGCGTGCCCTGGAACAGGCGGATGTCATCTTCTGGGTCGGCCCGGATATGGAAACCTTCCTCAACCGTCTGCTCGGTGGCAAGGAATTCGCTGGCCGGTCGGTGGCTTTCCTGGAAAGCGAAGGCGCTGAATCTGAGCACGACGAGCATCATGATGAGCACAACCATGAGCCTGAACATGAAGAGCACGATGATCACGGGCATCATGACGAACCCGATGTCCATCACCACGATCACGGCGACGGCGAAGACCCACATATATGGGTAGACCCGATGCTGGCACTGGACATGGCGAAAGACATCCGGAATGTACTGAGCGAACTTGAGGGCGTAAACCCCGAGGAACTGAATGCCAACCTGGAGCGTTTTCAAACCGAACTGCTCAACAAAGAGCAGAGTATTCGAGCGAGCTTTGCCGGCCTGGATGACATCAGCCTGTTCGCCTATCACGATGCCTTTACCCGCTACGCCGAGCACTATGGGCTGACGCTGGAAGGCGTTCTGACCCTGAACCCGGAACTTTCCCCTGGCGCCCGACACATCGCCGATGTTCAGGCCAAGCTCGAAGCTGCCAATCACCCGTGCCTGCTGACCGAGCCCCAATTCAACCGCCAGTGGTGGCGTTCCATTACCGAAGGACTGAACGTCACCTTCAGCACCTGGGACCCGCTGGCAACCGACATTGAATCGACACCGGCAGGCTACATCGAGTTTCAGCAATCTGTGGCCGATGCGGTTCTCAAGTGCTTACCAGAGCAGGCTCAGTAGCACCGGAATAGAGACCATCGCCAACAGGGTTTGCCCGCTGATGATCCCTGCCATCAGCGGCGCATCCCCGCCAAGCTGGCGCGCCAGAATGTAGGCCGACGTGGCAGTAGGCAAGGCCGCCAACAGCACCGCCACTTGCACCAGCAGCCCCTCCAGCCCGAGCATCCAGGCCAGGCCCGCGGTCATCAGTGGAAACGCCACCAGTTTAAGAGCCGAGGAGACAATAAACGGAACCGAACCGCCACGCAGGGCACTGAGCTGCAAACCAGCCCCCACGCACATCAGCCCCATCGGCAGCGCCAGATTACTCAACGGCTCCAGTATGCCCGCCAGCAAGGGATGAAACCCTACCTGAAAATAGCTCCAGAGCACGCCAATGACCGAACCGACGATCAACGGGTTGGTGACAATCGCCCGAATCACCGCCGCCAGATTGATTTGCTCTCGCCCTGCTACCAGAGCGAACATCAGAATACACAGCAGGTTCAACAACGGCACCATAATGGCCACGGCGATAGCCGTGAGCGAGAGCCCATCATCCCCCAGGAGCATGCCACCCGCGGCCAGACCCACGTAGGAATTGAAACGAATCGCACCCTGGTATAGCGAAGAAAACACCGGACCAGACCAGCCCCAGAGCCACTGCGCAGCCACCAGCACCAGCGTCATCGCCAGCAGCATGGCGATAATCAGCATCGCCGTATCACCGTAGGCGGAAGGAGGCAGCCGGGCCTGCCCAAGCTTGAACACCAGCATGGCAGGAAACAGTACGTAATAGGTGAAGCGCTCCGCACGGGGCCAGAAATCACCTCCGGGAAAGTCCACGCGGCGCAAGCCATGGCCCAACATGATCAGCACGAAGACAGGAATCAAAGCCTGAACCACCATTGGCATCACCACCTCCCGACTACCAGACACCAGCCCGTTCACAGGTGCAAGACACTAGCACAGATCTTCGGCAAGTTCGCAGTTGCCATTTTGCTCACCCGGGGGTAGATTCAGAGCTTCTTCAACTCTAAAGGCGAAGTGCAATTCCCGTGAACATTCTGCGTTCAGGCAATTACACGATATCTCTGGCACTGCGGTCCTCCTTCGGGAACACCGGCAGGGCTGCCATCCGCCTCTGATTTCGCTGAATCCACTCTCTTCCCCGTCCGGATTCAGCGCCTAACCAACAATCGATTGTTTACCTGGAGATTGCTATGGCTGAATTGCCACCTATCACTGTTGCAGAAGAAGATTATAACCGTCTCAGCACCTTGCTTGAGCGGGTCGCCGGCCAGTCTGATGTGGCCGATGGGCTGGAAGACGAACTCAGCCGTGCCGACATGAAGCCACTGGCCGACATGCCAGAGGGCGTGGTGACCATGAACTCACGAGTGCGCTTCCTGAACGAAGACACCGGCGAGGAGCACGAAGTGGCGTTGGTGTACCCCCATGAAGTAGGCGACGCCGATCACAAAGTCTCGATACTGGCACCGGCCGGTGCCGCCATGCTGGGGCTGAGCATTGGCAGCAGCATCGAATGGCCCATGAAAGGCCGCAAGCCCATCCACCTGAAAGTGATCGGTGTTACCCGAAACCCATAAGCACTTTCCTTTACAAATATCAGGACTTGATATTTCTCCAAAGGCAGAACGGCCTCCGGTGGTAGCATTTCATCAATGCTAACCGACAGATCAGGAGGCCGTATGGCAGAGCAGCACCACGA
Organism: Marinobacter sp. EN3; assembly: GCF_000475315.1. Taxonomy (NCBI): domain Bacteria; kingdom Pseudomonadati; phylum Pseudomonadota; class Gammaproteobacteria; order Pseudomonadales; family Marinobacteraceae; genus Marinobacter; species Marinobacter sp. EN3. The sequence goes on from NZ_AXCC01000001.1 coordinate 526,086, forward strand.
AGACTGGGACCCCAGATCAGCCGAGGTTCAGACGGACCAGATCCGCGCCTACGATGCCATGCGCAAGGAATGCCCGGTAGCCTGGAGTGATTACCAGCAGTGGACGTTGTTTCGCCATGCCGATGTCATGCGGGCACTGGAGGATCATCACACCTTCAGTAACGCCGTCTCCGCGCACCTGTCCGTACCGAATGGCATGGACCCGCCCGAACACACCCCTTACCGCAAGGCCATCGAACCCTATTTTGCGCCGGAGCCCATGGCACGCTTTGAACCGGTATGCCGGGATGTGGCCCGGGCGCTGGTACAGACCCTGGACAAAAACAAGCCGCTGGATGTGGTCAATGCTCTAAGCCGCCCCTTTGCGCTACAGATTCAGTGCGCGTTTATGGGCTGGCCGGATAGCCTGCATCAACCGCTAGCCGAGTGGGTGATGAAAAATCACCGGGCAACCCTCGCCCGCGACCGTGCCGCCATGGCCGACGTTGCTGAAGAGTTTGACGGGTACATCCGCGACCTGCTGGATTCCCGGCGCCAGCCCAATAAGCCTGCGCCAGATGATGTCACCACCCGGTTAATGCGTGAGCAAATCAATGGCCAACCCATGACCGACGAAGAGCTGGTCAGCCTCCTGCGCAACTGGACAGTCGGCGAACTCGCGACCATTTCTGCGAGCATCTCGATACTGACCAACTATCTGGCCCACCACCACGAGTTGCTGAACAACCTTAAGGCCGCGCCAGAGCAGCTCCCCGAAGCCATTGACGAAATCCTGCGAATGGACGCCCCACTCATTTCCAACCGCCGAGTAACCACCCGAGAGGTCGAGATAGGCGGCAGAACCATTCCCGCCGGCGAGAAAATCACCCTTCTCTGGGCATCTGCCAACCGGGACGAAGATACTTTCGGCAACCCGGACCAGTTCTGCCCGCAACAGAACGCCTCGCAGAACCTGCTCTACGGAGCGGGCATACATGTATGCCCAGGCGCACCGCTGGCGCGAATGGAACTGAGAGTTTTCATGGAAGAGTTGTTGAAGCAGATCGACACCATCGAACCAGTGGCAGGCGAACGGCCTGAGCGGGCGATGTTCCCTACGGGCGGATTCAACGCTCTGCCGCTGGTATTCCGGTAAATGCCACACTGAAAAACAGAAAAGCCGCAGCGGAGCAACTCCGGTGCGGCTTTAAAGTACTCTGGGATCAGTCTTCGATAAACACCAGGCTTTCATCGGAGCCCGCGGCTTCCAGGCGCCCGAGAGGCTGCAGATCCAGCCCATGCTCACGGGCGATGGCCTCAAAGGCTTCCCGACTCGCTTCTTCAACACTTACCATCAGACCACCGCTGGTTTGCGGATCACAGAACAACAGTTTGTCGGCGTCGGTCATGCCGGAAATCGCCTTGCCGAAGGCCGCCGCATTGCGGTGGGTACCACCCGGGATGCAATCAGCATCTATATAGGGTTTCAGGTTGGGCAATACCGGCACGGCTTTGCGGCTGACCTTTGCGACCAGCCCACTGCCCCGGCAGATTTCCAACAGATGCCCGGCAAGACCAAAACCAGTGACATCAGTCATGGCATTGACACCGTCCACCTCGGCAAACGCTTCCCCAACCTTATTAAGGGTCGCCATGCTCTCCACCGCCACGGCCAGATCTTCCGGGGTAACCTTACCTTTCTTGGAAGCACTGGTGAGAATGCCGACGCCCAGTGGCTTGGTGAGATACAACAGATCGCCCGCCTTGGCGGTGTCATTGCGGATAATACGGTCAACAGCCACCTGGCCGGTTACTGCCAGCCCGAAAATCGGCTCCGGTGAGTCGATGCTGTGGCCACCAGCCAGAGCAATACCCGCCTCGGCACACACTGCGCGACCACCATCGATCACCTTGGCGGCAATTTCCGGTTCCAGCTCATTGACCGGCCAGCCCAGAATCGCGATGGCCATCACCGGCTTTCCGCCCATGGCATAGACATCGCTGATGGCGTTGGTGGCAGCAATGCGGCCGAAATCAAACGGGTCGTCCACCACCGGCATAAAGAAATCGGTGGTACTGATAATGCCAAGGCCGTTACCCACATCGGCAACCGCAGCATCGTCTCGGCTGCTGTTGCCCACCAGCAGTCGCGGATCGTGAAATTCCGGGGCATCCGTGTGAAGGATGCGGTCCAGAACGTCCGGAGCAATCTTGCAGCCACATCCGGCGCCATGGCTGAACTGAGTCAATTTGATGGACAAAGCGTCTTCCTTCTTTCGGTTGAGCAACTCGGTTACGTCAGAATACGCAACAGTCTACAATGCAGCTCATTCTCCGGCCACCAAATACCCGAGAGCCCAACTTCTGAACACTTATCCTCGATAAAGGATAAATAGACTTTATCCGCCCGAGGGTATAATGTTTACAAAATCCTTTGCAGGGGATAGGCGTGAAAATCACTTCACCAGAAATGTTGGCGCAAGCCCTGAAGAATATCCGGAAAGAGCGTCAACTCAGCCAAAGCACGGTTGCGGATAGTGTTGGCGTGAAGCAGGCGACCATATCTGGATTCGAGAACAGGCCGGAAGCATCCCGGGTAGAGACCCTTTTCAAACTGCTTACAGCCCTTGACCTGGAACTGCATTTGAGTGACCGCAACTCAAAACAAACTGAGTCCGGTTGGGATCAGGAGTGGTGAAATGTCACAACTACTGGTAGCGCTAAACGGGATAGAAGTTGGCATCCTGGAAAAGGCTCGCTCAGGAGCAATGACCTTTCAATATCTCCGGGAGTGGGTAAACCGACCTGGTGCCCGTGCCATTTCACTATCTTTACCGCTCACCCTTTCGCCTTACAAAGGCGAAAGGGTGTATAACTTCTTCGATAACCTGCTACCAGATTCCGATACCCTTCGAACGCGTATGCAGGCCCGATTTCGTGTCGCCAGCAACCATCCATTCGATCTACTCGCCAGCGTTGGCAGAGACTGCATAGGCGCCATCCAGCTCTATCCCAATGGGACGACGCTTCCATCCACTGAACAAACCGTAGCGATACCACTCAGCAACCAAGAGATCGAACACCTTCTGGAGGGCTACCAAGATGCCCCTCTGGGCATGAGCAAGGATCACGATTTCCGCATTTCTCTGGCCGGTGCGCAGGAAAAAACCGCATTATTGTGGCACCAAAACCAGTGGCAACTTCCACAGGGAGTAACCCCCACCAGCCACATATTCAAACTACCGATTGGTTTTCTGGAGCACAGCAACATAGATCTGCGCGACAGCAGCGAAAACGAGTGGCTCTGTCTCCAGATTCTGAAGGCCTTTGGACTGCCCACCGCCAATGCGGACATTGCGCACTTTGGTCGCAAAAGTATCCTGATTGTTGAACGTTTTGACCGGAAATGGTCCAGCGATGGCTCGTGGCTTATGCGCTTGCCGCAGGAAGATTTGTGCCAGGCATTGGGAGTCGCGCCCGCCCTTAAATACGAAAGCGATGGCGGCCCCGGCATTCAGCAATGCATGAAGCTGCTGGAAGGCTCCCAGAATGCCCGTCACGACCGGGAAACCTTCTTCAAAACCCAGCTGGTGTTCTGGCTACTTGCCGCCATCGACGGACATGCAAAGAACTTCAGCCTGTTCATTGAACCTGAATCGGCCTACCGAATGACGCCACTCTACGATGTCATATCAGCCTTTCCACTCATGGCAAAAGGAAGCTTGCCGCCCGCAAGGATCAAAATGGCCATGTCGCTAAAAGGCCGCAGTCGCCACTACCACTGGAGCAGAATGCTTACCCGACATTTCCTGTCAACGGCAAAGGCCGCCGGCTTTTCACCAAAGCGGGCTACAGCCATAATGCAGGAAACGGCAGCCAACACTGATAGCGTCATCGAATCCGTCAGCGCATTACTACCCACAGAGTTTCCCGACAAAGTCGCCGGTCCAATTTTCGCAGGTCTCAGGGAACAAGCTCAGAAACTGTTGTCGGGCCAAAAGACATTTTGAGTCACAAAATGTCTGCGGCTCCATCCAATACAATTTAGCGACGAACAGGAACCACCATGACCACCCCAGACAACCAAGGCCCCGCTACCCGCATCATCCACAATCGCCGCCACAAGGATGCCTTCGGCAGCCCCTACTCGCCGGTATACAACACCACCACCTACCGGTTTGAGAATACGGCAGCCCTACTGGATGTGATTGAAGGGCGAAGCGACGGCAACCTGTACACCCGCTGGGGCACCAACCCGAGCATTCAGGAACTGGAGCAGGGACTGGCCGGGCTGGAAAACGCAGAAGCGGCCCTGGGGTTTGCCTCCGGTATGGCGGCAATTTCGGCCACTCTTCTGGCCCATGGCCGTAACGGAATTGTGTGCGTGGGCGATCTGTATGGCGGCACCCAGGAACTGCTGAAGAATCACTGCCAGGCGCTGGGGATTCCAGTGACTTTCCTGTTCCGTGAAGAGCAGGACCAGCTGGCGAAAACGCTCACCGAACCGGGCAAGCTTGTCTATTTTGAAACCCCGGCCAACCCGAACATGGCGATCCTGGACATTCGCACCATCGCTGAAACGGCCCACCAGCAAGGTACACTGGTGGCGGTGGACAATACCTTCGCCAGCCCCATTAACCAGAAACCGCTGGAACTGGGCGCAGATCTCGTCTTGCACAGCGCCACCAAATACCTGGGCGGCCACAGCGACCTGACCGCCGGTGCCCTGATGACCTCTGCAAGCCTGGCAAAACCCGTGGTTGCCTGGCGCAAGAACCTGGGCCAGCTGATTGCCCCGGAAACCGCTGCCCTGCTTTCCCGCAGCCTGCGCACGCTGCCATTACGAGTCCGCCAACACAACGAAAACGCCATGGCCGTAGCTCAAGCCATGGAAAAACACCCGAAAATCACCAAAGTACACTACCCGGGCCTGCCTTCATTCGAAGGCCACGAACTGGCTAAACGGCAGATGACCGGCTTCGGCGGCATGCTCAGTATTGAAGTGGGAGGTGGCCAGCAGGCAGCCGAAAAAGTGGCGGATTCCCTGAAAGTCTTTCTGCTCGCCACCAGCCTGGGCGGCGTAGAAAGCCTGGTGAGCCAACCGAGCGCCACCAGCCATCATGGCCTGACCCGGGAAGAGCGCCTCAAACGGGGCATTGGCGATGGCATGCTGCGCCTGTCTGTTGGCCTGGAAGATGCGGAAGACCTGATCGCCGATCTCAACCAGGCACTTGGCTGAGATTGGGGTAGCGTCAGCACCGAGACATTTCGTGGCCTGAAATGTTCAGGAGATTGCCCCGGTACTTCAGCGGCTCACCAGAAAGTCGGCAAACTTGCGGGTAAGCGTGCCAGGCAAAAGCTTGTTCGTGAACCAAAGCCCCCTGGCCCGCCAACCCGGGATAATCATAAACCGGCGGCGATCGATACCTTTACGTATTTGCGCCACAGCAACTTCCAGAGGCAAGGTGCCGGCCATCAGCTTCAGCGCTTCGGTTTGCCTGGGGCGGTTCAGGCGCTCAGCCTCCACCATTGGCGTTTCCACTTCCGGAGGGCACACCACAGACACATCAATGCCCCGGCTAGCCAGTTCGATCCGCAACACCTCGGCAAGCCCCACCACGCCATACTTGGAGGCACAGTAGGCGGCGTACCCGTAACAGCCCACCAATCCGGCCATGGAAGCAACCATCACCAGGTGCGCCCCCGCTTTCATATGGGGCAGCACGCCAGCCACCACATTGCGTGAGCCCACCAGGTTGATGTTGATCACCCGGGCATAGGCATCGTCGTCTATGGCTTCGAAATCGGCCGCAATGGCAATACCCGCGCAATGAATAACCAGGTCTGGCGGTAAAGACTCCGCCGCGGATGCAAAGGCCTCTCTCACTCCGCCCGGTTTGGTCACGTCCATGGCAAACGCCCGAACGGATTCCGGCCCGGCTATGGCCGCCAACGCCTGCACAGCGGATTCCGTGGGCTGAATATCGAACAGGGTAACCGCCGCTCCTGAACGCAGGTAAGTCTTTGCCAGTTCAAGGCCAATACCACTGGCACCGCCGGTGATGTATACCTGCTTCTCAGAATGCTTGTGTGCCTTACCACCCTTCATACCGCATGCTCCGCAAATCGTTGTTATCCCGCCAGCCTACCCCCGGCCACCAGAATCCTCCATGCCTTCAATGCTGGCCAATGCCCCGAGTTTGGCTATTGACGCAACGAGGGCCGGTGTGATGCCGCCATCGTCCTATTTCCCGGGCCACGCGTTTATGAAACACTCTACCCCTTTCACGGACTCTCACAGAACAAAGGACGCAACATGGCCGTAAAATCCGTTGCCCTGGTGGCGCACGACAACAAGAAAAAGGAACTTGTGGACTGGGCGAACGAAAACCGCACCCGGCTTGCCCCGCTGCGCTTGTACGCCACCGGTACCACCGGCCGGCTACTGAGTAAAAGCCTCGGGCGCAAAGACCTCAACTGCCTGCTGAGCGGGCCTTTGGGCGGCGACCAACAGATTGGCGCCAAGATTGCCGAGGGCGAAATCGACCTGCTGGTGTTTTTCTGGGACCCTCTCGAACCTCAGCCCCACGACCCGGACATCAAGGCCCTGCTGCGCATAGCCGCCCTCTGGAACATCCCCGTCGCCTGCAACCGGGCCACCGCAGAGTTCGTGCTGACCTCCGCCTATATGACCGACGACCAGCACCAGCCACAGAAGCCGGACTTCTCGGAATACACTGGTCGTAAAGTTCAGTAACTGAAAAAAACAGCCAGACGTCCAGATCGGAACTAACATGTAGGAACACCCTTGAAAGGAGCCGAGGGGAAAGACTATGGAAGCAATACGTCGATTACTGATCGCAGTGCTTGCCTCTCTGGCATTCGTTGCACCCCATACAACGGCCAACGGGTTGCCGGCAGAAGTCAGACTGGCAGCCATTGAGGGGGTGCCCAGTGCGAAAGCCGCAAGGCAAATCCTGGAAATCGCCTACCAACGCTTGGGTGTCGGTGTCTCCGTGATGGAGGTGCCCACCAAACGCGCTCTTCTGCTGGCCGACAATGGCGGCCTGGATGGCGACCTCTACCGGGTTGATGCCGTCGCATCGAATTACCCCAACCTCGTCAGGGTTGAGTTCCCTCTTCTACAGGGCAAACTTCTGGCCGTTGTCCGGGAGACAGAAAACCACGACCTGCCACACTCGCCCAAGAATCAACCTCTTCGGGTATCTGTACTGCGGGGGGCCATCATCGCCGAGGACAAAGCCAGAGAGCTCGGCATGGAGCCTATCCTTGCAGACGATTACGATCAGGTCCGCTCCCTTCTGGAGCTAGGGAGAGTTGACGTGGCTTTCGTCTCGGATGTTGAGGGCATATCGCCGCTGACAAACGAACATTGGCATCGGCTAAAGCCGATCCGAAAGCCCGTGACGACTTTTACGTTCTACCACTACCTTAACCAGCGACATGCTGTGCTCGCTGATCAACTCGCCAAGGTGCTCGAACAACTGGAACGCGAAGGAATCAAAGCCGAAGTACTGGAGTCCTTCCGTCGAGATCAACACAGCAAAAGCTGACTCAGCATCGGAAAACCGCCTTTAAGGATCCCACATTATGCCCCGATCATGGCCGCATCCACTGTTGGACATACTGCACGTAGAAAAACCCGTCATCCAGGCTCCGATGGCCGGCGTTCAGGATTATCGCCTGGCAGCGGCAGTTACCAATGCCGGCGGCCTCGGCTCTCTGCCCTGCGCCATGCTCGGCCCCGATGCACTGAAAAAAGAACTTCAGGCACTGAATGAAGCCACCCAGGGTGGCCCCTATAACCTCAATTTTTTCGCCCATACACCGCCCACCCCGAATGACCCGCAGGAGGCCGGATGGAGGCAGGCACTGGCGCCCTATTACAAAGAATTCGAGATAGATCCAGCCTCCATCAGCAACGGCCCCGGCCGCATGCCTTTCAACGAAGAATCGGCAGCTATTGTGGAAGCCTTCCGCCCGGCAGTGGTGAGCTTCCATTTCGGGCTACCAGAACCGGCTTTGCTGGATAGAGTCCGGCAAGCCGGGGCAAAGATATTCTCTACCGCCACGACTGTGGAGGAAGCCATCTGGCTGGAACAACACGGCGCAGACGCAATTATCGCCCAAGGGTTGGAAGCGGGCGGTCATCGAGGAATTTTTCTTACAAAAGACATGAGCACCCAGATGGGCACCTTCGCCCTGTTGCCTCAGATTGTGGGCGCCGTGAACATTCCCATTATCGCGGCCGGTGGCATTGCAACTGCAGAGGGAGTACAGGCCGCGTTGAAGCTTGGCGCAGCGGCAGCGCAGATTGGCACGGCGTTTATGCTGTGTCCCGAGGCAACCACCCGCCCCCTGCACCGGCAGGCACTCAAAAGCCCGCAGGCCAGGCATACCGCCCTGACAAACCTGTTTTCCGGAGGCCCTGCACGGGGCATTGTTAACCGGATAATGCGAGAACTCGGGCCAATATCAGAGCTCGCACCGGCATTTCCACTGGCAACCAACGCCATCGCGCCGCTCAGGGCAGCGGCTGAAGCGGCGGGCTCCGGCGATTTTTCACCGTTGTGGAGTGGGCAGAATGTGAGTGGGTGCAGGGAGGTTTCGGCGGGGGAGTTGGTGAAACAGCTTATGCTTTAACTGGAAGGTTTTTCTGCAGCCAGGTAAACGGCGGTCTCCCACCACACATCGGAACGGTTTAACTGATCGGCCCGAGGTGAATCCGCCAAAGGCACCGACATAACCGCGCGACGAAGAGCAAAGCTGTCCAGCTCGGCCTTGGTGACTTCATAAAACTGCCGTTCACCATCCCCCGGCCCATGGCGCAGGGTGATCACCAGCATGCCGGACGGCGCCAGCAGCTCAGTCAGAATCCAGAACGCCCGCTCCCGGTGTGTGGGGGGCAGGTGCATCCAAACGGCAGACACTAGCACCAGATCAAACCGGTAACTGAGTTTGCGGATCTCGCTCAGATCCGGCAGGGCATCATCCACCCACTGGATACTGCGGTGAGCCGTTGCCGACTCGCTCAGCCGGCGCAACTCTGCAGCGGGTTCCACCGCCACCACGTCCCAGCCAAGCTCCGCCAATGCCAGCGCATCGCGGCCACTGCCGGCGCCCACATCCAGCGCGAGGCCGGTTACATTATCCAAATGAGGGAGCCAGTGGCTATGGACCTGTTCGAAGGTCAGGGACTGGTATTGGGTGAAGAATTTTTGGGCGTTTATGTTGTATGTAACAACGGTCATTAACGCGACCTCCGCGGTCGACTCAATGAGAAAGCAGCTTGGCTTGGAATAACTGAGAGCGTTTTATTTCGCGAATTGTCATATGAATATTACTCGGTCAAGATAGCTCCACCTACTTGAGCTTGCAGTCTTAGAGGATTCTTTATGCCAAGGGCAGATCGTTGGAGCAACGAAGAAATAGCACTTACAGTGGCAGATTACATGAAGATGTTGACCCTCGAGCTTGCAGGTCAGCGGTATAACAAAAGTGCCCACCGCCGAAAGCTACTAGAGAACCTCAATAATCGCAGCAATGCTGCTGTTGAGCTGAAGCACCAGAACATTAGCGCAGTACTCCGGGATTTGAATTGCTTTTGGATACCTGGCTACAAACCCAGAAGTAACTATCAAGAAGCGCTCGCGATTTACGTTGAGGACTGGATTGCTTCACATCCAGAATTCGATCGTATCTCCCAAGCAGCTGTCGAACAGCCAGCAACCGTTCCGAGCTCAGTAGAGTTTTCTAGACTTGTCGTTGAGGCACCGTCGACAGCTGCAGAAATCAGGGAGCCATCATCCGCGTACCATCCACAGCGCGCAGCCTCCCGAAGAGACTATGTTGCGCAGGAGGCCAGAAACTCAGCTCTAGGAAACGCGGGCGAGTTACTGGTACTTGAATACGAAGAGTATCGCCTCAGATCTGCGGGCGAAATCACTTTAGCAAATCGTATAGAACACGTTTCTCAATCTAAGGGAGACGGACTGGGTTACGATATCCTATCGTTCGAAACATCTGGGAAAGAACGATTCATTGAGGTCAAAACTACGGCATTTGCGAAAGAAACTCCGTTTTATGCATCTCGCAATGAAGTTTCGTTTTCGTCCGACTTCCAAAGCCAGTTTCAGCTATACCGCCTTTTCGAATTTCGGAGATCTCCCAAGCTATTCTCATTGAAGGGTTCAATCAGCGATCATTGCCATATGGATGCCGCCAATTTCCTCTGCAGGTTGCGATAGCCTATAGCAAATCGGACAACCAAGCCGCCCCCCTCACCCCACTGGAATCTCCATGGGCGGCTTTCACAATCGACGTATGACACTCACCCCCAAACACATAGCTCGAAAGCCTTCCCGGCAGTTCCCGATAGATCTGTTCCGCATTACTCATGCCGCCACCCAGCACAATGATGTCCGGATCCAGCACGTTGAAAACGGCGGCCAGGCCCCGGGCCAGGTGCTTCAGGTATTGCTGCAGGGTTTCGGTGGCTTGCGAGTCGCCATTTCGGGCGTTTTCAACAATGTTGTGGGCGGGCAGTTGCTGTCCGGTGTGCAGTTTGTGGGTGAGTGACAGCCCGGTTCCGGAAAGAAAGGTTTCGTTGCAGCCGTACCGGCCACAAAAGCAGGGGCGCTTTTGAAGTTCGGCTTCCGGTGTCCAGGGTAACGGGTTATGGCCCCATTCGCCGGCTACGCCGTTGGGGCCGGTCAGCAGCTTGCCGTTCACGCTGATGCCGGCGCCACAGCCCGTGCCCAGTATGGCGGCGAATACCGTGTGGTGGTTGCGCCCTACTCCGTCTGTGGCTTCGGAAAGCGCCAGGCAGTTAGCATCGTTGGTCAGGGTTACGGGCCGTTGCAGGAGTTCACGCAGGTGTTGCTGCATGGGCTGGCCGTTCAGCCAGGTGGAGTTGGCGTTTTTAATGCGGCCGGTTTTGCCCGAAACGCTGCCGGGTATGCCTATGCCCACGGGTATTCCGGTGGTACCGGCGTGGGCTTCAGCCTTTTGTACCAAGGCGTGGATGGTTTGCAGGGTGGCTTGATAGTTGCCGACGCTGGTCGGTACGCGTTGGCGAAAATGCTCCTGGCTATGCCGGTCCATCAGGATGACTTCGGTTTTGGTGCCTCCCAGATCAATGCCTATCAGCCAGTTGCTTCCCATGCCGCACTCTTTGTTCAACGGTTTCCCAGAAAATACGGTGTTATTCGCAGAAAGGGAACCCGGTATTTTTATGCGTTTTCTTTCTGATAAAAGCACAGGTTATTCATCAAGCTCTTAACCATTATCGAAAATCCCTGTTTGCCTTGATATTCGTCAGTGCCTATCATCCCGCCCCCTTGAACGCACCAAATAAGGGCATGAACAGGCAGTATGGGACGCAGGAACGAGCAAATCCGCTGGCAACTGACCAAAGGCCTGGTTCAGGCACTGCACCTGGAGCGCATGGCGAGCAAGTACAGCCGTACCACGGTGATGGCGGTGTTCAACCTGGTTAATGGCGGGTTCAGCATTGCTTTGGTGTCGTTTGTGGCGCTGGTTACCCAGGAGGCCTTCATTTTCCCCTCCCTGGGCGCCACGGCTTTTATTCTGTTCTATGTGCCCATGGCGCAACCGGCGTCTCCCAGAAATACACTCTGCGGGCACCTGATCGGCGCGCTGATGGGCTTGCTGGCTCTGTATATCTTCGGGCTTCAGGGGCAGGCATCGGCATTTATGACCGGTGTTGATCTGCCCAGGGTGGGTGCGGCGGCATTATCGCTGGGGCTTACCAGCTGTCTGATGGTAGTTTTTCGGGTTGCTCACCCTCCGGCCGGTGCCACGGCACTGATCGTTTCCCTGGGTCTGATGCCCAATCCGGCGCAGTTGCCAGTGCTCATGGCGGGGGTGGCGTTGCTGTTGGCCCATGCCTTTGTGATGAACCGGCTGGCAGGTATTCCCTATCCGCTCTGGTCGGCCAGCACGGGTTCCGCTCCCATTCGGCAGCAGGCCCCAGCGGCCGATTGAGACTTACTTCTTCACCCATTTGCCGTTGATCAACACAAACTGGCCTGCGGGCGTTTTTTCCATGGCTTTCTGACCGGCCACTGTCTCAACCTGTGTCACCGGAATGTCGTGTTTTTCAGCAATGCGGGTGTATTCATCCCGGCGGGCCTGGTTAATGGCTTTCACCACAGCCTGGGCATCGCCTTCTGCACGCACTACGTCCAGGTAGCCGGTTGGCGTTTCCCCCACCAGGCCCTGCTGTTTAGCCGTGTCCAGTTTCTGTTTCGCTTCTTCCAGCCCCATGGCCAGCGCCGGTATTGCTACGGCGAGCGCCAACACAAAGGCGCCCAGTTGTATCAATCGTTTCATATTCAACCCCTTGGTCAGCCGTTGGCATTGCCCGGTGTCGCTCAGAACAGCCCCTGTTCGCTGAACAGTTCGTCTACTTCTTTGTCCACCTTCACGTAGATCTCGTGCTGAATCTTTACGTTCAGGTTGACGGTAATCGGTTCTTTTGGTGCCGCCATCTGCACAGTGGGTGTGCACGCAAATAGCGCCAGCGGCAACATTAAAACCAGGAATGTTCTGGCCGCCAGTGGCCGGCACCAACGCCATAGGTTTGTCATGGCACTGCCTCCTGCCCGGATTGTTGTAGCCGTTCCCGAACCCTTTCGGTCACGGCTTCGTTCACTCTGCCACTCAGCTGAAGGCTGGTTAACAGGGCGGGGATATCCTCTTCAAGATTGATGTTGAGCACAACCGGCTGCCCGCCACGAAGATCCGGATTTTCACCTTCCAGCCTCAGGCCGAGTGCCAGCTTGCCCTCTTCATCGTAGTCTATCGTGCTCTCCAGCACCGAATAGTGAAAGTTTTGCAAAGCTTGCACCACCAGCTCCATGGCATCGCTGCTGCCCAGCATGGCCTGCAGGCGTTCTGCCGGCATGATAAGTTTGCCACCAGGCGATACCGCCCTTAGTGCGCCCTGGTCTACTCGCACACCAGCGTCGGTCACCGCGACCGGAATCCTGCCCGTTAATGAGCCAGTGCCGGAGAAGCCCTCTGCCGGATACACCTGCAGCAGTCGTTCCAGAGAAAGATCATAGACATCAACGGGAACATGCCAGGGCCGATTCGAGAGATCCACAGTGCGCGGCGCTACGCGAAGCCGGCCACCCAGAAACTCGGCCGTTGCCTGCTGAACGGCAAGCTGCCCCCTGAGCGGCGCAGCCAGGTTGGCTTCGTAATCCGCCAGGAGCTGAATCGGCCCAATGCCGATTCCGGAGTCGATTTCGCCTATCCGGATGTCTCGCAGGGCGGCGATTAATCTGTCCGCTTCCAGGTCAAACATCAGGCGTCCGTTCAGGTTGGTGACCGCCGTGCGGTCTATTACCCCGGAAACGTCAGTAAGGTCTAGCCAGGCATCCGCCGTCAGCGGTTCATTGGACTCCACCCCGAGATTTGCCTGAAGTGTCAGTTCACCGCTGTCCAGGGAGAGCAATTCCGGCCAGTTCATGAGCGTGGCCGCAAGCGCCTCTCCCGCATTCTGCGCAGCCATGGTCGTGCGGATGTCGGCAGTGAAGTTGCTCGCCGACCGGTTACGCAAGACGAGATTGGCTGTCAGGCCGGAGCTGGCATTCAGCGTCCCTTCAAGTTTCAGATCTGCCAGCGTTCCGCTCGTCTCGCCCTGAAACCACCAGCGTTGGGGCTTCAGGCTCGGGTGGCGGATCTCCGCTACGTCGATGCGCACATTTCCGGAGATGCGCGTGCGTTCCGGCATAGCACCGGGGGCGCCAAGATCAACGGCTACCTCGGTATCCGCGAGATCCAGCTGAACATCTATTAACTCTGCGGGGGTGCTTCCGGATTGCCGGGCAATGCGGGCTATTGTCAGCCGGGACCCCGGGCGGAAGGTAACGCCGACCTGCTTGTTACTTGCTTCAACAGAATTGACGATATCTGCGTGAATGCCCGTCGCTTTCCAGCCGGCGATTTCATAGTCAGGCAGCGCCAGGTCCATCCGACCTTGCTGGAGCGAGAACGTCCATGGCGTGGCATTTGCCTGAGAGAGTGTCAGGGCGCCAGCCACCACAGCAACCAAACAGAACCAGAGGGCCCGAAAGAAGCTGGCTGGGGATCTTGGCGGTGGCAGTATCATCCAGTCGTTCCGATAAATTGGATTACTCCATGCAGGTATAGAGAGCCGGATTTAGGATACTACGGAGGCAGGGCTGATCATATTTCGTGTTAGACTCCACTCCGAATTTTTCTGTATCCGGAATACGATGACTTCTGAACAAGCCACCTCAAAGGCCCTGTCCCGTCGCTTCTGCGTCGCTCCCATGATGGATTGGGGCCACAAATCTTATTTAACTATATAGAACAATAAGATAAGCATTCTTTAAAGATCTTTGGAGCACTATAGGAGCACCCTCAGGGCGAAATTCACCCGCCCCCTACCCTTTCAGCTACGTCCACCCTCAAGCCACACATGGCAGATCTCTCACACAGCAATAAGCCTTTTCTACTACTCGCAGTGGGTCGAGTTGGTAAGCTTTCGCACCGGGTGAGTGAACACCCAACGCCGGCAAGGATGCCTGGCAAACGCGACACCTGCCCAGTGGTGTGACTTCAGTGAGAGCGCTGTTCCTGAGAATTTTAGGGGCCAACTGGCCCCTTTTTTTATTCACTATTCGGTAATAAGCTAAAGGTGTGCTTACCGGAGGTGACAATGATAAAAAGGACTATTCTCACATTTGCGATCGCAATGCCCTTGATGGCTCAGGCTGCCGTTTATCAGTGCAAGGTTAATGGTCAAACGGTGTTCTCAGATCGCCCGTGTGGCAGCGATGCAAAAGAAATCGAAGTGAAAGCCCCTGCCCGCAGTGGAACCGGACCCATGGTAAACAAAGGAGCCCAGGATTTTCTGGAAGGCAGGGAGACAAAGTCAAAGATAGAGCGCATTGATCGTCGAATATCCGACTTGCAAAATCAGAAGGAAGATGCCAAGCGGGCGATGGATCAGGCGCTACTCAGATACCAGCGGCAAAAATCCTACGCTAACGACAACCTGGCCGGAGCAACTTGGGAAGGCGCACTGGCGCAAGAGGCCAACGTATTGCGAGAGCGCTTCCAGTCGGAGATTGATGGAATCGACCGCGAGATTGATCGCCTCCGCGAGGACAGAAGGCGCATTCAGGATCTGGCGAGAGAAAAGGGCGAATCAGGGGCAGAAAGCTAAAACGCCCTCAAACATATTGGATGGAAAGGACTCATGGCCACCAAATCATCACACCGAAATTACCCAGCGCTAAGAATCATCGCTACCTGGAACAAGCTGTTCGGGTACATAATCGGGGCACTCATACTGCTGAGCGGGTTCATAACCCTGTTTGGTGAAGGCAACAACGCGCTAGGGTTAGGACTTATTCTGGGTGCGATCGTCGTTGTGGTTGCATCAATTGCAGTGGCGGAAACGATTCAGGTATTTCTGGATACCGAAGGCAATACCCGAAGTGCAGCCGACTCTCTCCAGCAGCTTGTTGATCTGACGCAGAAGCGCCAATCCCCGCCGTCCAGCACGCCGCCATCAAAGCTACGGGAGAAGCCAGAGCCAGCGGGCACAGTCTCTCTGGAATCCGAACGTGGAAAGTCCATCAAGAAGCTCATCGTAAGCCTCACTGATGACGGCATGTCTGCTGAACAGATAGCAGCAGAACTGAACGAAGAGGCTATGCCCACGTTTGACGACCTGCCACGCTGGACTGCCGAGTCAGTCAGACAGCACATGCCTCTCATCTAACGCTAAACCGTCTGATCCACCCCACCCAAAGCCGGGGCAGGCCCCTCGATCTGCCTGCCCCGGATGAACACATGATCCCCCACCTGCGCAGTACCGCGCACCCGCACCCGGGCACCGGTCACCAGTTCCACGGTTACGCCGTCACTGTGCACGGATATCACTTCGCCTTTGTCCCTGGGCTCGGAGGGCAGCACGCCCAATAGTCGTTTGTAGAGGTTACTCATGGGTTTCAACTCCGATGGTTTGCCAGAGTTCTGGCCGGCTGTGGCTGATGCTCAGGCTGCGCACAAGGCCGCGGCGGGTTGTGCCCTGCTCCAGGTATTCCACCAGCGTACCAGGGCGGATCATGCCGGTTTCTGGCAGTACCGGGAGCCGCAGGCTGATCCGTGCTTGCTTGCCGGTATCGCCCAGCAGTGCAAGGCCGCGCTGGCGAGTCATGGCAGCGTCCGTTGCCAGGTCATCCACGATCGTTGGAGCCGGGTTGGTGCCTCCGCTGCTATCACGGATGATCCGGTCTAACCGGCCCTGGTCGCCGCCGTGTACCCAGACGGCGTTATAGTCCGGCTTTTCCTGCCACTCGATGCCTTCCACTTCCACCACGTCTTCCGGCAACTGGATATCCGGGGTGGCATCTCCCCAGTTCCAGGGCGCGATCGGGTACCGGGGCAGGATCTGCAATACCTGATCGGTGTCGTGGCTCTGTACATAAGCACCGCCCGCCTCTGCAATCCTTTTCGCAGCATCGATCCAGGTGCCGTTGTGGGACCAGATGCCGGCAGGGATCTGCCAGTCTTCTATCTGCCAGTCCAGGCTCCAGCCGATCGGCACGCCGTTGGTCGTCATGGTTTCATTCAGTACCTGCTGAGCTGTCATGGCCGTGTCGTTTGTGTACTGGGTGACCGGTGCCAGCGGCTCAGCCAAGAACGCAGCACGACCACGGCCGGAGACCCGCAGCCAGGATTCACCGAACCGTCGTTCACGCTGAATGGACTCGACAAGCACACGCAGGGGCTCCCCGTTGATGGTGGCCATCAGCTCGATGCGGGTGCTGCTGTCCGGTCGCACTTGGCTGATGGCTGCAGCCGGGATGCGGGCGTTCCAGCTCCATGTCCAGCTGTCGGCATCAATACTGGCTGCAAAGCTTTCTGCCGGTACTTGGGTGCCGTCCAGCTCGGTCAGAGTGACAGTGTTGATCACGGTGTAAATCTCCCTGATGGGGATGATGATGGTGCCGCCCGGGTCTGGCTTGGCATCCGGGCAACCAAATATCAGTGTTGTGCTGCCGTCCTGCTCGCGGCAAAACCGCAGGGTGATCTGATCCTCGGCAGGCGGTTCCGGGTCAATAGGTGGCGGCCAGGTGGCTAGCCCCGGGGGAGGATCGATGGCTTGTGCATGCCGTACCGCCAGCCGTAGGGTCAGTTTGGCACCCTGGTTGGCTCGGATGGTCAGGTGGCCGGCGGTCGGTATGGCTTGCTGTTCCGCCAACGCCCATGTGGTTCGCAGCTTGATGGTTTCCGCGTGCGGTTGCCCGCTGCCCCGGGTCAGCCGGATGCCGTGCTGGTGTTCG
Source organism: Marinobacter sp. EN3 (assembly GCF_000475315.1). NCBI lineage: Bacteria > Pseudomonadati > Pseudomonadota > Gammaproteobacteria > Pseudomonadales > Marinobacteraceae > Marinobacter > Marinobacter sp. EN3. The sequence goes on from NZ_AXCC01000001.1 coordinate 543,437, forward strand.
CTGGTAAAGGCCCGCCGGATGCGTACCGCGTCGGCGTGTCCGATGCGGTTGCTGGTGTCGAGCTTCTGGCCGTGCTGATCGGGCAGGCGGCGGCTGGCTTCCAGCTTTTCCGATTGCTGTTGCCGGATACTGTGGCCTTTTGTGACCGGCAGGGCGCTGGTCTGGATCGGTTCTGCGCGGGTGCGGGTGCGCTCCATCTCCTGCTGGGCGGTGGCCAGTCTGGTTTGACTGGCTTGGAAGTTCCGCGAGGGCATCGAGGCGGCTACACCGTCTGCGTCCGGCAGGTCGAGGTTCTGGGAACCTCCGGCGGTCAGGCTTACGGGTGCGTCCGGGGCTGGCAGAGCGGCCAGCAGATCCCCGCGTAGGGTCTGGTCGATGGCAGTCAGCGTCAGTGCCGGGATGGTCGCCGCTGGAATCGTTGCCTGCAGGGTGCCGGTGATTCTTGGCTCGGCCGCTCCGCCGTTGGCGGCCAGGGTCAGCTCCGGCAGGGCGGGCCCTGGCAGGCTTGCGCTCAGGGTGCCGTTGACGGTCGGGTATTCCGGTGGCACGTAGCGGCCAAACTGGAGCGTCACCGGCCCGGGTGTTGACTCCCTCGGGCGAAGCAGCTCCAGGATGATGCCCGGGTCTTGGGTAAACCGAAGGTCTACCGGCCCGGGGGTGTCCTGCCGTTGTTTCCAGAGCCGGAGCTTTATCACGGCTTACCCCGCAAAGGTGGCACTGGTGATCCGGGCGAACGCGCCGGCCTGCAGGGCGTTATCTTGCAGCTTGATATCGCCGGCCCCATTTTCATCGCTTACGGTGGCATCGCCCCACCACGCGCCAGCCCCGTCCAGAATCCGGGCGCTGTCGGCGGTGCCTGCCGTCGTCACCTGCCCCTCGATGGCAGTGGTGGTCTGGATCAGAACGTTCTCGGTGTCCAGGGTCAGAACATCGGCAGGCATCGCCAGCTCGGCGATCAGGGTGCCCGTGTCTGGTGCGCCATCGAACAGTTGGACGACCGCTTCCCCGGGAGTGGCGATCAGCAGGTCATAACTGGCCTGCAGGGCGGGCAGTCGCGCGGCTTCCTGTCGGGCGGCCTGATGGGCGGGGGATAGTGTCAAGGCCATGCGGCTACTCCATTGGCTCGGGTATTAAACCGGCTTTGATAACTGGGTCATACTGCCCTTCTGGGTCGAAGGCAATTACTGTGTAGGTTTTGCTTCCGTCTATAAAAGGAAGATCCCAGCCCCCGCCTTGATCGGTTTTCACAGCGGTTACGTGTAAAAGCCCTACGGGCCTTTTGCCCCCCGAAAAAGTAGCAAACTCTGCAAATACTTGAACCTTGTGGCTGACTGCGGGGTCGCCTGACTGTGTGAGTGCTGTGCCTCGCAACCGCCCCGCTCCCGAAAAACGGTTTACGCCTATTAGCCCAAAGACTTGTAAGTTGCTCACCGCCACGGCCCCCATAAGTCAATCCCGACGCAGATTCTCACCCAGCCAACCGCCATGATCGGCTTGCTGTACGTATGGGACGGCTCAACCACCACCATAGCCAGACCTTTACCATTGGGTTCACCAATAACCTGATCTGAGGCCACCAAAGACTGCATGATCCCCGGGAGCATGCCCCGGATCGGGCCGCTTACACTGGAAAGAACAAAAATCACATCTGCAAACACGTAACCATTGGATATTGTTGATGGGTAGTCATCTCCCTGACCCCATGATGAGCCGTCTGCTATGGAGTGTCCTGCCAAAAGCCACTGTTGAGCTCCTGACAATCCGGCAGCGTTGTCTGCGATGTTAAGGCCCTGAGTAGAATTTGCGTTTTCTATACGGTTGATACTGTAATAGTCAGTCGGTGAGTCCGCGAACGATCTTTCATGCCCGGTCAGAACGCAAGGGAACTGATCGGTGATAGCCGTATTCCGCAAGTCACCAAACAGATACGGAGTCGCATAATAAAATGTGTCGTCTGTTCCTGTGTTTGTAATCAATAACATGAAAAACCGCTCGTCGCAGGCAACAAACCACTTCAATCGGCCATTGGTTATTTGGGATAGGAATTCATATTTCATCCAACCGCAATAATCTGTTTCTGCAGGAAACGGGGAGGTTCCGGTGTTTAAATCGCTCATCGTTTTATAGCCTTGCACTACCGTGTGAGCATCACTTCCCGTGTCGGAATCCTCTATCTTCAGAAAGCAGCCCGAGCTGTCTGGATGTATAGAACGAAAGGCGGCAGTGCTGACCCCATCGTCGAATGTTTTTTCCCAATATCCGGGGGTGGCCATTTTGACCGTGATGCTACCCGTTGCGTTGCCGTCAGGAATGCCGGGACAGTCAAAGGTGAAGGTAGTGGCGGTTGTGCTGGTGACGCGCCAAACATCGCTCAGGTTTGCCGGGGTCGCCCCTTCAATCTCAATGACAGTGTGTTTTTCAAAGCCGTGGCCGCTGCTGAATTCAACCGTCGCCACGCCGTTGCTGATCGTGATCTTGTTCCCGTCCGGGGACTTGGTTCCGAAGCCGTCGATCAGGCAAGCGTCGAGAATCCTGATTAGTTCGCCGGGGGTTGCGTCGAACTGCGGTGCCCCTGGCATATCACTGTGAAACCATCGCACGGTGCTGTTTTCGTTCACTGCCATAGTCTTGCTCCTTTACGGTCTGTCGATGTTGCCGAGGGCGTGGATTTCGCAGCCGTCAGCGCCATCGTCCAGCGGCTCGTCGGATTGCTGGATCGCCCGCGCCATCCAGAAGTCTGCCAGAGCGCCGACCGTGTTAATACGCACAACATTGCCAGTGCTCCAGCCGCCGCCGTTGGCCGCGACCGGGATGGTCAGGTACGGCACGCCGCCGCTGCCGTCGCTCTCTCGGGTGCGGGGGTTGATCGGCGCTATGTCCTCGGTGAAGGATCCGCTATACACCAGGCCCACGCGCTGGCCGATCAGCTCGACGTTGGTGCTGCTGGTGAAGCGCAACACCCAGCGTTCAGTTTCCGCCCCCTCGTTGGTGACGGTGATTGGGTGCGCAATGGTGTTTAGGCTGGCGGTGGCCTCGTCGCCCTCGATGGTGTCCTGCCAGGTGCCGCTCCAGGTCTGCTCATCCCATGTTGCGGATACCCGTGCGCGCCGGTCTCCATGAATCAGGCAGCTCGCGACGATGGATTCCTGGGCTGGGTAGTTGTGCGTTAGCGGCCGGCTTAGGGTTATATCGCCGGTGATTTGTACGTCGGTCACCAGGCGCAGATCGCCCACGGTATGGCGCACGGTGACGGGCATGGCGATGCCGGTGGTGTCGTCGAAGGTCACGGTTCCGGTGGCGCGGTCCAGGCTGTAGCCCTCGGTTACTTGCTCCCCGTTGGCATCCATGACACGAACCCAGCCGACGCGCGGGCGGGTGGCGATGGTATCGCCGTTGGCAACGGTCTGGGGAGCTGTATCCTGCGGGTGCATCACCATCACCACATCACCGGGCCGGTATATGGGCACGCGGCCGTCTGCCGGCAGGCGCACGGCATCAATGCCCACAATGCTGGCATCCAGCGGGATATAGGAGAACGCCACGGCGTTATAGCGCAGGGTGCTGGTGATCATTGGGCGCGGCTTGTAGATGTTGCCCTCCCCGTCAACGTCATTGGGGTCATACCACCACTCTTCTTTCTCGTCCGCGGTCAGACTGCTATCCGGTACCAGCTTGCCGAAGGTGACGGCAGCGGTACCGAAGGTGTAATTCACGGCACCCTGCAACCACTCGTGGACGAAATTGCCATCTTGGTCAGCAGTAGCGATGATCTGTTCACCATCTTCCGTGGTCGCCACAATCTGCAGGGACTCCGGTTTCAGCGGCGCACTGGGAGTGCGGAAAAACCCTTCGGTCGCTGTCCACTCGCCATAGACGGTCAGCAGGCTGGTCACGTCCAGGGCTACCGGCTCGCCATCCTCCCAGAATGTCAGGTCTGCCAGCCGGGCATCGTAGTCCACGGTACCGGCAGCGAGGCCGCTGCCAGTTTGCGGATCGATGTCGGTGACGATATCCCCCGCCCGATCGTCATAGCTCTTGCCACCCAGCACAAAGCGCACGGAATCCGGCACGATGATGTCGGTTACACCCGGTGCCAGTCCCACCCGGACAGTGTCAATCGGCTTCACGGTGCTGCCGGCCTGGCTGTTTGTGGTAACGCCGTCCACCCGATAGCTGGCCAGCGCGTCTTCGGTAATATCGATCTGCATGCTTCCCCCTTATGCGCTGCCCGCGGCGAATGTGGAACCAAGCCATACGTTGCGCTTGACCTGAATATCCATGGTGGTGATGGTCACTGTGTCGCCACTGACCGTACCGATAACCTGCTCCGTATCTACTCGGTAGGCACTTGTATTTCGCGCTTCTTGCTCAGGCACAACCAAGTCGCCACTGCGATCTCGGGCGATCACCTTCACCTTTCCCCCCTTCCGGGGATCGGTGATCGTCAGTTCCAGAGCTAGGCTGCCCGCTGTCGGCGTATCCGGCAGGGTGATGGTACTGCCGGTAGGCACAGGCTCCTGCCGTTTGTAAACGCTGGCACCGGGATCGTCCGCCTCGTACCAGTTGTAATTGATCGTCAGATCACTGCCCCGGTTCGGCAGGCGCGTGACGTGGATTTCCCCCTCGCCACTGTTCGGATCGATATAGCCCGTGGCATCACCTGTGATGTTGCCGTCGGTATCACCCACGGCCGTCAACGTATCGGATCCAGCAGCCCAGCTCAGGGCCAGGCTGCCACCCAGTAAAGGGTTGTGGTCCAGCTGGATCGGGATGGTTGCCTGGCTGATCGCCAGCGAGTCACTACCGCTGCGCACTTCGTAATGCACGCGGGAGCCGTAGGTGTAGATGATCTGGCTCCCGGCATCCGGCAATGCACCGGTTGTCAGGCTCACGTTGCCGGTCACATAGTCGATGGTGCCGGTACCGAACCCGGGATCCGATCCGGAAACCGCACCCTCACCATCGTCGGTCAGCGTGTACCAGTTGCCCTGTGCCATGTAGCTGATGGAAAACGCATTGGGGGCCGGTACCGGGCTCAGGGTTTCAATCCAGTTGTAACGCCGGTTCTCCGCCGTTACGTTCCGTGCCACGGTATGAGCCTGCTGGGCAACATCCACATCCCGGGTGCCAGCATCGATGGTTTGCACCAGTTCCGGATTCAGGCGCTGGTTTGCCAGCGGTTCCTCGCTTTGGGCGGCGGGCACCAGTTGGGTGAACATGCTGGCCGCTTTTAATTTCAAGTCTCCAATGCTGGCTGCAGAGGTCAGCGGTTGCGCTCCAAAGTAACGGGTCGCATCTGCTACCGTCGTATCCCGCAGGCGCGCGCCGGTGTTGTAGTCGTAGCTGTCGTTTTTGTTGACCTGATGGCCAGTGAAATCGAAACGCAGAGCGTCGGACAGATCGAGCGAGACGATCAGGCGCTGGTAATCCTGGCCACTCTGAGGGTCGGTGAAAGTCTGCATTTCCGCGCTGACTTCGGTAACGCGCACGTACTGTTCCTTTTGATCTGGCTGGCCTTCGTTCTGCACCAGACAGAGCGTTTTACCGCGCGGCGGCAGGGTGGTGGTTTCGTCGCGCTGGATGATCCGGATCTGCCTCATCCCCTCAATGTGGTTTTCATACAGCGCCCCGTGCCACATTGGCCCCTTGAACAGGTATGCCTCCACCCGGTTTGCGGCCTGTTCCCGGGTATCAAACGGGTCATCCGTGCTGAAAAGGGTGTAGCCGATCGCCGGGTCTTCCGGCAGAGCAGTCACCACCGTCTTCGCACCACCGAACAGATCCGTGCTCAGGGTACGGACCGCCAGAAACAGCTTCCTCAGATTGAACCGGCCCATGGCACGGTCGAGGTCGCTGATATCCTCGAACACGTTATTCATCACGCCGTCCGGGATTTCGTTACCAGTGGCAGCCCCGCCGCCCTCCGGCACGTCATCCATCACCTGACTGGCGAGGAACTTGATGTTGTCTTCTTGAATCGGCATGGATTACGGCTCCACGGTGATGAATCGGAATGTGGGGATTACCTGGTGGTCCGGCCCGGGGTTAATCTGGTACCGAACCGGGGCACTCTCATAGCCCAGCCCATCGTGATGGCGGAACTGAACGGTGTGTATCTCGCCACGGTAGTCCAGCGTCAGGGTCTGGCCCGGCGTGTTATGCCAAGTAATTATCTGGGGCTCTGCGGTGGCCAGCATCCAGCCGCCACGCTCCGGCGCTTCCAGCGTGATCGGACGACCGTACTGGGCAGCGTCCACCATGATGATCGGCGCACCGGTGAGGCCCCGGGTAAAGCTCTGCTCTACTGGCGACCAGGTGCGGTCAGACCAGTTGAGGTCTTCCGGCAGCTCTACGGTGATGCTGCCGTCTGAAAGGGTGATGCTCACAGTGATGTACTCCTGGCATTCTCAAGGGCCCGCACAAACGCATCTTCATCGTCAGCCAGCACGCGGAAACTCTGGCCACCCAGATTCACGTTCACGGTTTTGACGGATTCTGTCCGGGCGGGGCTGATCGACGAGGCTTGATCCCGCTCACGAGCCAAACGCTGGCGTTCGATGTTGGCCATCTCCTGTTGACGCGCACGATCCGCAGCACGCTGCTCCCGCTCGTTTTCTTCCTCACGGCGGTTGCGCTGTTCGATCTGGTAGATCTGCTCCAGGGTATCCAGGGATTTCTGGTAATCGGCAGCCGCCTCATCCGCGCCGGCTTGTTGGGCAAGCTTCAGCTGTTCCTCCAGCCGCTCCCGTTCCGCCTCATATTGCAGGCGCTGGGCTTCCTCGGTGTCGCCACGGATATCGGCAAGCCGCTGGCGCAGGCTGTCCAGTGTGCTGTCAGCGGAGTCCGCCAGGCTTTTCATTTTCTGGCGGGCGGCATCGATGGCCTGCTGCAGGCCGTTCAGCCGTTGGTTATCCAGCAGGTCAAACTTATTGGCAGCGCTGGCGCTGATGCGGTCGAGCTGGTCCATGGAGTAGCTGCCGGACTGGATCTTCTCCTGCAGGTTCTCCATGGCCACGGCTTGCGACCAAAACTTTTCTTCAACTTCTGCAGCGGCCAGGGCTGTGTCTGCAAACCAGGCGGCCAGGCTGCTCGACATTAACCGCCGGCGGGCAGTGGCCAGTTCATCCGTGCGTTGACGGGCCTTTTCGAGGGATTCGGCAGCGGACTCTGCCTCACCTACAAAGGCGTTGCCGCCGATCTTCATTTCAAACAGGTTGCGTGCGGCCTTGGATAGAGCGGTCACCTGTTGCCGGGCGTTGGAGATGGCTTTGCCGAAGGCACCGCCCCATGCCGCCTGCCAGTTTTCCCGAAACTCTTTGGCGGCCTGGCTACTGTTGCCGATCGTGTCCGCCATGTTTTTGATTTTCGGGGATGCCTGGTCCGCTTCCTTGCCAGCGTCCGATATCGGCTTGCTGATATCACCGCCGCCACCATTCTGGATGCCTTGTATTTCCTGCAGCCGCTGGCGAACCTGAGCCAGAGCCGCACTGGCATCGATACCTTTGGCCTGCGCTTCCTTGAGCTGTGCCTGAAGCTCTTTCAACCCCTTCTCAGTGGATATCTTCTGCAGGGCACCGGTGAAGGATTCCTGAAGGATTGCAGCATTTTCCTCTGCAGAGCGGCCGGCAATGTCCAGGTTCTCTACTACAACACCGAACGCATCGATGGCGGATTGGCCAGTTGCAGTAATACCAGTTTGCGCCTTTGTGAGATCAGCCCCCAGCCGGGAAAAGGCCTCCCCCAGCACAGAGTCCATCACCTGCCCGGTGCGCTGGGAATCAGCAGCGGCACCGTTCATCACCTCCGTGAACTTGCGCTGAAACTGAGACAGACCCTGGCTGCTAACGTCCTGCAAGGGCTTCATCAGCCCGTCTTTTATCTCCTGCCCACTGACCTGAGCCGTCCGCACCAGACTGCCCAGCGCCTGAGCCATGGAGGTGATGCCCTCAGGCGTTTTCAGATCCAGGTCATCAAATGCCTTTTGCAGGGCATCCGTGGTAGACAGGCCTTCTGCCTTCAGGCTGGTGAAGGCGGTAACGGCATCCAGTGCCTCTTTCGTGATCCCCAGCCGCAGCGCTTCACCAGCCCGGACAGATTCATCCGATACCGTCTTCAGGGTCTGGTTGACCTGCTCCAGCTCACCGCGCATTGCGGCCAGCTCGCTGGTAACGTCCTGCCCCATGGCGGCCTGCCGTTCCAGGGCATCAATGGCGTATTCGTAGTATTCCTGGGCACCGGAGAGCTGATCGGCGTAGGCTTGCCGTTGCTCCTGGTTCATGGCGGCAACTTCTGCGCCGGTCCTCACAGTGACCGAGGCATACTCCTCCAGCGCCTGAGCCTTACGCTTGAGCTGATTGATTTCCCGCAGGCGCTGCAGCTCTATCTCTTTCTGCTGCAGTGCCAGCCGCCGCTCGGCATCTTCTACACCGCGGATCTTCCGGGTGATTGCATCCATGGCAGCGGTAGCCGCCTCAAACCCGATAATCGCTAGGGTGATCGGAATCGGTTTGGCCAGCGCCAGCATGGTGCGGCCAAGGGCTGAAAAGCCTTTGGCGGTGGCCACTGCCTGGGCACTGGCGGCCATCATTTCCGCCCGTGAAGCCCGCAGTGCGACCGTCCAGGCACCAATGGCTTTCACTGCACCTGCAACCTTCAGCGCGACAAACGCCTTGCCCAGTAGCAGCAACTGGTCCTTGTACTCAACAATGGCACCCACCGTGCCCTTTATGGCCTGCCCAATGGAGACCATGGCATTGCTGATGCTCTGAGCCCAACGCTCAAGGGTGCCGTTCTGACGCAGCTCTGTGATGGTATCCAGCAGGCTCTGCAACTGTTGCTTGGCATACTCCAGCGCCCCGGCCTCTGCCACGCGATTCAGGAACTGGTCCCACTGGTCCCGAAGATTCGACACGAGGCCAGACAAACGGCCCATACTATCCGCTGCAGCGCCCTCGCTGGCCTTGCCGATCTCCTGCACGAGGGCGGCGATGGTCTCCCGGCCCAGCTCACCTGCAGAAGACATCTCCTGCAGCTCGGTAACATTCTTGCCCGTGGCTTCCGCCAGCAACTCCCAAACCGGCACGCCGCGTTCAATCAGCTGCAGGATCTCCTCACCCTGCAGTTTCTGTTTTGCCCACGCCTGACCCAGTGCATTTACCAACCCTTCCAGATCCTGGAAGGAACCGCCCATGGCTTCATTCTGGTCAACCAGCGCCTGAAGCGTTCCGTTGGTGGGATCAATGCCGAAGTTTTTCAGGCGGATGAATGCCTGAGACACCTGTTCCAGCTGCAGGGGCGTGTTGGCGGTGAAGTCCTGAATCCACTGGGAGGCTTCCTGCCCGCGCTCCACACTGTTGAAAACCTGCGTCAGTTGCTGGTCCAGCTTCTCGAATCGGTCGCCGGTTTGCAGGATGGCAATAAAGCCCTGGCGGATCTTATCCAGCCCGACCGCAGCACCCACAAACGCCGCCAATGCAGCAACCGCACCACGGATGCGGGTTGAGAATCCGCCGGCAGCTTTATCAGCATCCCGCAGGGCATCACCGGAATCTTTTGCACTTGTACGCTGGCGCTTGAGCTGGGTATTTACCGCCGTCAGATCAGACTTCAACCGGCGGGAGGACTGCTCCAGTCCGTCCTGCGCCTGGTCCAGGTTACGCAGGTCAACACCAGCGGCTTTCAGCCGGGGCGATAGCCGGTCCAGCGCTTCCCGGTTACGAACCCACGCAGCCTTCGATTCGTCAGCCGCCTTCTCTGCCCGCTGCAGGTCACGGGCCATGGCTTTTGTCGGCTTCTCCGCCTTATTCAGAGCAGAGCTCAGTCGCTCTACTTCCGCTTCAGCTTCCTGCCAGTTTTGCTTCAGCCGATCGGTTTCAGTCCCCAGTCGCTTGAATTCAGTGATATTGCGCTGGGTCTGGGTCAGCCGGGACAGGGCCTTATTCAGTTCATCGCTTCGCTCCTGCAGACCGCCCACGCTTTTACGCGCGGACTCGGTTGCAGGGGAAAGCATGTCCTTTCCCTTGAGGATCAGATTGATGATGGAATCTTTAATGGCCATCAGAAACTCTCACGGCGGAACTGGTCAGGCGCACCAGCCGGTGCGCCTGACAGCAGGGTCACTTCGATCAGGCGGCAGCCCGGGTGAAGAACTTGGATTTGCCGGATGCCTGAATAGTCTCATCAGCCAGCACCTGCCCTTCTACCGTGAAGGTGGCGAAGTCATCAGAGATCAAGCCCAGACCGGAGGTGGGTGACGGCTTCCAGCGGTGGACCTTCACCGTTACCGGCTTGCCAGTCGCATCGTTCACGCCGTCCAGCACCACACGCACTTCCTGGCCGGATTCCACCAGGGCCTGCAACACGTTGGTTCCCTGGTTGTCATAACCCACAACCAGTTCCTCACCGTCAGTGATGCTGCCATCTGGCAAAATGCGCAGCCCGGCTGCGGTCACTTCATAATCGGTGCCCTCGACATAGGTGGTCGATTCGCCGGAATTCTGAACGGTTACGGTATTGGCAGTGTCACTGGTATCAATCATCTTGGAGGTTTCCGCCAGGCCACCGAGCACAGCCGTTACCGATTCGCCGGTTACGGATCCGGCAGCCACGGTTTCAACAACACCCCGCAACGCCATCGCCAGGTTCTCATTTGAGAAGTTGGCCAGTTCCATAGACAGGGTTACAGCGCTAACCGTCGTCACAGACGCGAAGTTGCCACCGCCGCCACGGTAGTTCCGCTGACTCTGGGTTTCCTGCTCGATCGCAAAGTTCACGTTCGAGCAGTTGCCCACGTCCCGGCCATTGATGTAGATGATGCCGGAGCCGATATAGGCCTCGTTAATTTGCTCAGCCATGGTTCATTCCTCTCAGTTCATGGGTTCAGTGAGTCGTTCTGCCCAGTCAATGGCCAGCAGCACAGAGACAGAACAGATGCGCGATCCATCCTCCGGCGGGTCAATCACACGCCCGAGGTAATCGACTTTGGTAAAGAGTCCGGGGTTGCATCTGGATTCCAGCGCCGGAAACAGGGATTGCTTGATGTCCGCCAGCAGGAAGTGGGCATCGTCCAGTGGATTCAGTGGGTCCGCCTCGCACCACCCCTCGATGGTGATGTTCAGCCGGTTGTGCACCTGCTGCTGCCCCACGGCTTTAATGACTTCCTCGTCCCCCTCATGGATAACCAGGAGGGGAAAAGTTTCATCCTTGCTGATGCGCTTGCGGCCACGGGTAATCCTCAAACCCGCATCCGTGTTGAAGCCTTCGCCCTGAATCTGCTCAAGGGCAGACTGCAGGGTCTTAATCACCCGAAGGGATTTTGGGTCCGCCATATCAGCTCCTCCGCGCTACCTGATCGGCCATCTTCTCTTCGAAGATCTCCGCCAGCCGGGCGCTGTATTTGTCCAGCCGGCCATCGTCCCGGGCGACCTTGAAGGCCGCAGCCACGCTGATGCCATGGGCAAGCACAGGCCGGCGGAAACGCCCCTTGCTGGTGATCGTCTTCATGGGTAGGGGCCGATCCGCTTCCGGGTTGATAAAGCCCGCGGCGACCTTCCACCCGCCAAACCAGCGAATCAGAATCCGCGCCCGGGTCGGGTGGCCGGCAGGCTCAGGCCGCCAGGTGTATTCCGTGATCGGCAGGCCCTGACTGTCCGGTACCAGCTTTGCCTGCAGAGTTTTCTGCTTCGCCCGGCTGATCCGGATCCGCTGTCGGAGCAACTTCTTTTTCAAACCGGTGGCTTGGTGGATGTCATCCACGAAGTCACGGCGAAATTCAGTACCGGCAGCATTCAGCGTGTTCACCTGAGCACGCAGAACTTCTTTGTCTAGCGCGCCAAACAGCTCACCCAGCCGGTCTTCGCCCTGTGTAATTACGGAATAGGTCATGATGTGAAGGTGACGACCGTGCCGTCATCACCGTCCTCCGCAAGGCCAGTCAGTGGATACTCAGTGCCATCCAGCAGGATCATGTCACCCGGCTGCCAGGGAGCGGGCTGATCCAGTGCCGGGATATCTACCCGATATCGGTAGTCCATAACCTGACCGCTCAGCCCAACGTGTGGCGTGTTTCTGGAGACATGCACCCGGACAGGCGATTCATCGCCACCGTATCGGCGGTACACACCGTTCCGCCCCACCAGCCTGGTGCAGCTCAGATGCACATCCTGGTGGCGGGAAAGGCGATCACCCTGGCCGTCAATTACGAACAGCTGACCATGCCCCTCAAGAAACAGGCCGGGGCGCAGAATGGCACGGGGCCTGACCAGTACCTTTGTCTGGCCTGACTCCCTGAGACCACTCTGCTCTCCCACCTCCAAAGGCGGGCGAACATCCGCCCAGATCCGGCCCAACTCCACTCCGCTGGCATCGAGGATGCGCAATCTGGAATTCATCCGCCCCGCCCTCATCAGCCAATCCTCATGATGCGATGGGGCTGCAGCAGGTACTCCACAGCCATTGGCAGGGTGCTGGTGATGGTCCCGATCACTACCGCTTCGCGGTTTTCATACAGGTGGCCCACCATCAGCAAGGCCGCGCGCTTCAGATCCTCTGGCAGCGCATCCATGCCTACCTCTACCTTGATCTCCACCACTTCATGCCCGTGCAGCAGCTCCGGCCAGGTTTCGCCCTTAGCCGGTCGAAGCTTTGCCGGGAACTGGCGAAGATCCAGCGCCATACTCTGCAGCTGCTGGGTTTCGCCCTGCGGATCCACGTAGGTGATGGACACAATGGAGCGGATCGGCCACCACGGCAGCACCACTTCAGCAGGCCACCGGTCAAGCACCAGCGATTCCTCCCGGATGCGCAGCGCTCTTCCGGTGTTGTGCTCCAGGTTCAGCACCGCAGCATCCACCAGCGACTGGATCAGGCCGTCTTCCTCCGTGAAATCCTGTTCCAGCCGCAGGTGCGCTTTCGCCTCATCAAGCGAGATCATCAGTCCTCGTCCTCGATGACCTGATCACCGCCGGCGGTTTTGGGCTGGTTCGCCTTACCCCGGGCCACGGCCTTCTCTGCTGTGTCGACAATGCCTTGCTCTTCCAGGCGAATGGCATCAACACCAGAGAGAGTGGCAACGGTGGCGCACTTCAGGCCCAGCGGGTTGTAATCCACCAGGACGAATACCTCCATTTCCTCCGGCGGCTCGTCATCCTCATTGTCGTCATCAGGATTAACGCCAGCGCCCGGCTGTTCATTGGTGCCCTGATCACCGGCCTGCACATCACCAGTTGCTGCCTGGTTCTGCTCAGCAGGCTGATTGCCCAGCTCCTGCTGCTGGCCTGCATTCTCGTCCGCCTTCTGCTCTGCAGATCCGGTGGCCTTCTCGGTCGATTTCTTGGCTGCCATGTCGGTTTCCCCCGTTCTGGCTGGTTATTGAAATGACTTCAGATCAGGGAGGCCGAAGCCTCCCGATGATCAGGAGGCCGCAGTAGCGAAGTGCTTCACCGCACCACCAACATCCATCAGCCCACCGCCGGAGCGCATGAAGGCAAGGAAGCCCACCTGCCCCTTCTCGGTGTACTTGGAATCGGTCATGCGGAAGAGCATGAACTGCATGACATCGCGGATGATGTACTTGCTGAAGTCACCGTAGAGCAGCGCCTTGGCACCGGCTGCCAGCTCCGGCATGTGCTGGTTGATTACATAGCCAGAACCGTCGATGGTGTCGGGCTCACCTACTGCCACACCGGGCACCCACAGCGGACGGTTCTGGTCGTCCTTCATCATTTTCAGGTGCTTCAGCGTCTGGTCATGGAACATGAACCGGGCACCGTTGCGGTAAGCAGGGTCCACACTGTGCTTCAGGTGCAGCAGATCTTCCCAAAGGACCGTATCGGTCTGACCGGATGGTGCGACACGTCCAGCGGCGGCACTACCAACAATGCCGCCAGGTTGGTTGCTACCGCTACCAGCAGTGAACATCCGGTTGGTGATCCGGCCCAGCCGCTGCTGCAGACGGGCAATGATGTGCGCCTGCAGATCAATCTCGCCGTCCTGCAGCAGCTCGAACGGCACGGCGATGGACTTGGAGCTGAACTTGAAGGTGTCCAGCGATTTGGTACCGAACGTGGCATCCTGACGGGAAACCGCTGCGTTCTCGCCAACGATTTCACCTTCCTCAGAGGTGGCATCCGTGGTAGGCCAGTCCATGCCGGCACCGGAGGCGGTGCGGATAATGGTGGCCACTTCACGCATACCGCCAAAGGACTTCAGCGCCTCCAGCATGGTGGTGGCGAATTCACGCGGTACCAGGTAACCACCTTCTGAGCCGGTACCGGTGGACATATCACCACGTACCTTCCGCGCCTTGTTCACAACATACTGGCGCTGCTCCATGCTCAGGGCATCGATACCGCCACGGAGATAGGAGTTGAAGATATTCTTCTCCTGATTGGCCTGGTGCTCGGCCTCATCGGTAGAGATACCATTCTCGTCCGCGCGATCCTGAATGGATTGCCGGTTGGCAGCCTCAATATCCAGTTGCTTCTGGTGGCGATCGATCTGACCGTCCAGATTCTCGATATTGGCAACCATCTGGTCATACTGAGCGTTATGCTCATCCGTCCACTTTTCGGGCTCGATATCATCGAGCAGCTTGCGGGCATCAGCCGCCACTTTGGTGCGCTCTTCGCGCAGGGCCTGAATCGACCGTTTCATAGTCATGCTCCTGTTTTTGCCATAAAAAAAGCCGCCCGGAGGCGGCTGTTCAGGTGCTTAACGGTGCCCGCTAAGCGCCAACCAGTTGCAGGCGCCGCTCAAGGTGCGCCCGGTGTGCCTGTTGCGCCTGATTGTCTGGCTCAGGCGGTTTTATCTTCGGTGCCTTGCTGTAGGCATTGAGATTAAAACGACTCATGTTCCGAGCCGCGCTGCCATTAGTGACTTCATCCACAGCGTCGATAAATCCCCGCTCCATGGCTTCAGCCGCAGACATCCAGGTTTCTTCTGCCATCCAGGCAATGATGCTGTCTTCGGACTGGCCAGACCGGGTGGCGTAGGTGCGCACGATGCTTTCATCCACCTGATCCAGCAGACCCGCCACACTCCGCATATCGTCAGCATTGCCGATCGCCAGCGTCCATCCCTTGTGGATCATGTAAAACCCGCCATCCGTCATCCGGATCTCGTCAGCGGCTGTGCTGACGAAGGTAGCTGCACTGGCAGCCAGACCGTCAATGTGAGCTACTACCCGTGCCGGGTGCTGCGCCAGCGCGGTTTGAATAGCCCGGCCAGCAAACACATCACCGCCGGGGCTGTTGATCCGCAAGTGGATAGTAGAGACATCCAGGTCTGCCAGCTCCCGGGCAACCATCTCTGCAGAGATCGCCCACATGTCGTCAATAACATCGTAGATATAGATGGTGGCTTCATCGCCCTCGCTTCGAACACGGAAATCCCGCTTTTCCTGCAGGTTATCCTTAATCAGATTCATCAGTTTGTTGCGCACTGGGCTGCCCTCCCGTTACTGGTTTGTATAATTCGTTGCCGCCTTCAATGGGCGGCAGATTCTCCAGGGCCCGGACCTCATTCACAGTCATATAGCCTGGTTGCTGGTTGCCACCCAGCGCGATCTTGTAGGCCTCATTGCGGCCCTTGATATCCCCCCGCAGCAGGCCGGAGACATTGAACTCCGCGAAATACTCAGGGGACCGGAACAGCTTCCGGTTAACCTCCTGTTCGATGCGGGTCAGATGGGGCTTCAGGGTGTACTGCACAAAACCAATGGACTGCTGCTCAATGCCCGTTCCCCAGCTGGTGGAAGCCTCCTGCGCACCGATCATATGGGGCGGCAAGCCGAATATCCGCGCGATATCGGTTACCTGGAACTTGCGGGTCTCTATCAGCTGGGAATCCTCCGCTGACATTGTGATTTCCTTGAACTCACCACCATCCGGAATGAAGGCTGGCAGGTGGGCATTACCCACGCCCTGGTGCTTTTCAAACCAGTAGTCCCGGATCACCCGGGCCTGGTCATCCGTCAGCTTCTTTCCATCGGGGAAGCGGATGTAGCCGCGGGGTGTTGAGTCATTGGCGAAGAACTTGCCGCTGTACTCATCTGCTGCCAGCGCAGTACCAATGCTGTTCTGCCCCACACTGCGGATAACCGAGAGACCCCGCCGGCCATCCCAGCCAACGCCGGGAATGTGCAGGATGTCGTCCTGGTCATAGGCGGCCCAGGTGCCGTCATCAAAGTAAACGAAATACACCAGCCGGCCATTCAGCTCATCCACATCCACCCTGCTGGGCTTCAGCGGGGTCAGGCCCAGAGGCTCACCACCGCGCGTTCTGGCAATCAGGCTGTAGTGGTTGCCGGCCAGCAGGATGTGCATGATCACCGTTTCCCAATACACCACGGCTGATAGCTGGGGGTTGGGTTCTGTGTGAATCACCCGGTATAGCGGGTGGCGGTTGAACCGCTCCCGGTGATGCTCTGTATGCCGGTACACCTGGAACGGCAGGCTGCCGATCGCGCCGGCGATGATGCGCACGCAGGCATAGACCGCAGAAACCCGCATGGCGGCGTTCTCATCAACGTGAACGCCAGCCACATTCGACTGGGCAGCAAAGAGCTCCTGCAGTGCCTCATAGCCGGAATTCCAGTTCTGGGATTCATTCCGGATGGTGGCCAGATCCCGCCGGGTGTTCTCAAGCTCAGCCTCAAGCCGCAGGATGTCCATGCTCGGTTCCTGCAGCAGTTCCTGCTCCGGCTCACGTCTACTCAGTAACAGTCCCATCAAAGCAGCCCTACAAATGAAGTATCAACAAACTGAGACTCCGGCTCCTGCTGCCGGATAGCACGCCCCAGCGCCATAATCAGCGCCACAACGCCGTCAATCTTGTTCTCCGGAAATTCCTTGCGCGGGTAGATGTTGTCCTTCGCATCCAGGTGCGCCACCACGTTCGACATCATCCAGGTCAGCACCGGATCACCGTTGTGACGGATCTTGCCTTCCAGGGTGAGCGCCTCCAGGGTTTTCATCGGCTCACTCATGTTGGCGACCGTCTGCCGGTATTCGATCATCGGCAGGCCTTCTTCCTGCATCCGGGTTGCCAGATAGATGGCCTGCCATGGGTCAAAGGCCACGTCCTGGATATCGAACCTGCTGGCGAATTCACGCAGGTCGCTCTCGATGTAGGCGTAATCGGTAACGCAGCCCGGGGTCAGAGTCACCAGACCCTGCCGGGCCCAACCGGCGTAGTGCTGGTTACGCCCCTCATCGGCGGCATCTTCCGGAATGTAGTAGCGCCCAAACACAGACCAGCCATCGTCTTCCTCGAACAGCAGCATCAGGCAGGCCACGTCGATCTTGCTGGCCAGGTCCAGCCCCACCCAGCACTTGCGCCCTTCGAACTGATCAAGCGTCCGGGCCGGATCACCGCACTTATCCCAGGCCTGCAGATCCATCCAGGCCGTATCGGCGTTTACCCACACATTCAGGTGTTTGGTCAGAAAGTTGTTTGTGGCAGCCGCCATCGTCATGGCCTTGCGCGCCTTTCGCTCGATGTCCTCCGGGTTCACCGAAATGTTCCAGTTAGGGTTCGCCTTGGCCCAACTGGCCGGCTCAGTCCAGTCGTCGTCTTCATCGATCGTATAGATGATCCCGAAGTAACTCTCATCCTTTACAACGCCTTCCAGGATCTTGGTCACGTAGGCCCGCTGCTCATAGCAAATCCCGGCTCGATTGAAGCCCGCCGTGGTGATCAGCCAGAGCAGCGGCTGCTTACGGGCACCGGTGCCGGTCTCGATAACGTCGAAGATCTCCCTTGTCTTATGGGCATGGAGCTCATCGATCAGACCGCCATGAACGTTCAGACCGTCATGGTTGCCACCCTGGTCACGACTGAGCGGGCGGAACACGCTGTTGGTCTGCTCCACAAACACCGTGTGCGAGCTGGTCGCCACACCAAACCGGGCCTGCAGACCCGGCGTGCGGTCAACCATCTGCTTTGCATCCTTCCAGGTAATCTGTGCCTGGTCCCGGGTTGTCGCCGCGCTGTAGACCTCCGCGCCGGGCTCACCGTCTGCGGTCAGCAGGTACAGACCAACACCAGAGGTTTCTGATGACTTGCCCTGCTTCCGGGGCATCTCGTTGTATGCCGTCTTGAACCGGCGATATCCTTCCTCATTGATCCAGCCGAATACGGTTGTAATCCGGAAGATCTGCCAGGGGGCCAGCTCCAGGCGCTTACGCTCCCGAGCCCACTCACCCTTCACATGAGGCAACAGCTCGATGAACTGGCAGACCCGGTTCGCGAGAGCCGGCTCAAACCAGTAAGGGAAATCGTCTTGCCCTTCCCGCTTCAGGTCATTCAATTGCCGATGGCAGGCCAGCTGCACCCACTTACACGCGGGTATATCACCAGACAACACACCGTTGGCGTACTCCATGGCAATGGCAACGTAGTCCTTCGCCATCACATATCCTCGAAGCCACCGAGATCCAGCTGGCCCTGGGGCGGAGCCTTCACCTTGCTGGCACCGGCAGGAGACAAACCGAACTCGCTGGCGCTTTTCATCACCTGGTCCCACAGCTTGTTCCGGATCTGGAAGAACACGTGCTGCACCGCATAGCCCTGCGGGGTCTCGTCAATCATGTCCTCCACCCGCTTCAGCTTCTTGGTGATCTCCTCAAACTTGCCGTAGGAATCGCAGTGAGCGGCAAACGCCGCCTGGTCCATGACAGAGATCAGGCCAGCCTTCTCCAGCTGCGGCCCCAGCTCATTCCAGTATTTCTTGGCAGAGCGCGGCAGCCACTTCGGACACTCCGGCAATCCGACCGGGCGCTGCTCACCAGCGCCATGGCTGTGACGATCCTTCCGGAAGTTGCCCTGCAATACCTTCAGTTGTGCTGGTTCTGGTCTGCGACCCATAACAAAAAAGGGGCACCCTTTCGGATACCCCCCCTACCTCAATTTTGCCAACGTAAAAAATCACGTGAGGCAAGCGGTCGAGCCTCAAAGGGCTCTGAACTTTTGACCCCCGCCCCCTGCTCGCGCGCGTTTCGATTCCATTTCCGTTTTCAGTTTGTGGCACCGCTTGCAAATCGCCTGCAGATTCTCCGGATCATCATTACCGCCTTCAGCCTTCGGCACGATGTGATCCACTGCCACTGCCGGCATTACCTTTCCCTCCGGCAGGCATATCTGGCACAACCCTTTGTCCCGCTCCAGTATCTGCAGCCGCAGCCTGCGCCACCGGCCACCATAGCCACGTTGCGTGCTACTCCCCCTGGTCGGACTCACCCAGCCACTGGCCTTCGCCTGGTGCTTGAGGCAATACCCATTGGCCTCGCTGGTTGTCTCCGGGCACATACTGGCCCTGCATTGTCTCGGGATAGCCTTTGGCACCGAACATCTCCATCAGTTTGCCCACACTGACCAGCGCTCCTAACAGCAACGCTGCACCGCCAATCACCTTTGCCAGGGTTCCCAGCTGGGTACCCAGCCTGTCCTGCTTTGATGCCAGCGCCTTGATGTCTTCAGAGTGAGCCACCCTCATCTCGTGGAAGGCATTGGTCTGATCCGCCCTGAAATCATTGAACGCCTGCATCTGACTGGTTCGGTATTCCTGGTGAATACCTATCACGGTATCAATCTTCTCGTTCAGCTCCTCGAAGTCGTCACCCAGCCGCTGAACCGACTTCTCCAGGGCTTTCTGGTTGGCAACAATCTCGCTGATCAGGGTGCCATGCTTGGTGACTTCAGGCTTGATCCACTCCATGGAGTCCGCCCGATGCTCCAGGGTGTGCACCTTCTGCTCCAGGGTTCCTACACGCTCGTGCACTCGGAAGTTCTCCATAGCATCCGCCTCACCCATGGTCAGCGGTACTCCACATATCCGCGCTCCAGCTCAAGCACATAACGCATCAGGCGTTCAGTGTCCCGCTTGTTAAGGCTCACTCCGTCCTGTGCGCTTGTGGTCCAGCTGGGCAGTGTTGGTCTTGCCGGAGGAGTCGGCATCTCCGGGCATCTCGGCAGGATCCCGCACCCGGTTAAAGTGATCACGGCCATAACCAACAGGATCTTCCTGCAACCGTTCCACTTCATCCTGGTACTCCTCCTGCTCACGTTTGCGACGAACCAGCCGGATGCGCTCAGCTACCATCCTCAAAAGGCGCAGCAGCTCAGCGACCCAGCCCGGCACTACTTCGCCTTCCCGATCTTCCGGCTCGCCTTCACGCGGCCATACACAGCAATCAGACCACCCACGGCACCCACAACAGACACGATGGAACCCACAATGGCTTCCTGATCCGCTGCCCCAATGTCATACCCGAAAGCCGCCAGGATGCTGGCAATCACTGCAACCAGACCGCCCCAAACGGTTTTTGATGCCCACCAGGGCTTTTCCTGTTCGTTCATGCTTCACCTCGCCTCATCAGTTCAGACAGCTCCTCCGCACGACTACCCACCTGCCGGGCCCATTTGCTGTCCATCATTTCCCTGGCTGCACGATCCCAATCCTGCTCAGCCAGGGCACCCAGCATGCGCCGGAACTCCAGCAGAGTCGGCACACCCATGTTGAACGCCATGTTTGCCAGCACCACCTGACGGACCGGGTTCAGGCTCAGGAACAGCGGCATCCGCTCCAGCTCAGCCACCACCTGGTCAATATCGTTATCAAGCATGAAGCCGGCTTCATCCTCGCTGATGCCACGGTCATCCAGGTTGCGGCCATAGCCGATCGTGGTCTTGCCGACGGTGTCCTGATACGGCTTCAGGCGCAGCCCTTCATGGCGCTGCAGTTGTTCCAGGAGGAGTTGTCTGTTCATGAGTCCAGCCATAAAAAAACCCGGCACCAGGGCCGGGTTGAAGGAGTATCATCAGGGTTTACGACTTGCTTGGGTGCACTTTCTGCACCTTACGCGACTGAGAGTAGTTTCCTGCATGCAGGATGTCAATAAAACTAACTGGCAATTAGCTTTGCATCCCGTGAAGCACAGCATCAATCCACGCCTCAGCCCCACCCAGCAGGTACCGCACCCGTTCCCTGCTCCCCTCTCCAGACTCACGGGCAATCCGGGCCAGGCTGAACTGGTTCAGGTACGCGAGGGTGAGCACCCGCCCCATCACCGGATCACGGCGCTTCAGCCGGGCAATGGCATTGTCCACGGCCAGGGCATCATCATCCGGGCAGATCGGCATGGCCACACTGCTGCCCACAGCCAGATTCACGCCCTTGATGCCCAGATCCACACCACCGGCCCGAACCCAATGCCCCCAGGCGGTCAACCGCTGTTGCGTATCACTGAGCATCACCACCCCCAAGAATCGACCTGAGCCTTGCCATACCCTTGCGTGCAGCCTTGAGCCTGGACTGCTTGACTGAATCGCCTTCCGGCAACACTTTCTGAAAGGTCTGGTGAGCAGCACTCCGCCTGTCCCGAGCAAGCCCAAGAATCCGCCCCACATCAGGCCAGTAGAAATCCGCATCACCCTCGATGAGCTTTGCCTTTGCGCGCACCAGAGCCGTTTCTAGCTGCTCCCAGCTCAACGCATCCACCTCACCAGCCCACTCACGGCGGGCCAGCCTGATGGTTTTCTCATCCGGCCACTGCAGGGTAAACCGGTGCCCATAGATCAACTGCAGCCGGTTGAAGAACAAAACCGTTTTGCGCTTCTGCTCCTGGCTGAATCCATCACCAGTGCTTGAGAGCGTAGTCGGGGTCTGAGAGTTGTCGCTGGACTGCAGATCGTTCGTCACGCCTTGAACGATGCTGTGGATCTGGCGTACCTGAGTCATGGGCACCTCGCTGTTGCTGGTTCTGGATTTCCTGATTCATTCGGTCACGCTCCCGCACGTAGCTCTCCGCAAAGGGAACGTAGTACTCCGGGCCATCCGGTACCCGGCCAAGGTTGGCTTCTGCACTGGTCATGATCTGGCGCATATCACCGATGGTGAGCTGCAACTGGATCCAGCGCTGGTAGGAGATAATCAGTTTGGGCCGGGATATCCGGTGGTAAGCCCACCCACGCTCACGGCCAAGGAAGGAACCCCAGTCCTGAGGGCTCTGGGGCTGGCAGGTGTCGGGCCATGCTTCATTGTCGCGCGCGCCCGCGTCAGTAGAGTTAAGTTCAGTATAGTTATACAGATGTGTGTTGTTCCTAGTGTCGTTCCTTGTGCTGTTCCCTGTGCTGCTCCCCCCCTGCTCTACCTGCAATATTTCCTGTTTTTTCGGCAGGTTAACCACTTTCCCGCTATGCGGTTCCTTGTGTTGTTCCCTGTGTTGTTCCTTGTGTTGTTCCTTTTCTGGACGGACTGATCCCGCATCAGCCAACGGCAGTTTAAAAACAAGCCCCCGGCTGCGGCTGGACTCGTGGTTAACCACCAACCCGGCCCGCTCCAGCTCCGCCACCCTGGCACGTACACGGCCCAGCGTTGGCGTATCTGCCCGCTTGCGCTGGCTGCCCCAGTCCGGTTCCACGGCAATCACCTCTGCCAGGGCCCGGTAAGACAGCTTGCGGGCACGACCACCGGCCACACCCGTCTGGTAGTCCATATACCGCCGGAAGCCCCGCAGGTAGATCACCTGCGCTTCTGGCGTAAGACCCTGCAGGGCTTCATCCTCAGCGTCATTCCACTGCGAGCGCATGCCAGCCTCCCAGCGCCAGATGCCAATAGTTTATTGTTTGTGCACTGTTCATGGTTTGTTCTGTGCCGTTTTGCTATTTTCAGTGCTTCACCAACTGGATGGAGAAGCCCAATGGAATACCGCTTGCACTACCGCGCCGATGCTGACGACGGAAACCAACCCACCTATGAAACCGATGACGACATTACGATCGGCAAGGTGATCAAGCTTGAGGACGGTTTTCACTACTGCGTAATTGGCGTGCATGAATTTCCCGACGGCGGTTGTCTTGATCTCTCAAAATCCGCTCAATCTCGGGAAGAGGCACGGCTCCTAGCTGAGCAGTATGAACACCTATAAGGCGCTCGGCTTTTTCCTTCGCCGAATGCAAAGGCGTGCCGGCGAGCGCGAACAGGAGCTTTCGGGTGTCGTTGATGCCATTGGCCTCAATCAACGCCACCTGGCAATCCACAAGCAGCCCTTTCGCCAGAACATTGATTTCGATATCAGATAAATCAGGATCGTCGCCAACCAGGTCTTGCCGGGTTTTGATGCCGGCCAATGCGGCATGGCCAAACGTTGAGATAAACAGGGCCGCCGACAGCATTTTCCCCAGGCGGGCACGGGGATCGTCGGTATCACTCATAAAAAATGACTCCTGAGGAGGATCCTGTGATTGAATACAAGGTGAAGTATCTGGACGATCATCAGGCGGGGCGGCCTGATCGCTATGAGTCCGAGCATCCGCTCCGGGTTGGGGATGTGGTGGAGCTGGATGATTTCCACTGTGTGTGTAACATTCAACGGCTTCAGACAATTCATCGGATAGACCTTGCTCGAGGCTGCGAATCCGAGCAGGAGGCAATTCTTGAAGCAGAGTATTCAGGACACCTATGATCACATCCCGGGCATAGTTCATGGCATCATGATCCCCGTAGACCTCATACGGGTGCATCAACCGCTTCCGAACACTGAGCGCGTCTGGCCTTCTGGTAAACGCCAGGTGCACCGCCTCCGCTATTCGTATCGTTAGGTCCGGCCCATGGTTCGCACTGAACGGTGCTTCGCTCATACAACCTCACCCTCCTGTTCAACCCGCTTGAACTCGACAACCCACACCCAGGGGTTTGCATCCCATGAGTCCGGACCGTTGATGGATTGCCAGAGCTTGCTGAATCCGTGGTAGTGCGCGTCACAACATTGGGCTGGTTCAACACCTTCCGCTTTTGCGTCCTGCTCACTGATATCCTGCAACCGCTCCACCCGAACGCCGGTGATCTCCAGGTTGATACGGCTGGCCCAGCGTGGCATGTGGATGGAGGGCTTCCAGCCGTGCCTTTCCTCGTCGTCAGCATCCACAAAAACAGGATCAGGGCCACCGTCCGCTCGATACTCGCAATACTCCGGAGACTCGAACTTCAGCCTGTCTTCATAGAATTCCTGGGCGCGATCGTAAGAAACCAGCGGCCCCTGAAACGTCTCCCTCACCCAAAGCCGGTCGCCGGGCCTGCCGTAGGGGCATGAGAAATACCTTTTGTCACTCTCAATCACGCTGGTTTTTTCAGCGTTGAGGACTGCCCAATGGCTTTTACCTACTTGGCGCGTGTTCGTTGAGTCCATGATGTGCAGCAGCTAGTGCCTATCGCTCGGCGGCTGAACCTTCATCACCCGCCGCGTCTGCGTCTTCCGGCCCTGCAGAATGGCCCTGACCATTTCGTCCTGAAAAAGGATTGGTCGCAGCTTGCTCATACTTCCCCCATCCATCCGGCCAGTTATGCGACAGATTGCCGCTCAGTAGACTGTGGAGACTGGCCGTATATGTCCGGCCTCATGGAGTAGCGATCGATGTCACCACCCTTTTCAGCAATGGCTTCCTCAAGAGCAAGCACGTAATGCGCAGGAATTCGCGTCCACTTATAGAGAGTCGGCGGCCTGACACCGCAGACCCTCGCGACCTCCACTTTGCTTCCCAGAGCAGACGCAACCTGATCAAGCATCCGATTAGCCATGCACTATCTCCCAATTAGTTTTAGACAGAGTAGCGTCACGCTAATTACTGATCAAGTTTAATTTCTTATGTTCGGATTAGTTTGAGGCTAACATGCGAGTCATGAAAGAAATCGACTTCAATGCCAGAGCCGCCCGTATCCGCGAAGCCATCGACAATGGCCCGCTTGCCATGAGCGAGATTGCGGACACCATGGGCGTTGCCCGCACCTCCGTTTTGAACTGGAAGCGAAAGGGCAATATCAACCTCGACAATCTGAAAGGCTTTTCCGAGTTGACCGGCTATCGGTATTGGTGGCTTGCCTTCGGGATCGGTCCGAAAACTTACGCCGAGGACGACGACTCCACCGGTTCATCACCTATGGCAGAGATCGCCAAGGCCTCCCCGGAACACGCCAGGATGATCGAGTGCATTGCGCACCTGACGGCGGCAAGGGTCATGACCCCAAGCATTGCTGAAGGCATTACTATGACCCTCAATGCATTTGCTGCCACAAAAAAAGCCGATCAGTAAAAAGACTCAATAGCTATCAAGCATGAAAAAAACTCGTCTTCCGAAAGGACTTAAGCAGAAGATCGACCGCAAGCGCCACTGGCGATCTATACGGCATGCAAAGACACACCACGCAGAGCGCCTCGTCCGACGTAAAAAGAAGGTGCAACGGGCCAAAAGGGAAACTTGGACCAAGGAAGTTAAGGCACCACCTAACATCAATCTTTACACCAGTAGAGATCACACCCGTACCGTTAGCTTTCTTAAAGCACTCCGTTTAGCAATTTCAAGAAGCAGTAAAGTGCGAATCTGTTTCAGGGATACCAAGTCGATCTCAGCAGCTGCGGGTCTTCTATTCGTTGCAGAACTGGATCGCCTAGTAACGCATTACCCCGACACGAAACTAAGCTGCATCAGGCCACCCCGTCGCCATGACTCCAGATATGGAAACGAAACCTATATTGTCGAAAGCGTTCTTAATCGAATCGGTTTCTTCAAATTAATTGGAAAGCCCGAAAGAGATGTTCCATCCTATGCCAATGTTGATTGCTGGCAGCACAGCCAAGGAACAGTTGCAGAAGGCAGCATAGCGGGGTCGCTGATTAACCAAGTGAATGATAGATTGCCACCCGTTGCAAAACGGCGACTTTATCGTGGGGCGATAGAAGCGATATCAAACTGTGTCGACCATGCCTATCCGACCATTCGTCCTGACGGACTGGAAATCGACGACCGCAGGTGGTGGATGTTTGTAGGCATTAATCTGAACGACCTTGTGGTTGTAGTATGCGACTTGGGTGTTGGGATTCCGACGACAATCCCACAAAAACACTCCAAAGCAAGCATAAATGCCGTTCTCAACTTCCTGAACATCAAAGGCAACAATGATTCAGACCTAATCCACGCGTCCACCTACCTGAGCAAAAGCCGGACCCAACAGAAACATCGAGGCAAGGGCGGGAAAGATATCATGGGATTACTGGATCACTACGTAAAAGCAAATTTGTCCATATACAGCAATAAAGGCTGTTTTCGCGGTAGCAACAAAACTACAAAATCCGGGAAGGTTCACCCCTGGGCAGTCAAAGATGAGCAGAAACTTTCGATCCAGGGCACTGTCATAGAGTGGTCGGTCCCGATCAAGGAGTTAGCAGCGTGAAAACGATCAAAGTTAGAGAATTCACCGAATTCCCGGGGCCTCGATTCAAAAAGCTGGGCCCGTTTTCTGGTGAGGAGTTCCGAGAAACCATTCTGGAACCCGCCATAAAAGAGTCAGGAACAAACATTCAAATTGACCTGGATGGCACCTTCGGTTACGGATCCTCGTTCTTGGAGGAAGCATTTGGCGGATTGGTCAGAAAACAAGTTATCAACGAGGCACAAGCTAGAGAGCTCTGCAATCACATAGTATCTGAGGAAGACCCAAGCCTCGCCGAAGAAATCAAAAGTTACCTGCTCGATGCAACCAAAGGAGCAGGAAGCGCAACGCAATGAGCGAAGGCGAAGGACTCACCTGGCTTCAAGTACTAGACGCGATAATGCGCTGGATAGTCGCGCTTGCGGGGTGGGGCATCGCCTTGCTTGGCTGGCGCGTGCGGGGTCGCCAAACCAGAGAAATCGCTGACAACGCAGAGATCAATAAATCTATCGAGGCGGCCTTGGGGAAAATCGAGGAAATGGAAGCAGTTGCGGTTGAGTTCTGGAAAGACGCAGATAGCAAAATAGTACCCGCTCAACTGACTTCCTCTGTCGTCAACTGCACGTTCTACACGCAGCAGATATGCAAATTGAGCCCCTCACGTGAGTTCCCTGCCAAAGCTTTCGCCGAGGTCCGAAAATCTGTGACGATGAACATGGAGCACTCGGATCGAGGAGTGGATGCCGAAAAAGCCAGAATTTCCAGAATGGTTAGACAAATAGCAAAACTCAAACGCGAGCCGATCTACCAGAAGCAATATCTTTTGAAGAAATAGAATTGCCAAAGAGAACCGCAAAGCCCCGCAGGCCACCACCTCCGGGGCTTTTTTGTGCCCGCAACACCAGCCACCAGACCATTTTCGTACCGTCACGAAAATGACCCCGCCACACCACACCACTCTCCTCCAAACGAAAAACAGTCCCGAAATACACAAAAATAGTTAGTTTTACTTGACTCACCGATTAGCTTTATTCTACCTTTCAACCATTAAAGCTAACTAAAGAGTTGCGTATGACTACTTCACACGGCACCGAATTCGAAATCCACGACCCGAACAACACCCTGACCCCGCGTCAGCGGGAAGTGCTGGTGTGGGTCGTGGAAGGCAAGGACAACGGCGCGATCGGCATTCTGGTCGGCATCACCCTGGGCACGGTGAAATTTCACCTGGCTGCCCTGATGCGCCGGTTTGATGCATCCACCCGGGGCCTGCTGATCAGCAGGGTCTGGGATGCCGGACTGGTGCGGGCGCAATCCGCAGGCCGGAAGGCTGCCCGCGCCACCAAATCAGCCAGCCGCACGGCAGGCTTCCTGTTGCTTGCCGCCGCAATGGGACTGCCCGGTACCGGCAGTGACACGGCGGTTGTTCGCACTCCGCGCACGGCCCGGGTTCGGGTCACTCAACGGCGCGGCAACGACGATTACAGCGTTATCCAGCCCATGAACCTTGAGCATCTCCGCCCGGGAGATAGGGAGGCAGCATGATTCCGGAAAACATCAGCCTGCAGGAAGCCGCACGGTGCCTGAATCTGGGCCCGCGCAAGATGATCCGCGCGATGAAGCAGCGCGGCATCCTGGACAACCAGCGCCTGCCCAATTGGCGCTACACCCAGCGCGGCCTGTTCCAGGTGCAAACAAAATCATTCAACCACCCTACCCGGGGCCTGCAGCACAGCGCCAAAACGCTGGTTACGCCCGCCGGCCTGGAATTCCTGCGTGAAGAATTCGCAGAGCAGATCGACATTCAGGAGGCCTCGTGAAGCAGATCTCTACCTTTTTCGCGCTGATGGCGGAGTTCGGTACTGCCGAAATCCCGCTGGAAGACGTGTGCGAAAAGTTCTTCGGCCTCAAGCCGGACATGGCCAAGAAGCGCGCCGCCCGCCAGCAGCTGCCGGTAACCGCCTACCGGGCCGGCACCCAGAAAAGCCCCTGGCTGGTGAGCGCGCAGGATCTGGCCAACTACATCGACGACCAACGCCGCAAAGCCCGCCGGGAGTGGGACCAGGTAAACGCGGCCTGATAACGAAAGGGTAGCCCGACATGGACATCAAGACAGTCACCAGCACGTTGCGGCCGCTGTTCAACCTCTCCAATGAGGTGACGGAGACCAACTTTAGTTACCAGATGCTGCTGGCCACGCAAATTCTGCAAACCGGCAAGCCGGTGGAGCAGATGACTCTCGCGGAGATTCAGCAGCTGATCGAACAAGCCAACGATGAATACGAAGGATCGTGAACCCAGGAGAACGCATGAAGACCATTGAGGAAAGCGAACTGCTCAGCTGGAAGGCTATCTGGCAGGCGGTAAAGGACGGCAAGCGCGGCGACATCATCCGCGCGATCGACCAGCACGTGCACCGGTACCCGGAAGACCTGCACGACGAAGTGCGCCGGCGGGCAGTGCACATTGTGCGGTCCACCCAGCGCGCCCCGGAGGAGGTAGCCGAACGCATCCGCCGGGTGTCAACGACTATCCGGATATTGCAAAAAGGCCGCTTTACCGGCCGCGGAGTCACCACGGAGACAAGCCATGCAAATTGATTTGCCAGAGAACACCCGCGTCATCGACCTGATCCGGCTTGCCAAGGCCCAGGGCAAACGCCTGGTGTGGAAGCAGGACGGATTCCGGTACCGGCCACACGTAGAGGAAGCCGCCAATGATCAGCCACCTGTTGTTACTCGCCTGCGCCCTCGGTTGCGTCTGGTGGATAGCAAGAACCAGTGAGGACCACATCATGATCACCATGAGAGCCACCGCCAACGATATCGAACGCGCCCTGCGTGACCTGCACGATCTGGCCGCCAACGGCAACTGCAGCAACGCGCGCCACGCCGGCCAGTTCCTGCTGGCCCTGTGGGACGGCGACCTGAACCCCCTGAACCTGCGCGAGTTCAAGTACCTGGAACCCCGCTACATGCGACAGGCCCTGCAGTTGTTCACCTTCCTGATGACCACCGGCACGGACCTGCAGAAGTTCATGGGTGCGGAGGCGATCGACAGGGTGGCAGATAACCTCAGCGCCATGAACTGTGACACCTTCCGCGACCGCTGTAACAGCGGCACCCGACCGGCAGCGCCACCCGCACCAGCGGCCCGCACGTTGCCCTGATATCACCAATAACAGAACCCACAGGAGTATCACCATGGATGCACCAGCACCCAACCACCGGGACACCGATGTTGTCCGCTTCCTGGAAGACCTGGACGGCGGCGTATTCCTGCAGAAGATCGCCCGCGCCATCAGCGAAGTGGCCGGCGGAGTTGTGGACCACGATGCCAAGGGCAACCTTGACCTGAAGCTGAACTTCCAGCGCATCGGCAACAGCTACCAAGTGAACATCGCCCACACCCTCAAGTACACCGTGCCCACCATGCGCGGCAAGATCTCAGAGGAAGACACCACTGAAACCCCGATGCACGTGAACACCGGCGGCAAGGTGAGCATCTTCCCGGAGAACCAGAACCAGTTGTTCACCCGCAAAGGTGAGCCACAAACCCCACAAAACACCGAGGAATGATCCCCATGGAAAAGCAAGCGCTTGAATACCTGTCCGCCACCCTGAAGGCCAACGGCGCACTGGAAGCAGTGCTGGAAGAATCCTGCCATACCGCTATCCCGCTGCCGGAAGGTGTGAAAATTGAGAGCCTGGAACGCTTCATGCCACTTCGCCGCCGGTACCGGGGCGAACTGACCACCACCCAGATTGACCAGTTCGCGGAGTACACCAACCAGATGGCCGGTGAAGTTCAGGCCAACGGCGCAGAGCCAGACGTGACCATCCCATGCTTTGTGGATCCGGAGTTCATGACTGCCAAGGTGTTCTTTGATTTGGGCACGATCGAAGAGCCGGGCCACGGCGACCACACCGCGCACCTGAAGCTGCCGAAAACCGCCGCCTTCCAGGAACTGCTGGGCAAGGATGGCCGTGCCATGGACCAGAAGGAACTTGCCGAATGGCTGGAAGACTGGGCACCGCAGCTGGAAGCCACCAACGAGGAAGGCACCGCCCTGCCCCTGCCCTCAGCAGTGGCAGCCGTGCGCCGGATCACCATTGGCGCGAAGCAGGAAACCACCAGTGAAGACAAAACCTTCGGTGGCCGCCGCAGCGCCATGAGCGAGATCGAAGCGCAGAACAAAGACACCCTGCCGGCCTTCATCGAATTCACCTGCGAGCCCTACCACGGCCTGCCCAGCCGCACATTCCGCCTACGGGTAAGCCTGATCACCGGCGAAACACCGCGCCTGATAATGCGCATCGTGCGCCTGGAGCACCACCAGGAGGACATGGCCAACGAATTCCGCGAGAAGCTGGAACACGAACTGGACGGCCAGTTTGTGGACACCTTCGTGGGCAACTTCAAGCCGTAACAGAGGACGGAATTTGATGAACCAGGAACAAATGATTGACCTGCTCAGAGAGCGCACCCTGAAGATCTGCGAACTGTCGCTGGAAGTCAGCAAGCGCGGACTGGCTCAGGCATTCGTTAGCCTGTTCGGCAACACCAAAGCTATGAGTGCAGATGTCCAGCCAATCGATGCAGTACACAGAGAAGACTCTGCCTTGCCAAGGCCGGGGAAACTGGCCGAGGTGGACATTCTTTTCTACTTCTATGACTTCCACAACCAGCAGGAGCAGGAAGAGCACTTCCGGGAGCAACTGACGGAGGCGGACCAGTACATTGCCTACCTCCAGTTGCTGCTGGCTCAGGACAAGCCGATCAAGATGGCGGCTATGCGGGGTGCGGCGTGATCACCGCCCGCCTGAACAGACTCCTGGCCGCCTACCAGCAGGCCAGGAGGCTGGTAGGCAATGCAAACCGGGGCAAGGCCATTCCCGGAGTGGCCCTGCGCTGGTGCGCTCGGATCCGGCAGGCCATCAAGGCAGAGATTCTGGTGGTGGAAGCGGTGATCAGGCCGGAGCGGCTTTTCCAACTCCGGCCACAGATTATCCCTGGAAACATTCCAGCAAACGAGAGAGAACTTAAGCGTGTTTCAACCTGCTACTAGAGCGACGCTTAACTGCGGAAGTCTTCAGGCCGCGACGGCTATGGTGCGTATAGGTAGCCGTTGCCGTTCTGGTGACTTGCGGCTTAGCAGGCTCAGCTCGCAGGTTGACACCCAGCCCCTTCAGAATGCGATTGATAGTCTCAAATCGCGGCTTTGCACCAGGGCTCAACGCCTTATAAAGACTCTCCCGGCCAAGGCCGGTATCTTCCGACAGCTTACTCATACCCCTTGCTCTGGCGACCTCACCGAGCGCTTCAAGAAGCTCGTCCATGTCACCATCAACAAGAATCTCGGACAGGTAGGCAACGATGACCTCATCATCATCCAGGTACTCCGCCACATCGAAGGGGCGAACACCGTACTTTTCAATTGCTTCCTGATTAACAGTCATATTCATCACCTCTCACGGGTTCTTCCCGTGAATATCAGCAGCCATTTCCTTGGCCTTCTCTATGTCTTTATCCTGAGTGGACTTATCTCCGCCAACCAGAAGCCAGTAAACCTCGTCTTCAACCATCGTGTAGTAAAGACGATACCCCGGCCCCGTGAACAACCGCATTTCAGAAACACTGTCGCCAACGGGTTCATGGTCACCAAAGTTGCCCTTACGGGCCCTTTTAATCCGGCGAAGTATGCTGGCCTTCCCTATCGGATCCCTCAGCTTAGCCAGCCAATCACTGAAAACATCCGTTTCGTTCAGTTTGTTCATGATCAAAGTGTATCCAACCGAATACAGAAAAACAATGCAGGAATAGTAACGAATAGTACAGAAAAATTGACCACCAGAAACCGCCCGGCCTATACTAACCCCGTCGCTGCAAAATCAGCGGCCGGGTTTGGCGACCCGCGCAGTACAGGAGAGCACACCGCGTCTCCGTTCGAGTCAGCGGTTTTTTTGTGCTCAGAGCATGGCAAGCCCAGCGTTATGGGGCGGGCCGTGCGGGAGACCCTTCGGGGTCTGCCGGATCCTGTACCCGGTTCGCCAACCCGTGCGGTCCCGCTCCACCTGTTTGGCGACAGGTCGGCGGGTTCCTTAACCGAGTACAGGAACCAATGTCATGCATAATCACACCCAAGGTGCGCCCGCACCGTCCGGATACCTGGTATTTGAAGGCACTGAACTCTCTATTATCGACCACAACGGCCAGCCCTGGCTCGCAGCAGCCGACCTTGCCCGTGCATTAGGCTACTCCAGGGCCGATAAAGTAAGTCGTTTGTATCGCGAGAACTCTGACGAATTCACAAGCGGTATGACGGAGACCATCACTCTCAGCAGCGGGGGCTCATCCGAGAACACCGATTCGGGGTTCTCGGGAAACCTCACTAAAACAGTCCGCATTTTCTCCCCACGCGGCTGCCACCTCCTGGCCATGTTCGCCCGCACAGACAAGGCGAAGCACTTCCGCAAGTGGGTACTGGATGTACTCGACAAAATATACATGCATCCACCCGCCGACCGCGCCAGCTACCAGTTGCGCGAACAGCTCTCCGCTGCCATCCGGTCCGTCACGGTCGGCTTCCGCAGCAAAGGCGCGTCCTACGCCATCAACGAACGCATCCGTAACCACTTCGGAGTGCGCCGGGTGGAAGACCTCACCACCAGGCAAGCGCAGGATGCCATCTTCATGGTGGAGCAGCTGCGGCCAATCACCCAGCGCTGGGTGAAAGCCATGAACCGGGCAGAGAAAGACTTCATCCGCCAGGTGCTCAAGGTAGAAACCGGCCCCATGCTCAGCGCACCCACACTGGTGTGCCTGGATATCGACAGCAACGGCATCGTGAACCCCTTGCACCATCCAGAGCTGGACAAACTGCAGAAAGCCAACCGCGGCATGCACGACATGCTGGCACTGTTTCAGGAGGAGGAGTAACCATGACTCAGGCAATCAACCAACTGACCACCGAGCAAATGACCGAATGGCTGTATGGCCGCGCGGAAGAAATCTTCCTGCTGTGCGCCATCATCAACCGCCGTGGGTTGGCCCATGCCTTCTGTGACCTGTCTGGCCATATTCAGTCGCTGGACAGTGAGGTATTCCCGACGGACTCCAACTACTGCCCGTCGGAAGCAACCCCGGCAGTAGCAAAGGTAAGGGTGCAGCTGGACTTCACATCATTCCTGATCGATCAGGCACCCGACGATTACCAGGCCCGCATGCAGCAGATGGACGACTACGCCGCCCTGCTGGACAGAATCATTGAAGCCGGCAAACCCATCACAAGGGAGAACGCAGCATGACACACCCACTCACCGGCGGCATGAGCGCCACCCAGATCCGTCAAACCCTGCAGGCCATCGACCTGCTGCAGCCAGCGGTCAAGCTTCACCACATGAACCTGGAAGACCAGGCGGATGTACTCGAGGAGCTGGAGCGCAAGGGCAAGTCACTTTCCACCATCACCCTGCGGGAATTGTCGCTGGTGGTGCAAAAGCAGCAGCGGAAGGCGGTATGAGCTCAGAGGTAAAGGGCGGCTTCCTTGCACGGAATGCCGCCCTGCTCTGCCAGGACAGCCAGTTCCGGCTGTATCTCGACAGGCGCAGGGCGGCCAAGTTTAACCTGGACATTCCCGATGGCACCCACACAGAGGAGGATGCCCGGGAATTCATCCTGCAGGCCTGCGGCATCCAGTCACGGGCGCAACTGGACCACAGCCCGCAGGCTGCCACGGTTTACCGGCAGATCAGGTATCACTACCAGCGTTGGCAGGATCGGCAGAGCCGGCGAGATCCGCTATCTCGGTGAACAGGTAATTGCACGCATCAGCAACCCGCCCCGAAACAAGCCCTGCTGACAAGACCTCCTGCAGCCGGCTGCCAGTTTTGGCCAGATCACCGATGGCCACCAGGGCTTCCTCGCACTGGTTCCGTTTGTTCAGCTTCTCATTCGTTTGCATCTCTATACTCCTTTGAGATTAAAAGAAAAGTGTGGCCACACTTGAGAAGCTATAACGGTTCTTCCAATCTGCAAGGAGGGAGAAGATCACATTTAACAACGTTTTTACAAAGTGCAGGGTCGCCGCACGCCATCCAAAAACACAACCTGTAGTGCTAAACGGATAAGAAAAACCCACATATAGTTGACAAATAGTTACAAAACGATGAGCATTGGAGATGAATGGCTCTATCTTTAGAACCGTTCGGAATGGGTAGGAATTGCTGTGTTGAGGTTGCAGCCCCAACACAGCAGGGCGGGCCCGATAAATCACCTAGCAGCCGCCACCGATGTCGCAATCGGGTGTGAAGAGTAGTTTACTGAGTGCAAACTTTCAACTTTTCACCATTAGGATTCTTCTGCTGGGTTTAGCCAACAGGTGTTAAAGCAATGGCTGACTCCAAGAAACCCGGACAAAGCTCCGGCCGCGACGGCGGTATATATCGTGAAACTGGCCCACGAGGGGGCTCAACCGACAACTGGGCAACGGTACCCGACAACAAACCGTTACCTCCAACCTCGAAACCAGGAAACAGCTGGCACAGGGTGCGGAGAACCCCAGACAGTAACCGTTAAATCGGTTAAGAAAGGCGGCGAGTCCGCCTTTCTTTTTTATCTCACATTCAAACGCGGTCGATAGCGCCATCCTTCATACTTGTCGTGAGGCTCATGCTGGCTCAGATGGGTGTACCTCTGAAGAGAAGACCAAGTGGTATGCCCACTCACCCCCGCCACCCGCGGAATATCCCATCCACGCTCGAATAACCAGCTGATGCACTCGTGCCTGAGATCATGAAAGTGCAGGTCCGCAATGCCCAGGAACTTGCACCACTCCGTAAACCGGGTACTGATGGATTTTGAGTTGAAGGGGAAGATTCTCTCATCCACCTCCGGCTGCTGCTGGATGATGGACCAGGCCTCATCAGTGAGATAGACACGCCGGTTATTGCCGGCTTTCTGGCTCGGGTGCTTCATATCAGGAACGATCACACTCTGGGTCCGCTCATCCAGGTCAGTCCATCGGATCCTGGTAATTTCATCCTGACGGCGAGCTGAAAACAGCGCAAACAGTATGACATCGCCAGTGCGCACCTTGCGCCGGGACTCCGTAGACTTACCGTATTCAAGAATCTTCTCCAGCTCACCGAGTGTAGGCCTTCGATCCCGTTTGCCGGGCTTCGCCACCAAGCGCTCCCGGCGGCAGGTCTCTGCAGCATCGTTCAAAGCATCCAGCGCCACGGGTATTCCCCAGGCACTGCGTGCAGTCTTGAGCACGCCACGCAGCCAGATCAGGTCATTGGCAGCCGTCTGCGGCTTCACCGTTTTGACCCGCTCGGCAACGTGCGCCACAAAATCCTGACTCTGGATCTCCAGCGCATCGAGCTTTGCCAGGTCATAGGTCTGGAGCCGCTCCATATCCATGGCCTTGCTTCGCCCAAAGCCAGCGCCAAACTCTCGCTGGTACCGGACGATCAAATCACCGATGGTCACACCACGATGACGAACCTTATCAATAGCGCCGGGCTCCTGGAGCTCCAGTTCACGACGGTTTGCCCAATCTTTCGCCAAAGCCTTACGGTCAAAGGTGCGGCTTTCACGATATACTATCTTCCCTTTCCGCTTGAGGCGGATCGCAGCCCGGTATGATTTGGTACCATCGGCACGGGTTCTTGCAGTAATGGTAGGCACGGTGCTCCACGCTCCCTGATGCGGTGCTCCAAACGGATTTCGGGAGCACTTTTGGAGCACCAATACTACAAAAACGGGTAAAAATGGGCAATAAATGGTCTATAATAGCGAGCTAGAAAAAGCAGGAAATTCAGCGGAAAGCAGCGCAAACACTGGCGGGAAGCTATCTCGTCGGCTTTCAGTCGCTCCAATGATGGACTGGACCACCCCGCACTTTCGTTACCTGGCCCGCATCCTCAGCAAGCGGGCGCTGCTTTATACAGAAATGGTCACCACAGGTGCGCTCATCCATGGCGATACCGAGCGCTTTCTGCGCCACGATGTTTCAGAGTATCCGCTGGCGCTTCAGCTCGGCGGCAGCGACGCTAACGAGTTGGCCCATTGCGCGCGTCTGGCGCAACAGTTCGGATTCAGCGAGGTTAACCTGAACGTGGGTTGCCCCAGCGACCGGGTGCAGAACAACATGATCGGCGCCTGCCTGATGGGTCATCCAGACAAGGTAGCAGAGGGCGTGGCCGCAATGATTGAGGCCACCGACCTTCCGGTTACGGTAAAGCACCGCATTGGTATTAACGGCCGGGAATCCTGGGACGAGCTGTGCGAGTTTATTGAAACCGTGGCAGCAGCCGGCTGCAAAACGTTCATTGTGCATGCCCGCATCGCCGTTCTTGAAGGCTTGAGCCCGAAGGAGAACCGCGATATTCCACCCCTCAAATACGACTGGGTGTATCGTCTGAAACAGGCCTATCCGCACCTGGAAATCATCATCAACGGCGGCATAAAAACCTTCGGGGAGTGCCACGAGCACCTGACCCACACCGATGGCGTGATGCTGGGGCGAGAGGCCTACCACAATCCCTGGCTGCTGGCCGAGGTAGACGCTGAGCTTTTCGGCGAGCCACCGGCCGTTACCAGTCGCCATGAGGCGCTCCGGGCCATGTTCCCGTTCATTCAGCAGGAGCTGGACCGGGGCGTGTACCTCACCCACATTACCCGCCATATCATGGGCCTGTTCCTCGGGCAGCCGGGGGGACGGCAGTTCCGCCGCCATCTGAGTGAGAATGCCAACAAACCCGGCTCCGGGCTGGAAGTAGTCGAACAGGCGCTGGCGAAAGTCAGAGAACCGGAACCCAGTTTGGAAACCTGATCGCCACCATACCTTTTGTTGTCTTGTTACTGTCGTAAGCTGCCGTTATTGTAGGAGTTAAAAGGGCATTGTGGATGAATGCCCGAATAACACCGAACCATCGGGGTGACAGGACGAATGAACAGCAAACTCGCACAGCTTAAAACCATGACCACGGTTGTGGCCGACACCGGCGATATCGAAGCTATCCGGCAGTGGCGCCCGGAAGACGCCACCACCAACCCTTCTCTGTTGCTGAAGGCCGCGGCCTCTGAGGCGTATCGGCCCATGCTGGAAAAGGCCGTGGCCCATGCTGCACAACACGGTGGCTCGGATGCCGAACAGCTGACGGTCGCAACCGACATGTTGGCAGTGCTGGCTGGCAAGGAAATTCTCGGGCTGATTCCGGGCGTGGTCTCCACCGAGGTAGATGCCCGGTTGTCCTTCGACACCTCTGCCACTCTGGAACGTGCCCGCCGCCTGGTGGACTTTTACGATCGCCAGGGCGTGGACACTAACCGTGTTTTGATCAAGATCGCCTCCACCTGGGAGGGTATCCGTGCAGCAGAGCAGCTTGAGAAGGAGGGCATCCGCTGCAACCTGACGCTGCTCTTTTCTTTTGTGCAGGCAGTGGCGTGCGCCCAGGCCGGCGCCCATCTGATTTCACCGTTCGTTGGCCGTATCCTCGACTGGCACCTGGCCAGCTCCGGGCGCGACAGCTATCCGGCCGAGGAAGATCCTGGCGTACTTTCGGTTTCACGCATCTACAATTACTACAAGGCCAATGGCTTCAACACGGTGGTAATGGGTGCCAGCTTCCGCAACACCGGCGAAATCGAAATGCTGGCCGGCTGCGACCGGCTCACCATCAGTCCGGCACTGCTGCAGGAGTTGAAGGATGATCAGGGCTCTCTGGCCAGGAAACTCAACCCGGAGACGGCCTCCTCGCACGACAAGCCGGGCCAGATTAACGAGAAGCAGTTCCGCTGGGAATCCAACGAAGACGCCATGGCCACCGAAAAGCTGGCTG
Source organism: Marinobacter sp. EN3 (assembly GCF_000475315.1). Taxonomy (NCBI): domain Bacteria; kingdom Pseudomonadati; phylum Pseudomonadota; class Gammaproteobacteria; order Pseudomonadales; family Marinobacteraceae; genus Marinobacter; species Marinobacter sp. EN3. Next base: position 581,486 of record NZ_AXCC01000001.1, read on the forward strand.
ATGGCATTCGCCGTTTTGCGGCAGACCAGATCGAACTGGAGCACCGGGTCCGCCAGCTCGCCCAGGCGGCCTGACATTTGTTGAAACGAAGTAACTGACCATGATCGAACGCCTGAAGAAACTGTTTTCCGTTGCCGAGTCAGAGCCGGTCGAGCCGGATGCACATCAACTGGCCGTGGCAGCCACGGCCCTGATGGTGCAACTGTCACGGGTCGATAACCAGGAAGATGAGCGGGAACTGAAGACCATTGTCGACTGTGCGGTGAGGGCTCATCAGATTACCCGGGAAGAGGCTGAGGAAATCCTGCACGATGCCCTCGCCCACGCCGAGGACGCCACATCGTTGTATCAGTTTACCGGGCAGATTAACGATCATCTGGATCAGCAACAGAAGCAATCCCTGTTGGAGAGCATCTGGCGGGTAGCCTTTGCCGACGGCCGTATCGACAAATACGAGGAACACCTTATTCGCCGAATGGCAGACCTGCTGCATCTTAATCATCGCGAGTTCATGCAGGCCCGGCACCGGGCGGAAGAATCCGCATCCTGATTCAAGGAGATTCCATGTTAGCCATTCTTCACCCCAATACCGCTCTCGATAGTGAAGCCTATCGCCAGACCATGGAATACCTGGAAAACCTTCCGGGCGTCAGTATCCGGGTACACGAAATTCAGGGTGCCAGCCAGCGACTGACCGAAATCTACCTGCTGGGCGACACCAAATCCCTGGAAAAAGCAGAAATTGAAGCCCTGCCGGCGGTGGAACGCGCCATCCGGATTTCCGAGGATTACCGGATTCTTGGGCGCCACAAGGATGACCAACGCCAGAGTGGGTTTACTTATAACGGCGTGGAGTTCAGCCAGAACAACCTGAACATTTTCGCCGGCCTTTGCGCGGTGGACGTACCCGAGCATGTGGAAATGATGCTGCAGGCGCTGGAAGACAACGGTGAGGTATGTACCCGAATGGGTGCCTACAAGCCGCGCACCAACCCTTACTCCTTCCAGGGCCACGGCAAGGGCTGCCTGCCCTGGGTGTTCGAGAAAGCAGGCAAGCATGGCATCAAGGTGATTGCCATGGAAATCACCCATGAAAGCCATATCGAGGAAATCGACACCTGCCTGGAAAAACTCGGCCGGCCAACCGGCGTGATGTTGCAGGTAGGCACCCGCAACACCCAGAACTTCGAGCTGCTCAAGGCCATTGGCCGGCAGAGCACCTACCCGGTGCTCCTGAAGCGTGGTTTCGGTATCACCCTGAACGAATCCCTGAATGCAGCCGAGTATCTGGCCAGCGAGGGCAACGCCAACGTCATTTTCTGTTTACGCGGTATGAAAACCGAGGCCGGCCTGCCCCACCGCAATATGGTGGACTTTGCCCATGTGCCTGCGGTCAAACGCCTGACCCGCATGCCGGTGTGTGTGGACCCATCACACTCCGTGGGCAGCCGGGACCAGTCACCGGATGGTATTCTTGATGTGATGCACGCGACCGCACAGGGGGTCATTGCCGGCGCCAACATGGTGCTGGTGGACTTCCACCCAAAACCGGAGAAAGCCCTGGTTGACGGCCCTCAGGCGCTTCTGATGAGCGAACTGCCGGCCTACCTGGAAGATATTCGCCTGTGCCACGAGACCTGGAAGAAACGCCAGGCCATCTACCAACGCCTCAGGGAAACTACAGCAGAATGATCGTTTATGGTCACCGTGGAGCCAAAGGAGAGGCTCCGGAAAACACCATGCCTGGCTTCATCCATGCCCACCGGCATGGCATCCGGCATTTTGAGCTGGATCTGGTGCTGTCTAAAGACGGCATCCCGGTACTGGTGCACGATCTGACCGTGGACCGCACCACCGGCCAGAAAGGCAGTGTCGGCAAGTATACCGCCGCCGAACTGGCCGAGATGGATGCGCGCCGCAATACCAGCTCATGGTCCCGGAAAACCGGTATACCCTCGCTGGAGAATCTGCTCGATCAGTTTGATGACATTGAGCACCTTCAACTGGAAGTGAAAAAGGATGCACGGCACAGGCTGAACATCCTGTGCAATCGCCTGACCGAGATCATCCAGCGCCGGGATTTGTACCAGACGGCCGCCATCACCTCGTCCGATCCCTGGTTTCTGCGAGAAATCCGGCGGCGCGACAAAAACATACGCATCGGCCTGGTAGCCGAGCGCAAGTTTCCCAAGCCACTGAACCTGGCCACCCGGCTGGGCTGCGAATATTTCTGTGTGAACTGGAAAATTCTGACCAAAGGCATGGTCGAGACGGCACATCGACGGAACATGCATGTCTCTACCTGGACGGTTAACCGTATCCACGACATGCTGCTTCTGGAAGAGATGGGGGTCGACAGTATTATCACCGATTACCCCACCAGCACCCGTATGTTTTTCGACAACCGGGCCAAGGCGGTGTTGAATCTGCCGATCCGGGAAACCTCACCAGAGCCCGCCTGAAGCAAGGCTCTGGTGGGCAACGGTCTGATCAGAAGATACGGTTCAGGCCGTTGAGGGCAGCTACCCGATAAGCTTCCGCCATGGTCGGATAGTTGAAGGTGGTATTGATGAAGTAGTTCAGGGAATTGGCTTCCCCTTCCTGATTCATAATGGCCTGGCCGATGTGAACAATCTCGGCAGCCTGGTCACCAAAGCAGTGTATCCCCAGAATTTCCCGGGTCTCCCGGTGGAACAGAATCTTCAGCATGCCCACGGCTTCGCCGGTAATCTGCGCCCTCGCCAGATCCTTGAAGAACGCCTGGCCGACATCGTATGGCACTTTGGCTTCGGTCAGTTCGCGCTCGGTTTTACCAACAGAGCTGATTTCCGGAATGGTATAAATGCCGGTAGGCACGTCGTCCACAAAGCGGAAATACTCGTCCTGGGTAATGTCAGACGAGGCCGCCCGCCCCTGGTCGTAAGCGGCACTGGCCAGGCTTGGCCAGCCAATCACATCGCCGGCGGCATAGATATGCTCGACTTCCGTGCGGTAATGCTCGTCTACTGCCAGCTGGCCCCGGCTGTTCGGTGTCAGGCCCACGTTCTCAAGCCCCAGATTCTCGGTATTGCCGCTACGGCCATTACACCACAGGAAGGCATCGGCCCGAATCTTCTTGCCGGATTGCAGTGACAGTACAACGCCGTGATCGTCACCTTTCACGGATTCATACTGCTCATTGTGGCGAACCAATACACCGTTGTTACGCAGGTGGTAACTCAGGGCATCGGAAATTTCATCATCCAGGAACGACAGCAAGCGACTGCCCGGGTTGATCAGGTCTACCTTCACACCCAGTCCAGCAAAGATAGAGGCGTATTCCGACCCAATGACACCGGCACCGTAGATAATCAGGGTACGCGGGGTGTGGGACAGATTCAGAATGGAGTCTGAGTTGTAGATCCGATGATGACGGAAGTCGACATCGGGCGGCAGGTACGGGCGGGAACCGGTGGCAATGATGGCCTGTTTGAAATGGATGGTTTCCACGGACTTGTTGCCACGGATTTCCAACCGGTGCTTGTCGACAAATGCGGCACGGCCGTTGATAAGGTCTACCCGGTTACGGGAATAGAACTGAGTGCGCAGCTTCACCTGTTTGCCAATCACCTTCTGGGCGTTCTGCAATACCCGCGGAAAAGAGAACCAGCGCGGTTCACCAATGTCCCGGAACATCTGGTTGGTGTTGAAGGTGATGATCTGCTTGACCGAGTGACGCAGTGCCTTGGACGGAATGGTGCCCCAGTGGGTGCAGTTACCGCCAACCGTAGGCTTGTCTTCAATGATCGCGACGCGCCTGTTGTGCTTCGCCGCATTCATTGCCGCCCCTTCTCCCGAAGGACCGGCGCCAATAACCACCACGTCGTAATGATGCTCTGCCATGCGCGCACTGACTCCTTATCTACACTCTGAAAGCGTAGCTATAGTTATTAATGTATTGTTGGCCTGGAGCGGTTATTTGTCGGCCTTGGTGGCATCGTATGCCAGGTCTTCCGCTTTTACTGGCTCATCCGAGCCGCTCCGGCTCTCTTCGCATTTCTGGGTATTGCCCCCGCAAATCTCACAGGAAGTACTGATTCCCAGAGCGCCAATACCACCGCAGGTTCCGCTGATCGGCTTTCGACCGAAAATCACACCGATCGACATACCGGCAATCAGCAGCACCACAATAAACAACACCAAAAGAAAGGTACCCATTACTGCCCTCCTTTACTGGACAAGGTAAGACGAGAACGCCGGTGTCTGATGGGTTTCAAAGCCGTTGTCTCCCCTCACAATAAAAAATGCGGGAATGTTTTCACGGGTTGCCAGGCCCATGGCCTTGTCAAAACCCATCACATTAAAGCCGGTTGCCAAGGCATCTGCCGTGATACAGTCTTCTGCAATAACCGTAACCGATGCCAGTCGATGACCAATCGGCTTTCCCGTCTCAGGGTCTATTGTATGGGAGTACCGCTGGCCGTTCGATTCGTAATAGTTACGATAATCGCCGGACGTCGCCATGGCCTGAGCATCCAGCGCCACCACACTATTTACTGCCCGGCCCTGCTCTATCGGTTGCTCAATAGCCAGACGCCAGGCGGTACCGTCCGGCTTGCGTCCATTGGTACGCACTTCGCCGCCCACTTCCACAAGGTAAGCGCCAACACCTTCACTGTCGAGGTAACGGGCCACCGCATCCACGCCATAGCCCTTGGCAATACCCGACAGATCAATGTACTGGGGCTTCTCGCTGCGAATGGCACTGGCCAATTCATCGAACTCCAGGTGCTCCCAACCGGTGCCACCAAGTACGGTGTTCAGTTCATCGTCGGAGGGTATCTGTTCAGGCCGCGCCTTGGGCCCAAACCCCCAGAGATTCACTACCGGGCCAATGGTCACGTCGAACGCCCCACCCGTCAGTTCAGCAATCTCGACTGACCGCCGGATAACCTCGAACAATGCCGGCGAAAGCTCAACCCACTCCGACTGGTCCCGCAGACTGTTCAACTGAGACAGCTCGGAATCCGGCTTCCAGGTCGACATGGCATTGTCCACCTGATCCAGCGTGCTCTCGATGCCCTTGGCCAGAGTCTGAAGCCGTTGCTCATCTTCTGGCAATACGACGTTAATGTGATAGGTCGTCCCGAAAATCCCGCCAGAGATCTCCCAGACTTTTTCTTCTTCCTGAAACGAACAACCCGCCAGGGTGGCCAGAGCCAGCGCCATAAAGACGCTGACCACGGCTACCCTGGCGGGTCGGAACATGCGGGATGTCATGCGGTCTGATTAACCTCCGAAGTCATCCAGCATGATGTTCTCGTCCTCTACACCAAGATCTTTCAACATCTTGATCACAGACGCGTTCATGATTGGGGGTCCACACATGTAGAACTCACAGTCTTCCGGAGCCGGATGGTCCTTCAGATAGTTTTCGTACAACACGTTGTGGATAAAGCCCGTAGGGCCGTTCCAGTCATCGGTTGGCAGGGGGTCTGAAAGCGCCACGTGCCACTCGAAGTTGTCGTTCTCTGCAGCCAGACCGTCGAAGTCTTCCACGTAGAACATTTCGCGTACGCTACGCGCACCGTACCAGAAGCTGATCTTGCGCTTGGAGTTCAGGCGTTTGAGCTGGTCGAAGATGTGAGAACGCATCGGCGCCATACCGGCACCACCACCGATGAATACCATTTCCGCATCGGTATCCTTGGCGAAGAACTCACCAAACGGTCCCATCACGGTAACCTTGTCGCCCGGCTTCAGGTTGAACACGTAAGTGGACATGATACCCGGCGGATGGTCGGTACCAGGAGGTGGCGTGGCAATACGGATGTTGAACTTGAGAAGACCTTTTTCTTCCGGGTAGTTCGCCATGGAGTAGGCCCGGATGGTTTCTTCCTTGTTCACGCCCTTGTAGCGCCAGATATCGTGCTTGTCCCAGTCTTCGTGGAACTCTTCCTCGATATCGAAATCCTTGAAGTTGATTTCGTACGGAGGGCACTCCAGCTGTACATAACCGCCAGCGCGGAAGTCTACCTCCTCGCCTTCCGGCAGCTTCAGTACCAGTTCCTTGATGAAGGTGGCCACGTTGTGGTTGGAGATAACCTCACATTCCCACTTCTTCACACCGAAGAACTCTTCCGGCACTTCGATCTTCATATCCTGCTTCACAGGAACCTGGCAGGACAGGCGCCAGCCTTCTTTTTCTTCACGGTTGGTGAAGTGGGTCTTTTCCGTCGGCAGCATGGCGCCACCGCCGTCCAGAACCTTGCACTTGCACTGGGCACAGGTACCGCCACCGCCACAGGCAGAGGACAGGTAGATGCCGCTGTTGGCCAGAGTACCCAGCAGCTTACCGCCCGCGGCGGTCTTGAGCGTGTGCTCGGGGTCGTCGTTGATCTCAATGGTCACGTCACCGGTGCTTACCAGCTTGGAGCGGGCTGCGAGGATAACCGCAACCAGCGCCAGAACGATAACGGTGAACATGACCACGCCGAGAATAATTTCTGTATTCATGGTCTCGCCTTTTCGTTAAACCGAATCACCGGGTGAATTACAGGGAGATGCCTGAGAACGACATGAAACCCAGTGACATCAGACCAACGGTAATGAAGGTGATGCCAAGGCCACGCAGTCCGTTCGGAACATCGCTGTACTTGAGCTTTTCACGGATACCCGCCAGAGCAATGATGGCCAGAGCCCAGCCAACGCCAGCGCCGAAGCCATACACCAGACTCTCGCCAAAGGTGTAGTCACGCTCAACCATGAACAGTGACGCCCCAAGGATGGCGCAGTTAACCGTAATCAGCGGCAGGAACACACCCAGCGCCGCGTACAGGGCCGGAATGTATTTATCCAGCACCATTTCCATGATCTGTACGATCGCGGCGATAACACCGATGTATGTCAGCAGGCCCAGGAAGCTCAGGTCCACATTCGGCAGACCGGCCCAGTCCAGGGCACCTTCACGCAGGATGGTGTTATAAAGCAGGTTATTCACCGGTACGGTGACGGTCAGTACCACCACAACGGCGATACCCAGACCAGTCGCCGCTTCGATCTTCTTGGAGATGGCCAGGAAGGTACACATCCCCAGGAAGAACGCCAACGCCATGTTTTCAACAAAGATCGCCTTAAGCAGGAGGCTCAGATAGTGTTCCATCAGAAGGCCTCCTTGACGGTATGGCGAGACAGTTTGTAGTCAGGCTCTTCTACTTGCTCCGGCTTCCAGGTACGCAGGCCCCAGATCGCCAGGCCGATGATGAAGAACGCACTCGGCGGCAGCAGCAGCAGACCATTCGGTACGTACCAGCCGCCTTCGTTAACGACAGGCATCAGGCTTACGCCGAACAGCGAACCGGCACCCAGCAGCTCACGGAAGAACGCCACGAACAGCAGAATAACCGAATAACCCAGGCCGTTACCGATACCATCCAGGAAGCTCATCAGCGGCGGATTGGTCATGGCGAAACCTTCCGCGCGGCCCATAACGATACAGTTGGTGATGATCAGACCAACGAATACCGATAGCTGCTTGGAGATTTCATAGGCATAGGCCTTGAGAATCTGGTCTACCACGATGACCAGGGAAGCAATGATGGTCATCTGCACGATGATCCGGATACTTCCCGGGATCTGGGTTCTTACCAGAGAGACCGCCAGGTTGGAAAATGCGGTAACGGCTGTAACCGCCAGACACATGACGATACTCACGCTCATGCTGGTGGTTACCGCCAGCGCCGAACAGATACCAAGGATCTGAAGGGCGATCGGGTTGTTACTGAAGATTGGTTCGAAGAGAACCTGTTTGGCTGTTGAGCCTGCCATGATCAGACCTCCCCTTCACGAAGTTTTTTCAGGAACGGGGCGAAGCCGCGCTCACCCATCCAGTAGTTCACGAGCTGCTCGACACCACGACTGGTCAGTGTGGCACCAGAGAGCGCGTCAATCTTGTGTTCCTTGTCCTTGGCATCGGCGCTGACCCCACCTTTCACCAGACGGATCTGGGGTTCGGTCGGATCGTCACTGTAGAGTTCCTTGCCTACCCACTGCTGTTTCCAGCGCGGGTTATCAACTTCACCACCCAGGCCCGGCGTTTCCGCGTGGGCGTAGAAACCCAAACCTTCAATAGTATTGAGGTCGCCTTCAAGGGAAACGAAGCCGTACAGGGTAGACCACAGACCGTAGCCGTGAATCGGAAGCACCACACGAACCAGCTCGCCGTTCTCGCTCAGGGTGTAGACCTTGGCAACGTTCGGACGACGCTTGATGCCAGCTTTGTCTTCAGACGACGGGATGTTGGTCGACATCTCCGGATCGGAAGCAGCCTTGTACATGTCGTACTTCATGGGATCCTGAACCCCCACAGCAGACGGCTCTACAAAATCGCCCTTGTCGAGGTCGACCAGGCGGACATCGAAGCGTGCAAACGTCTCTTCAATGTCCTGCGCGGTTGAGCCTGGCTCAAGCATGCCGGCGGCAGAAAGGATGTTAGTTTTGATGTCCAGATTCTGGTTCTGGATCTGCGCGGGACGGAGCATGACCGCAGCCGTGGAAACCACAACCGAGAACACAATACTCAGTACCAGCGCCACCATCAGGGTTCTGGAGACGGTATCTTTTGCTTTAGCCACGAGCAAGCCTCCGTTTGATGTTGGCCTGAACCACGTAGTGGTCCATCAGCGGCGCAAACAGGTTAGCGAACAGGATCGCCAGCATGATGCCTTCAGGGAAGGCCGGGTTGATCACACGGATCAGCACCGTCATCACGCCCACCAGGATACCGAAGCACCAGCGACCGGTGTTGGTCATGGCGGCAGATACCGGATCCGTTGCCATGAACATCATACCGAAGGCAAAGCCGCCCATAACCAGGTGCCAGTGTGCCGGTACGCCGAACATCGGATTGGTTTCTGAACCGATAAGATTCAGCAGCAGCGACATACCGATCATGCCGATCAGCACACCACCGACAATCCGGTAGGAGGCGATCTTCATGGCCAGCAGGATCAGACCACCAATCAGAATGGCGATAGTGGAAGTTTCACCCATGGAGCCCTGAATGGTGCCCACAAAAGCGTTCATCCAGCCAATCTGGGCTTCCAGTGCTTCGAGGCCACCAGAGGCAGCCCAGCTCAGGGCCGTAGCGCCACTGAAGCCGTCTACCGCCGTCCAGACGGTATCGCCGGAGATCTGTGCCGGATAAGCGAAGTACAGGAAAGCACGGCCGGTCAGTGCCGGGTTCAGGAAGTTCTTGCCGGTACCGCCGAACACTTCCTTACCGATAACCACACCGAAGGTGATACCCAGCGCCACCTGCCAGAGCGGGATGGTCGGCGGGCAGATCAGCGCGAACAGAACGGAAGTGACGAAGAAACCTTCGTTCACTTCGTGCTTGCGCACGGTCGCGAACAGGACTTCCCAGAAGCCACCTACAATAAAGGTAACCGCGTAAATGGGCACGAAATAAGCCATGCCATAGACGAAGTTATCCCACAAGCCAGCGCCGGCTCCGGTTACCGCCAGTGCGGTAATGAATGCCTCACGCAGTCCACCGTCGGCAATCATCGCATCCGGGTTGGAAGCCAGGAAGTTGTTGGCCTGGAAGCCAATGTTCCACATGCCGAAGAACATGGCCGGGAACGTACACAGCCACACCGTGATCATGATGCGCTTGAGGTCTATGCCGTCACGCACATGAGCGGTGGTTTTGGTCACGCTCGCAGGCGAATAGAAAATGGTATCAACGGCTTCGTACAGTGCATACCAGCGCTCGTACTTGCCGCCTTTCTCAAAGTGGTGCTCGATTCCATCGAGAAACTGTCGGATTGCCATCGTATTAGCCCTCGATCTCGATTCGGGTCAGGTTCTCACGGAGAATCGGACCGTATTCATATTTGCCGGGGCACACGAAGGTGCACAGCGCCAGATCTTCTTCGTCCAGCTCCAGGGCACCCAGTTTCTGTGCCATTTCAGTGTCGCCCACAATCAGCGAGCGCAGCAGCTGCGTTGGCAGAATATCCAGAGGCATCACCTGCTCATAGGCACCCACCGGCACCATCGCACGCTCACTACCGTTGGTCGTGGTCGTGAAGTTGAACAGCTTGCCGGGATTGAGCTTGGACAGATAGATGTTCAGCACGGAGAACTTGTTGGGACCCGGCGACAACCAGCCCATGAACTCGCGTTTGCTGTGTTCTTCCAGAACAGTAATCTGGTTGGCGAACCGCCCCAGGTAAGCACAGGGGCCATCACCGCGACGGCCACCGAACACAGAGCCGGAGATGGCACGGACTTCACAGTCTGTGGCAACTTCACCGTCCAGAAGTTCCGGCAGGCTGGCACCCAGACGGGTACGAACCAGGCGCGGCTTCACAGCCTTGGGGCCACCAATAGCGACAATGCGCTCGACCGGCACTTCACCGGTTTCGAACAGCTTGGCGATATCGATCACATCCTGGTAGTTGATAAACCAGACAGTCTTGCTGGCCGATACCGGGTCCAGGTGATGGATATGGGTACCGACATTGCCTGCCGGATGCACGCCATCAAACTGATGCACTTCGATATTGTCAGCCTTGGGCACGGCAACGTTAGAGCCGGGCTTGCCGGTCACAAACACTTTGCCGTTGGTCAGGCGGGAGATAATAGTCAGGCCTTTTTCAAAAGCCTTGCTATTTTCGCCGATGATAACGGTGGGGTCTGCCGCCAGCGGATTGGTGTCCATAACAGACACAAAAATCGAATTCGGCGCAGAGTCGATCTCAGGAACCTTGCTGTAGGGACGTGTACGGAAAGCTGTCCACAGGCCGGACTCTACCAGGTTATCAACCACCTGCTGGCGTTCCAGGCCGGCGAGGTCGGAATCGCTGTAGCGGGCATAGGTTTCCGCATCGTCGCCATCAATTTCGATCACGACAGACTGGAAAACGCGACGCTCACCGCGATTGATTTCTTTCACCACGCCTGCAGCGGGGGAAGTATAACGAACGCCTTCGGTCTTCTTGTCCGTGAACAGCAGCGTACCGCGCTTGACACGGTCTCCCTCTTTCACAGCCATCGTCGGCTTCATGCCGTGATAGTCAAAACCGATGAGCGCCACGTGGCGAACCGGCTTGCCGTCAGTAATGGTCTGTTCGGGAGCGCCGCTGATGGGAAGATCCAGGCCTTTTTTGATCTTGATCATTAGCCTCATCCAATCATCAGAAACTATTCTGTGGATTTGTAACGCCCGGCCCCTGCGGCCCTGGTTTCCTGTCCGGATTGCGCCGAACGGCTGCACCTTGAGGTTCAAATGCCATAGCAGTTGCTGCTGTTTGCCATTTGACGCAGGAAAAGATGAGAAACGGGGTGCCAGACATACCCAAAATCGCGCCAATTATAGAGATTAAGGAAACCTATTTCCACCGGTAACAAAAATGGTTTTGTACGGCCGAAGTAACAAAAAACCCCGGCAGCTGGCGCTACCGGGGCTTTCTGTCAATCAACTGCCGAGACCGGCCTACGACTTTAGTCGCGGGCGCGCTTCGGGAAGATCGGATAGGTTACGCCGGCCATCTGGTTCACACAACGCACAACCTGGGCGCTGTAGCCGAATTCGTTGTCGTACCACACGTACAGGATCAAACGCTTGCCATTGGCGATGGTAGCCTGGGCATCGACGATACCGGCATGGCGGGAGCCCACGAAATCGGTGGAAACCACTTCCGGAGAGTTCACGAAGTCGATCTGCTTCTGCAGCTCGGAGTGAAGCGCCATATCGCGCAGATATTCGTTTACCTGCTCGCCATCCACATCGCTTTTCAGGTTCAGATTCAGGATCGCCATGGACACGTTCGGTGTCGGCACCCGGATCGCATTACCGCTCAGCTTGCCTTTCAGCTCCGGCAGTGCTTTGGCAACAGCTTTGGCCGCGCCGGTTTCGGTAATAACCATGTTCAACGGGGCGCTGCGGCCACGACGACTGCCCTTGTGGTAGTTGTCGATCAGGTTCTGGTCGTTGGTGTAGGAGTGAACGGTTTCAACGTGGCCATCCTCAATGCCGTACTCGTCATTGATGGCCTTCAGTACCGGAGTGATGGCGTTGGTGGTACAGGAAGCAGCAGACAGGATCTTGTCTTCGTCGGTGATCCAGTCGTTGTTGATGCCATAAACGATGTTCTTGATGTCGCCCTTGCCCGGCGCAGTCAGAATCACTCGACTGACACCCTTGGACTTCAGATGCAGGCCCAGGCCCGCTTCATCGCGCCACTTACCGGTATTGTCGACCACGATGGCGTTGTTGATGCCGTACTCGGTGTAGTCCACCTTGTCCGGACCATCGGAGTAGATCACCTTGATAAAGTTGCCGTTGGCGATCAGCGCAGAGTTCTCGGCATCGACCGTGATGGTGCCATCGAAAGGACCATGCACGGAGTCACGACGCAGCAGGCTGGCACGCTTTTCCAGATCGTTGTCAGCACCACCCTGGCGAACAACGATCGCACGCAGGCGCAGGTTGTTGCCGCCACCGGCTTTTTCAACCAGGATCCGCGCCAGTAGTCGGCCGATCCGGCCAAAGCCGTAAAGCACCACATCCTTCGTTTCTTCCTTGGCATCCTTGGCCGCCTCTTCGGCGTACTTGCCAACCACCGGGCCGATTTCCTTTTTCAGAAACTCGGTGAGGTCACCGCCCTCTGCCTTGAATTTGACCGCCAGCTTGCCAATATCCACGTGAGCGCGGCCAAGCTCCAGCTTGTCCATCGCCTCGAGAATGGGCAGCGTATCGTGAACAGACAGCTCGCTGTCCTCAACCTGACGCACAAACCGGTGGGCGCGGATGATATCGATAACAGACTGGTTAATGATCGCACGGCCGTATACGGACGTAACAACGTTGTTTTTACGGTACAGGCGGCCGATCAGCGGGATCATCGCTTCTGCGGTGGACTCCCGGTCAGTCCAGTTGGACAGGTGCTGGTTGATCTGTTCGTGACTCACGGTTGGAACCTCGTATAGCACTGGAAATAATTTGGGGCGCACATTATCCAACTTAAAAAGCCGTACGGCAAATAGCCGTTTGTATGCCCCGACCATGACACTGTCACAACCGGGCGATAGAATAGCGCCGCCCCGGTTAATGATGCATCTATTCAGGAGAACGCTTGACCCATGACCCAAGGCCAGGCCCAAGCCCCGCTTATCGCCCCCGCTGCCCCTGAAAAGGCTGCCGACCACAGAAAATGGGGGCAGCTGAACGGCTGTGCAGACGCCTTGGCCATCTGCGAGAGCGCCCGCGCCCACAAAGGTCTGACGCTGGTCATTACCCAAAGCACCAGCGAAGCCATCCAGCTGGAGCAATCCATCCGATTTTTCCTGGGGCTGCCCACGGAAGAAGACGGTGCCACCGTTACCTCCGACGGCATCGAACTTTTATCCCTGCCGGACTGGGAAACGCTGCCCTACGATCTTTTTTCGCCACACCAGGACATTACCTCGCGGCGGATTCGCTCCCTGCACCGGTTACCCACCACACGCCACGGCATTCTGGTGGTACCGGCCCGCACCCTGATGCACCGGCTGGCGCCCCCGAGCTACCTGCAGGGCAATACCCTGCTGCTGGAAGTGGGCCAGACCCTGGATATCGACAGCTGGCGCATGCAACTGGAGGCCGCCGGCTATCATCACACCGACAATGTGTACGAACACGGCGAGTATGCGGTGCGAGGGGCCATCCTCGATATTTACCCCATGGGCTCGAACCTGCCCTATCGCATTGATCTGTTCGATGACGAAATCGAGACCCTCCGGACCTTTGACCCGGAAACCCAGAGATCCATCGATAAAACCGAACGCATTGAACTTCTGCCGGCCAATGAATTTCCCTGGCACAAGGAAGCCCGGTCAGGCTTTCGCAATCGCTGGTTTGAATATTTCCCCAATGCCGACAAAGACGCGCCGGTTTACCAGGATGTTACCCACGGCATCACACCGCCTGGCATTGAGTACTATCTTCCACTGTTTTTCGATGAAACCGCCACGCTGTTTGATTATCTGCCGGGCAGCACCCTGGTATTCACCGCCAACGGTCTCAATGATGCCGTCAATGCCTTTGATGCGGAAACCCGGGCCCGTTACGAAGACCGCCGTCACGATCGCCTGCGCCCTATTCTGTCCCCATCCGAGCTGTTTCTGCAGCCGGATGAAGTGTTCGGGCAACTCAAACACCACCCCCGCATTACCTGCAGCAGTCAGGCCGAAGACGGCGCGGGCGCCAGCAACTGCGGTACCGAATCTCTCCCGGATGTCGCCATGGACGGGCGCGCCGCTGATCCGGCTGGGCGCCTCAAACGGTTCATCCAGGAGTTCCACGGGCGCATCCTGATCTGTGCTGAATCGTCCGGGCGCCGGGAGGCGCTGATTGACAACCTGGCCGATCACAAGCTCAAGCTGTCAACCGTGCAGAGCTGGTCGGAATTCCTCGAAAACGAGAGCACCACTCTGGCCATCACCATTGCCCCACTGGAACAGGGCATGGTGTTGCCCGGCCAGAATCTGGCACTGATTACCGAATCGGCGTTGTTTGGCGAGCGGGTGCTGCAGCGTCGTCGTCGCCAGAAACCAACCGAAACCGACGATGCCGGATACCGGGACCTGTCTGAACTGAGAATTGGCGCACCGGTCGTGCATATCGACCATGGCGTGGGGCGCTACAAGGGGCTGGAGACACTCACCGCCGGCGGCCAATCCGACGAATTCCTGACCCTGGAATACGCCGGCGGCTCCAAACTCTATGTACCGGTGTCCAGCCTGCACCTGATTTCCCGTTACGCCGGCACCGATGAGGAACACGCACCGCTCCACAAGCTCGGAACGGAGCGCTGGAGCAACGCCAAGCAAAAAGCGCTGGAAAAGATCCGCGACACCGCAGCAGAACTGCTGGATGTTTACGCCCGCCGGGAAGCCCGGAAAGGCTTCCAGTTTGAAGACCCGAAAGAGGCCTATCGGGCCTTTGCTGCCGGATTCCCGTTCGAGGAGACGCCGGACCAGCAGGTGGCCATCGAATCGGTGTTCGAGGATATGACCAGCGAACGCCCGATGGACCGACTGGTATGCGGCGATGTCGGCTTCGGTAAAACCGAAGTCGCCATGCGCGCAGCTTTTCTGGCCACCTGGTCTGGCAAACAGGTGGCCGTTCTGGTACCCACTACTCTTCTGGCCCAGCAACATTACGAGTCGTTCCGTGACCGGTTCTCGGATACGCCGGTAACTGTAGAGCTTCTGAGTCGCTTCCGCAGCGGCAGCCAGACCAGCAAGGCCATCACTGCCATAGAGGAAGGCAAGGCAGATATCGTCATTGGCACCCACAAGCTGCTGCAAGGCGATATCAACTTCAAGAATCTGGGTCTGGTGATTATCGACGAAGAACACCGGTTTGGCGTTCAGCAGAAGGAAAAACTGAAATCCCTGCGGGCCGAGGTGGATATGCTGACCCTCACCGCCACACCGATTCCCAGAACCCTGAACATGGCCATGGGCCACCTGCGCGACCTGTCCATTATCGCGACCCCACCAGCCCGCCGGCTGTCGGTGAAAACCTTTGTGCGCCAGCGCGACGACGCCATGGTGAAAGAAGCTATTCTCCGGGAAATCCTGCGGGGCGGTCAGGTCTATTTCCTGCACAATGATGTCGCCACCATCGAGAAAACCGCGGAAGATCTTCGCAAACTGATTCCCGAGGCGCGGGTGGGTGTGGCACACGGCCAGATGCGCGAGCGCCAGCTGGAACAGATCATGTCGGATTTCTACCACAAGCGTTTCAACGTACTGGTGTGCACCACTATTGTGGAAACCGGCATCGACATCCCCAGCGCCAACACCATTATTATTGAACGAGCAGACAAATTTGGCCTGGCGCAGCTGCACCAGCTTCGGGGTCGCGTGGGCAGGTCTCATCACCAGGCGTACGCCTATCTGCTGACACCACCGCCAAAGGCCATTTCCACCGATGCCAGGAAGCGACTGGATGCGATTTCCGAATCCCAGGACCTGGGCGCAGGCTTCATGCTGGCCACCCACGACCTGGAAATCCGGGGCGCTGGCGAGCTGCTGGGTGAAGAACAGAGCGGTCAGATCGAAAGCATCGGCTTTACCCTCTACATGCAGCTGCTGGACGAAGCCGTAAAAGCGATTCGCGACGGCCGCACGCCCAACGCCGAATTGCCTCTCAGCCACGGCACCGAGATGAACCTGCGCATTCCGGCCCTGATTCCGGACGACTACCTGCCAGATGTCCACAACCGCCTGATGCTGTACAAGCGCATTGCCAGCGTGAAGGATCGTGAGGCATTAAAAGAACTTCAGGTTGAGATGATTGACCGCTTCGGATTATTACCAGCCCCGGCCAAGAACCTCATGCGCCAGGCACAGCTACGTTTGCAGGCAGAGACTCTGGGCATCGTGAAAGTGGATGCCGGTAAGGAATGGGTGCGGCTTGAGTTCGGGGCAACGACACCGGTCGACCCTCTCGAACTGGTTAAAAAAGTGCAATCCGCTCCGGATCGATACCGGCTCGAAGGCGCCAACAGCTTTCGCTTCCGGCTGAATGATGACTCAACCGATGGTAAACTCGACGCCATCGCAGCGATGCTCGAAGAACTGGCGCCCGACAAGGCCCCGGCAAAGGCATCATGACAAAAAAGGATTCAGGTGGAGTAACGCCCTTGCAAGCTCACATTTTATGCTCCCGGCAAACCCTGGCCAGTGCCGCGCTGTTCGCCTCAGTTGCATTCACACCGGCAACCCTGTGGGCCCAGGGCGCTTCAGGCAATGTCCCGAACGACTACTACCGGGCAGAGCTGGTGATTTTACAGCGTCTGGTGGACCCGGCCGGCATTGAAGAGCAGATGGCGAACAAGTCGGTGGAACCTGTCGAAGAGGCCGGCAAAACCCTTTGGGTGGAGCAGGAATCCGGGGAGCGGGTAACCGAACTCAACCTGGTACCCCGCAACCAACTGCACCTGGGCGAGGCGGCCAACCGGCTCGAGCGAAGCGGTAACTACCGGGTATTGGCGAGTGCCGGCTGGTATGAAGCCTTTCCGCCCGACTACGAGGGCGGACCTCTGCGTGTCGCAATCGGTGACTGGCTGGCCGAGTCTGGCCAACGAGCGGTGGAAGGCCAGATCACCATTGACCGCCAGCGCTACCTGCACGTTAATGTGCAGCTTAACCACTGGGCCGTCAGCGACGATCCCGAGGCTGTGCCGGCAGAGCCTGAAACACCGCCTCAGACCGAAGCGGTTGCGGAGTTTTCCGATCAGGACTCTGGCAATACACTTGATAGCGAAACCGGTGGTTCAGCATCAGAAGGCACCGGTACCGCTTACCAACTCCGTCCGGCACCAGTAGAACTGGTGACCTGGATTCGTGAAACGCGGCGGATGCGCAGTGAGGAAATCCACTTCATCGACTCCCCCACCGTCGGCGTCCTGGTTTTCTTCAAGAAGATTGAGGGGTAAGCGCAAGCTGCCCCAGACTTGCCATGGAACGCTCCAGAATCTGCCGAACGCCGGACATGCCCTGGGCAATCGCTTCTTCAATCTCGGCCATGGTAATAATGTGGTCGGTTTTACCCGCAGCCCAGTTCACCACCAGCCCGAGGCTGACGTACCGCAAGCCCAGCTCTGCCGCCAGCACTGCCTCGGGCATGCCGGTCATACCAACGATGTCACAGCCATCCCGCTCCATCCTGCGGATTTCCGCCGCCGTCTCCAGCCTCGGCCCCTGCGTCGCGCCATAGACGCCAAACCCGGAAAATGACAGCGACGCCGCGCGAGCAGCATCAATCAACACCTGACGCGCTTCCTGATCGTAGGGCCAGGTAAAATCGATGTGTGTGACGTCCTCCAGCTCGCCTTCGAAGAAAGTGCTGGCCCGGCCCCAGGTGTAGTCGATCAGTTGATCCGGGATCACGATGTGGGCCGGCCCCATATTGGCATGTATGCCACCAACCGCGTTTACACCCACCAGCACCCGAGCGCCGGCATCATGCAACGCCTGAATGTTGGCCCGGTAATTGACCTGATGGGGCGGAATCCGGTGCGGGTTACCATGACGCGCCAGAAAGATAACAGGCTGATCACCCAGTTGCCCCCGCACCAGCGTGGAGGAGGGCTCCCCCCACGCAGTTGTCACTGTCTCTTCTCCGGTGATCTGGATATTGCTCAGGCTGGTCAGCCCCGTACCACCGATAATGCCTACCGGCACATTGTTATTCGTTCCTGTCATTCCCCGTCTCCGGATTCTGAATCGGCTTCGCCGTAGCCACCTTCATGGTCAACATTCTTTCCGGATTTTCCGGAATCCGCATCCTGATCGGCGGACTTGTCTTTGGAATCCTCACGCCTGGAGGAATCGCGCCCGTCTACCCGCACCCCATCCGGCAGATGCAGCGTGCGCGTCGGGAAGGCCACCTCGGCGCCATGGTTTTCGATGATGTCACTGATTTTCAGTAACACATCTTCCTTCACCTCATGGAAACGCACCCACTGGGTGGTTTTGGTAAAGGTGTATACCATGATATCCAGTGACGATGAATTAAACGCCAGAAAATTAACGATCAAGGTCTCGTTGGCATCAATCTCTTCATGATTCTTCAGCATCTCCCGGATTTCGTCCACGATGGTTTTCATGGAATGCACATCGGCATAGCGAATGCCGATGGTCTCGTAGATCCGGCGATTGGTCATACGTGATGGGTTTTCCACTGCAATAGTGGTAAACGCCGCATTGGGGACATAAAGCGGGCGCTTGTCGAAGGTGCGAATGGTGGTCAGTCGCCATCCGATATGCTCAACCGTACCCTCAATGCTCCGATCCGGGGATCGAACCCAATCCCCCACCTTGAACGGACGGTCCAAATGGATAATGAAACCACCGAAAAAGTTCGCCAGGAGATCTTTCGCGGCAAAACCAACCGCGATGCCCCCGACACCACCAAATGCCAGCACGCCCGAAATACTGAAGCCCAGGGTTTGCAGGGCGGTCAGAGCGGCGGTAATAATCACAACCGCGCGCGACAGCTTGCTGATGGCATTGACCGTGGTGTAATCCATCGGCTTGCGCATCTTGATCGGAGAGGTGAGGATATTCTCGAACTGTTTGATCAGCCGAATAAAAAACCAGACCACCACCCAGACAAAACCGATCTGAAGCAACGTTCCGTTAGCCTTGAAGACCTCAGCCTCGGAAAAATGGTGAGCCACTTCGGCAGCCCAATACACCCCTTGGAGCCACACGAAAGCCACGACAGGGCGACGGACCGCGTGCAGAATAGCATCATCCCAAAGGTTATGAGTGCTGGCGAATTTGCGCTCCAGCGCAGAAATCACATGACTGGCAATATAGGCAACCGCCGCCGTCCCCAGCACGAGCAGGAAAACCAGCACACCGGCCCGCCAACCTTCAGATAGCAACCCGAACTGCTCTATCCAGCCATTCAGTACACCCAAAACTTCGCCAATCATCCTGTCCCTCTGAATTATGCGGATTAATAGATACTGACTGGAGTCCCCGCTGGAACCCGGTCAAAAAGCTCAACAATATCGGTATTGCGCATCCGGATGCAGCCATGGGATCTGGCAACTCCCATAGGTTCACTGTCCGGCGTGCCGTGGATATAGATAAAACGACGAAAAGTGTCTACCCCCGGCCCACGGTTTCGCCCCCATTCACAGCCACAAAGCCAGAGTATACGGGTAAGAATCCAGTCGCGCCCCGGGTTCGCTGCCGCCAGACTCTGGCTGTAGATCTCGCCAGTGGGGCGGCGCCCACGATACACCGTATTTAATGGCTGCCCTGCCCCGATTCGGGCGCGGATATAATGCTTGCCAACAGGGGTACAGCCACTGCCGTCGGCCTGGCCGGGGCCATTCAGGCCGGTGGATACCGGGTAGCGGGCAATGATATCACCCGATTGAGTAGCCAGTGTCAGGAACTGATTGGCGATATCAATGGACAGGGTAACCCCGGGGGGCTTGTTATCGGGCATTGGTAACGACTTCCCTCCGGCTGCGAACCAGAGGGAAGACTACCCGAGGCGGGGGAGTTCAGGCAACCGAAACGCCTGAAGCGGTAGGCGGCACCAGCATTTTGTCTGGAGCCTTCATGCCTGCGGCCAGGAACGGCACCAGGCGTGCGGCAATTTCCTGAACCGTGGTTTCAACGCCGAGCTTGTTTTCGAGAATATCAATCAGGGCATCACTGCTGGACATGGTGAAGGCCGTCGCTCCCAGCATGAACTGGATGCGCCAGTAGCGATCAACCGAGGACAACTCAGGCGTGGCCTCTTTGAGCAAGCGCATGAAACGACCAAATGGCTCACTGTATTCCTGTTCGAGAAATTTACGCAGGTGGCCCTGAGACTGGGTATAGGCAAGACCGAGCAGGCGCATGAAGATGGATATGCCTTTCTCATTACGCTGAGGCATGCGCACGGCACTTTCCGTAAGCGCCCACAGGGTCTGGTTCAGCGTGGGCGGCTGGCCATCACAACGCTCTTCGAGTTCATCAAAGGCGGTATCCAGGGTGGCCGAAAACGGCGTCAGGAACCGGGCGAACACGGCGTGGATCAGGGCATTCTTAGACCCAAAGTGATAATTGACAGCGGCCAGATTTACCTTAGCCTTACTGGTAATCATACGAAGCGATGTTTCCGAGAACCCACGCTCGGCAAACAGCTCTTCGGCAGCGTCAAGAATGCGGTCAACGGTATCAGACTGCGCCATTTTGTTGTCAGAGCCTCTAGCAAACGTCTGTTTGAAACATACGTTTGAAGGTCTGTCATGTCAAGCTCGGTCTTCAGGAACCGCCGCCACTGCCTGCCAACCCCGGTCTATCGCGTCCTGATTGCCGTCGAAAAACGCTTGCTGGACTTTGCCATAGGCTTTCTCGGCTTCCAGCAGATAGATAAGATACAGCCGAACATGTTCCCGCCGGGTAAGATAACGCGGCAACACCCGTTGCTCAGACAGTCTGAGCAATTCACTGAAGCGGGTATGACGCAGTGTCGGGTTGTACTCTGCCATACGCGCACACTGCCATATCAGCCCGTCCTTTCCCTCCAGGTGGGCCGCATGTTTGCGGGCATCCCGAAGCATGCGCTGACGGCGAATGATCAAATCCATATAGGAGGGGCTGGACGTGTAAATCCGACGGATAAACGGCACTCCCAGCAACAGAATAATCACGAAAGCGCCAAAACCGCCACCGGCTACCCAGGCCGGCACAAAACCGGTCAAACCACTGAGGAAAAACGTCGCAGCCAAAAGGGCACTGAAGATCCAGAGGTCCCGGCTACGCCGCGCAGCTGCCATCTGATAGTTATCCGGCCAGTCCGACATAGCCAGCAAGTTGAAGTCCATCAGCAGAACCCGGTCACACTGCCGTAGCATAAGACGCAGCTTGCGCTGTCGTGACTCCGCCAGCGCCTGCTCGATATCCGGGCTCTCCGACCCGGTCTCGGCAGTCCGATCCTGCGATTCCTGCGCCTCGGGCTGCTCGCTGCCGGATTCAGTATTCTGGCCCTGGTCATCACCAGCCTGCAGGGCAGCGGTTCTTTGCGCCGCATTGAGGGCGGATTCCGGTGTCGCCGGCACCGGATCAGCAGCCCGGCCGGGGCGAAGCACCGCTCCGGATGCGTTGGCCGGATCCGTCTTGTCTACTGCTGTATTTTCCGCCATTGAGCTCACTGTTCTTCAGGTTCTTTATGCAAGTATCGACCTTTACGAATAATTCTTGAATGTCGGCTTTGCCGGCATACGCGGCTTGCTGGCTTCTTGGCAACACTGACAGGCACCGGTATGCTTGCGCCAATCAACGGGTTTCAGGAGATTATGTATGTTTACCGGTATCGTTCAGGGCATTGCACGGGTCGAAAACGTGATCGCGGCGCCGGGCCTGAGTACCTTTTTGATCGATTTCCCGGAAGATCGGGTTCAGGGCGTAACCATCGGTGCCTCGGTTGCCATCAACGGCACCTGTCTGACGGTTACCCGCCAGGAAGGCCACCGGCTGTACTTCGACGCCATGCAGGAAACCCTGCGCTTGACCACCCTCGGCGACCTGAAACCCGGCGACGAAATCAACTTCGAGCGCGCCGCCCGAATCGGCGATGAAATCGGCGGCCATCTGCTCAGTGGCCATATCCACACTACCGCAACCATCGTCGATATTCTGCGGCCGGAAAACAACGTGACCCTATGGTTCGAACTACCGGAAACCTGGGCGAAGTACATCTTCCCCAAAGGCTACATTGCCATCAATGGCGCCAGCCTGACCATTGGCGAGGTGGAAGGTAACCGCTTCAACGTCCACCTTATCCCGGAGACCCTGCGTGCCACCACGTTTGGGAAGGCCACTAAGGGGCAAAAGGTCAACATCGAGATTGATAGTCAAACCCAGACCATCGTGGATACCCTCGCGCGCCTCGGCTACGATCGCCCGGCGACGGTCTGAGAATCACACCGCGCCATTCCGGGCTTCGAACACCACGAATTTCGGGCTTGCAGCTCTCTGTTCAACGCTGCTGAAGTACTGTTTCAGGGAACGGTGATACCCCAGGTGGCGATTGCCCACCATCAATACGCGACCGCCCGGTGCCAGATGCCGGGCGGCATCCCTGAACAGTCTCAGTGCGATGTGATCGCCCACCACGCCACCCTCATGGAAGGGTGGGTTCAGTAGAATAAGCTGATAGTCAGGCAAATCATCTGCAATGCCGTCCTGATGCCATAAGCGTACGCAATCGCCGCCCTCGTACCTGCTCAGGTTATGCTCAACACTGGCAATGGCCTGGCTGGATACGTCACTGAAATGCACTTCGGCACCCGGTCTGCCGGCAAGCGCAGACAACCCGAGCACGCCGTTTCCACACGCCAGATCCAGAATCCGCCCGGCCGGGGGCACTCGACTAACCGCCTGAGGAATCAGCGGTAACAACTCCCGCGTGCCAATATCCAGCTTTTCTCTGGCAAACACTGCGGGCAGTGCCTCAACCGGCCCGGGCAATCCTGCCACCGGGTAGCCGCGCCATTGCTCCTGCCATTCCGGCAATGTGGCCGAGCCACCACGACACACCACTACCCGCGCCTTTTTGCGGGCAGGCAACACCTGTTCGGTAACCACCGCACTGGCGAACACATCAACACTACGATCGGGCAGATGCTTGATCATACCGCCCGCCAGTATGCGTCCGTCTTCCGCCAGCACGCTGTTGAGCCACCGTAACAACCAGGCCAGATAACCGGCCTGACGGGGAATACGGAGCAGCACCAGATCAAAGGGCCCTGAGGGTGGCCGACTCCAGTTCAAAACCGCGGGGCAGTCGGGCAACGCCGGATTGAGCGAAGCGTTCGTCAACAGGGAGTGGGCGAGCGTCGCGCTGTCGGCAACTGTCTGCGGCTGATAGCAGGCAAGCCCGAGGGTCAGCGCACCAAACTGGTCGTCAACCACCAGCACGCGCAAACCGTCTGCCAGATAAGGCTCCGCAGCCGACAACAACAACTCGTCGGCAGCGTCCCAGGCGCGCAGCCCAGCCGTTCCGCCAGGCCGGATCAGGCGGAGGTCACCGGCAGGTGTCTGGAGTCTGGCAGTTGTCATTTTGGGCTTCCGTTGGCAGCTTTCGGGAAAATAAACACTTTTAGGCTGTTTATTCTAGAAATTAAACCTAAGTTAGGGGTGTTCACGCCGAACACCCTTTCCGGTCATGCCCCAGCCCTGACCCGGCTGGACGGCCGCATTTTTCCGGACAAGATCTTTTGCCCCTTACCCCAGGGGCTTTTTTCTGTCTGTTTTTCAGCCCGACTTTTTCCGAAATGCCCGGTAAACGGTAAACCGCCGGTCCTGCGCGAGTTTCTCAACCGGGCCGATGTGTTGTCGAATCAGGGCTTCATACGGCAGAAAACTGTTGGCCACCAGCCTCAGCTCGCCGCCGTGCGCGAGATGCGCGGCCACCTGGGCCAGGAACTGCTCGGTCATGGATGTATCGGTTTTTACACCGGTGTGGAAAGGCGGGTTGCTGATCACGGCCGGCCAGTTGCCTTGAACGACAGCCAGGCCATCGGCGGCAAAAATCTCACCGTTTACTCCTGCCTTACGGTAGCTTTCCCGGGCACAGAACACGGCCTGCGCCTGAACATCGGTCCCATCTACTCGAATCGGCTTCTTCCCCGCCAACTGATGAAAACCATGCAACCAGGATCCGATAACGCCTGCACCGCAAGCGAAATCGAGCACCCGATCGACACCCAGGGGTGACTCAGCCAGGGTTTCCAACAACATCCGGGTGCCATCGTCCAGTCGACCCAGACTGAAAACGCCTGGCAAGCCGGCAACAGAGAGCGCCACGCCAGCGCAGGAAAGCTCCGTCCAGCTGAGCCAGTCAGTCAACCGGAATTCGGTCAGGGGTTGGGTATTTCTGCCGCACCAGACCTGGCAATGGCGGGCGCTGTCGACCTTTACAACCTCCCCGGCGACGACGGAAAACTGCTTTATGGCACCGGCAATGCCTTCCTTCTTCTCGCCAATAACCACCAGTGCCGCACCTGGTTTGCCGAGGTAACGAGCCAAAGCCAGGCGGAGCTCACATTCAGCCCGGGCTTTAGGCAAAAATACCACCACGGTATCGCAAGAGCCCTGCTGCTGCCGATCTGGCTCGTAACCAAAACAGCCAGCCCAGTCACTGTCATGGGACAGGATTTGCCAAAGACCGGCGTGCTCGGTCATCGCGATACCGGGAAACGGGCATCGGTGCAAAAGCGATGCATCCGAGACGCCTAACAGCGCTGGGCGTCCATTCAACAGATGCGCATTGCGGAGCAGAACTTCGTGGGTATTGGGCAGTGCAGACATGGGTAGCGGACCATTGCCAGAATCATGAGCCGCGTATGCTAACCGGAAAAAAGCCCCGAGTCTGCCCTGTGGCATCAGTCGGGGCTGTCGCTATCGGGGTCGGCCTCTGGGGCCGCCCGGGAAGAGCCAGATATTATTTGTAACGTGCAACCGTACCCACACGCAGGGCGTCTTCAGGTGACATTCCCCAATCTTCCGGGGTGCGTGCTTCGGTGCGCTTGGCCTCAGCCCTTGCGCTATCCATGGCAGAACTTTCGTTTCTGCGGGTTCCCAGTGCCTGCAGGGCTTTCTGCATCAGTTCTTTCATGGTTTACCTCCCTTACTGCTTACAGTTGCTACTGTAACAGACGCGGAAGGTCACTACTGTGATGACGCCACGGGTCAGGAAGTGACGGGCATCACGATTTTTTGACAGTTTTTGACAATCTTCGCATTATATTTTTTGGCGCCCGGAGCGGACCGGTCGCTCGATCAGCTCATCCAGGCTGGACTGACGAATCGTTTCCCGGTCTGCCTCACTGGCGATCGACAGCCCCATATCCCTCAACAACCCGTCGGCCACGTCGTAAACGAAACCGTGCACGGTCAATGGCTGGCCGCGACGCCAGGCTTCCTGAACGATGTTGTTCTGGCACACATGCCCCACCTGCTCTACCACGTTCAGCTCACACAGGCGGTCTACCCGGTCCTGTACATTGGGAATGGCGTCCAGTACGGACTGGTGACGGTCACGCACGTCCTGAACATGGCGCAGCCAATTTGAAATCAGGCCAAAGCCTTCGTTCAGCAATGCCGCGCGCACGCCACCACAACCGTAATGCCCCACTACCAATACGTGTTTGACCTTCAACACTTCGATGGCGAACTGGAGCACCGACAGGCAGTTGAAATCTGTATGCACAACCACGTTGGCCACGTTTCTGTGCACGAAAAGTTCACCGGGGAGCAAGTCCACAATCTGGTTCGCAGGTACCCGACTGTCGGCACAGCCGATCCACAGGTACTCCGGTGCCTGCTGGTTCGAGAGCCGGTCAAAGAACTTCGGGTCCACCGACTTGATGCCATTGGCCCAGGCCCGGTTCTTGTCCAGTAGATGTTTCAGTGGTGCCATTATCTTGTTGCTCCTGCCATTGATTCCCGCTGCGGGATTGAACGGGAATCAACGGCATAACGCAATAGTCAGTTGGTCGTTACGTCTTCCGGGCTCTGATGCATGGTGCTTTGCGCCAGGTCCAGCAGCTCCCGCAGTGCGACCGAGAACATGGCGTATTCCGGTTCCCTTACGCCTTTGAGTTCCGCCAGCATCGCGTTCCAGCGATCAATCATGTGCTGGTTGCGCTGCTCCCAGGCGTTCACACTATCGGTGACTTTCTCCGGGCTTTCAGCGGTTTTCAGCACACCGGTGGTCAGAGCCCGTTGCTGCCAATCCAGATCCTCCCGGAAGCTTTCCCGCGCCAGGGCCTGCCAATGGGAACTTGGCGTCAACGCTGCGATGGCATTAGCGAACCAGGTCAGGTCGAGACGGTCACCCAGATCGTAGTACAGGTTGGCCACTGTTTTCAGCGGCATGCCTGTGGCTTCCTGTGCCTCGATAATACCAAGAGAGGAATACAGATAGCCGGTTCCTGCCAGCACCGACGCCAGTTCCTTCGGCAAGCCCGCAGCCATCAGCTGATCATTGCGTTTTTCCCAATTGGCACGAGCCTGGTCGCCAAGGTATTCCGGCAGACCCGAGGTAATGGCCCAGACGCTGTCGGCAAACCGCTCCATGTGACTCTGGATATTGAGTTCTGCCCGGCGATTACGAAGCAACCAGCGCACAGCCCGACGCATCAGACGCATCAGATCCTGCATCAGCTCCATCTGCAGATCCGCGGAAACGTGGAAATCCAGCGCTTCAATCTTGTCCCACCAGCTGTCGATGCGGAACACATCCCGGGCAATAATCCAGGCCAGGGCAATGGATGCTGCGTCCGCCCCGGTAGACTGGTTCAGGCGCTCCACAAAGGTAATGCCCATGTGGTTAACCATGTCGTTGGCGATCTGGGTTGCGATGATCTCCCGTCGCAGCTGGTGTTCACCCAGCTCTTTCGAGAAACGCTTGGTCAGATCCCGCGGGAAGACCTTGTACATCTCACCCGCCAGCAGAGGATTGTCCGGCAGATTACTGTCGATCAGCACCTGCTTCAGATCCCCTTTGACGTAGGAAATCAGCACCGACAGTTCCGGCCGCGTCAGCCCTTTCTTGGCCAGCTTGCGCTCTGACAGGGTTTCGTCATCCGGCAGGAACTCCAGTGCCCGGTTGAGCTTGCCTTCGCTCTCGAAGGTATTCATCAGCCGACGATACTCCTCCAGCCGGGTGGCGGCATCCTCGCTGGCGATACTGATGGCCTGGGTCTGACGGTAGTTGTTCTTCAGCACCAGCGAGGCAACATCATCAGTCATTTCCTCCAGCATGATGTTGCGCTGCTTGCCAGTCAGATCGCCCATGGCCACCGCCCGGTTGAGCAGGATCTTCATGTTCACTTCATGGTCAGAGCAGTCCACGCCGCCCGAGTTGTCGATGAAGTCAGTATTCAGGCGACCACCCTTCAGGGCGTATTCAATCCGCCCCATCTGGGTGAAGCCGAGGTTTCCGCCCTCACCTACAACCTTGCAGCGCAGCTCGGCACCATTGATCCGCAGGCCATCATTGGCCTTGTCGCCCACGTCGGAGTGGCTTTCACCGCTGCCCTTCACGTAAGTGCCAATACCACCAATCCAGAGCAGGTCCACTTCGGCCTTGAGGATGTGACTGATCAGCATATTGGGCGGAACGCGGTCCGCCTTGATGCCCAGCAGCTTTTTCATTTCCGGGCTGACCGGAATGGACTTGGCATTGCGGCTGAATACGCCGCCGCCCTTTGAAATCAACTTGCTGTCGTAATCGGTCCAGGCGGAACGCGGCAGTTCAAACAGGCGCTTACGCTCCTTGTAGCTGCGTTCGGCGTCCGGGGTCGGGTCAATGAAGATGTGGATGTGGTTGAAGGCGGCCACCAGCCGGGTTTTTTCCGAGCACAGCAGGCCATTACCAAACACATCGCCCCCCATGTCACCGATGCCGATGGCGGTAAATTCATCCACGGCCGGGTTGATGCCCATCTCACGGAAATGCCGTTCCACGGAGACCCAGGCGCCCCGGGCAGTAATGCCCATTTTCTTGTGGTCATAACCGTTACTGCCACCGGAGGCGAAGGCATCTCCCATCCAGAAGCCATATTCCGCGGCCAGGCCATTAGCGATATCGGAGAAGGTGGCGGTGCCTTTGTCAGCCGCCACCACGAGATAGTGATCGTCTTCGTCATGGCGGATTACCCGCTCCGGCGGCTGGATGCCAGAATCCACCAGGTTATCTGTGATATCCAGCAAGCCCCGGATGAATGTTTTGTAGGCCGCAATACCCTCTGCCTGGAATGCCTCCCGGTCAGACGGATCGGGCAGACGCTTGGCCACGAAGCCACCCTTCGCGCCCACCGGGACAATGACGGCGTTTTTCACTTGCTGCGCTTTTACCAGGCCCAGGATTTCTGTGCGGTAGTCCTCGAAGCGATCCGACCAGCGCAAACCACCACGGGCCACTTTGCCACCACGCAGGTGAACCCCCTCCACACGAGGGGAATACACAAAGATCTCGAACATGGGTAATGGCAGCGGCATGTCCGGAATCTGCGACGGGTCAAATTTCACACTGATGTAGGGCTTGGGCTGGCCCTCGCCATCCGGCTGGTAGTAGTTGGTGCGCAACGTCGCCTGCATCAGCTCCAGATACAGCCGTAGCACGCGATCCTCACTGAGGTTTTCCACTTCATCCAGGCCGGCGTTGAATTCGATTTCCAGTTTCTGCTGGGCCGCCTCGCTTTTACCCTTACTCTTGAAACGCTCAGGGTTGAATCGGACCTCAAAGTACTCCAGCAGGATCCGTGTCAGGTTGACGTGGTTGACCAACGTGTTGGAAATGAACGTCTGACTGTTGGAGAACCGGATCTGGCGCATGTAGCGGGCGTAAGTACGCAGCAACGCGATCTCACGCCAGCTCATGTAGGAGGACAACAACAGGCGGTTAAAGGCGTCGTTTTCGGCTTCACCGTGCCAGACCCGGCGGAACAACTCTTCGAAAATCGGGCGAATACGGTGAATATCCACCATGTTGCCGGTGTGGGATTGCAGGGTAAAGTCATGAATCCAAACCGTTTTACCCGTTCGATCAATCACCTCGAACGGATGCTCGCCAATCACCCGGAAACCGAGATTGTCGAAAATCGGCATCACATCCGACAGTGGCAGCGGCTCGTCCGGATAAAACAGTTTGAAATGCAGCGTGTTCTCGTCTTCTTCCAGGGCCCGGTAGAAGCTCATGGCCAGATCATCGTCGCGGGCAGAGGCAGTGATGTGCTCCAGGTCGATGGCCGCCCGGCGAGGTGAAAACATGTCAGTGTAGCTGGCGGGGAAACCGCCTGCCCAGACGCGATACAGCTCATTGCCCTGCTCTTCGCCATAGGCTTCGCTCAATGCCTCGTAGAGGCCGTCTCGCCAGGACTGGGCGAGCTCAATAACCTTGTCGCGGATCTCCGCCAGCGGCAACTGGCGGTTTTCCACCTGTGGCACCCGGATGGTGAACTGTACCCGGGCAAGCACCGACTCGGAAAAATGAGTAACAAACTCAATGTCCTCGGCCTCCAGGCGATCCAGCAGCACCTGTTCCACCTTCAGGCGCAGCTCCGTGTTGTAGATGTCCCTGGGGAAGAAGGCCAGACAGGTTACAAACTGGCCGTAAACATCCTCCCGCATGAACAGCTCAATCCGGCGACGTTCCTGGATGTACAGAATGTTCTTGGCAACACGCAGCAGTTCGTCGGTTTCAATCTGGAACAGCTCGTCCCGCGGATACAGCGTCAGGATCTGCTCCAGCTCCTTGCCAGCGTAATCGTCGGTCAGGAAGCCGGATCGCTTCATCACGCTCTGGAACTTGCGCCGTAACAGCGGAATCTCATCGGGACGCTCGTTGTAGACTCGAGCGGTGTATAGACCGAGGAAGCGGCGCTCACCCACCACTTCGCCCTTGCTGTTGAATTTCTTGACCGCGATGTAATCCGGATAGGCCGGCCGGTGCACGCGGGACCGCTGCGCCGATTTGGCGAAGATGAAGATGTCATCGGAACGGGTCATTTCATGGCGGGTACGCTGTGGCAGCTCATTCAGCCGAACCCGATCCGGGCGTTCGTTGTTGACCCGAAGAATACCCAGCTCCGAGTTCTCCACCCGGCGTACCACCATGCCCTGCTTGTCCTTGGCAAAGTCGTATTCGTCGTACCCCAGGAATGTGAAGTGGTCATCCACCAGCCAAGACAGAAAAGCCCGGGCTTCTTCCTTACCTTCCTCACTGATTCCAGCCGTGGTGGCATCCAGCTCCTTGACGATCTCGCTGACCTTCTCTTTCACAATCGGGAAATCACCCACCGCAATGCGTACCTCATGCAGCACTTTCTGCAGAGTCTGCTCCAGGTCGCGCAGGTCTTCCGGGGCACTGTGGCGGTCGATTTCAAGCACGATGAACGCTTCGTAGCTTGCGTCCTTCGATGCCTTTTTGGTGGTGTGCAGTTTCTTCAGCTTACCATTGTCATCCCGCTCCACTCGCAGGATGGAATGCTGAATGGAGTGGGTGCCGATTTCCCGCTGATTGATGGCCATGCGCAGGGAATCAATCAGGAACGGAATATTGGGATGGAGAATGAAAACAACGCTGTGGGTGGACTGCCAGCCGTCGCTTTCCAGGTCCGGGTTGAACACCGAAACCGGGGTTTCATCGGCACTGCGTTTTTGCAGGAATTGCCACGCCGCCAGGACGGCACCGTAGGTATCCGAGAAGCGGCGACTGACCAGCTCCTCCAGAGGAATATGAGCATAATGCTGTCTGGCAAAATCCGCGATCTTCTTTGCCTCGGTTTTTGCAATCTTTTCTGAGAACGCATCGGCCAACTGTTCGAAAAACTGATCCTTGCTGGCGATTGTCAGCGCATTCATATCCGACCTCTGGTTTGTGTGAAAGAAACGTAATCAGGGTATCGTCACATAAGCATAGTCAAACCCTTGATTTTTGCCGGCCAGACGCCAAAACTGCGGCAATCACTTACGCAGGCATTCATACATCAAGAGCAGTTATTTTCATGTCGTTACAGCAAACGTTCGGTGATCTCAGAGCACAGCTGGCCAAGCGTATTATTGGCCAGGACAAACTGGTCGACCGGCTACTAATTGCCCTTCTGGCCGATGGCCATCTTCTGGTTGAGGGCGCGCCGGGGCTGGCCAAAACCACCGCGGTGAAAGCACTGGCCGACCATCTGGAGGGTGACTTCCACCGGATCCAGTTCACTCCGGATCTGCTGCCTTCCGATGTCACCGGCAGCGAAATCTACCGCGCGGAGACCGGCACCTTTGAATTCCAGCGCGGCCCCATTTTCCACAACCTGGTGCTGGCCGATGAAATCAACCGGGCACCGGCGAAAGTCCAGTCGGCCCTGCTCGAGGCCATGGGCGAACGCCAGATCAGTGTTGGCATGAGAACCTTTCCCCTGCCCAAACTGTTCATGGTGATGGCGACCCAGAACCCGATTGAACAGGAAGGCACCTACCCGCTGCCGGAAGCCCAGCTTGATCGCTTCCTCATGCATGTGGTGATTGACTATCCCTCTGCCGATGCCGAGCGTGAGATTCTGCACCTTGCGCGCAGTGACTACCGTCAGGGAATCCCGAACGTAGACATTCGTCTAACCCAGGAACAAGTGATGGCCGCCCGGCAGGCGGTTTCGGATATCTACATGGCGGAACCTGTGGAGCAGTACCTGCTGGCGTTGATTCTCGCCACCCGCGATGCCGCAACCCTGGACCCTGAACTCGCTCGATGGACCGCCTTCGGCGCCAGCCCCCGCGGCACTATCGCACTGGACCGATGCGCCCGGGCACTGGCCTGGCTCGATGGACGGGATTACGTGACACCGGACGACGTTCAGACCATGGCTTACGATGTGCTGCGCCACCGGATTCTGTTGACCTTTGAAGCCGAGGCCGAAGGCATGACCGCCGATTCCGTGTTGCAGAGGCTGATCGACCGGGTTCCGGTTGCCGCCTGAGGTGTTGCTGACAGGAGACCATCACAGCGTCATGGCAGATTTCAGCCCAGCCACTCTCATTACTCTGCCGGAGCTGGTGCGCCTGCAGGCAGATGCACGAGCTCTGAAGCTGCCATCGGTAAAACCGGTCCGGTCACGCCAGGCCGGGCTACGCCAATCACGGCAGAAAGGGCGCGGAATGACGTTTTCCGAAGTGCACCAGTACCAACCCGGTGATGACATTCGCAGCATAGACTGGCGGGTAACGGCCCGGCGCCAGGCACCACACACCAAGCTGTACGAGGAAGAGCGGGAACGACCTGTACTGTTGATTGTCGATCTCGGGCCGACCCTGTTCTTTGCCAGTGCCGGCGCCTACAAACAGGTCCGAGGTGCTCAGGTTGCGGCTCTGCTGGCTTGGCTGGCACTCTGGGCGGGTGACCAGGTGGGGGGCTTGGTGTTCAATGACCGGGACCTGGCCGTACTCCGGCCCGCCCGGCGCCGCAAGTCCGTCTTGCGCCTACTGGATCACCTGGCCAATCACCAGCACCAGGGCAAAACACCACCAGCCCCCGCAACGGACTCCAGCCATGGGCTGGACACAGCGCTGGCAGAAGCTCGCAGGGTCACACACACCGGTTCCCGCGTTTTTATCATCAGTGACTTCATGAACATCACCGAGCAGACCACCACCCTTCTGGGCGCCATGAGCCGGCACAACTCGGTCAGCGCCATCCGCATTCAGGACCCGCTGGAAAAGGCTCTGCCTTCATCCGGCCGGTTTGCCGTTGCTGGCCCGGACGGCCCGATCTGGTTCGATGCCTCGAATCCTCGCTTCCAGCAGGCCTGGCAAGGCAAAATCGACGCCCATGAGCAACGTCTGGCCGACTGTTTTCGGGCATCCGGCGTGGCTTCTGCAACGCTGTCGACCGGAGAGGATCCGGCTACGGCCCTGCGCCTGATGCTGGGCCCGGGAGGTCGCATCGGATGAACCCTCAGGATCCCCTGGCACAGCTTCGTGATATCCAGTTACCAGCTACCGGTGGTTGGTGGCCCCCGGCCCCTGGCTGGTGGCTGCTGGCAATATTGACGATTGCCGCTGTGTTGGCATTTGCGTGGCTGTGGCGCCGTCAGCGCCGAAAGCACCGCTGGAAACGCAGCGCCCGGACTGAACTGCAACAGCTTGAAAGCAAGGCCCGGCCTGCGCCGGAATGGTTCGCGGCGCTCAATGCCCTGCTCAAACGAGCAGCACGGCAGAGCCATCCGGAGAAGCATCCAGAGGCCATGACCGGGCAGCAGTGGATCGACTTCCTCCTGGCAACCGCGCCGAAAGACCGCATCGCCTCCCGCCCCGTCGTTGAGGCCATGGTCACAAGCACCTGGCAACCACGTCCCGGCGCACAGACTGAACAGGCGCTGGCGTTCGCCAGAACCTGGCTGGAGGCCCAGTCATGATCAGTCTGGCTTACCCGTGGGTGCTGTTACTGGCATTGCTTCCGCTGCTGTTTGGTTACCGCAAGCGCCAGAGCGAACCGGTGGATGCTCCGGTCATTCCGGTCGGGCACTGGTTGTCCGGAATGCCGGGCGTGAGCTCCCGGGGGCAGGCAACGCCGCTCTGGCGCCAGCTGTTGTTATTGCTGGGCTGGCTATGCCTGGTGGTCGCCCTGGCCCGCCCTCAGCATGTTGGCGAAGAAATCCAGATGCCCGTAACCGGCCGCGATCTGATGTTAGTGGTCGATATTTCTCCCAGCATGGACGAACAGGACATGGTGCTTCAGGGCCGTAGCATCAACCGCTTGCAGGCGGTGAAACGGGTGCTGGATGATTTCATAGACCAGCGTGAGGGCGACCGGCTGGGGCTCATTCTGTTCGGCACCGAACCTTACGTTCAGGCGCCACTGACCTTCGACCGGGAAACGGTACGGACCCTCCTGTTCGAGGCAGGCCTGGGCATGGCTGGCCGGGCCACCGCCATCGGGGACGCCATCGGATTATCGGTGAAACGTCTGCGCGAACGCCCGCAGCAACAGCGAGTGGTGATCCTGCTGACAGACGGGGCAAATACCGCTGGCCAGGTCAGCCCGGACAAGGCCACGGAAATTGCCCAGGCAGCCGGCGTGCGGCTTTACACCATCGGCATCGGCGCCGATACCATGATCCAGCGCGGGCTGCTGGGTTCAAGGCGGGTCAATCCCTCAAGGGACCTTGATGAGGAACTGCTCACGCGCATGGCAGAACAGACCGGTGGCCGGTATTTCCGGGCCCGAAGCCTGCCAGAGCTGGAAATGATCTACGACAGCATCAATCAGCTCGAACCGATAGAACAGGACGGCCAGTTCTACCGGCCGGTGACAGAACTCTACGCCTGGCCGGCCGGCATGGCCGCCGGGCTTTGGCTGCTATTGATTGCCCTGCGACTGGCCTCCAACCGCTATCAGCAAAACACCGCTACGGAGGCTGGCCATGGCTGACTTCCATTTTCTGCGCCCCTTGTGGTTAATGCTGTTACTGGCGGTTCCAGCCCTGTTTCTGGCCCGACATCAACTTCGCCAGGGTGAGACCGGATGGGCCCGATACATCCCCGCTCACCTGTTACAGCCCCTGATTCGTTCCCGGGCCGACGAAACTACTGGCACCACCCGATCGCCCCTGTTGCCCCTGAGTCTAGCTCTGGTTCTGCTCGCAATCGCCCTCGCCGGGCCAAGCTGGCGACAGGCACCGACTCCCCTGAAACAAACCCAGGACAGCCTGGTCATTCTTCTGGATCTGTCACTTTCGATGCTGGCCACCGACGTAGAACCGGACAGGCTGACCTTGGCCAAACGCAAGGTCCGCGACATTCTCGAGCAGCGAAAAGGCGGTTTGACGGCGCTGGTGGTCTACTCCGGCGACGCCCACACGGTAACGCCACTTACCGGCGACACCCGCACCATTGAGGCCATGCTTAGCGTGCTGGACCCCACCATCATGCCTGCCCAGGGCAACCGCGCCGATCTGGCCGTGCGGCAGGCGGTCGACCTGCTGGACCAGGGCGCACCGGGCCAGGGTCGCATACTGCTGATCTCCGAGGCGGTACCGGAACAGCAATTCAGTGCAATCCGTCAGCAACTGGCAGAGACTCCCTATCCCCTGAATACTTTGGTGGTGGGCACCCGCGAAGGCGGCCCCATCCCCCTGGCAAAGCGCGGATTCATTCGGGACAACGGCAGGATTGTCATCAGCCAGGCCGAACCAGACTCCCTAGCCCAACTGGCCAGCATCAACGGCGGAACCAGCCACGAACTGACCCTGGATGACCAGGATATTCGCGCCCTGGCCCTGGAGCCATCACAGACCGACGAATGGCAGAACGAACAGGACGGCATGACCGTTAATCGCTGGCAGGACGACGGTTACTGGCTGCTCTGGCTGGTGCTGCCGTTACTCATTCTGGGCTGGCGTCGGGGAGCCTTTGCCATTCTGGCCTTCGCGCTGATTCCGCTGGCAGGCGCTCCGCGCCCGGTTCAGGCTCTGGACTGGGGCAGCCTGTGGCTGCGAGAAGACCAGCGTGGGCCAGATCTTATCCAGCAGGATCCGT
This sequence comes from Marinobacter sp. EN3, assembly GCF_000475315.1. NCBI lineage: Bacteria > Pseudomonadati > Pseudomonadota > Gammaproteobacteria > Pseudomonadales > Marinobacteraceae > Marinobacter > Marinobacter sp. EN3. The sequence goes on from NZ_AXCC01000001.1 coordinate 617,072, forward strand.
CCAGGGCCGCTACCATTCTGGAGCAGCCGGGTTGGCGCGGCTCAGCGCTCTATCGCGATGGCCAGTACAGTGACGCCGCGGAAGCCTTTGCCAATCAACCGGGAGCCGCCGGCGACTACAACCGGGGCAACGCCCTGGCCCGGGCCGGCCAACTGAAAGAGGCCATTGACGCCTATCAACAGGCACTGAAGCAGCAGCCGGATTTCGAAGATGCGCGCTTTAACCAGCAACTGGTTGAGCAACTCCTGAACCAGAAACAGAAGTCTCAGGGCGAGGGAGAAAGTGACAACAACCACGAAAGCAACGATCAGAATTCCGGACAGCAGAATGGCTCCGGAGGCCAGGGCAATGACAGCCAGGACAGCGCCGGGCAGGATTCTGCAAACAACAATGGCGAGAATCAGGATCCCCGGCCTGGCGAGCAACAGCAGCCCTCCGAGAACGGCGAAAATTCACAGGATAACGCCGGAGAGCCACAACCGGAGGATGGCTCACAGGAGCAACAGCGGAATGCCCAGGCAGGCCCGGACGGGCCTTCCGGAGAGGGGCAGAGTGGTGCCAGTGCGCCCGCCGAAATATCAGAACAACCCCTGAGCCAGGGCCAGGAGCAGTGGCTGCGGCGCATACCGGATAACCCCGGCGGGTTACTGCAACGCAAGTTCCTGCAACAGTACCAACAACGACAGACAACACCCGATGAGGGCGACACACCATGGTAACGCGCGTTATCTCCCTTGCCGCGACACTTCTTTTTTTGTTCCTGTCAGCCGCCAGTCACGCTGCCGACAGACTGGTGGTGGAACCGGATCGAACCCAGCTCTACGAAGGTGAGGTACTGACCCTGACCGTCAAGGGCTCCATGAAAATCGACATTAATCTGAGCAATCTGTTCAGCTTCGATCTGTCACAGTTGCCTTCGCCAGATATCGAAAAGGTGGAGCCGGATTTCGAAATTCTGGCCCGCAACCAGCGCTACAGCGTGCAAACCGTCAACAACGAAATGGTGGGCGAAATAACCTGGACCTATCAGCTCGCCCCGACCAGCACCGGCACACTGACAATCCCCGAACTGACGTTCAAGGATTCCGTTTCCGACCCGGTCGACATCGAGGTTATTTCCGGCACACCGCCGGATCAACCGGCGGCCACTCGTGACAGCTTTATCGAGCTGTCCGCAGACAAGGCGGAAGTGTACGTTCAGGAACAGCTGGTACTGACCATACAGTTGTTCTTCTCCGGCAACCTGATCCGGGGAGAGCTGTCGGAGCCTGAGCACCCGGACGCCATCATCGAGTCACTGGGCAAACAGCGTGAGTTTACCCGCTATCGCGACGGAATCCGGTATCGGGTGGTTGAGCGGCGTTACGCCATCTTTCCCCAAACACCGGGCACTCTCACCCTGGAGCCCATCCGGTTTGAGGGCCAGGCCAGGGATGCCTCGGGCCAGCTGCGCTTCCTGCGTGACCGGCAGCAACTCTATGACGTTCCGGTCAAACCCGTACCTGCCGGGTATCCGGACAATCAGCCCTGGTTACCTGCACGAAGTCTGACCCTGAGCGACGAGGGCCTGCCGTCTACCCAGGAGCTTGCCGTCGGCAGCAATCTCAGCCGGAAAGTGACTCTGCAGGCGCAAGGATTGCCCGCCGAAGCCCTGCCGCCTATCTCCCGGGAGCTACCGGACGCCATCCGCAGCTACCCGGAACAGCCCCTACGCAATACCGAAACCACTCCAGAGGGACTTCGCGCCACACTGCAGCAGGTGACCGCCCTGGTGCCCGTCCAGGCGGGCGAAACCACCCTGCCCGCGCTTCGTGTTCCCTGGTGGAACACCGAGACCGACCAGCTGGAGGAGGCCGTGTTGCCGGAGCGCCGTTTCCGGATAACCGGCGACCATGCCACCGCCGCACCGCCCGCGCAGACAACGGGCGATTCAACGGCGCCCACGGATTCACCGGTAACCCCGGATACAGCCCCTGGTTCGGAAACCTCCGGCAACACTTTCTGGCTCTGGGGTACGGTTCTGTTTGCGGCGCTTTGGCTGCTGACCCTTGCGCTCTGGTGGCGGGCTCGCCAACCCCCAGCGTCCGGCCCCAATGAGGCGGAAGATGACAGCATCAAGAACGAACGTCAGGCGTTTGAAGCATTACTGGCGGCTGTCAGACGAGGCTCCGGGGAGGCGTCAACGCTGCTGCTGCGCTGGGCCCGGCTGCGCTTCCCAAGGCTCTCATTTGATTCCGTTTCGGATCTGTTCACACTGACAGAAGACCGCTCGCTAAAAACCGCCTTTGACCGTTTTCAGGCCGAACTTTATTCGGGCCAGCACCATACCCACGAAGAAAATGCGAGGCAACAACTGCAACAGGCACTGGAAAGCCTGCGCCGGAACACCGCCCGGGACAACGAAGCGTCATCACCCGACCTGCCGCCGCTGTATCCCTCGTCTCTCTCGCGCTGATTCCGGCCCAGAAAAAAGCCCGTCGAAGTGACGGGCTTTTCAAATTCAGTTGGTCAGTTCCTGGTTAATCACCAACTCCACAGGTGGTTCCGCTTCCGCCGGGGGCAGCACCTCTGCCTCAACCCGGCCTTCCCAGTCTCCCGGCTGCGGATTAACACTGCCTGAGCGGCTCAAACGGGCGACCACCACCACATCTTGCTGGGCAGAAATCGCAGATTCAGGGGACATGGCATAACGATCATCCAGCCGGATCTCGGCGGGCAAATCGCCAGCTGTCATCCTGGCAACAGCAACCGGCGCACCGCCCGCCGCAGCCGCTGGCCGCGCAAAGATGAACAGCACGGTATTGTCAGCCACTTGCTGGCGCAAACCCTCGTCCAGCGATACCCGTAAGGACACGCCCGGTCCAGCAGCCTGCTGAGGCTCGGAGGCAACTCCCTCAGGCGGGGTCTCGCCCAGGCGTCGGTAGGCCTCCTCGATACCGCCACGGATGGCCCCGAGCTGCGGATGGTCCGGCGCCACCTCGGTAATACGCTGCCAGTATTCAATGGCTTCCCGGTAGTTTTGCTGACCGAAGGCATTGATGCCCATCAGCCCCAGCGCATTGACCTCATCCGGGTTCAGGGCCCGGGCAGCCGCAATGGCATCGGTAACCGCCGGGGTCATCTCGCCTTCGCTGGCAAAATAGTTAGCCTGTGCAGCCAGCCCCAGGGCCACCGCGCTGGCGTTTCGATCCTCAGATACTACATCGGCAAGACGGTGATAGGCCTCCGCCGCTTGCTCATAGCGCTCAAGACGCATATAGGTCTGCCCCAACATCGCCCAACCATCGGCATTGTCCGGGCTTTCTTCAAGTCGCTTTCGCAGTTGGTCGGCCAATTCCGCCATGCGGGCCGTCTGGTCGCCCTGCGTAGCATTCATTTCCTGCATCGCAAGGAACTGCTCCACCTGATCCATGGAACCCCATTCCTGATACCCGAAATAGGTGCCCACCGGTAACACCAGGATCGCCAGCAAGGCGACAACCATGGCGCTACGCCGCCCGGGCACACGCCGCTGGGTAACGGGTTCTTCCGGTACATCATCGAGCATGGCGCCCGCCAGCTCTTCCTTTAGCTGCTTGTAGCTCTCGTCATCCAGTATGCCGGCCTCGTGCTCGTCCTCCAGCTCTTTGAGCCGGGTGCGATAGGCCAGCAGGTTCTGATTTCGCAGATCCGCCTCAAGGCGGGCCCGGGGTTTATGAAAAAAGACTGGATAAAGCACAAAGGCCAGGGCCACCAGAATGAGTACGGTCCCGGCAATCCAGAAGGTATCGGTCATGGAAATATCGTCACGTCTCGAAATGAATGGGAGTTATCGGCGGTCAGCCTTGTCACTTTGACTGGCCAGAATCTGCTCTGCCCGGGCCCGGTCTTCCGCACTCAGGGGCGGCTCGTCTTCTCGCCTTCGGGCACGCCACACCACACCGGCCACAATCAGAAAACCGCCAATGGTGGCAATCGCCGGAAAGGCCCAGAGGAGAATGGTGCGGTTATCCACCGGCGGTTTGTACTGAACGAATTCGCCAAAACGGTCGACCAGAGCACCCACGATCTGATCATTGGAGGCCCCCTCCTGCATCATGCGGTAGACCTCGTCCCGCATATCCTTGGAGATCGGCGCATTGGAATCGGCAATGTTCTGGTTCTGACACTTGGGACAGCGCAATTCTGAGATCAATTGCTGATAACGCTGTTCTTCAGCCCGGGTATCGAAGTCATAGACTTCTGACACCTCGGCAATTGCCGGGCCCGAGAGCACCATCAACACGGTTAAGAAAGCGGGTAACAAACGCATCAGCTGTTCCCCCGGGCCTGAGCGATAACCGGCAAGAGCACTTCTTCCCAGACTTTCTGGTTCACAACGCCTACGTGGCGATAGCGCACCACGCCCTCTGCGTCGATAACAAAGGTTTCCGGCGCACCATACACGCCCAGGTCAAAACCCAGGGTTCCCTTCGGGTCGAAGATAATGGTCTCGTAGGGATTACCCAGCCGGTTCAGGAACCGGAAGGCACTTTCCCGCTGATCCTTGTAGTTCAAGCCCACAATTCGAACTCCCTGTTCCCGGGCCAGATACATCAGGTATTCATGCTCATCCCAGCAAGAGGGGCACCACTCGGCCCATACATTCAACAAGGATACTTCGCCCTGGAAAACTGAGGGATCCAACTGAACCTCCGGATTGTCCAGAGACTCCAGGCTGAATTCGGGAACGGGCTTGCCGACCAGAACGGATTCCAGTTTGGTGGGGTCCTTGCCCAGGCCGGCAAACAGGAATACCCCCACGCCGACGGCAATTACCAGCGGCAGGAACAGCAATACCCGCTTCATGAGGACGCCTCCGCCACTTTGCCCGGCGCTGCCGGCTCGCCACTTTTCACGGCTTCCTCATCGCGCACGCGAATACGGTAACGCTTGTCCGCAATCGCCAGGAATCCGCCAATGGCCATCACCAGGGATCCGAGCCACAGCCATCTCACTAACGGTTTGTACTGCAGCCGGATAGCCCAGGCGTCGTCACTGATACGCTCACCAATGGCTACAAATACATCCCGGAACAGGCCGGCATCAATGTCCGCTTCGGTCATCACACTCATGCCAACGGGATACTGTCGCTTTTCCGGATGGAGGTCGGTCACGAGTTCCCCATCCAGGTAAACATTGAAGCTGCCGTACTGGGCGGTAAAGTTGGGGCCACGACGCTCACCAATGTCGGTGAATACAATCTCATAATCCCCCACCATAGCGCGGTCACCCGGCTGCATGCGCACATCACGCTCAATCCCGTAGTTGGAAACCACCGTCGCACCGGCCATCACCATGGCAAGCCCCAAATGCCCGAGAACCATGCCCCAGTAACTGCGGGACTGGCGCTTCAGGCCATGCCAGCGCCCTTTGCGGGAGGCGGATTTATCCCAAAGGTCCCAGGCGGTGGCCACCGCTACCCACATGGCCGCAAACACACCCAGGAAGGCCCAGGGTGCAAACCCTCCGTAGCCGATCATCACCCCCGCGCTGGCAATCAGACTGACGGCCAGCGGCCACAGCAGCTTGCGGGCCAGCCAGCCGCCGTCCGTCTTCTTCCAGCGCGAGAAAATCCCCGCGCCCAGCAGCAGGCCGGTTGCCACCGCCAGGGGACTGAAGGTGGTATTGAAGAACGGCTCACCAATAGACAGCTTGCCAAGGTCCAGATAATCCAGCACCAGCGGGTAAAGTGTGCCGATGGCTACCAGCATCGTGGCAGATACCAGCAAGACATTGTTCAGGAGCAGGAAGATTTCCCGGGACAAGGAGCCATAACGGGAGCGGACATGCACTACCGGCGCCCGGAAGGCGTACAGTGTCAGGCTGGCCAGAATGGTAATGCCCAGCAACGCCAGCAGGAAACTGCCCCGCTCCGGATCCGACGCGAAGGCATGGACGGAGGTGAGCACACCGGAACGAACCAGGAAGGTACCCAGCAGGCTCAGTGCGAAAGTGACAATAGCCAGCAACACGGTCCAGCTCTTGAAGACCCCGCGTTTTTCCGTGACTGCCAGCGAGTGCATCAAGGCGGTACCCGAAAGCCAGGGCAACAGGGAGGCATTTTCAACCGGATCCCAGAACCACCAGCCGCCCCAGCCGAGCTCGTAATAGGCCCACCAACTGCCCAGAGCGATGCCCACCGTCAGGAAGGACCAGGCAACCGTGGTCCAGGGGCGCGACCAGCGAGCCCAGGCCGCGTCCAGTCGGCCGTTGATCAGTGCCGCAATGGCAAACGCAAAGGCCACCGAAAAACCAACATAACCCATATAGAGCATGGGCGGGTGCATGATCAGGCCAATGTCCTGCAACAGCGGATTCAGATCCTGCCCATCTGCCGGTACGTTCGGCAGCAGACGGTCAAACGGGTTGGAGGTCAGAATGATAAACAGAAGGAAGCCAACGGAGACCATGCCCAGAACCGACAACACCTGGGAGACCATCACCGAAGGCAGTTTACGGCTGAAGATGGCAACGGCCAGCGTCCAGCCTATGAGCATCAGTATCCACAAGAGCAACGAGCCCTCATGCCCGCCCCAGACCGCGCTGAACTTGTAGTACCAGGGCAACATGCTGTTGCTGTTATTGGCCACATAGGCCACCGAGAAGTCATCCACCAGAAAGGCGTGGGTCAGGATCGCAAACGCGAGGGCGGTGAACACAAACATGCCGGACGCCAGTGGCCGGGCAAATGCCTGCAGGCTGTCACGCCCGGTCAGAGCGCCCGCAAGCGGCACCACGGAGAGAAGTACTGCCAGCAGCAACGAGAGAATCAGTGCAAGCTGTCCGAGTTCCGGATACATCGGGTTTCTCCAACGTCAGAAATGAATTGGGCGCTCAGTACGCCGTGGTTTCCGCGGCTTTTTCCACATCAGCAGACTTGTGCTGCCCCTTGGAAGAGCGCTCCAGCGCCTCGGCCACTTCCGGTGGCATATAGTTCTCATCGTGCTTGGCCAGAACCTGATCGGCCACGAACACGCCCTGTTCATTCAGCCGCCCCATGGCGACCACGCCCTGCCCTTCGGCGAACAGATCAGGCAGTATGCCCTCGTACTGTACCGGCACCGACGCGGCATAGTCGGTCACCCGGAAGTTCACCTTCAGGCTGTCGGTATCCCTTGCCACACTGCCCTCTTCAACCATGCCGCCGGCCCGGATCCGGACATCAACCGGCGCGTTACCCGCTGCAATTTCCGTAGGATCGTAAAAAAGGTTGATATTCTGTCGGAGTGCATAGGTGGTCAGGCCTACCGCAATGGCAATACCGGCCACCAGAAAGAGCACAATGGTCAGTCGTTTTTTTCGGATCGGATGCATGGATTACCTGCTGTTTATTCCTGGGAAACTTCGACACGGGCGAACGTAGCGGCCTGTTTGGGCCGGGCACTGGTGCTGCTTTCCTGCTGCTGGTATCGGCGTTTGCAGCTGGCCATAACCGCCTGATGATGCCGGGACGACCAGATCATCAGGCCCACCAGAAGAACGGCGAAAACGGCATAACAGGCCCAGACATAGGGACCATGGCCTTCCATTGCGATAAATGCTGAAAAAGAATCAAACGCCATCGGTCAGCCTCTCCCCGCCATCACCAGCTCTCTCACCCAGCGGGTTTTTTGCTCCCGCACGACAATTTCGGTTTTCATGCGCAGACACGCCAGCCAGCCAAACAACAGGTATAACCCGAGCACCGAAAGCAGCAGCGGAACCCACATCTCAACGGGCATAGAGGGCTTTTCGGTGAGTTTGAACGTGGCCGGCTGGTGCAGTGTATTCCACCACTCCACGGAGTATTTGATAATCGGGATATTTACCACCCCCACCAGCACCAGCACCGCTACCGCCCTGGCAGCAGATTTTTCATCATTGATGGCCCGATCGAGGGCGATAGCACCGCCATAGAGGAACAGCAGAATAAGCATGGAAGTCAGCCGGGCATCCCACACCCACCAGGTCCCCCAGGTAGGCTTACCCCAGACAGCGCCGGTGAATAACGATAGGAAGGTAAACACCAGGCCAACCGGCGCCACGGCTTTCACGAAGACATCCGCCAGTTTCATGCGCCAGACCAACGTAACGACGGCGGCGGACGCCATCATGATGTAAATGGATTGGGCGAGAAAGGCAGTGGGAACGTGGATAAAAATGATGCGATAGCTGTTGCCCTGCAGATAGTCCTTGGGAGCAAACGCCAGGCCCCAGACCAGGCCGGCAAGGAGCAGAATGATACCGATCGCCAGCAACCACGGCATAAACCGGGTTGCAATCCCGAAGAACCATTTGGGAGAACCCAGTTTGTGAAAGAATTGCCACATCAGTTGGTCACCATCTTCACTGTTATCGTTTGGTTGGTTGCCGGCCCCAAAGAACCGATCAGCTGTTCGAAAGACTGATTCTCAGGGCCGCTGCCGAGGCGAAAGGCGACAGGGTTACCGCCAGAACCAGAAACGCGCCCATCAGAGCCAGGTATCCGCCAACCGGCGCGCCTTCAGCTGCCGCCGATACCGTGCCAGTACCAAAAATCAGCACGGGAATGTACAGCGGAATGATCAGCAGTGACAAGAGCACGCCTGCCGAGCGCAATCCCAGGGTCAAAGCGGCGCCAATAGCTCCGATCATGCTCAGTACCGGGGTGCCAATCAGGAGCGTTAGACACAGAATTGCAATAGAGTTCCCGTCCAGGTGCACCATAACGCCTAAAACCGGCGCTAACAGCACCAGTGGCAGACCTGTCAACACCCAGTGTGCGGCTGTTTTGGCCAGCACCAGCAGGAACAGAGGCTGAGGCTGCAGTACCAGCTGCTCCAGGGTCCCATCGTCAAAATCGTGACGAAACAGATGGTCCAGCGACAGCAACACCGACAGCAAAGCCGCTACCCAAAGGATACCGGCTCCGGACTGTTTCAGAAATGCCACTTCCGGGCTGACTCCCAGGGGAAAAAGGGTTACTACCATGATGAAAAACAGTAACGGGTTCAGCAGATCCTGCCGCTGCCGGAAAGCCACCCGGACATCCCGGGCAAAAACTGCCGCCATGGCGGCTATCGGGCCAACCGATTCAGACACCGGCTTCAGTGCCGGCCGCCGATCAGCATTCATGCACACCTCCGGCACCCAGGGTGATGCGGTTCATACCCGGCAACTGGAGTTCATGGTGGGTCGTCACCAGCACCGCCCCCCCTTCCGCGGCACGTTGCTGTAGCATCGACTCAATCGCTCGGACACCGTCTGCATCAATCGCAGTAAAGACTTCGTCCAGCAGCCAGAGTGGCTCGTCGGCAATCAGCAACCTGGCTAATGCCACACGGCGTTGCTGCCCGGCAGACAGATTCCGGCATGGTACGTTTTCAAATCCTGCCAGCCCGGTACCTGCCAGTGCCTGAACCAGCACCTCGTCGCTCACCTCCCGACGGCCGGCCATCAGCGCTTTCAGGTTCTCGACCGGGGTAAGCAATGGTTTGATGCCGGGCCGATGGCCAATGTAAAGGGTGTTACGAAGAAAAGACTCGCGTTGCCGGGCCCTGGGCTCGCCGCACCACAGCAATTGACCCGACCAGGCGTCGTTCAGGCCAGCAAGGATTCGCAGCAATGTTGTCTTACCGGTACCGTTGGGGCCCTCGACACGGGTAACCGTACCGGGCAGTATGGAAAAGGACAGATTCTGGAACAACAGGCGCTCGTCCCGTTCACACTCAAGATCTATCGCCTGTAGTAACGGCTCGGACATCAGGGCTCCGTTTCAGAGCGATGGATGCGCAGCAGGCATCAGGTGCATGTAATGAAGGACACACGGGTGCCAACATGAAATCAGGGCATTCACTGCCAGCGCGGCGTATTATAACGAAAGCGCCAGCATATTACTCTTGCCCGACATCAAATCGACACCAATGAAACTGAACGGCGGACCACCACCCTTACCCCCGAAACAGCCCGCGCCGGACCAGTCCCCCCGGAGTCCGGCCACGGTTACTCCCGGCAACAGCACGGCGCCCGGGGCTGCGCTTTCGGCCAGACAACAACTGGCCCAGTTACAGCTGGCTGATCGGGAGACAGCGTTGGCCAAAGTGGCCGAGATCCTGAGGCAGAAAGGCGGGGGCCATGAGCTGTTGCTGGAACTGCGCGGACAATCCCTGAAAGTCGCTGCCGGCAACCAGCCACCGGATCTGTCCGTGGGCGATCTGATCAAGGTCATGCGGGCCGGTAACGAATTGCAGCTGATAGGCAAGCTGGCGCCGGGCCAGGAGAGTGCCGTTGCCCGGGCCCTGGCCCAGCGACTACCCTGGCAACAGAGCCTTCAGGCTGGCCTGACACAACTGTTCAGTGCCATGAGTCAGGGCCTGAAACTGCCACCCCCACCCGGGCAATTGCCATCTACCACCAGCGCACAGCCTCTGCCAGTGCCCGCACAGCAGGCCTTGCAAAAGCTGATCAACCAGTTACCCAAGGCTGACGCCCTGGCGCCAGGCGCCGGCAAGACCGAATCCATGGCCACTCAGGTGCGGCAGTGGTTGTCTGAAAGCGGCCTGTTTTCCGAGGCTCGATTGCTACAGACCGGCCCTTCCGCCGCCAGCCAACCGGATCTTAAACTGGTACTCGCAAAGGTGGTGTCGGCTTTGCTCACCAGCCAGAACCAGGGGCCGGAGCAATTCAACCGGCTGACCCCCCTGGCCAGCCAGGATTTGCTACAGGCCCCATTACAGTTTCCCAGGGCACCAACGCCCGCGGCCTCTCAGAACACCGGGGAACCTGCCACGGTCGGGCAGACCCTGCGACTGCTTGCAGGCATGTTGAACCGGATTACGGTAAACCAGTTGCACAGCCAGACCTTGAATGCCAGGGCCGGCGGCGAACCTGGCGTGCCCGTGAACACTCTGCTGATTGAACTGCCATGGTTAACGCCGCAACAGGAACCCCGAACGGCACAATTGCGACTGGAACAGTACTCACAGGAGAAAGACGGCAACAAACGACCGGAACGGACCAGTGCCAGTGAGTGGCGACTGTCTCTGTCTATGGATCTGGACGATGCGGGCCCGCTGCATTTCGATGTCACCTTCCGGCCGCCGTCCGTGAGCGCTATGGTCTGGGCTGAAAATCAGGCCACGCTGAGAACCGTGCATCGCGAGCTGCCGCTGCTGCGCCAGAGCCTGAACGACCTCGGGCTGGAAGTTGCTGACCTCGATTGTCGCAGGGGCAGCCCTCAGCAGATGCAAACCCGGCTGGAGCACCGATTGGTGGATACCAAGGCATGACCGAAAACGCACAGAACAATATCCCGGCCGCTGTCGCCCTCAAGTACGACGGTGAACGGGCACCGGTTATCTCGGCAACCGGCACGTGGGAACTGGCCGAGGAAATCATCCGGATTGCCCGCGACAACAATGTTCCGCTGTACGAGAATGCCGAGCTTGCCGGCATTCTGGCGCGTCTGTCGCTGAATGAAGAGATTCCGGAAGAGTTGTACCGGGTGATCGCGGAGATTCTGGCGTTTGCTTTCCACATCCGGGGCCGGACACCCGGAGATGCCCGGCCAGAAGAAGATAACCCGTCAGTGGATCAGGGAACGTAACGCCCAGGCCTGTTGCCAATGCTCACCTTTGCGTGGCGCCACAGTGGTATCGAAGTAATGCTTCAGGCGTCGGCGGTCCTCCGGCTGATCCTTCAGGGCCGAGCCTATAACGTGGTGCATCATGTGTTCAACGGTCATGGCGCCGCCACCGTAATACCACGCATTCAGGCTGGCGGCGTGGGCCACGGATACGGCCTCGGCGGTGGACAGGGCCGCCCCTGCCAGCCGGTCGGTGCTCCGCCCGTCCAGAGTCTGCCCGTTACGCAATTCGTGGAAGATGGTCACCAGCACTTCCACCACCGACTGCTCCAGCGCCACATCGATTCCGGCACGCCGGTTGGCTCTGGCCACTTCCCGAAGAACCACATCGATCTCATCGTTCAGGTGCCGTATCGGCCGGATTTCCTCAAAGTCCATCCGTCGTTTCAGGGCCGCACTCATGCTGTGAACACCCTCATCAACACTGTTTGAGGTGGCCACCAGGTTAAAGCCTTCCCGTGCCAGAATAACGCCGTCTTCCCCCGGCAATTCCGGGATCACCACGACCCTGTCGGACAATACAGACAGCATGGCATCCTGCAGCGCCTGCGGGCAGCGGGCGATTTCTTCAAACCGGACCAACTGCCCCTCCATCATGCCCCGCAACAGCGGGGTTGGCACCAGCGCCTTTCGGCTGGGGCCCTCGGTGCGAAGCAGAGCTTCGTTCCAGCTGTAGAGCAACTGGCTGACCTGGCTGATGGCGCCGCCCTGCAAGGTCAGCGTGGAATTACCCGAAATCGCCGCAGCGAGCAGCTCCGACAGCCAGGATTTGGCCGTACCCGGCTCCCCCACCAGCAAGCACCCCCGGGACGTACACAGGGAAATGATGATCCGGACCACCATGGCCCGGTCGGCCCGACCACCAGCACCAGACCCGCCGGGTTATCCAGCAGGCGCTGATAACGGGAACCAATGGCCGATGACATCCCCAACTCAGCGATGGTCATTGCCCGACCGGTTTGCGGCAACAGACGGATAATCGCGTTCTCACCGTGCAGTGAGGGCTGGGTCTGGATCCGCAAATCGTAGGAGGTGTCTCCGAGCTGTAGCCTGGAACGCCCACCCTGGGGTAACCGGTGCTCGGCGATATTCAGCTCCGCCCGGAGCTTGATGACGTTGATAACGCCTCGAATTTCCCGGGCCGACAACTGGTATTGCGGTAAATCGTGCAGATCGCCATCCACCCGCAAACGAATGCGCACCCGGTTCTCATACTGTTCGATATGAATATCGCTGGCCTTCTCGCTGACGGCATCCAGCAGAATAGCCTCATACACAGACACCAGATACGGGCTGATGTGTTTGTTGCTGTCCTTGCCGAGCAGATCATTGCCCGATGTATCCGGTTTTTCGGTGCTGCCCACCGACACGCCATGCTCCGCCACAAAGCGGCTGCCCTTGACAGTCAGATCCAGCGCCGACCAGATCCGCCGGAAGTCCGTCGGTGTCACCAGCAGACAGACAATTCGATGCTTGGGTGTCAGCCGTTCCATCTGATCGGTACGTGCATCCGGGTCGTCGGTGACCACGGTCAACGTGCTGTCCTCTTCCGACACCGGGATCACGCGGGAGAGATCCAGAAAGGTTCGGGAAAAACGCCGGAACAGGTCCGTATTCAGATGACTGAGTACGTCATCACCATCGGTAAACGTCATGCCCCGCTGCTGGGCAAGAGACCGGTAGAGATCAATCTCTTCCAGATTCAACCGGCGACGCAGGACATCCAGTACCCGTTCGTTTTTGGTCGCCGCCTCGGTGCGGGCATCCGCCAGTGCCGCTTCGGAGACCACGCCAAGATCAATCAGAATCTGTTCAGAGTTACGGTTGAAATCCACCCAGCCCAGGGTTCTGACCCGCTCCAGCTTGTCGCCCCTGCGCTGGAACATGGCGACACTGGGCACCGGCCCCGCCCGACCCTCCAGGCAAACCAGGTTCCCGCCCTCGCGCAGGTTCGGCAGAAGCGCCTTGGGGTCCTGAATGAAGGTCGTACACAGAATCAGGTCACAGGGCGCGTCCAGTTCCAGCCCGGTATCTGCCGAGGCCTGAACAACATCCACATTATGGACGCCGTGCTTGAAAAAGCGCTCGCGGGCTTTTTCCACCAGTGCCGGGTTGCGGTCAACATAAACCACCCGGTGAGCCAGATCCGCCAGCACGGCGGTCACATAACCTGAGCCGCCCCAACGTGCATGACAACCTGGTCAGGCTCGATCTCTGGCATCAGGCTCAGCAGGTGTCGAACCGTTTCTTCTCTGGGTATTGAGTGGCCGGTGATGGAGGGGACGAGATCGGCACCGGAAACAAAATCAGGGCGGGAAACAACAGCGAGGGCCTCAACGGCCCTCTGATAGAGCTTCTTCATTCAGCAGCATCCGATAAAACGCCGGATCAGGCCGCCTGTCGCCGCTTCAGGGCAGATACCAGTTCGGCCTCCGGACGGGAAATTCCGCAAGTATTCATAAGATCGTCGATATCCGCTCCAAGATCAACCAGTCGCGCGGCTTCGTCGTAGGAAATTCGCAACGGATCATTCTGCCGCATTTCTTCCAGAGTGTTCTTGAGCTCATGAATCTGCCGCTCACAGGCTACCAGGCGCTGCCCCACGCCGAGGCTGCCACTGGTAGTGGCATGCAGTTCACGGCCAAGGGTATCGCAACGCTGCTTGACAGAAGCCTGTAAGGCCCGGATACGCCGGCCATGGATAACACCCTGAACCAGAACCAGAGTGATGGCTGCAGCGGTCAGGCCCCAGGGGAGCCAGGAGGGAATGGTGAAACTCATAATGGACGTCTCCGTTGTTGGTGACCCCGGGAGACGTCCATCACTGCGCTGTGAAAAGCCGGTTACAGCGACGCGATTTCAGCCCACTCGTGGTCTGACAGCATCTTGTCGAATTCGACGAGAATGATCAGCTCGCCGTTCTTGTTGCACACGCCCTGGATGAACTTGGCACTTTCCTCGTTCCCCACGTTCGGTGCAGTTTCAATTTCACTGGCCTTGAGATAGACCACCTCTGCCACAGAATCCACCAGAATGCCCATCACCTGGCTGGACGACTCCATGACCACAATCCGGGTGGCATCGGTCACTTCCGCGTCCGCCAACCCGAACCGGCGACGGGTATCGATGACCGTAACCACGTTACCCCGCAGGTTGATGATCCCCAGCACATAATCCGGGGCTCCGGGAACCGGCGCGATTTCCGTGTAACGCAGCACTTCCTGGATCTGCATCACGTTGATGCCATAGGTTTCGTCATCCAGGCGGAAAGTCACGTACTGCAGTACCTGATCGTCCTGGGCCTGATTTTGCTGTCCGCTCGGGGATGCCATAGCACTCTCTCCTTCTCGGCTGCCCGGCGGGCAACCTGATCGTCAAAAATTCATCATCAGTGCCCAATACTATAGTTAAGGGCACAAACCGTGCCAGCCTCACACGGTTTCATTGAGTAACGGACCTGTTTAACTCAGATCCAGATGGTGTTCACGCTCTGCCCGCACCAGCAGATGCGCCATGGTACGCACATCGATCAACGCACACATGTGGTCAACCACGGTGCCCGCCAGCCAGGGGCGCTTGCTGCGCGCTGTGCGCCAGCGCACTTCATCCGGCCGCAGCGTGAAAGACTGGGCCACATCGTCACAGGCCAGCCCCCACTCACTGTCATCCAGCCGGATCACAAACCGATAATTGTCCCGGGCACCAGCCGGTACCCGGCCAGCCATAATCCACTCGGCGGTGTCCACAACCCGCAGGTTGTGGTCCCGATCCGGCCGTATCCCCATGTACCACCGGGGACTGCCAGGAATTGGCCGGATCTCTTCTTCAATACGATGGATGGCGCCCAACAGAACCAGCGGCACCGCCAACTGCAGCCCGGCCACCGTAAAAATCAGGCACTCGAACGGCTCTTCCGACCAGTCCGGGCGCGCCGGTGGCACCTCGCCATCGTTGCCCGGGGCCGTGACCGGCGCCTCCGTCTGAACCGGCTCCGGCGCTTTCTGTTCCACCACAGGTGCCTGAACGATTGGGCGAGGACGGGCTCTGGTGACAGGCTTTGCTTCGGTTTTTACCGGTTTCGGCGGCTCCGGTTCCGGTTGCGCCACTAACGGCTCCGGCTCAGGCTGTATCTGTTCTTCCTGCAACGCAGTGCTGGTGGCGGTGTGCAGCAATTCATCCAGATAACTGGCAATGGCCGCTTCCGGCGCTGCCAGTTGCGTCATTTTTCTGTCAGCCATGCTGACGCTCCTTCACCGAACCGGTTCGCTTCAGGAGGTCGTCCAACAGATGATCATAGGCCCGGACACCGTGGGTTTCCGCATCCAGTTGCGAGGGAATAACCCCGGCCTGGCTGGCATCCCGGAATTTGGTATCAACCGGTACGGCGAAACGCCAGAGGGTATCCTGATAGGTCTTGCGTAACAGATTAAGGCTCTTGACCGAAGCCTGCGTCCGGCGATCATAGAGTGTGGGAACGATCATGTACGGTAATTCGTTCTTCTGGGAGCGCATGATCATTTGCAGGGTGTGCAGCATTCGTTCCAGGCCCTTGATGGCCAGAAACTCGGTCTGTACCGGAATCACCAGGTACTGGGCAGCGGCCAGTGCATTCACCATGAGCACACCCAGTGACGGCGTGTTGTCGAGAATCACGTAGTCAAAATCATCCCACAACTGGGCCAGGGCACGGGAGACAATCAGCCCCATACCCTCAACGCCAATCATCCGACGCTCCAGGGTGGCCAGTGCAGTACTGGCAGGCAGCAGCGACAGCCCGGGGCAACCGGTATCGGTGATCAGTTGCGCCGGCAGGCCTTCAGGAACCTTGCCCTGATGCTGAAACAGGTCAAATACGCTGTGGGCGATGGTATCCGGGTCATAACCAAACCAGCTGGTCAGCGATCCGTGCGGATCCAGATCAACCACCAGCACACGCTTGCCGCGCTGGGCCAGCAGTCCGCCCAGGGCGACCACAGAGGTTGTCTTCCCCACTCCACCTTTTTGATTGGCTACAGCCCAGATACGCACGTTTTGTTCTCCGGTAACGGCTCAGCCTGGCGTCATGCGCCGGCCTCTGTTCAACTTATCGGCAAGGATACGGGTAACTTGAAAGCCGAATCGATGGTTTTGCGGCAACCCCTTGCCGATTCGGACGATGAACAACAGGTAATACAGGAAGTGTGCCAGCTCAGCCATACGCATCTGCCACCGGCAGGTGATCAGCGCACCGCCCCCCGGATGCTTGCATCCCGGGAGATCAGCAGAACCACCCGGCGGTTACGCCGCCGGCCCTCCTCGGTATCGTTGCGGGCCACAGGCTGGTATTGACCATAACCCACCGCTGCCAGGCGCTCTGGCTCGATGCCCTCCATCATCAACATCCGGGCGACAGCCGCTGCACGGGCGGTCGAAAGTTCCCAGTTGGACGGAAAGCGGCTGGTACGAATGGGTTGGTTATCGGTAAAGCCTTCCACCTTGACCGCATTGTCGCGGTTGCGCAGTACACTGGCGATCTTTTCAATGACTTCAAAAGAGTCGTAATGGGGCTCAGCATCACCACTGCCAAAGAGCATGCTGTTCGGCAGATTGAGTTCAATCCACTCGCTGCTGGTTTCCAGACTCACTACCCCCTGATTGATCAGTTCGTCGAATTCCATGGCAAGCTGGTTGGCCATGGTTCGCAAAGCCTCGGTGCGACCCTCGGCATCCAGTTCCGGATTACGGGGCGCCTCGGTAACCGGCGGCGGAATAACATCTTCATGCTGTTGTTGCGGCGCCCGGACCGGCTGGCCGCCTACGGTGACCGGTTGCAATGAGCGCTGGGGGGCGTTAAAGACACCGGTGAAGGTTTCCGACAGCACCTTGTACTTGCCCTCATTCACGGACGATACCGAGTACATCACCACGAAAAAGGCAAACAGAAGCGTGATGAAATCCGCGTAGGAAATCAGCCAGCGTTCCTTGTTGTGGAGATCATCCTGGGGTGGTCTGCGACGGCGCATAGGAAGCCCTGGCCCGGAATTACTGCAGGAAGCCCCGCAGTCTCAATTCGATGGATTTCGGGTTTTCGCCCTCGGCAATGGCGATAATGCCATCGATCATCATGTCCTCATAACGGGTGCGTTCCTTGATGATGCCCCGCAATTTATTGGCCACCGGAAAGAACAACAGGTTGGCCAGGGCAACGCCGTAGATGGTCGCCACAAAGGCCGTGGCGATGCCGCCACCCAGTGATTGGGGATCTTCCAGATTGGTCATGACCTGAATCAGGCCCATCACCGCGCCAATAATACCGATAGTGGGGGAATACCCACCCATGGCCTCATAGACTCTGGCCGACTCCAGATCGCGCTGCTCCCGGGTTTCCAGGTCGACTTCCATGATACTGCGAATGGACTCGGGCTCGGCACCATCAACCAGCAACTGCAGCCCTTTCCGGGCAAACGGCTCGGGCTCTCTCTCCGCAAGCCCTTCCAGGCCCAGCAGGCCCTGTTTGCGGGCTTTGACGCTCCAGTCGATGACCTTGCCAATGCCATCTTCCAGCGAGATGTAGGGCGGAATAAACACCCAGCGAACCTGACCGAAGGCACGCTTGAGCATCGGCCAGGAGGTTTGCAGGATGGTCGCCGCCAGAGTTCCGCCCACCACGATCAACCCGGCCGGGCCGTTGAACAGCGAACTGACAGCGCCTCCTTCCAGCAGATTGCCACCCAGGATGGCCACGAACGCCAGGATGATTCCGAGCAGGCTCAGAATATCCATCAGCTCACACCTTCAACCAGCCGCGCGCCAATATCCTCCAGCGCCAGAATCTCGTCGCTCAGTCCGGCTTTGGCCACAGCCATCGGCATGCCATAGATGACGGAGGATTTCTCATCCTGGGACCAGATCACGGAACCGGACTGCTTCATCATCCTGCAGCCTTCCTTTCCGTCGGAACCCATACCAGTAAGGATCAGACCCAGGGTTTTGCCTGGGAAGCTCCTGGCCAGAGAACCGAAGGTAACATCCACACAGGGTTTGTAATTCAAGCGGTCATCGCCCGGAAGAATCCGCACTTTTGCCTGCCCGCCGCGACTTTCAATCATCATCTGCTTGCCACCGGGCGCCAGCAGGGCCAGTCCCGGACGAAGCACGTCGCCGTCCTCGGCCTGGCGCACCTCAATGCGACACAACTTGTTGAGCCGCTCGGCAAAGGCCGGAGTGAAGCTGGCGGGCATGTGCTGAACCAATACGATGGGCGCGGGAAACGAAGCCGGTAACGCCGTGAGCACCTTTTGCAGCGCAACGGGGCCACCGGTGGAAGTGCCGATGGCTACCACACTGTAGTGCCTGGCGGCCGTTTTTCTGGTGGGTTTACGAACCGGCTCGGAGGTCGCAGGGTCTTTACGGGGTTCCGTCGTTACCGGGCGGTGCAGGCGCGAACCGGCGCGCTCGACAGGTTCACGGCGAGGTTCCGCAGCCGGTGCCGCCGGCCTCGGGGCCACAGGCGCCGATCGGGCACCCGGGCGGCTACCGGCCACATCCAGAATACGCTGGATAAGGATTTTCTGAAGTTGACTGGTGTCCCTGGCAATTTCCTCGAAGTTCTTGGGCAGGAAATCCACTGCCCCGGCTTCCAGGGCATCCAGGGTAACGCGGGCACCTTCATAGGTCAGGGACGAGAACATCAAAACCGGGGTGGGATGTTTGCGCATGATCTCGCGCACGGCAGAGATGCCGTCCATCACCGGCATCTCGTAATCCATGGTGATCACATCGGGGCGCAGTTTTTCTGCCAGCTCGACACCTTCCCGCCCGTTGGTGGCGGCGCCTACCACTTTAATCTGGCCCGAGGCCGTCAGGATTTCCGTCAGCCGTTTGCGAAAAAAGCCCGAATCATCCACGACCAGGACAGAAACTGTCATCCATTTCTCCTACACAATCCCGGAAATTCCTGCTCAGCCGTAGTGCTGCAGGAGGCTCGGCACATCAATAATCAGGGCGATACGGCCATCACCGGTGATGGTGGCGCCGGCCATTCCTGGCGTCCCCTGCAGGGCCCGGCCCAGAGGTTTGATCACCACCTCTTCCTGGCCAATCAGCTGATCAACGACAAAGCCGACCTGTTTGGTCCCCATGGCCACAATCACCACGTGCGCAATCTCCGGCTCGGCCTGACCTGCCGCACCGTGCACCAGCCAGCGCTTGATGTGGAACAGTGGGAACACTTTGTCCCGCACGACAATACACTCTTTGCCGTCGACAATGTTGGTCTTGGTCAGATCCAGGTGGAAAATCTCCACCACATTCACCAGCGGCAGCGCGAAAGACTGGTCACCAAGCATGATCATCAACGTTGGCATAATGGCCAGAGTCAGCGGCACCTTGATGATAATGCTGGTGCCCTTGCCCTGTTCGGACATGATATTGATCTGCCCATTGAGCTGGCCGATCTTGGTTTTCACCACGTCCATGCCGACACCCCGACCAGAGACATCGGAAATCTGGTCCTTGGTGGAGAAACCGGCCGCAAAAATCAGATTGAAGCATTCGTTATCGGTAAGGCGGTCTGCCGCATCCTGATCGTACAGGCCCTTCTCGACCGCCTTGCGGCGCAAGACATCAGGATTCATACCGGCGCCGTCGTCGACAATGGACAGCAGAATATGGTCGCCTTCCTGCTCCGCCGACAGAGTCACGGTTCCAGCGCGAGGTTTGCCGGCCTTTTCCCGTACGTCCGGTGCCTCGACACCATGATCCACGGAATTTCTCACCAGGTGCACCAGGGGATCGGCCAGAGCTTCAACCAGGTTTTTATCCAGGTCGGTTTCCTCACCGTGCATGACCAGATTCACTTCTTTCTTCAGACTGCGGGCCAGGTCGCGCACCACTCTGGGGAAACGGCCGAAAACTTTCTTGATCGGCTGCATCCGTGTTTGCATGACGGCAGCCTGCAGATCCGTGGTCACCACATCGAGATTGGCCACTGCCTTGTGCATGTGTTCGTCTTCGCTTTCGGAACCCAGACGCTGCAGGCGGTTACGCACCAGCACCAGTTCGCCCACCATGTTCATGATGTCGTCCAGGCGCTTGGTATCAACCCGAACCGTGGTTTCGCCCGCTGGTGCGGCCTCACGGGCAGGTGCAGGCGCAGGGGCCGGCTTGGAAGCGGCCTTGCTCTCGGCTTTGGCTTCCGCTTTCTTTGGTTCCGGGGCTGGTTCGGCCTTGCTTGATGGAGCCGGCGCAGGCTTGGGCTCACCTGCGGCAGCCCCCGCGCTTGGGCCTGCACCCTTGCCATGCAGTTCGTCCAGCAGGTTCTCGAATTCGTCGTCGGAAATCAGATCGGCGTCACCGGATGATTTCTCCGAGCCACCGCTGGTGTCGATATCTGCCTTGGGCGCTTCATCTTCCGCAGGCGCGCCGGCAAACTGGCCCTTGCCGTGGAGTTGATCCAGCAGGGCCTCAAATTCATCGTCGGTAATCTCATCACTGTCTGAGCCGCCGGCGGATTCTGCCGGGGTGCTCACCTGCTCGTTGCCGACCGGTTTCTGGCCATCGGATTTTTCATCCGCCAACGCGTCCAGCAGCTGCTCGAACTCTTCGTCAGTGATATCGCCCTGATCCCCTTGCTGTCCGACATCCGCAGACGACGGCTCCTGTGCCGGGGTTGGTGCTTCCACCGCCGGTGCATCCTCGGACTCGGGTTTGGCGAGTGCATCCAGAGCTTCAATCAGTTCGTCCGGCGCGGGCGTCGGTTCTTCCCGGTTGCGGACTTCTTCGAACATGGCATTAACGTTGTCCAGCGCCTCCAGCACCACGTCCATCAGGTCCGGTGTTACCTTGCGCTTGTGATTCCGGAGAATATCAAACACGTTCTCCGCAGAGTGGCAGCAATTAACCAGTGCCTCCAGCTGAAGGAAGCCTGCGCCCCCTTTCACGGTATGGAAGCCACGGAAAATGGCGTTCAGCAGATCGCTGTCATCGGGATGCTGCTCCAGATCCACCAGCTGCTCCGACAACTTTTCGAGTATCTCGCCGGCTTCTACCAGGAAGTCCTGCAGGATCTCTTCATCAGCATCTAACGCCATGCGTCACCCTCTTTATTATCAGAATCCGAGACTGGACAGCAGATCGTCCACATCGTCCTGTCCCGAAACTACATCTTCCCGCTCATCGGCCTTGATCTGGGGCCCTACCCCTTTTTCGGCCGATTCTTCTTTTTCTTCAATCTGATGCACTGTGCCGGTCAGTTGATCAACGTGGCTGGCCATCACCACCAGACCAAGAAGGTTGTCTTCCACCTCTTTCACCAACGCGGTGACCTTCTGGATAACCTGACCGGTAAGATCCTGAAAATCCTGAGCCAGAAGGATTTCCGACAGGTTCTGGTACAGACTGTCGGAGTCTGTCGTCAGGCCAGCGAAGAACTTGTCGATGCGACCGTAAAGCTCCCGAAACTCCGCAGGCTCCATTTCACGACGGCGCAGACGCTGCCACTCATCCCGCAGGGAAACCGCTTCATCCCGCATGGCGTGAGCCACCGGCATGCTTTCCTCAACCAGATCCATGGTGCGGTTCGCCGCCTGGCTGGTCATCTGAACCACATAGGCCAGACGGTCAGAAGCGTCGCTCATCTTCGACAGCACTTCTTTCTGCTCGGCATTACGCGGGTCTATCTGGAAGTTCCGGATTGCCTCATGGAGGCTGCGGGTCAGTCGCCCCACTTCCCGATACAGACTCTGATCGCGAACCTCGCTCAGTTCATTGATCAGGGTCATCGCCTTGGCATAATTCCCGGCGTTTACATTCTCGGCCAGGTCGGAGGCCTGCTTTTGAAGCTTCTCCGCCACCTCCGGATCAAGGCCCTGATGGTTCTGTTTGGTATCACTCATGGCGAGCCATCCGACCTCTGGTTACTGGATTCGTTCGAAGATTTTCTCGATCTTTTCCTTCAGCACGGCTGCCGTGAAAGGCTTGACCACATACCCGTTCACCCCGGCCTGAGCCGCAGCCACGATCTGGTCCCGCTTAGCCTCTGCCGTTACCATCAGAACCGGCAGGTTCTTCAGGTTTTCATCAGCACGGACAGCCTTCAGAAGGTCAAAGCCCGACATGCCGGGCATGTTCCAGTCAGTCACCAGGAAGTCATACTTGCCGCTTCGGAGCATGGGCAACGCGGTGTTGCCATCGTCTGCTTCATCCGTATTGGTGAAGCCGAGATCTCGCAGCAGGTTTTTGATGATGCGTCGCATTGTGGAGAAGTCATCCACAATGAGAATTTTCATGTTCTTGTCCAATGGGACCTCCAGTCAGTAACACCCGGAATTCATTCAGCCTTTTGGAAGTCTAGCAGGCTGCTACCTTAAGCGCTTATTGTGTGGTGTTTGCGCACGTTGTAAAGCATCGTTTACCAAAAGCTACACAGCTTGCTGAGAGAGAAACACAGCACCTGGCCGATCAGTCGTTGTCACCATCCCGCCACTCGGCCAGCCGGCTGCGAAGTCGCAACGCCGCCTGGCTGTGAATCTGGCTTACCCGGCTCTCACTGACCCCTAGCACCGCACCGATTTCCTTGAGGTTGAGCTCTTCCTGGTAATACAGGCTCAATACCAGCTTTTCACGCTCAGGCAACTGCTCAATGGCGTCTGCGAGACTTCGCTGGAAAGCGCCTGAAGCAATACCGTCCAGCGGATTATCACTCGCTTCTGCTTCTTCTATCGGCAGCTCGCCGGATTCATTGAGCTCATCAAGACTAAAAAGTCTACCGCTGTTAGCGTCGGCGAGTGAGGCATGGTACTCGTCCAGACCAATGCCAAGCTCTTCAGCTACTTCGGCATCCTGGGCCTCGCGCCCGGTACGATCTTCCACCTGCTTGATAGCACTGGCGATTCGCCGGGCGTTGCGATGCACTGAGCGGGGCACCCAGTCGCCTTTGCGGATCTCATCCACCATGGCGCCGCGGATGCGAATCCCTGCGTAGGTTTCAAAGGTGGCACCTTTGCCGGAAGAATAGCGCTGCGCGGCCTCCAGCAGGCCAATCATACCGGCCTGCATAAGGTCTTCCAGCTGCACTGATGGCGGCAGCCGGGCCATGAGATGAAGGGCGATTTTCTTGACCAGCGGCGCATGCTCTTCAATCAGGGCTGAAGGGCTCCTGGCGCCGGCCTGATGGTAAATTCCCAGATGTTTCGCCAATGTCATGTATCCGGTTTTCTTGTAGGACTGGATTCAGATCAGACTTCGACGAGCCGCTCCACGAAGAATTCGAGATGCCCCCTGGGAGAGGACGGCAAAGGCCAACTGTCCACTTTTTCGGCCAGAGCCCGGATAGCCAGCGAGGCTTTCGCCCTCGGATAGGCATCCAATACCGCTTTCTGTCTTTGGACGGCTTTCTTGACGGCCTCGTCGTAAGGCACGATACCTACATATTGTAGTGCCACATCCAGAAAACGCTCGGTGACCCGGGTCAGTTTTTCAAACAGATGGCGGCCTTCCTGCTCATTGCGGACCTGGTTTGCCAGGATACGGAAGCGGTTGGTGCCATAATCCCGGTTCATCAGCTTGATCAACGCGTACGCATCGGTAATGGAAGTAGGTTCGTCGCAGACCACCAGCAGAAGTTCCTGCGAGGCCCTGAGGAAGCTGACCACCGATTCAGAAATACCTGCGGCGGTATCCACAATCAGAACGTCAATCTGGTCGCCCAGCTCACTGAAAGCGTTGATCAGGCCGGCATGTTCCATGGCGCTGAGCTGGGTCATACGCTGGGTGCCGGAGGAAGCCGGTACAATCTTGATACCACCAGGGCCATTCACCAGCACGTCTTTCAGATCACAATCGCCGCTGAGTACGTCTTGCAGATTTCGATTAGCGGTAATGCCGAGCAACACATCGATGTTGGCGAGCCCGAGATCCGCGTCCAGCAAGACAACCCGGCGCCCCTTCTGGGCCAGGGCGATACCGAGATTGACCGAAACATTGCTCTTGCCGACACCGCCCTTGCCGCCGGAAACCGCAATCACCTGAACCGGATGTGGTCTGCTCATACTGTTATCAGTCTCTTACTACGTTCTTGTACGGGCACGCGTGCCGGTGTTTTATTCTGGTCGCCAACGAGGCTCAGGCACCTTCGGCGACTGTCTGTGCGCTCTGCACGGCCTTAAGCCGTTCTACGCCCAGGCGCACTAACGGAATGGCCTCCGCCCTCTGGAGATCTTCCGGTATCTTCTGGCCATCGGTGTACCAGGCCACCGGTAAGCTGGTCTCCATAACGAACCCGAGCGCTTCGCCCAAGGTCAGGGCCTCATCAATCTTGGTCATGATGCAGCCTGCAAGGCTTGCCATCTTATAGCAATGCCACACGGATTTCATGATACGTGGCTGACTGGTGGCGGAGACCACCAGATGTGTACGGATATTGTGATCGCTGCGAGCCAACTCCGCCAGTTGTTCCTGGTAACCGCGGTCGGCACTGGTCAGGCCGGCAGTGTCAATCAGCACCAGGTGTCGATCCGATAACTCATCAAGAATGTCATCCAGGGAATGGCTCTCATCCACCACACGCACGGGCACATTCAGGATGCGGCCGAACACGAAGAGCTGCTCATGAGCGGCCACACGATAGCGGTCGGTGGTCACCAGTGCCAACGAATCCGGACCATGCTCAAGCACGTAGCGGGCCGCCAGCTTGCCAATGGTGGTGGTTTTGCCAGACCCGGTTGGCCCGACCAGGGCATAGATACCGCCGGCATCAAGCCAGTCTTCGCGACCGGTACGAACGCCGGTCGCCAGCATTTTCAGTGACTGCTTCCAGCCGTCCTCCAGACGCCCGGCCCGGTGCC
This sequence comes from Marinobacter sp. EN3, assembly GCF_000475315.1. Classification (NCBI taxonomy): domain Bacteria; kingdom Pseudomonadati; phylum Pseudomonadota; class Gammaproteobacteria; order Pseudomonadales; family Marinobacteraceae; genus Marinobacter; species Marinobacter sp. EN3. Next base: position 642,518 of record NZ_AXCC01000001.1, read on the forward strand.
GACGGGACAGAGAGCCGGCCAGCTCCGCGCCCAAACCGAACTCCTGCAGGCGCTCGGCCAATCGTTGCTGAACTGCGCTGTTGCCGGTCGGCGTGGCAGTTGCAGCCTTACCACTGACCAGATCACGCAGAGAGCTGATTTCGGCACGCATACTGGCCAGTTCATCGGCATAGCCACCGGCGCCGGATTCGCTACCCGCAAACGGCTTTGCCAGCGCTTCATCACTGGGACGTGACGCCGGAAAATCGGCAGTCTCGAAAGACAAGGACGACGCCACGCCACCTGAGGCGCCACTTCCTGCGCGCTTTTCCCGAACCTCACGAATGCGACTGCGGGACCGGTTCAGCTCCTCTTCCAGCCGACGATGCTGCTCGGCCTGCATCTCTGCCAGCCGGGAGCCGTTGGTGGCTTCAACCGCCCTATCGCCAAGACGCTGACGCGCCATGTTTTCGTCGTAGTCGAGTGCCGTCACGATCTCAACACCACCATCAACCCGGCGGTTAGACAGAATAACGGCATCCGGCCCCATTTCGTGGCTTACCTGCTTCAGGGCCTCAGCCATGGACTGCGCAAAAAACCGTTTTACTTTCATGCTGTTTCATCCTCCCACCGGCAAGCACTCTGGCTCCCCGCGATGCTCCGTCGGTTTATTGACCCACAGAAGCGACTATCGTGATCTGTTTGTTATCCGGGATTTCCTGGTAAGAGAGCACATGCAAACGCTCTACCCCGTAGCTGGCAAACTTCGCCAGTACTGGCCGCAAGGGCCCCGAAACCAGCAGGATGGCGGGCTTGCCGAGCATTTCCTGGCGCTGCACGCTGTCCTGAAGGGATCGTTGCAGCTTTTCCACCATGTTGGGCTCAAGCACCAGACCAATGTCATCCTGACCGCCGGATTGTTGACTCTGCTGAACAGACTTCAGCAATAACTGTTCCAGGTCTGGATCCAACGTGATAACAGGGATTTCGGCGTCGTTGCCACAAATACTCTGAACAATCATCCGGCGCAGCGCCTGGCGGGCTACCGTGGTCAGTACTTTCGGGTCCTGACTCTTTGGATGCACGTTCACGATGGCCTCGGCAATGGAGCGCATATCCCGCACCGGCACTTCTTCTTTCAACAGGTTCTGCAAAACTTTCAACAGGATGCTGATGGAAATCGTGGTCGGCACCAGTTCCTCCGCCAGCTTGGGCGAAATCTTCTCCAACTGGTCCAGCCACTTCTGGGCTTCTTCGTGGCCAATCAGTTCATGAGCGTGTTTCTGCAGGATCTGATTCAGATGTGTCGCCACCACGGTACTCGCATCCACCACGGTGTAACCCAGGGTCTGGGCCTGATCCTTCCTGTCGGACTCAATCCAGATGGCGTCCAGGCCGAAGGCGGGGTCCTTGCCGGCAATGCCTTCAACTTTGCCAAACACCTGCCCCGGATCAATGGCCAGCTCCCGCTCCGGATGGATCTCGGCCTCGGCAATGGTCACGCCCATCAGGGTAATCCGGTAGACGTTCGGCATAAGATCCAGGTTGTCGCGAATGTGCACCGAGGGCATGAGGAAGCCCAGATCCTGCGAAAGCTTCTTACGAACCCCCTTGATCCGACTGAGCAATTGTCCACCCTGGGATTTGTCTACCAACGGAATCAGGCGGTAGCCTACCTCCAGCCCGACAATGTCCACCGTGGCCACGTCATCCCATCCGAGCTCGCGGGTTTCTCCCGGCGCCGGCAGTGCCTGCCCCTCGCCACCCGGACGATCCGGAGAGATTTCCGCACCCTGCCGGGCCGCACCACCAGCCATGCCGCCACGGCCAACAAAACCACCTTCATCCTCAACCGTTTGCTGCTGTTTCTTCCAGATAAACCAGGCTGCGCCAGCGGCCAGCAAACCAAGGCCGAGAAACGCGATGTGGGGCATCCCCGGAATCAGGCCAAGCAGAATCAGGATACCGGCCGCAATGCCCAACGCTTTGGGAGCGCTGAACATCTGCTGAATGATCTGGCCACCCATGTCCTGGCTGGAGGTGACCCGGGTAACCATGATGGCGGCAGACGTGGAGAGCAACAGCGAGGGAATCTGGGCAACCAGACCATCACCGATGGTCAGTAACGCATAGCGCTCCATTGCCAGACCAAAATCCAACCCGTGCTGCATCATGCCGATAGCCACACCACCAACGATGTTGATCGCCAGGATCAGCAAGCCTGCAACGGCATCGCCTTTCACAAACTTCGAGGCGCCGTCCATAGAACCGTAAAAGTCCGCTTCCTGAGCGATTTCCGAACGGCGTGACTTCGCCTCGTCCTGATTGATCAGCCCGGCGTTCAGATCGGCGTCAATCGCCATCTGCTTGCCCGGCATGGCATCCAGAGTGAAGCGGGCACTGACCTCAGACACCCGGCCGGCACCTTTGGTGACAACCAGGAAGTTGATGATCATAAGGATGGCGAAAACCACCAGACCAACAGCGTAGTTTCCCCCAATCAGGACTTCACCAAAGGACTCGATGACTTTACCGGCAGCATCACCGCCCTCATGGCCGTTCAGCAATACAATCCGGGTGGACGCCACGTTCAGGCCCAGCCGCAACAGGGTGGCCACCAGCAATACCGTGGGAAACGAGGCAAATTCCATCGGCCGCATGGCGTACACACAGACCAGCAGAATGACGATGGACAGAGTGATATTGAAGGTGAAGAACACATCCAGCAGGAACGCAGGCATGGGCAGAATCATCATGCCAAGCAGCCCCATCAGCATCAGGGGGATGCCGAGGTTCCCCCGCGTCAGGGATTTGACGTTGTTAAGGACTAGAGCTCTGTCCATGCCGGGTCTGTCTCCACGTATCTGTGCCTGCGGGCATTTTCCGGGTCGAAAATCTGACACCAGGGGTCGCTTTCCGGGTGGTATCGCAAGAACCGTACCAGCCCTTGCAAAATTTGACGTCTGCGCACCTTTCAACGCCTGACGCAGCGGCCCAGATACGGTATCCTTTCGCCATTTGCATTATCCCGATTCAAGCCAGAAACCCGAACACACAGGTGACCCCATGCCGATCCATGAAGTGAAGCACCCTCTGATCCGCCACAAGCTCGGCCTCATGCGCCGCGCCGACATCAGTACCAAAAACTTCCGAGAGCTGGCACAGGAAGTTGGCGCGTTGCTGACTTACGAGGCCACCAAAGACTTCAATCTTCAGGAAAAAACCATTGAGGGCTGGGCCGGCCCGGTCTCCGTGGAGCAGATCCACGGCAAGAAGGTAACCATCGTGCCCATCCTACGTGCCGGTCTGGGCATGCTGGACGGTGTCCTGAGCCTGATTCCGGTGGCCCGGGTGAGCGTGGTTGGCCAGATCCGCAACGAAGACACCCTCGAAGCGGAAACCTACCTGGAAAAACTGGTAGGCGAGCTGGATCAGCGCATGGCCCTGATCATCGATCCGATGCTGGCTACCGGCGGCTCCATGATTTCCACCATCGATTTGCTCAAGAAGGCCGGCAGCACCGAAATCCGGGCCCTGGTTCTGGTGGCTGCGCCGGAGGGCGTGGAAAAGGTTCTGGAAAAACACCCGGACGTGTCCATCTACACCGCGTCGGTGGATGAGCGCCTGAACGAGAAAGGCTACATTCTGCCGGGCCTGGGTGATGCCGGCGACAAGATCTTCGGCACCAAGCAGAAGGACGTCTGAGCATGCAGGACCATAACAACGATCCGGTCTGGAAACAGGCTATTGCCGGTTCCCAGATGCTGCTGGTGGCTTTTGGCGCCCTGGTACTGATGCCACTGATTACCGGCCTGGACCCGAACGTCGCGCTGTTCACTGCCGGCCTGGGCACTCTGATTTTTCACATTGTCACCGGTGGCCAGATCCCGATCTTCCTGGCTTCATCGTTCGCGTTCATCGCGCCCGTGCTGGCCTCTAAAGGCCGCTTTGGCCTGGAAGAAACCCTCGGTGGCCTGATGGCCGCAGGCATTCTGTATATCATTCTGTCCGGGGCGATTCGCCTGCGTGGTACCGGCTTCATTACCCGGCTGCTGCCTCCGGTGGTGATTGCACCGGTCATCATGACCATAGGCCTGGGGTTGGCTCCGGTAGCAGTGTTTATGGCTACAGGCAAAACCGGTGACGGCCAGACTCAGCTGGTGCCCTACAACACTGCCATATGGATTGCCATGATCTCTTTGGCCGTGACCATCATCATGTCGGTCTGGGCCAAGGGCATTTTCCGGCTGATCCCGATCATGTTCGGTGTCCTCGTGGGTTACCTTCTCTCTGCCATCATGGGCATTGTTGACACAACGCCGATCCAGCAGGCTGAGTGGCTGGCAATGCCAAACTTCGTAGCACCGGCGTTCAGCTGGGGCGCTATCCTGTTCATGATTCCGGTCGCCATCGCACCGGCCATCGAACACATCGGCGACGTTCTGGCCATCGGTAACGTTACCCGCAAGAACTATCTGGAAAAACCGGGCTTGCACCGTACCCTGCTGGGTGATGGTCTGGCCACCAGCGCTGCCTCGCTGCTTGGCGGTCCTCCCAACACCACGTATTCCGAGGTAACCGGTGCGGTGATGCTGACCAAGAACTTCAACCCGAGAGTTATGTGGTGGGCGGCGGTGGTTGCCATTGTTCTGGCGTTTGTCGGCAAGTTCGGCGCCGCGTTGCAGACCATTCCGGTACCGGTTATGGGCGGCATCCTCTGCCTGCTGTTCGGTTCAATCGCCGTTGTCGGCCTGAATACCCTGATCCGACATCAGGTGGATCTGTCCCAGTCCCGTAATCTGGTGATCGTAGGCGTGACCCTGGTCTTTGGTATCGGCAACATGGCGCTGGGCCAACTGGAAGGCATCGCCCTGTGCGCAGTGGTTGCCATCATCCTTAACCTGATCCTGCCGGGCGAACGGGAAGCCTGGGGCAAGCGGATTCACGAGCACGAATCCAGCTGACCCCGCGGAAAGCAATACCCTGCCTCTATTCCGGTCCCCGGAATATAGGGCTTCAGATATCACGCCGCATATCGGGCGGAATCGGGAAGTCCGGCATGCCGGGCTTCGGCCCCCGGCCCTTGCGGAACTGACGCAACTGGAAGACGTAGGCCAGCACCTGAGCAATGGCCATGTACAGGCCGTCCGGAATCTCTTCACCAATATCGGTATTGTGATACACCGCCCGTGTCAGCGGCGGTGTTCGCAGCACCTCGACCTTGTTCTCCCTGGCAATTTCCATAATCTTGAAGGCCACCTCGTCTGCCCCCTTGGCTACCACCACTGGCGCGCCCATGGTTTTCTGATCGTACTTCAATGCCACGGCATAGTGTGTCGGGTTGGTAATCACCACATCGGCCTTGGGAACATCCTGCATCATCCGGCGCTGGGCCATCTCCCGCTGGAGCTGGCGAATCTTGCCTTTGACCTCCGGCTTGCCCTCGGTGTCCTTGTATTCGTCCTTGACCTCCTGCTTGGTCATACGGAGCTTTTTCTGGTGATCGTAGATCTGGAAAGGCACATCGATGGCGGCAATGGCAATGGTGGCGCAGGACAGGAAGAAGAAACTCCAGCCCAGGGTCCACAGCACGTGCTCCATGGCAGGTACGGTCGGCTCTTCGGCAATCGCAAGCAAGTCTTCGGTGCGAAGGTTCAGAATCAGGATGGCGACCGCCATCACCAGGCCCACTTTGGCAATGGCCTTGACCAGCTCGATCAGAGAGCGCATGGAGAACATTCGTCCCAGGCCCTTGATCGGATCCATCCGGTTGAATTTCGGTGCGATGGCCTTGGCACTGAACAGCAGACCGCCAATGCCAATGGAGCCGGCAATGGCGGCAATCAGCAACATCACCAGTATCGGTGACAGCGCCCAGGCGGCCTCTTTGGCCGCCAGTATCAGTTGAACACTCATATGCCGGGTATCAAAAATTGCTGAGCGCTCGATTACGAAGGAGTCGCGCATGATGGACTCAATAGATGCGCCAAGCGACGTACCAAAAATCAGAAGCCCGCCAGCGCCGGCCAGCAATACCGCCATGGTGGCCAGTTCCTTGGAACGGGCCGTCTGGCCCTCCTCCTTGGCCTTTTCCAGGCGTCGGGGGGTAGGCTCTTCGGTTTTTTCCTGACTGTTGTCGTTCTCTTCGGCCATGGTCAGGGTTGCCCTTGCAGAGCGCGCATGAAATCAAACGTTTCCCGCGTGTACTGATCGAAGTGTGGCAGGAAATTGGCGTGTAAGACCCAGATAGCAAACAACCCAAAAATCAGGCCAATCGGAAAGCCGAGGGCGAAGATGTTCATCTGAGGCGCCGCACGGGTCATTACACCGAAAGAGATGTTCACAATCAGAACCGCAGTCACGGCCGGCAATGCCAGCAACATGGCAGAGGCAAACATCCATGAAATGCGATGGGCCAGAGCCCACACGCCATCCTGCCCCAGCCCCTCCAGGCCAATAGGCAAGGTGTAGAAACTCTCGATGAACACCTCGAAGGCCACCAGATGGCCATTCATCACCAGAAACAGCAAAGTAATGGTGATGGTGTAGATCTGAGCCAACACTGGCACGTTAACACCATTGGCGGGGTCTACCATGGAGGCAAAGCCCAGGCCCATCTGCATGGCAATCATCTGCCCGGCGATCACAAACAACTGCCAGAGTGCGGTCAGCGCGAAGCCCAGGCCGATACCAATCAGGATCTGCTGCAGCGTGATGACGACCGCGTCGGCACTTAGCGCTTCCACCTGGGGAACGGGAGGGATCATGGGCACAATCAGGATCGTCATCAGTAGCGCCAGCCCCAGCCTCACCCTCGCAGGCACCAGTTGAGTACCGAAAATAGGGATGACCATGAGAAAACTGGCCAGCCGGAATAATGGCCAGATATGCTGCCCCACCCACTGGCCGATCAGATCTGCACTGAACTCCGCCGGCAGCATGGGCTCAGCCGATCAGATAGGGAATGCGGGAGATCAGCCGGTTGGCGTGGTCCAGCAAGGTGGTCAGCATCCAGGGCCCGGCGGCAATGATCACGATCAGTGTGATCAGGAGGCGAGGCAGGAAACTGAGGGTCTGTTCGTTGATCTGGGTAGCAGCCTGGAAGGTACTGACCACAAGACCAATTGCCAGCCCCGGCCCGATGATGACGGCAGACAGCAAAACAATCAGCCAGAGCGCTTCTCGCAGTATGTCGATAACCGTTTCCGGAGTCATGATACCTCCTAGATCCCGTAACTGGCGGCCAGGGTTCCCATGATCAGGGCCCAGCCATCCACCAGCACAAACAGCATGATTTTAAACGGCAGCGAAATGATAATGGGTGACAGCATCATCATACCCATGGCCATCAGAACACTGGCCACCACCATGTCGATGATCAGGAATGGTATAAACAGAATAAACCCGATCTGGAACGCCGTCTTCAGTTCACTGGTGACAAACGCCGGCATCAGAATCCAGAAAGACACGTCCTGCGGTGTTTCATACTGAACATCGGCAATCCTCATGAACAGCGCCAGGTCGTCTTCTCGAGTCTGCTCCAGCATAAACTTGCGAAACGGCTGGCTGGCCAGCTCCACCGCCTCCAGTGAAGTCACCTCTTCCTGCAGGTAAGGTTGCAGGCCCACCCGGTTCGCCTCTTCCAGCACCGGCTTCATGATAAAAATGCTCAGAAACAGCGCCAGCCCCAGCAAAATCTGGTTGGAGGGTGTGGCCTGTAGCCCCAGAGCCTGACGAAGAATCGCAAAGACCACGATGATCCGGGTAAACGAGGTCATCATCATCAGCATGGCCGGCAGGAAAGTCAGCGCGGTCATCAGCGCCAGGATCTGCAGGGTTACCGAGTACTCCTCGGTGCCGTTCTCGCCGGGCTCAACCGTAAATGCCGGAATGCCGGGCAGATCAGCCTGGGCCAGGGCGGGAAGACAAAGGCCGGCAATCAGCGCAAGCCAGGGAAAACCGCGTTTGAGAATGGCCACCACCATGACGTTAGTCTTTCCTCTCTGGCGCTGACCAGGATTTGCCAATCATGGACTGCAGCTTGCGGGCGAAGTCACTGGAGCCGGCATTGCCGGCATCCACCACCGGCTGATCAAATACATGCAGGGTCCTGATCGTGCTGGGAGTAATACCAAGCAGAATCTGCTGCTGACCCACTTCCACCAGCGCAATACGTTCCCTGGCACCGATGGCCAGCACAGACACCACCTTGATAGCGTTGTTGTTCATACCGGTCATGCCGCCCATCCGACGGATCAGCCAGGCACAACCGTAAATGATGGCCACCACCGCCAACAGGCCCGCTCCCAGGCTCAGTATCGTCGCTACAGTATCCGGGGCACGCCCACCAGAGGCAGCGATTTCGCCCGCCTTTGCCGTTTCCTCGGCCAACAGCGGCAGCGGAGCCCACAACAGCAACCAGCCCGTCAGTCTTGCCATATTATTTCTGCAGCCGTTTGATTCGCTCACCCGGACTGATCACGTCCGTCAACCGGATACCAAACTTCTCATTGACCATGACCACCTCACCGTGGGCGATCAGGGTGCCATTGACCAGCACATCCAGTGGCTCGCCCGCCAGCCGGTCCAGTTCGATCACCGAGCCCTGGTTCAGCTGGAGCAGATTGCGTATCGGAATCTGGGTGTTGCCCACTTCCATGGAGATGGTGACGGGGATATCCAGGATCACGTCGATGTCCGGAGACTCGCCACCACCAGCGCCCTGGTCCGCGCCAAACTCCTCCATGGGCGCGGTGCGCACGTCCTGGCGTTCGGCTTCAGGTTGGTCGTCGCCACCTTCAGCCTCAGCCATAGCCGCTGCCCACTCGTCTTCCCGGGAGCCCTCTGTATCGCCAGACTCGTCCATTGCCGCTTCCCACTCGGCCGCCAGCTTTTCGTCTTCGCTGAGTTCCTGCTCGTCTTTCTTGTCGTCGTCAGCCATTGCGTCCCACCTTCAGTTGTTTCTTTACCTTGGGCAACTTGGCCCGGTCGTGAATCCTCAGCGCCAGCTTACCGTCGCGGGTGCCCAGCGTTGCCTTGTAGATTGGAATACCATTGGCGGTCACCGTCAGGTACTCGGGAATCTCTACCGGAATCACATCGCCAGCTTTCATCCGGGCAATGTCACGCAACGATATGCGGCGCCGGCAGACGGTGGTATTGATGGGCACATTGACCTCTTTGATGTCCTCCTGCAAGGCGTTTACCCAGCGTTCGTCGACATCATCAATATCACTCTGCACACCCGCATCCAGCACATCGCGGATTGGCTCGATCATGGAATACGGCAGTGCGAAATGAAGTTCGCCGCCCCCCCCATCGAGTTCAATATGGAAGGTGCTGACCACGACCACTTCGCTCGGGCTGACGATGTTGGCCATGGCCGGGTTGACTTCCGAGCTGAGGTATTCGAATTCCACCTGCAAGACCGCATGCCAGGCTTCTTTCATATCGTGGAAGACCTGATTCAGTACCATTTGCACAATTCGGGTTTCGGTCGGTGTGAATTCCCGACCCTCGATCTTGGCATGGCGGCCCTCACCACCGAAGAAGTTGTCCACCAGTTTGAACACCAGCTTGGCGTCCAGCACGAACAGGGATGTACCGCGTAACGGGCGAACCTTGCACAGGTTAAGGCTGGTGGGTACGTACAGGGTATGGATGTACTCACCGAACTTCATGATCTGGACACCGCCGGTGGAGACATCGGCATTGCGGCGCAGCAGGTTGAACAGACTGATACGGGTATAGCGGGCAAAACGCTCGTTGATCATCTCGAGCGTTGGCATGCGGCCACGGACGATCCGATCCTGGCTGGCGAGGTCGTAGTTCTTTACGCCGGTATCATCGGTCTCTTCATAGGTATCGATGTCACCATCATCCACCCCGTGGAGGAGGGCATCGATCTCGTCCTGTGACAGTAAATCCTGCATACCTGTTCCTGCCCCTAACTGTTGGTTATCCGCCCGGTATGATTACTGAACCACAAAATTCCGGAACAATACCCGGTCGATTGCCGGCTCCCCTTCCTGCTCCAGCACCTGATTCACAGTCTGCAGCATGCTGTCGGCCAGCGTCTGACGACCTTCCGGCGTTTGCAACTGCATGAAGTCGCTGCTGCCCAGTACCATCACCAGTTGGCTGCGGATAAGCGGCATATGAACATCAGCAGCGGCCAGTGCCGCAGGATCTTTGGCTTCGAATGACACATAGACCTGGGCATAGCGCTGGCGACCCTGCGCCTGAACGGTAGTCACCAGGGCTTTCTCAATTTCGGTATAACTGCTGACGACAAACGCGGGCTCTGCCGAAGTCGTGGTTTCGGCGTCATCTGCGCCGGGCAATCCTCCGCCCAGGAACCAGAGTGTCCCGACCACGGAAAGGCCCACCGCCAGGATAATGATGATCACCAGCATGATGATCAGTTTCAGCTTGCCTTTTTTGGCAGGCGCTTCGGTCGCAGTATTTTCGGCCATAACACTCGCTTGTCACTTTTTTGGCGTCCGGGAAGCTCCGAACAACCTTTCTCCGATGTGATGCAAAGGCCGGGCCAGACAGCCCATCCCCTGTATTCAGAACCGCAGTTTAGCGTTGCCGGAGGGGATGGGCAAAGAAGTCGGAAGACAGCAGGCTGAATTGGTCAGATATCATCCGGACTCAGGCAAAAACGTCCACTTCACCCCGCCAGCCCAGATCAAGCTGGCCGGTGCTCAACGACTCTGCATCAGCATCGTGGCTGGCCAGTGATGATCCACCAGAAGACCGACCATCGCCCTCACCGGCCTCACCACTCTCGCCACCGGCCTGCTGACCGCCCTGGTCAGAGACATCAAACTGCCCCAGGGACAACCCCTGTTCACCCAGCATGTCGCGGAGCCGGTGGGAGTGCTGTTCGAGCTGCTCCCTCACCACCGGGTTGGCCGCATGCACAGTGACGCTGGCCTGATCGTTGTGGACTTTCACCTTGACTTCCATTGGCCCCATATCCGGAGGCGTGAGGTGTATTTCGGCAACCGACATATTGCGGGCGGTCAGCCAACTGAGCTTGCCCATGACCTTGTCGCCCCACTCCGCCTGTCCAACCGGCACATCCACCGAGGTGGTGTAGCCCCGGAGCGGAATGTTGCCATCCGCAGCCAGTTTTCCGGGCTGTGCTGCCTGCTGCGCTGCGGTATCCATTACACTCTGGAATCTGGGATTGGAGAGCAGACTGGTCGGATCAACGGGACGGGCGCTCTCAGCGCTTGTCGCACCGGCAAGCAGGTCGGTTAGCTGCATGCCCGGAGCCAGAGCGGTGCTGCTTCCCCCGGCAGATGATTGCCCCTGCAGGCCCTTGATCAGTCCGGAAGTGGCCTGAGTTCCTGTGAGCGCCATATTTGATGCCAGGCTCTCAGGTCCGCCCGTACCGGATTGGTTGGCGGCTGCAGGATACAGCGACTGAAGATTGGCGAATGTCAGGGGCATCAGCGGTTCGGCAACGACCAGGGCATCGTCTGCCTCAGTATCGCCGGTATTGCTTGTGTCACTGGCCGAGGAAGGACGGGCCGGTGAATCGGAGTCCGCTACCTGCGTTTGGTCAGTGGGCGTATCGTTTTTTTCTGGCCGGGTACTGGAGGCTTCGGCTTTCTCATCGGCCCGGTCGGCCGCCTTGCGTTCCTGCGCGGCATCAGCCTGATCCCGACGTTCGGCGCGCTTGGCATCCATCCGCTTCTGCTCGGCCCTGGACAGCTCGTCAAAACGACTGTCACCGGCCTCCGGGTCCTTCCGGCCTTGCGATTTCGCTGCACCGACCTCTGGCTGACTCGTTTTCGCCGGTGCCTGGGGAAGTATGGTCTGTTGCATGGCAACCTCTTGCCGCTTTAGATCTCAGGTAGCCCCTGTTCGGAGCGTTTTCCTGAGAGCTGCAAAAGCGGTGCCAAACCTTCACAAGGGCTGACGTTCAGGCCTCCTGGCCAAAGTTTTGCAAACGTCGAGCCACCTCCGAAAACTCGGCCTCAATCCGTTCAAGCACTGCAGGGGCCTGTTCCAGAGTGGCGTCCTTGCCCAGTTGCTCGGCCTCAAAACACAGGCCTCCGAGCCTGGGAGCACCGATATTGATGCAACTGCCCTTGAAGCTGTGCGCGGTCTTGGCGAAGTGCTCCGGGTCGGCCGTTGCCAGCGCCTCTTTCAGGCCGTCAATGCGTGAACGGGAGTCTGCCAGGTAGGTCTGGATCAGGACATCAAACTCGTCTTCCATCACATCCTGCAGTTCGGCCAGCGCCTCCACGTCAAGATGGGGTTTGTCGTTCATTCGCTATCCTCGTTTGTCGGCACTCAGGCGCCACTGATTATGGCCGCGTCGGGGAACCACCAATCATAGACGATTTCCACGCGATTGCCCCGGCCGTGAACCTTGAGATTTCGCGTCATACGCCGGAGGATCTCCAGCCCCCGGCCCGCGTATCGGCCAGTTGAAGCCGCCTGCTGTTGCATCACTGTGTCAGAATATTCAGTGAAATCAAAACCATCACCACTGTCTTCACAGACAACGGTAAGGGTACCTCCACCCTCCCTGGGCTGATGCTCAAGAGAAAACCGTATGAAATGCCCATCGGTGTTCCCCAGTCTGCGCGTTCGCTCCTGGTAATAGCGGCTGAAACCGCCAGGTGACGTTTTCCACTCTGAGGACAGGGCCAGAACACCGTGCTCAAGAGCATTGTTGTAGAGTTCCGACAACAGGGTGTAGACCTCGCCGCTTCGGCTCCTCAGTCCGGGCACCTCCATACAGATATGCAGTAAAAGCGGCAGGGGGTTGAAGTCTGCCAGTGTCTGTTCCCTCAGCTCATAGACGCAGCGCCAGTCCGCCGGGCCCGTCAACGCCGATTCAGGAATCTTGTCGGGCATTGCTTCTGGCGCCTCGGCCCGGACCATTTGCAGGCAGCAGAGCGTCAGGTCATCAGCCAGCTCTGGCTTCCCGGTGTGCTGCTGCATTCTCTCCAGCAGGGCCTCGAACGGCTCCTGCCCTGCTTCCAGACCCGCCAGAACGCTCAGGACACCTTCCTCGCCCAGGCTTTCACCGCCACTATTGGGCGCCTCGGGGAGCCCGTCGGTCATCATCACCAGCCAGTCGCCCGGTGCCGCATCCAGCACGGTCATGGAGGCCGAAAACTGGTCCGGCTCCTGAACGCCCAGCGGCAGATGCCGGGACGGAATGGCGACGCGGTCGCCTGCGGCACGCAACAGCCAGCCATCCGGCAAGCCACCATTCCAGACACGCAGGCTGTTGTGTTTGAAGTCAGCCTCAACCATCAAACCACAACAGAACATGCCTGCCGGCAGTATTCGCCGAAGCTTGCGGTTAATTTCCCGGAGGACATCCGGGGCGCCGAAGCCTTTGGCCGCCATCCCGTAGAAGATTTCAGCAACCGGCATGGCGCCAATGGCGGCAGGTAATCCGTGCCCGGTGAAATCACCCAGAAACACCAGAGTGCCGCCCCCGGGGCGCTGAGCAGCAAACAATACATCACCGTTGAAAACCGAGAGGGGGGATGCATGGTGGCGGATGTTGGGGGCATCCAGACAACCGGTATGGGCAATATTATCAAACACCCGCCGCGCCGTGCGCTGCTCGTCCAGCATCTGCTGATTCTGGCGCCGAATATGGTCACGCTGGTCCGACAATGCCTGGTGCAACCCCCTCATACGATTAAACGCGTTGATCTTCGCTTCAAGAATCACGCGATTGTAGGGTTTGACGAGAAAGTCGTCGCCGCCGGCTTCAAGACACCGGGCCAGATCACCCGCCCCCGACAGGGAGGTGAGAAAGATGAGCGGCACCAGGCGCTCGCCTGCCAGAGCCTTGATTTGACGAGCGGCCTCCATTCCGTCCATCCGCGGCATCAGGGCGTCCAGCAACACCAGATCCGGCTGGGTCTCCCGGAACAGATCCACCGCCTCGGTACCGTCTTCGGCTTCAATCACGGTATGGCCCAGGCGCTTTACCAGCCGCGCCAGAATCAACCTGTCGCTGGCACTGTCCTCGGCAAGAAGTACCTTCAAGGGAATCGCCTCAGCGAATGCTGAACAACTGCTCGAAGTTGGAAATGGAGAGAATTCGCCGGACATCGCTGTTGCAGTTCTCGATTGAGATGCGGGCGCCATCTCCGCCAGCATGATCCCTTAACAGAAGCAACATGCCCAGAGCAGAGCTGTCGAGGTAAGTGGTGTCTGAAAGATCAATGACGTAGTGGCTGACGGTGGGTTCGCTGTGCTCGTAGGCATCCCGAAAGGATTGATGGGTACTGAAATCGAACCGACCCTCCACGCAGATCGTGAGGGTCTTGCCGTCATCGCTCCGGCGTGTCTCTATAGGCATTCCTGAACCTCCCGGCACATTCCACCAATGACTTTCCTTCGCTGCCAGCCATTGATGGCAAGCTTATCTGGTAAAGGATAGTCAAATAAACGGAAATTGCATCCGGGTTATCTGATGCAGATCACCGGGGACTTCAATTATCGCTGTCGCCGGGCAAAGGCCCGACCGGCAGCTTCGTCCGCCAGTTTCTGGTCTCTGAGATCCTGTTCCCGTTGTTCCTGTTGCCGGCAGGACTCAATGTATTTTTCCATACCACGGCGACGTTCCCAGGCCTGTTGCCACTCCCGGCGCCTGGCTTCAAACACCTGTTCAGCCTGTTGCAGCTGCCGCTGTTGCTGGGCAATCACCTGGTCCAGCTGGGCGATAAAAGCCTGCCAGGCCTGCAGTCGCGCCACAGGAACAACACCCTGCTGGCTCGCGCGGATCTGGTCACGATACTCCTGCTGATAGCGCTCCAGGTTCTCCACCTGTTCGCGGTGCGCCTCCACCTGCTTTCGGGCCTCACCAAGGCGTTCCAACGCTTCCTGTTCTTTCCGCTCTTCAAGGGAGAGGACAACTTCAAGCCGTTTCGATCGCAGCATCAGACATTATCCCGATTGCCGGCGGGGTTCGGCACCGCCGTCTTTCTTCGTTCCGGTGAACGTCGTTCCGGCACTACCGCCATCAGTTGCTCAATCGCCTCCGTGAGGGGAGCACTTTCATTCAGCCCCTGCTGCAGAAACTGGCTCATATTGCCTATGTGCTGAATGGCAAAGTCAGTCTCCGGGTCGGAACCTTTCACATAGGCACCCACACTGATCAGATCACGGGCCTGCTGGTAACGGGAGTAAACCTGCTTGAATCTCTGGGCCCGGGAGAAATGCTCAGAATCAGTCACCTGGGGCATTACCCGGCTGATAGAGGCTTCCACATCAATCGCCGGATAATGGCCCTCTTCCGCCAGCCGCCGGGATAAGACGATGTGACCATCAAGGATGGCCCTGGCTGCGTCGGCAATGGGATCCTGCTGATCGTCGCCTTCCGTCAGAACGGTATAAAACGCGGTAATGGAACCACCGCCGGGTCGGCCATTGCCTGTGCGCTCAACCAGTTGCGGCAGCTTGGCAAAAACCGAGGGCGGATACCCCTTGGTCGCCGGTGGTTCGCCAACGGCCAGGGCGATCTCCCGCTGTGCCTGGGCATAGCGGGTGAGAGAATCCATTAAAAGAAGAACGCGCTTACCCTGATCGCGGTAGTATTCGGCAATTCGGGTGGTGAGCATGGCAGCGCGCAGGCGCATCAACGGCGAGTCATCTGCCGGAGCGGCTACAACCACGGAACGAGCCAGGCCTTCATCGCCGAGAATGTCCTCGATGAATTCCTTGACCTCCCGGCCCCGTTCACCAATCAACCCAACCACGGTAATGTCTGCATCCGTGAACCGGGTCATCATTCCCAGCAGCATACTCTTACCGACACCACTGCCGGCAAACAGGCCGAGACGCTGCCCCTGCCCTACGGTCAGCAACGCGTTGATTGCGCGGATTCCCACATCCATGGACTGGCGCACCGGAGCCCGGTTCAATGGGTTGATGATGTCGCCGGTCAGCTGCACTCTGGCCTCTGCCTGCAACGGTCCCTTGCCGTCCAGCGGGTCGCCAGCACCATTCACCACTCGCCCCAGCATTTGCGGGCCCACCGGTACCCTGCTGGCCGAGGCCAGAGGAATCACCCGGGCTCCGGGCTTGAGACCTTCGATGGCAGTCAGCGGCATCAGGTAAACCTTATCTTCCTCAAACCCCACCACTTCCGCTTCCACACTGGTGGCGCTATCACCCTGAATCAGACAACGGTCCCCCACCACCATCGGGCAACCCACGCACTCCAGCGTGAGACCCACCATGCGGGTGAGCCGGCCAGACAATTCTGGCGCAGGCTCGTCGCTGATGGCCCCCTGAAGCTGCCGTAACCGTTCAGCCAGGCGTGATGTCATCGTCCTGGCTCTGGTCGTTGAATTCGTCAGACTCGGATTCTGGTGGTGATGTCATGCCCGAATCACTCAGCACATCCCGGTGAAAATCGGTCAGCTCCCCCATACTGGGTGCCAGCTCCTCCTGATCCGGACCGGCAGGCTCCGCCAGCTGTTCTTCCAGCATACCCTGAACCACCCGCTGGAAGCGCTTCTCCACGGTGTAATCCACCAGACTATGGCGCGATTCCACTATACAGCCACCAGGCATGAGAGTGTCGTCCTCAATGAGGACCGCCGGTGATTCCAGGCGCTCTGTGACTTCCCGTACCGGCTCGATATCGTCGGGGTGAATATGAATGCGTAGATTGTCGGCGGTAGAGGGCAGTGACGACAGAGCCCGACGCACCACCTGGCGAATCTGGGAGGAATCAATGCTGAGCTCACGGAAGACCACCGCCCGGGCCAATACGGTAGTGAGGTTGACCAGCACCGCTTCCAGCTCGTCTTCATGGCGTTCGATGGGCAACAACAGCTCACCCATCAGATGCTCCAGCCGTTCCATCCGGGAGGCAACTTCCTGACGCGTCTGCTCCGCTGCCTGCTGCTCACCCTCGCTCCGACCCTCCGCCTCGCCTGCGGCGTAGCCATCTTTGTGCCCGTCTGCGCGACCCTGCTCAAAGCCTTCCGCGTAACCAGCCTGCCGGCCCTCCTGAAAACCGTCCTCGCGGGCAGCCTGGCGAATCTCTTCCAGGTCGGCCGCGGTCAGCGGCTTGACTTCCTCTTCCTCGACAACCTGGTTTCCGCGCTCATCAAGCAGAGGCAATTCCCACCGTTCCCAGGCGGTCATCTGTTCTTTCGGTATGCGCTTGCTGTCCTGATCGGAATCTTTCATCACATCATTTCTTCGCCACTACCACCCAGCGAGATCTCGCCGGCTTCAGCCATACGGCGAGCAACGGTGATAATGTCTTTCTGGGCCGCTTCGACTTCGCTGACCTTGACCGGCCCCTTGGCTTCCAGATCATCCTGCAGCAACTCCGCAGCACGCTTGGACATGTTCTTGAAGATCTTCTCCTTGACGGCTTCGTCGGCACCTTTGAGCGCCACCACCAGCACCTCGGAGGACACCTCTCGAAGCAGCGCCTGAATACCCCGATCATCGATATCCTTGAGGTTATCAAACACGAACATGAGGTCTTCAATGGTGGACGCCAGATCAGGATCCATGTCTTTGATGGAATCCATCAACGAGCCCTCAATCCCGCGATCCATGAAGTTCATGATATCGGCCGCTCGCTTCACACCACCAATCCGACTGGTCTGGGAGGCCGCGCCACCGGAGAACTGCTTCTCAAGGATGTCGTTCAGTTCCTGCAGGGCCTGTGGCTGAATGCTTTCCAGCGACGCCACCCGCATCATCACATCCAGTCGCACTTTTTCATCAAGTGTGCCAAGAATTTCAGCGGCCTGGTCCGGGTCTAGGTAGGAGATAACAATGGCCTGAATCTGGGGATGCTCGTAACGGATAATATCGCCCACAGCCCGGGGCTCCATCCACTTAAGAGTATCCAGGCCGGTGGTATTGCCGCCAATCAGGATTCGGTCAATCAGGCTCGCGGCCTTGTCATCACCAAGCGCCTGGGTGAGCATCGCCCGGATATAATCGTCATTACCAACCCCCAAACCGGTCTGGCCGCCGACAGCGTCCACAAACTGGTTAAGCACGTAGGTGACGTCGTCCTTGCTGACGTCTTTCATCTGCGCCATGGCGACGCCAACCCGCTGAACCTCTTTCGGCCCCATGTGCTTGAGCACCTCCGCAGCGTCCGCTTCACCCAGAGACATCAGCAGGATCGCTGCCTGCTCCACTCGCGGAATCTTGCGCTGCGGCTTTTTCGGGGCATCCCCCTGCAACTGGCCGTTTTCTTCAGTCATCGACGTTCACCCACTGGCGCATAACCTGTGCAACCCTGGCGGGATCTTCCGCAATCAGGCCTTTGAGTGCATTCAACTGTCTATCATAGCTGTCTGTGGCGCCCGGCAAAAGCAGGTCATCCTGAGACGACATGGCATCGCGTAGTGCCTGCCCGCCTTCGATATCAGCAAGGCCACCATACTCCCCCTCTTCTCCGCCTTCACCACGCTCGCGGCGGCCGCCACCGGACAGCGTCTTCAGGGTGGGGCGCAGCAAGCCAAGAACCAGAATCAGAATGACCAGTCCTGCCAATACCTGCTTCATCAAATCCCAGAACCAGGGCTGCTCCCAGAAGCCCGGAGCTTCAAACTCCACCGCTTCCTCTGGGGCAAACGCCGTATTCATGACGGTAACGCTGTCTCCGCGGGACGCGGAATAGCCAACCGCATCACGCACCAGCATGCTCAGCCGTTGCAGTTCGGCCTCTGGCCAGGGTTGATAGCTCACCTCGCCGGTTTCCGGGTCGACCACTTTCATGTCATCCACGGCAAGGGCCACGGTCACCCGCTTGACCGCACCCAGCTCCTGACGGGTGTAGCTGACGGTACGATCCAGTTCATAGTTCCGGGTGGATTCACTCCGGACATTCACCGGCGGAGCTGCAGGAGCGCCATCTTCCCCTGGGGCGGCAGTGGCCTGCTCCGGAACCGTCGCAGCCCCTGGCGGCTGATTGGCCAGCGCACCGGGAATGCCACCCTGGGCTCCCGCCACACGCTGCTCAGACAACTCGCGCTCACTGCGCACCGCCTGTTGCTCCGGATTGTATAACTCCTCGGCACGCTCGACCGCAGAGAAGTCGAGGTCGGCGGTGACTTCCGCGCGGTAACGCCCTTCCCCGACAATCGGGCCAATCAATGAGGCGACACGGCGGGTCAGCCGCTCTTCAACCCTGGACGTGTATTCATACTGGTCTTTCATCCGGTCTGTTTCGGCCTGAACCTCATCGCCCGTCAACAGATTGCCGTTCTGGTCAACCACGGTCACCTGATCCCGGTTCATCATCGGAATGCTGCCGGCCACCAGGTTGACGATGGCCCGAATCTGTTCTGGCTCAGGACGACGGCCCGCAAACACTTCAAGAAACACCGAGGCGGTCGGTTCACGGGCATCCCGGATAAACACCGAACGCTCGGGAATGGCCAGGTGCACCCGGGCATTTCGAACACCACGCATGGCGGCGATGGTCCGGGCCAGTTCGCCCTCCAGTCCGCGCCGGTAGCTGATGGTTTCCATAAACTGGGACGTTCCCAGACCACGTTCCTGGTCCAGCAACTCATAGCCCATGGTTTTCTGGTCAGTCACGCCTTCTGCGGCAAGTTTCAGGCGCGCGTTATAGACCTGCTCAGACGGCACCAGCAGCGCTCCGGTGCGGGGGTCCATCTTGTAATCGATACCATTGCTGTCGAGGATGGTGGTCACGTCCTGCGGGTTGTAGGCAGACAGATCCCCCACCACCGGCTGGTAATTGGGCTCCTGAGCCCAGAGCACCACAGCCACACCCAGTGCCACACTGGCGGCCAGCCCCACCATAAGCCCGACCTGGCGGAGCAGATTCAATCGGTTGAACCCGAGCAAAAGATTGCTACGGCTCTCAGGAGTATCACTCTCCTGGGTAGCCGGCAGGTCAGAGGCGGCGGTTTCCGCGGGTACGCTTGCCATGCTGTTGCTCCGTTATCAGATCGGCATATTCATGATGTCTTCATAGGCGCGCACGACCCGGTTACGCACCTGGGTCAGAGCCTCGAAAGACACGGAAGATTTCTGGGCAGCAATCATTACCCGGGTAATGTCCACGTTTGGATCGCCCATTTCGTAGGCCGTCCTGAGTTCACTGGCCTGACTCTGGACCTCGTGTACATTGTTGACGGCCTTGCCCAGCATATCGCTGAAGCTGGGAACTTCCTGGGTTTCCTGAACCTGTCGTGGGCCATCGATGCGGCCACGTACGGACTGATCCTGTTCAATCCTCTGGTTCTGCATCATCTGGGTACGCAGATTCCGGATCTCAGACAGAACATTGTTTATGTCGGCACGTTGAACCATCACACTCTCCCGGCGACCCTGTCGGGTCTGTACTTGTTGCTGACTCAAATGAACTGAAAGCAAGCAACAGGCCAGAAACAATTAAACCATTTATTTCAACGGGTTAATAAATCATTGCACAGCGGAAGGCGTCTGCGCGACAAAGAATTGACAGGGATGAAACCAGACCGAAAAAGAAGACCAGGCAGGCAAGTAAAAAAACGGCACCCCGAAGGGTGCCCGAAGGAGTATAAGGTCGACAACAAAGGCCCTGACTCAGGCCATGGCCAGCTCCGCATCAAGATCGATACCGGCATCTCGCATCTGGGCCAGTTTGTAACGAAGCGTTCGCGGGCTGATGCCCAGTTGCTCCGCGGCCCGGTTGCGCCTGCCACGCTCTTTCTTGAGGGTCTGGATAATAATACGGAACTCCTGTTGGCGCAGATCATCTCCGAGTGAGCCAATCGCCTCATCAGCCGCTGAATCCGCTTCCAGCCCCGCCTCGGGGTCTGGCAAGTCGGCCGCTGGGACCTCAATGGATCTGGCGGAAATGGCGGGCTCGGCGGGTGCACCAAAGTCAGCGGCACCGGTAATCCCAAGCTCCAGACAAAGATCGCCGGCATGGATTACATTACCCTGATGCAACACCAGCGCCCGCTGAATGGCATTGTCCAGTTCCCGGACATTACCCGGCCAGGCATGAGCCATCAGTGCCTTACGGGCATCCTCGGCCAGGGTGATGCCGGTCAGCTTCATCTTGCGGCAATGCTTTTTCAACAGTGAACGGGCGAGGGGCAGAATATCCAGCGGCCGCTCCCGCAGGGGCTGCCACCGCATCGGAAACACCGTCAATCGATAATAAAGGTCTTCGCGGAACTTGCCCTCGCGCACGTAGTCCGCCAGATCACGGTTTGTGGTCGCCAGCACACGAACATCCAGCTGAATGGTCTTGCGACCACCGACGCGCTCCACTTCCCGCTCCTGCAACACTCGCAGCAGCTTGGACTGCAAACCAAGATCCATTTCGGAAATCTCGTCCAACAGGATGGTTCCGCCATTGGCCTGCTCGAATTTACCTGGGGAGGCTGCAACGGCACCCGTGAATGCACCTTTCTCGTGACCGAACAGAATGGCTTCCAGCATATTCTCCGGAATAGCGGCACAGTTGATCGCGACAAACGGCTCATCCGCTCGGGGTGACTGCTGATGGATATAGCGGGCCAACACTTCTTTACCGGTACCACTCTCACCGGAAATCATCACTGTGGAATCGCTGGCCGCCACTTTCGCGGCCAACTGGAACATGCGTTTGCTGACCGGATCCTCAGCCACCGGCTCATCGCCAGCCTTCTGGCGGCTTCCGCCCACGACCCGACTGACCGCTTCCACCAGAACCTGAGGCTCAAACGGCTTGACCAGATAATCGATGGCACCAGATTGCATGGCAGACACCGCGTGGCTGATCTGGCCGTACGCGGTAATCAGCATCATGGGCAGCCCCGGATACAAGCGCTGAACTTCCGCCAACAACTCATGGCCGGACATGCCGGGCATATTGACATCGCTGACCACCATATCGACCGGCGCCCGGGCCAGGCTTGCCAGCGCATCTTCAGCGCTGGCCGCTTCCCGCACCTGGAATTTCGCCAGTTCCAGCGTCGTTACCAAAGCTTCGCGCAGGTCGTGGTCATCTTCCACAATCAGAATCTGGGCCTTTGCCATGCTATGCACCTCCAACCTGTTCTTTAAAACCGGGCTGTCAGAATAGGCAGCCGAACTATCGCGTCGGCGCCTTGCTGTCCGGGGGATGAAATCGAAAACTCGCCCTGATGGGCCTTGACCACAGCCTGCACCACGGCCAGCCCGAGGCCGGTGCCATGGGACTTGGTGGTGTAGAAGGCTTCCATAATCCGACCTGCCTCACCAGGCTCGAACCCGGGTCCATTATCGGAAACCCGGATTTCCAGGCGGCCAGAGGTAGCGGAAACGACGATTGAAACGTCGGCTGCCCCCGCCTCCAGACTGTTATTCACAAGATTGGTACAGGCGCCGACCAGGGCATCGCGATTGCACATCAGCCGGCAAGGCGCCTGCACCTGGTTGTCCAGGGTCACCTGCACACCTGGCGCAAGCTTGAGTCCATCAACAGCAGACTCGAGCGCTTCCACCAGGCGCGACGAATCCAGCTCTTCCGCCAGTCGGGTTTCACCGCGGGCGAAGATCAACATGTCGCGAACCTGCTGTTCCAGATGGGTCAGGCGGGACATCAGCCGGGAAGCGCAACGTTGACGTAGCTCCTCATCGAGATCCGGCTGGCTCAGATGACCACCATAGAGGATGGCGGCGGACAGCGGTGTGCGAATCTGGTGGGCCAGGGACGCAACCATCTTACCCATGGCAGAGAGGCGCTGGGCATGAGCCAGTTGCGACTGGAGCTGGCGCGTTTCAGTCAGATCGGTCAGCAGGATCAACTGACCCGGCTGATTCTCCATGGTACGGATCTCAATGCTGACCCGGCGACCATCCTTCAGGGACACCTCATGGCCATCATCGTTACGGGGCGCGAAACAGCGGCGGATAACGTCAATCCAGCGCTCGCCCTCAAGCGGTTCGCCCAGCAAGGCAATGGCGGCCGGGTTGCTCTGGCTGACAGTGCCATGTTTGTCCAGCACCACCACACCCGCAGGCAGGGCATTGAGCAAGGTAGACAGGCGATCTGCCAGCTGCTCTTTCTGCTCCAGCTCCTGCTGGCGCTGTCGCGATTCATAAGACAGCTCACCGGACAGCTGGTTCACCCGAGACTCGAGTGTGCGATAGGAATCGGTAATCTGGCGAGACATGCGATTGAACAGTTCCAGCGCAGAATCTACAGCCTCATCGTCCTGCTGTGGAAACAGTGCTGTCACCTTGTCGTTGACATCAGCCGCAGCGTTGGCATCCGGGTGGTGGCGGGACTCCATAACGACATGTGCGTGGCTCATAACCTTTCCCCCTGACAGGCCCGGCGGGGCCATCAATACTTTTGTTCGGAAAGGTTAAAGCTAACAACGTGCCAATTAGGATTTATTGTTTATTTTCAAACAGTAACGAAATCAACGATACCCAGGGTGACGAATTACCGTCGGCCAGAAACAACAATGGCGTCGCAGGTTACAAACCTTTGACGCCACCTTTTACCAGCCACCCCGGTGTCATCAGGCTTCTTCTGAGTCGTCCCTCAGACCATACTTTCGCACTTTCTCCACCAGCGTCGTGCGCCGTATCCGCAGCTTCTCGGCGGCGCGGGCGACTACGCCGCTGGCTTCATCGAGAGCCTGCTGAATCAATTGCTTTTCGAGATTGGAGAGATAATCCTTCAGATCAATGCCGTTCACCGGCAGCAACGCTGGCGCATCCAACCCCACCAGCCCTGGTATGGAAGAGGGCATACCGGAATCCTCTACCGGGCGATTCTCGTCGTAATCATCCACATAGCGGAACTTCTTCGGCAATTCCTGCACTCCGATCACGCCATAGGGATGCATGATGGCAAGACGCTCCACGAGGTTCGCCAGCTCACGGACATTGCCCGGCCAATCATGACGACACAGGCTCATGATGGCCGCCGAGTTCATCCGCAATGAACCACGCTTCTCTTTTTCCATCCGGGAAATCAGCTCGTTGATCAGCAGTGGAATGTCTTCGACTCGCTCCCGGAGTGCCGGCATTTCGATGGGGAACACGTTCAGCCGGTAGTACAGATCCTCCCGGAAATCACCGGATTCAATCATGTCCTCAAGATGCTTGTGGGTCGCCGCAATCACCCGTACGTCAGCGGTCTGGGTGCGGTTACTGCCCACTTTTTCAAAGGTGCGTTCCTGCAGTACCCGCAGTATCTTCACCTGCATGTTCAGGGGCATATCGCCAATTTCATCCAGGAACAAGGTGCCGCCTTCCGCCATCTCAAAGCGCCCTACCCTCGCCGTAATGGCACCGGTAAACGCGCCTTTCTCATGGCCAAAGAGCTCGCTCTCCAGCAGCTCTGCCGGAATAGCACCACAGTTCACCGGCACGAAGGGCTTATCGCGGCGGGAAGAATGGTAATGCAGATTGCGAGCAACCACTTCCTTCCCAGTACCGGACTCTCCGGTAATCAGCACGCTCACATCCTTGTCGGCCACCTGCTCCATCAACTGGCGCACTTGCTGGACTTTACGACTGGTTCCCACAAGGCTGCGGAACAGCTGCACACCACGCTGCTGGCCGCGCTGCTGGTTGCGGCTGAATTGGTCCCGATAGATCTGTGCGCGGTACAGGGAATCCACGAACTTGGTGTAGTTCAGCGGCCATTCCATCCGCGCAATCACTCGTGCCGCATCGTCCTCTGACAAACCCTTGAGCTCAGGGTCGCCAACCAGCAACACTGGTACACCGGTCATGGCCCGGCACACCTGCTCTATGGCGGAACAGGCGCCGGATTCGGTGCCGTTGACGACCGCTACCGAAACACTATCCCAGGCCTGATCATCGTCACTCGCCAAAAGCGCCAAAGCCTCGTCGCCGGAAATCACCTGCTCTTCACCGACAAACTCCAGAATGGTGACCAGATCTCGCCGCCTGGTTTCATCCTCACTCAGCACCAGCACTTTGTTATTTTTGGACATTCACAGGAATCTCTTCATGGATTTGTGCGGTATTTAAGACCGTATGCCGGCCCGAGTCAATTTTATGACGCTATCTTTGACGATTCGAGGAGACGTTCTGATAGGTTTTGGCGGCGTTACGGTTCTGGCTGACCCCCTTCAACGAGGCTTTCGCCTCGTCGCGGGCCTTCACAGCGGCAGCATCAGCCTCGGCCACAAAACGATTCAGCGCTTCCAGTCGCTCTCGCACCAGTGCGGCATCAATTCGGCCCTGCTCGAGTTCAGCCATCAACGGTTCCACCGTCGGTCGGACCCGGGCATTAAGCTGGCCCAAGCGTTCCCAATCCTGGTTGTCCAGGGCCAGGGTTAATTCGTTTTGAAGCTGATCCAGATCGGAAAGGAGGTTTTCAGGGTTGGCCATTGGCAATCTCCGGGGTCTGCGGGACAGACTGGCCAACGAAAGGGCGCCACCGGAAACGATGGCGCCCCGCAAGCGGACGGTTAACGCCGTGCAGCGCGACGGGCCGCAGAGGCGGTAAACTCGTTACCACGATACCCCGGCGCGAAATCATAGGCGGGGTAACCATTGTCCAGACCATCAATGTAATAACGGTTTGCCTTCAGATCATACGTCATTTCCATGGTGGTCCAGAAGACCGGCTCGCTGTAGTAACTGATATTGTGAGCCTCGGAAACGCGCCATAGCTCGCCCTTCTCGTTGTACTCCTCAGAAACCAGAATCTGCCAGCTATCTTCGTCAATGTAGAACACACGGCGCTCATAAATGTGGCCGATACCGGTACGACGCTTGGCCTCTACCACCCACACCCGATGCAGCTCATAGCGAGCAAGACTCTGGTTGATGTGGTTGGGGCGGATGACGTCCTCAGGGCGAACACTGGAATCGTGAAGCTTGTATCCGTTGTAGGGAACCAGCAGCTCCCGTTTACCTTTGAGTTCCCAGTCATACTGGTTTGGAGCGCCGTTATACATATCTTTTTGGTCTACCGAACGCAGAGAGGACGAATTCGGCAGGTCTGTCTCGTAGGCCAGGTTCGGAGACCGGCGCAGGCGTCGGGAGCCGGCGTCATAACGCCATGCAAGGCGAGGTGAACGAACCTGATCCAGAGTCTCGTGCACCAGGGTGATGGTGCCCGCCAGCGTGGTTGGGGCGATCGTCTCGGTTTTCAGGTAGAAGATCTTGTTGTCGATATCGGCAAGATCCGCGCCTACCTGACTGTACGCGAAGAAATAATCATAGTGATTGACCACCGGGTTGAAGGAACCGTCTTCCTGAGGGGTGGCTGAAGCACTACGGAAGGACACTTCCTCACCACGATACCGGAGAATGTGGTTCCAGATCGCTTCCAGACCATTCTGTGGAATGGGGAACGGGCTGGTCATGATGGTGTCTCTTACCCCGTTTCCATTATCCAGCAGCTCGGCGGTCAGGGCATTCTGGCGAAACTTCTCGTATACATGTTCGGGAAACGCCGCTGTCCGACGGGTTTCATACACCGGCATGAAAAATGCCGGGCCATATTGCTCCAGCATCCGGATGTGGCCGTCCGACAACTTATCCCGGTAAAGATCAAGGTTATCCCCCGTCACCACATACAGGGCGTCATCGCCAGGGAACGGATTGATTTCTACAGACCCCTCGCGCCAATTCGCCGGTGGCGTGGCAAGCCCGCCATCCCAGGCTGGAATGGTGCCCGCCGCGTTGCCCGCGCGCTCGGCACCAACCGGTGTCAGCTCATTGTTCAGGCGCGCGGCTTCAGCCTGTGTTACCTTTGCCAGCAGCGGACTGGACGCCCCCATAACAGCAACTGCGATGGCAGCAATAAATCGGTTTCGCATCCTCAACCTCCAGCGTGAGTCACATGAGTGGTCAATACTCACCCAATTTGACGCTCTTTGTGCCAGTTTCAAACGCCCGTTTCAAGTGGTTGTTTGTAGTTTCTTGTGACAAGAGCATTTCCACAAAGCGGATAGAGCGAGAAATAAACAGCCAAAAATGATAAACTCCCAAAGTTTTACCGGCCCTGTTTCTCTGGTTTTTCGTTCGCAGGTTTCCTCATGGCATCACAATGGCACACCCTGGTTTCGCAAAAGCTGTTTCTGGCCAAAACGTTACTAGTCCGGGTTGAACAAGACGAAGCGGCGACTGCGCCAGAACGAGAAGCCCAACTGCAAGGTGCCATTGAGTTGTTGCTGCGGGCTCGCGGACTCCTGCTGGTAATGATTGCCCGATGTCACCAGAACAAGGTCGACAGACCGGCCTCCATTGACGAGCTGGAGGCGCTGTTTCCCTATGCGATTGCGGAAGGCGGGATGTTGAAGGAACTGGCTGAAACACCAGGCAGCTGGTGGCAACAGCTGAATCAGTTGGAGGCTGCCGCTGGAGAACCGCCCAAGACACGGAAAACCGTGACGGAAGAAAACATCATTGCGGTTTCGGCGGATCAGGGGCCAGATCGGTCCATTCAGGCTCTGAACAAGATACTGGCTGCCATGACCGTATTGACCAGAGAGATATACGAGCAACACAGCGAGTGGTAATCCGCCTGCCGGAGCCAATCCATTAACATACGCTGACAGCAGATATAGGTTGAATGAATGTCACCTTCGTTTTTTGAAATTGTACAACTCGCCGACGGCGACTACGCGCTTCGCCGGATTGATGACGACGCAGCTCCACTTGTGCGCATCTCATTCTCTGACGAGGCCAGAGAAATGCTGGAAGACCGGGACATGAACGTCGCCAAGGCGATGATTGCCGCTGGCATCGAGGCCGCTGGCAACATCAGCCACGACATTGACTGGGAAGAGGACGAAGGCGAGTTCGCCGACAATCAGCCCCACTACACCTTGCATTGAGCACCCGTTATCTCTGGCGCAACACCACACCGTGGCTATTACCCTTGGCAGATGCCTTTTGCAAGGTTTCCAGCGCTGCACGGCCCAGCTTGTGAGTCCAGAGCACAACGGCATGGCAGGTGCCTGCGCCCAGCGCTCGCTCAGCCAACTCTTGTGCCGGGAATTCTGCCGTTGACCGCAACACAAGAATCTCACTGGCCACAATGCCGTGCATTTTCTGCCACTTGGCCACCAGGGACTGGGGAGGATCAATCCACGCCAGCCAACGTTTCTCCTGGTTGAGTTGTGTGAGCATTGGCAGCAGCAACTGGAAATTCTCCACCTGCTCCTCCGGAAGAATAATCTCGGTAACATTGCCACCGAAGCCAGACGCTGAACGTCGCTCCGAACCGGACGCTGCTGCCCTGGCCGCCGGTGCCCTTTGGCCAGAGGAAACCGCGCCAGCCGCAACAACAGCTGCCGGCTGAAATGCCATGTTCTGAGTGAAGCTCAACTGTTCCATTACTCACCTACCTGCGCCATGCGCTGCCGAATACGGTATTCAGTGAAGATCGGAGCGGCGGATAACGCCTACGCCGAGACCTTCAATAAACAATTCCTGCTCCGCGAGATCGACTTCAATCGGAGCAAACTCCTCATTCTCTGCAATCAGCCAGACCTTGTTGCCTTCCCTGCGGAAACGCTTGACGGTGACCTCCTCTCCGACACGAGCGACAACAATCTGACCGTTATGGACATCCTGGGTACTGTGCACCGCCAGTAAGTCACCATCCAGAATCCCGATGTCTTTCATGCTCATCCCCCGTACCCGCAAAAGGTAATCTGCTGAAGGAGAGAAGAAGCCCGGCTGCAGCGTGCAGTGATCTTCAATATGTTCCTGCGCCAGAATCGGGCTGCCGGCGGCAACCTGCCCGATGACAGGGAGGCCCAGATCCTCTTCGGCCTCCGGCAAGCGAATGCCCCGGCTGGCCCCCGGGACCATCTCTATGGCGCCCTTCCTTGCCAGAGCCCTCAGATGTTCTTCCGCCGCGTTGGCGGAACGGAATCCCAGCTCTGCGGCAATTTCAGCCCTGGTGGGCGGGTAGCCGGTTTCATCCACGTAACGTCGGATAATGTCCAGCACCTGGGATTGTCTTGCGGTCAGTTTCATCAGTCGGGCTCCGGAATTTCGATCCTGTTTTTTTATACAGTGAACTGACTATATACAGTGTTTTATCCAGTGTAAAGCCCTCTACGTTTCGTTTCCTTCCTGTAACGGGCGACCAACAGCCTGTATGTTATGGTGACGCAAACCAGACACAGGGAAGCCACACACAACCATGACCGCACACGACCGCTGCAAGATGCCGGAACAAACGACAAACCGGGACGGCCAGGAACGAAAAGTCGGGGTTGAGATTGAACTGTCCGGCCTGACCTACGAGGCCCTGGTCCAGCATGCCGCCCGATTGCTTGGGGGCGAGCCGGAGCTGACATCCCGTTATGTCACCCGACTGGATACGGACGCCGGAGCATTCACCATTGAGCTGGACTCTGATCCTATCAAAGACCTGGATCTTGCCGACGAGCGGCTCCCGGAATCCATTCGGGAACTCGGCAACCACGCCATGGACGTCATTGATTTTGCCGCCGAGAAGATTGTGCCGTTAGAGATTGTGGGGCCACCGCTCGCAATGTCGGCTCTGGGCATGATCGAAAATCTGGTAGACGAACTGCGAGACCTGGGTGCTGAAGGCAGCCGGGAGGCCATCTATTTTGCGTTCGGGCTTCAACTTAACCCGGAACTGCCCGATCTTGAACCAGAGACCCTGGTACGTTACCTGCAGGCGTTCGCACTGCTGTATGACTGGCTCAAGTCCCGGCATCAGCTGGATATCAGCCGGAAGTTCACCACCTACATCGAGCCCTGGAGCAGCCGCTACACAGACAAGCTGATGGCGGACGATTACCGTCCTGACCTGGACACACTGATGAGGGACTATCTGCACTACAACCCTACCCGGAACAAGGCATTGGATCTTCTGCCACTGTTCGCTCATCTGAACGAATCGCTGTTGTCCGAATACGTTCAGGACCCCAGGATCAAAAGTCGTCCTACTCTGCACTACCGGCTGCCGGATTGTGATATCGACAATCCCAATTGGCACTTCTCCACAGTCTGGAACGATTGGGTAGTGCTGGAGCAGCTTGCCAACAACCGTCAGGATCTTGATGCCCTGCGGGGCGAATTCCACGACTCCCGGAAGTTCAGCTTCCGCAATCTCACCCGCTCCTGGCGTGAGACCACCGATGAATGGCTGCATCAGCACGGTTATGTCTGACTGGGAAAGCGAAACGGACATCCCCGGCCTCACCATCGGCATCAGTGGCCCGGCCCGGCGAAGTATGGCCCATCGGCTGATCAGCCTGGGCCTGCGCCTGCATGGCGCCAGAACACACTACATCCGCCCGGGCGACCGTACCAACGTCGAACTACTGGACGGGCTGGTACTCTCGGGCGGCACCCACGTGCATCCGGGCCGCTATGGTCAACAACCCCAGGTGACGGCCAGGTATGACCTGAAACGGGATGCTACCGACACCGAGCTTCTCCGCCAGGCGGAGGCGATTAACATTCCGGTGCTGGGTATCTGCCGCGGTGCACAGTTTATCAACGTCTTTCACGGCGGGTCCCTGTGCCAGAACGTTACCCCGTTGCGGGTACATACCCGACATCGACCTTTGTTATTACCCCTCCAAACGGTTCGCCTGGTCCGGGACAGCCGTCTGGGAGGCCTGATGTACAGCCACGTGATTGGCGCCAACCGCATTCACAGCCAGGCCATCAAGCGCCTTGGACAGAATCTCAGAGTGACGGCCGTGGACAACGACCTGTTTGTGCAGGCCATCGAAAACACCGGCCGACAATGGTTGATGGGAGTGCAATGGCACCCCGAATACCTGCTTTACCACACCGGGCACCGTCGCATCTTCAGCCACTTTGTGCACGCTGCCCGGGCCCGGAAACTGGAACGACTGGATAACCGGGAAGGCCAGGAGTTCCACTCATAAGGAGAATGACCATGATCAAACGTCGACTGCCACTTGCGCTCGCCGCCGCCGTCACCGTAATACCCGCGGCAGCCAGTGCCGGAGAAGTGAGCCTGAGTGGCGAAGGTATTGTTCGTTACGAACCAGACAGCGCCAGACTACAGTTCTCGGTCACGGCCGAGCACCCGGATGCCGCAAAGGCCTCTGAACAGGTGTCCGACACCATGGACGAGTGGCGCCAGGCCATTGCGGCCTATCGTAATGAGCTGGACGACTATTCTGATGCCGATCTCAGCGTTTACACTCGCATGCTTCCTGTACGGGAACAAGGCCAGGATCCGAAGCGAGTATCGGTGGCAAGCCAGACCGTCAGCTTCTCGATCAACGATCTGGATCTGCTGAATCCGTTGATTGGTGAAGCCAACAAGCTGGGGCTGCAATATCATCTTGGCAGCCACCAGTTTTTCCACTCAGACGAGCAGGGGCTGGAACGCGAGGCTCTGGCAAGGGCCATCGCCGATGCCAGAAGCCGCTGCGAGTTTGTCGCCAAGCAACTCGAGCAACGTTGTGGCGAAGTGGTCAGTCTGAATGTGAATGGCGGCCATCGTCCGGTACCGATGATGCAAGCGGAATCGAAAATGGTCGGTGACGCCGTTTCAAGCGTGGGCCCCAGGGAAATCCAGGCCACCGTCAGCGCCACCTTCGAGCTGGACTGACCTGGCCACTCAGAAGTTCCGTGTATAGAAAATATCCAGTGAGGCCGCCAGACCACTGGCGGCCTCCAGATAGAAGTAGCGGCCCAAATCGTAGCGCAGGGCTACCGTGGTAATGGGTTCAAATATGCCAACACCATAACGGAGGCTTAGTTCGTCTGTGATATAGCCGCTCGCCACCACGGAGGCCTGCTCCCCTGAACCCTCCGCCTCCAATGTCAGGTTACGGATACCCAGCTCGTTTCCAATACCTTGTGTGATCTTGCTGGCCTGGGTAAGACCCAGTGACAACGCAGCCCGGCTCATCTGCCCCTCATCCCCCTGGCCCCGGGGCGGACGGCCAAGAATAACGTACGACAAGGCATCACTCTGCGGCATCGACGGTTCCGAGAACACTTCCGTTTCCGGCTCATCCACCGGGCCGGACAACCGGATCCCGGCAACCACCGTATCAACTTCACGGACTGCCTCAATGTCCAAATAGGGTCGGGTCAGCGCACCTACAAAGAGAATCCGTGCCCGGCGCAGGTCCAGTTCCTGGCCAAAGGCTTCATAGCGACCATTCACTAACTGCAGCGCACCCCGCGTATCCATGTTGTTGCCAATGCGCAACGTGCCTTCGAGGTTGCCGGTGACACCAAACGCGGCAAACGACACCTCATCCTCACCGACCACCACCGTCACATCCATCAGCATCGACCGAATGGCAGGTTCTTCCCGTTCGACACCCACGATGACTTCATCCTCGGAAACCGATACCGCCGATGGGGGAACGCTCTGGATTTCGATTTCGCCTCTGGGCACCTCAACGCGGCCGGAGACCGACAGCTCTCCAGATTTGAAGGCAATATCCAGATCCGGCGCCACCTCCAACCGGGCATAAGGTTCCAGCGTCACCGGCAGCCGTTCGCCTTTCAGGTTGATCGCGACTTGCGGCGACTGTGCCCACTCCAAGCTCCCGGAGACCTGGCCCTTACTGCGATCATTGCTTTTCCAGCGCCCGCTGATATCGGCCGACTGCCCCCTAAACTCAAGCACTACAAGCAATTCCTCCAGTGGCAGGGGAAGGCCAGGATCAAACACTCGCCCTTCACTAAGCACCAGCTCGCCGGTGACGTCAGGCTTCATCAAGGGACCGTTCAAACGACCACTGCCATTAACCCGCCCCTGAATGTCTTCAATACCGTTAAATGCCGAGAGGAAGGCAAGATTAAGGGCCTGGAGCCGGAATTCACCATCAACCGTGCGGTCACTGGCCAGAGGATCCACAGCAAGATCCAGGTCAAACTGGCCAAGTTCCGGGCCGCTGAAATCCAGGCTGACATTGGCCTCATCCGGTTTAAGATTAGCCTCAACCACTAGCTGGTCATGAGTGATGGGCTGCCAGTCGTCCAGCACCAGAACCCCGAACTCGCCGGCGCCAGCATCAATCCGGATAGTGCCATCAGGACCCGCATCCGTGAGTGCTACGGCAATGTCGGCGTCTATAGTCGATTGCCACCGAAAAGTCTCTGGAAACAACGGTGCCAAAGCACTGGCCGGGAAACCTCGCACTTCATAAGCAATGCGGGAGTCTGGCCACAGTCTCTGGTCAGCCGCACAGACCGAGCTTTGCTGCCAGCGCCAGCAGTGACTGCCAAGTTCAAGAGTCCCGGCCACGTAGGTGAGATCCGCTCTCGTATCCAGCTGCCAGATCTGCCCTGGCTCTGGTACGGAAATCCGACCCCGGGTCAGCTGTCCGCGCCAATCCGGTAGTTTCTCTCCCAGCCCGCCCGCGAATTCCAGCTCAACCGAAGCTTCAGGATGATCGACTTGCAAAGCCAGGGTGTGGCGCTCCCGGGTGCCGCTGAGGGACGCTACAACCTTGTCGAGTTCCTGGCCAGCGAGACGCAGCTCAGTGCCCGACAGATCAAGGTCCAGCACCCCGTCACTATCAAGTCCCGCCTCAAGCTGCGCCTCGGTAACCAGGAATTGATCCTGCCAGGCCAGATTGCCCGCCGTCAGTGAGAGCTCAGCTTCCGGAGCTTCCGGCGAGCCAGCCAGCCGAAGCCGTCCGGCAGCCTCCCCACCCAGACCAGCCAACAGTTGTTGCGGTGCGGCAAGATCAAAGCGCAGGTCGCCCGCCAGAGATTCGCCATACCGTCCACTGCCCTCAAGCCGGTTATCCCCGACGGACAGGTTGAAGTTTTGCACAACCCAGTCTCGCCCCTGGGTGGACAAGGTTCCTTTTGCCTGTGCCGGCTGCTGCCGCCATTGGCCGCTGAGATCCAGATCTGCGAATAATTCGGGCAGCGCCCCCTCCCGCAACTGGCCTCGGGTAGCCGCCGTTCCATTCAAACGCGCTTCCAGTTGCGGCACCCAAAAGCCCGGATTGAATCGATCGAGCTCAAACTGCGCCTCCCAGCTCAGCGGCCCGGAAAACACCAGTTCTGCCTGTCCGGAAAGCGCGCCGGCACCGGTGGTCATGTCCAGCTGGCTAAGGCTCACCGATTGCAGATCCCCTATCAGCCGGGATGTCAGTTCGGCTTCACCCAGGGGCCCCGCCACTGAAGCATCCAGCGCTGCCTGATAACGACCATTACCATACTGAACCTGGCCATCCAGACGTTTCAGCACAACCGGTGGCGGCTCCAGGCCCGGAATCAGGCCGTACCAGGGAAACTCCTCCAGGGTTATGTCTGCGCTGGCATCAATACCGTCACGCCAGGATACCTTGCCGTTCGCACCGAAGCGGCCATCGGAATTGCCCTCCCGATCCCGCGCGATCATCGTAACCTCGACGCCGGAAGCGCCTTGGAGGGTCACCAGACCCTGAACTGACGCCTCCACTGGCCCGGTGGACGCCGGGAGCATCGCCCGGGTTCGGGTATCGAAGCCCCGAGCCAGGCTACCATCGAGTTCCAGCCGCCATTGGCCCAGCGTCAGGGTTTCAGGCACGGCGCTGTGCGGCCAAAATTTCGGCGACTGAAGCTTCAGGGTAGCCGGCAGATCGACATCAAGCGGATCCAATTCCCCCTCAAGGCGGGCATCGAGGTAGCCGCTGCTGGCGCCTGCCAAACGAAGATCCCGGGCGCTGCCGGACAGATCCAGGGCAATCTGCCAGTCGTCTCCGCTCGGTGGTGGCAAGGTAACGTTGACTGAAAGATTCAATGGCCAGTCCCGACGCATCTCGGCTCGGCCATTGGCGGTCACCAGAATATCACCGCGTTCATACAGAAGGTGGTCAATGTTCAGGGTGGCACCCGACGCCCGGGAATCCAGCTCGACCCGATTCCAGACCAGGTTGTCATTTACCGTCAGTGCCCCGAGCCGGACTTCACGGATATTCACACCCAGGGGCAGATTGACTGAAGGCAACTGGATATCACCTCGTGGCTGATCAGCCTGGTCGGGGGATTCCTGCACAGTAACCGCGATACTGGCCGCCTTGAGCGTGTCCAGACATACCGTCAGCTCAAAAAGGCACGACGGTGACCAGTCAATTTCCGGTTCGCTCACCTGAACGCCAACACCATAGCCCTGCCAGACCAGGCCATCGGCCCGCCACTGCCCCAGCATCGAGCCCTCGGCAGCTTCCGTCCGCAGGCCTGGTACCTGTTCAATGACCCAGGCGGTTCCCGTCTCACTGCGCAGGGCCAGCAGAACTGCAACCACCAGCAACAGGGGCACCAGCAGCAGTACCAGGACAATCACCAGCGGCCAGAACCACCAATGCCGGGATTTTCGGGTTTCCGGTTCGGCATCCGGGGCCTGTGTATTTCTGGATTGCGCCTCGGTCACAGTTCCGGCCCCATGGAAAAGTGAATCCGCCAGCCACCGCCAAGCTCCTCATTCAAACCCCTGGCAACATCCAGGCGAAGCGGTCCCACGGGGCTGACCCAACGAATCCCCACCCCAACACCGGTCGCCAGCGGATCAAAGACATCGTTCACGGCATTACCCTCATCCACAAAGGCGGCCACACGCCAGTTCCTGGCAAACTCATACTGGTACTCAGCACTCCCCACAATGAGATATCGACCGCCAACGGCCACACCATCGCTGTCCTCCGGTGAAAGCGTCTCATAACCATACCCTCGTACGCTTTGGTCACCACCGGCAAAGAACCGCAGAGAGGGCGGCACATCGGAAAAATTATTGGTGGCAACACCGCCGAAGTTGAATCGGGCAAGAAAACGATGGTTGTCAGCCAAGGTGTACAGACCCTTGGCAAGCAGATTGACATGCAGAATATCCGCATCTGAAAGCACAGCCCGGTGGGCCCCGGTAACATCCAGCTGTAAACGGAATCCCCGGGACGGATCCAGTGGCGAATCCGCCTGCAGCTTTGAATAGCTCACACCCGGCAGAAGCAGGCTGGAGGTTCCTCGCTCACCGTCACCAATGCGAAAGCGCTCGCCTTCCCAGCGCATCGACAACACCTGCATCCAACCGTTGTCCAGTTGATGGTTCCATTGCTGACCGAAGGTCAGGCGTTCGGACTCAACGTCTTCCACATGTTCCCGCTGATACCCGGTGCCCAGGCGGATGGAATCGGTCATGGGCGGGTCAAGAGGCAGTTCGTACCAACCACTGACACTCTGGCGCAGTTCAGAGAGCTCGGTATCTGCCCCTCTCTTGTGCCCCATGGAGTTAATATAGTGCTCACGCCAGTTGCCGCGGAAACGCGGCCCCACATCGGTCGAGAACCCGACACCCGCAGAGACCGACCTGGGAGGCCTTGGGGTCAGACCGATATTCACTGGAATAACACGATCCTCGGCCTGGGAAGGTGAGGCATCAATGTCGACGCCAGAAAAATACCCACTGTTGGACAGATCCCGGTTAAGCCGCGCCACCTTGTCAGCATGAAACGGCTCGCCCGGCTCTGTGGTCACAAATTGCCTCAGCAACTGCTCCTCAAAACCATGGCCTTCGAGAAAGGTGACTTCACCCAGTTGGTAGCGTTCACCGGTGCGATAGGTAAGCAGGATATCGGCGGCGTTGGCTTTCGGGTCAACCTTCAGCTTTCGGGTCTCATACTCACCATCAAAATAGCCCAGGCGCCCTGCCCGGTTCTGTATCGACTGCCGTAAACCGTCGTATTCACCATGATTCAGAATGTCACCCTCCCGAGGGCGCTCCGGAAGGTCTTGCACCAGGTCGGGATCGTCTGCCCCCGGACCCTGAATATCCACACGCCGGGACCGCACGCGCACTGGCTCGCCCGGAATAATGGTCAGCACCAGCTCCGCCGACGCTTCATCCTGTTCATTGACCTGCCAGCGAATGGTCGGGTTGTAATAACCCAGAGCCCGGACTGCTTCTTCCACCTGAGAGACGGCGCTGGAGGCATAGCGGCGAAGTCCGTCAGCGGTTCTGTCCTGCACCTCACCCAGCAGGATTTCCGCGTTCTCCTGTAATTGGTCGTAATCCCCCTCGACCTCCACCCGAACCTGGTTGGCTAATACAGAACTCGCCTGCCATAACAGCAGCCATATCACCGACCTGATTGCTGCTTGAATGTGAGTCCCGAATAACCGCATCAAAGGATGGCTGCCCTGACCAGATAAAGTGAGTGTTCCCTGTCACAGGGGCGAGAGTTTACCCGCAAGACCGGGGCGCTATCCATGCCCGCCGTATTAAGATTAGCAGCATAACGCCGCTTCCGTTGCCACCGCCAGTCTCGTACCCGTTCCAGAAATAGGCTAACCTGTCAGACACTTATAGAGCCATAGACAGGTCCTACGGATGCTTCATGTAAACCGCGAAAACCTGAAATCCAGTCATCAGCTGATCTGGTTCGTGATCGACTTTCTGATGCTCGGCCTGTTGATCGTCAACCTTTCGTTCATCATCTGGGATTCCATCTACAACTTCGTGGCTGTGCAGAATCTCCTCAAAGACTACGCGCCGGCACTGCAATCTGCCTACCACCCCATTCATGAACGCTTCATCTTCTACGACCTGATCTTCGTGGCCATTTTCCTGAGCGAATTTGTACTGCGCTGGGGTTATTCAATCAGGGCAAAAGTCTATGACCGCTGGTACTTCTATCCGTTCATCCACTGGTACGATCTGGTGGGCTGCATTCCGGTTGGCAGCCTCCGGTTTCTGAGAATCCTGAGGGTGATCTCTATTATCTACCGGCTGCATCAGTACAAGATCATCGATTTCACCAACACCCGGCTGTTCCGGTTCGTTAATTTCTACTACGAAGCATTCATGGAGGAGTTGTCTGACCGGATTGTCCTGAAAGTACTCAGCGGTGTTCAGGAAGAAGTTCGGCGGGGCTCGCCTCTGTTTGAGCGTATCCAGCAGGATATTCTTTATCCGCGGCGGGAAATGCTGTCAGACTGGATTTCAGAACGGGTGGCAGTGGCAGCCAAGGAGGGTTACGTACCAAATCGCAGCGCATTGAGGGCCTACCTGGAAAACCGGGTTGACCAGGCCTTGAAGCAGAATCTGGAGCTATCCCGATTGAAATACCTGCCAGTGGTGGGGCCAACCATCCAGGACACACTGGAGAATGCGGTGGGTGACATTGTCGCCAATGTGATTCACCAGATTCTCGAAGACCTGGCCTCCACTTCTAACCATGCGTTTATTGAAGATATCGTCAACGTGTTCCTGCCCGAACCTGGCCAACAACAGGAAGAGGCCGAAAACGAAGCGCTAATCAACCTGATACTGGAGGTGATCGACGCCATCAAGGACCAGGTCCGGGTCAAACACTGGCGCGAGAATCTGCCCTGACAGGAGTTGCTCGTTACTGTGGCAACCCATCGATGACCGCCTGACAGACCTGTTCCTGGTTCAACCCCTGGCCCTTGATGGCCAGGTCCGCGTAGCGGGTATAAAGGGCGAAACGCTCTTCAAATAACGCTTCCAGCGACTGGTCGGGCCGACGGGAGATACCGCGGAGGCTGTAATTGCCGATACGTCTGCGCACCTCATCCAGAGAAATATCGAGAAACACTACGGTGCCCTTCTGCCTCAGGTGTGTCATCGCGGCCTCACTGTACACCGCGCTACCACCGGTGCTAATGACCTGACCTTCAACCTCAAGAGCCAGCAGTACCTGCTCTTCAATCCGGCGCAGGGCCAGATAGCCGTCCTGGTCAACGATCTCCTGCAGCGTTCGCCCGGCCTGCTCCTGTATCAGCAGATCGGTATCGATAAACCCCAGGCCCAGGCGTTTTGCCACCAACACCCCGACGGTGCTTTTGCCGCTGCCAGGCATGCCGATAAACACCAGATTTCTGCGCCCGATGGTCATGCTGCTTCACGAGCCTCTGCCGAACGGCAGGCCGCCGCGGTGAACAGAACATCGGTTGATGAGTTCAATGCGGTTTCGGTGGAATCCTGAACCACGCTGATGACAAAACCAATGGCAACCACCTGCATGGCCACTTCCGTGGAGATACCAAACAGACTGGTCGCCAGCGGAATAAGCAGCAGTGAACCCCCAGCCACGCCGGAAACCCCGCAGGCCGCAATAGACGAAACCACACAAAGCAGCAGTGCGGTCGGGAAATCCACCGGAATACCCAGGGTATTCGCAGCCGCCAGGGTAATCACGGAGATGGTGATGGCGGCACCGGCCATATTGATAGTGGCACCAAGCGGGATGGAAATAGCGTAAGTATCCGGGTCCAGCCCCAGCCGGTCACACAGGTTAAGGTTAACCGGGATATTGGCAGCGGAACTGCGGGTAAAAAAGGCGGTGATGGCACTGCCCCTTAAACAGGCGAATACCAGGGGGTAAGGATTCTGGCGGGTGTGGAGGAAGACAATCAACGGATTGGTCACCAGAGCCACAAACAGCATACAGCCAACGATGACCGCCAGAAGGCGGCCGTATTCCAGCAGCGCGCCGATGCCGGCATCTGCCAGGGTATTGGCAACCAGCCCGAAGATTCCCAGGGGCGCAAACCGGATAACGGCCCGGACAATGCCGGAAATTGCATCGGACAGGTCGTTCACCACTTGCCGGGTGGCGTCACGGCCCTGGCGCAGCATTAATCCCAGACCAACGGCCCAGGCCAGAATAGCAATGAAGTTCCCCTCCATCAGGGCGCTGACCGGATTCGTCACCGCGCTCAGCAGAAGATTGCGCAGGATCTCGACGACCCCGCCAGGCGGGTTGCCGCTGACCTCCGGAAGCTCCAGCGTGAGTTCCGTGGGGAAGACAAAGCTGGCGATCACCGCTACCACAGCCGCCACCAGCGTACCGATCACATAGAGCAGCAACACCCCACGAATGTGGGTTGGCTGTCCCTGCTGGTGATTGGCAATGGCTGCCGTCACCAGCGCAAACACCAAGATAGGCGCAACCGCTTTCAGGGCGGATATAAACAGTTGGCCAAGCAGAGAAACCGATTGGGCAGTATCAGGCCAAATCACGGCCAGCAAAACGCCGGCAATGATTCCGATGGTAATCTGGGGTATCAACCCCATCTGCAGCAGGGGGCGTACAACGCCAAGTCGCCGGGAAGACATCTTTGGGCTCCTTTTGCTTGGTCAGAAAGGGGCATCACCCGGCAATAATGGCCATGGGAATAATCTGCCGCCCAGAAAGCAAAAAAGGCAGATCAGTGAAGGTAACTGACCTGCCTTTTTCTTTTTTGGTAGCGGGAGCTGGATTCGAACCAACGACCTTCGGGTTATGAGCCCGACGAGCTACCAGACTGCTCCATCCCGCATCAAACTTTTCATCAATCAGGTAGAGGCCCGATCAACGTGGCGCGAATACTATAGCTCTGGCCGCCAGCTGTCAAAGAGGATTTCGGTTATTACCTATCCCGCCCGGATCAGCGCTCCAGAATTGCCGTCACGCCCTGGCCGCCAGCGGCGCAGATTGAGATCAGGCCACGACCACTACCTTTCTGCTCCAGCAGCTTGGCCAGCGTGGCGACAATACGGCCTCCGGTCGCGGCAAACGGATGCCCCGTGGCCAGACTCGAACCCTTCACGTTCAGCTTGTCGCGATCAATGGTGCCCAATGGTTTTTCCAGCCCGAGGCGCTCCCTGCAGAATCCCGGATCTTCCCAGGCTTTCAGGGTAGATAAAACCTGTGCCGCAAATGCCTCGTGAATCTCATAGAAGTCGAAATCCTGAAGGGTCAGGCCGGCCCTTTCCAGCATCCGGGGTACGGCATAGGCTGGCGCCATCAGCAGGCCCTCTTTCTTGTCGACGAAATCCACAGCAGCCACTTCGGAGAAGGTCAGCCAGGCTTTGACATCCATGTTATGGGCCTTTGCCCACTCTTCGCTGGCCAACAGCACTGCCGACGCGCCATCGGTCAGCGCCGTGCTGTTGGCTGCAGTCATGGTGCCGTTTTCCCGATCAAAACAGGGCTTGAGGGTGGCCAGTTTTTCCAGCGTGGTGTCCGGACGCAGGATATTATCTTTATCGAGACCGGCCATGGGAGTCATCAGATCGTCGAAAAAGCCCTCCTCGTAGGCCTTTGCCAGCTTCTGATGACTCTCCCAGGCCAGGCGATCCTGATCTTCACGGGCGATACTCCATTCTTTGGCAGTCACCTGGCAGTGGTCCCCCATGGACATGCCTGTACGGGGCTCGCCGTTCTCCGGAATCTCCGGCACCAGATGGCTCGGCCGGAAACGGCCAAGAATTTTCAGGCGCTCCTTGGTGGTCTTGGCACGGTTGAGGTCCAGCAGGATTTCCCGGAGCCCTTCGCCCACCCCGATCGGCGCATCAGACGTGGTATCGGTGCCGCCGGCAATGCCGCACTCGATCTGCCCCAACGCGATTTTGTTCGCCACCAGAATCGCGGCTTCCAGGCCGGTTCCGCAGGCTTGCTGGATATCGTAGGCCGGTGTTTCAGGTGCCAGACCACAGCTGAGAACCGATTCACGAGTCAGGTTGAAGTCCCTGGAATGCTTGATCACGGCGCCCGCGACCACTTCGCCCATTTTCATGCCGTCCAGATTAAAGCGATCCACCAGCCCACGAAGCGCCGAAGTCAACAATTCCTGGTTACTGATCTTGCTGTAGGCAGTATTGGAGCGGGCAAACGGAATACGGTTACCGCCAATAACGGCAACCCGTCGAATGCCCTGGCTTGCCCCTTTCACGGGTGATGAGGTTTTCTTTGCCTGTGCCATCGCTGTGTTTCCTTGTGAGTCAGATGATTCTGTTTCGGTTCACCGATACTGTTGATGAGTCTAGCGCCTGACGGCAGTCTCTCATTGGCAACTCTGACAACGCACAACCTGCGTTCAGTCAATACAATAGCTGGAAGATTCCTTACCCTTTAGGCTAATTTGCAATCAACCAGATGCACAAGGAAGAAAACATGTCTGACCTCTACCTCAAACTCGTGAATACCCCGGTGGGAAAAACCGCCGCCCAGTCTCTTGGCTTGCCGTCACCGGCCCCGCTGAAACGCCTCAAGCGAGTGGATCAGCCTTTTATTGAGGGCGACGTCCTCATTGGAGCCGGCAATGGTGCCCGCGCCATCGCCACCCTTGGCAGCATTGTTGGCGCCAGCCCGGCCACCCTGCACCACGCCACCGGGCCGGAAACCCTGGCCGAATCGGCCAAGACAAGCAACAAGGCTCAGGCACTGGATATCACCGGCGAGGTCTCCGGCAAGTTCTCGGCACTGATTTTCGATGCGTCCGGCCTGCAGAAACCGGATGAATTGCGCGCCCTGTATGACTTTTTCCACCCCACTATCCGGAAACTGGCGACGAATGGCCGGGTTCTGGTGATTGGCCAGGACCCGCACACTTGCCGCAAGGCGCCCCAGGCCGCTGCACAACAGGCACTGGAAGGCTTCGTACGAGCCGTTGGCAAAGAGATCGGCAAAAAGGGCGCTACCGCGAACCTGGTCTGGATAGCACCCAATGCTGAAAACCAGCTGGATTCCTCGGTTCGGTTCTTCCTGTCGCCACGCTCAGCCTACGTCTCCGGGCAGGTGGTTCGCATCGGCAAAGCCGACGAAGCCAAAGCCACCAATCCGGTCGCACCATTGGCAGGCAAAGTGGCCCTGGTGACCGGCGCGTCCCGAGGCATTGGCGCCGCTATCGCTGCAACCCTCGCCAGAGATGGGGCAACCGTCATCGGGCTCGACATTCCGCCGGCACTCGAGGAATTGCAGAAAGTAACCGGCGCTCTGAAAGGCAAG
The DNA here is from genome assembly GCF_000475315.1 of Marinobacter sp. EN3. Classification (NCBI taxonomy): domain Bacteria; kingdom Pseudomonadati; phylum Pseudomonadota; class Gammaproteobacteria; order Pseudomonadales; family Marinobacteraceae; genus Marinobacter; species Marinobacter sp. EN3. Next base: position 685,177 of record NZ_AXCC01000001.1, read on the forward strand.
GCGCTCGCCTGCGACATCACCGACGAAAAGGCGCCAAAGCTGATCGCAGACTTTATCGAAAAGGAAACCGGCGGTGTCGACTTCGTCATCCACAACGCCGGCATCACCAGAGACAAAACCCTAGGCAACATGCCCGAACATTTCTGGGATATGACCATTGCCGTCAACCTGACCGCAGAAGAGCTGATTGACGAGGAACTGGCTGAGCGCAAACTGATACGGGAAAACGGCCGCATCGTCTGCATTTCTTCGATCAGCGGCATCGCAGGCAATTTCGGCCAGACCAACTACTCCTGCGCCAAAAGCGGCGTGATCGGCTATGTCGAAGCCATGGCCCGTCATCTGAAGAACGGCATCACCATCAATGCCATTGCCCCGGGCTTTATTGAGACCCAGATGACCGCCGCCATGCCGTTTACCATCCGTGAGGCCGGTCGACGCATGAACAGCCTGTCTCAGGGCGGGCAACCGGTTGATGTGGCCGAGGCTATCGCCTGGTACTGCAACCCAGCGTCTGCGGGCGTGAACGGGAACGTGGTTCGGGTATGTGGCCAATCCCTGATCGGCAAGTAATTCAGAAAAGGCACTACAGGAAGAGGCCGGTCAGGGTAACCCTGCCCGGCCTTTTTGCGGCTCACCAAAGGAGCTTGGCGTTTTCTGAGGGAATAAAAAAAGCAGACCAGATTGGTCTGCTTTTTAGAATCTGGTGGGTGGTGCAGGGATCGAACCTGCGACCCTCGCCTTGTAAGGGCGATGCTCTCCCAGCTGAGCTAACCACCCAGGGTAAGGTGGCGGAGCGGACGGGACTCGAACCCGCGACCCCCGGCGTGACAGGCCGGTATTCTAACCAACTGAACTACCGCTCCGCATCGATTCAGCTTTGCCGAATCTGAACTCTGTTTTGAAAGTGGTGGGTGGTGCAGGGATCGAACCTGCGACCCTCGCCTTGTAAGGGCGATGCTCTCCCAGCTGAGCTAACCACCCACTTTCGCTGCCTTACTTTACTTCAGGCTCAAAACAGTCACTTGCTGCGCTTGGCGCCTGCTGAGTCAGCGTTGCTGTCTCAACCAAGTGAGACGCGCATTTTAAGCATTTCGCTCACTGTGTCAAATGTTTTTCCGAAAAATACTGAACTTTTTTCCGAGACGCTCTCAGGCGAACATTTATTGATCAAAATCAGAACGTTGTACTGTTTTACCCTGCTCAGGGAAGTGCCGTATTTCCGCAGACTTCTGGCCTGCCTGCTGCCCCTTTCGCTTCAGAGCCAGCTCACTCACTCGCGCCCGGCGCTCGCCAGGCACCGCCTGACTGGCAAGCGCCTGGTTAAGGTCATCCAGGCGTTGCCGAGCCTCCCGCCAGGATTCCTCAAGCAACGGACCAACCTGCCCGGCCAGCCTGCCAATACGCAGCCGGAACGTATCTTTGAAGGACATTTTTTTTATCTCTCTTCACTACACCATCCCCAGTGTAGACATTGCCTAGAAGATCCACCAGCCTCCCGATTCTGCCTCTTCCCTGCGCTCGCGCTCAAGTTCCAGTTGGGCATACTCCTGCTCCAGCGCCTTCAGCTTGCGATCGGCTTCCAGCGGTACCGTTGGCCCACCCCCGAATGGCCAGAACCAGGAGGTCTCCTCATATTTACCCTGCTGCTGCAGACGCTCAATCTCCAGCTCGCGCTCCTGCTCAAGAGCCAGCTTCCGCTTCTCGTAGTCGGTATCTTCGTTAACTTCGACAATCGACGTTGCGGCATGGTTCGGCGCCAGTAGATCGCTGTTCAGGAACAGCGTGGACACAATTTCGTCCGACTGCATGGCGTATTCACGGGTAACCAGTTGCAGCTCGCCGGAGGCCAGCGGGTGCTCCGGATCCAGGTCCGGATGAGGACGCGAGGGCTCCTCCAGTTCGTTGTATCTCAGGTAGTAGATCTTGCCAGGCTCCACCTTCAGAGTGGCATCCGCAATCAGGCTCAAACTGAAGGAGTTCAGGCCTTCAAGCCCAAGCAAAGGCCGACGCATGGCGATGTGCCGTTCACCGGGGCTCACTTCCAGCCAGGTAAAGCTGTTATTGCGAATGTTGAAATAGTGCTTGTCGTCAATATAGACGCTGGGAGACTCGATCTCATCCGCCGCCCATTGGGAGTGGGTACGGTAGAAATACAACAAGGCATTGCCCTGATCCCACTGATCGGTGTCGATATGCACGAAATCATGGCCCGACACCGGGTGGAGAAAGCCACCCACACTCTTGCCGATAGACTGATAAACGGTGCAGCCAGACAACACCAGAAAGCACGCCACAACGGCGGCACTTTTAACGAAAGGCACTCGGATTTTCATTGTTATGCACTCTTCATCCCTTATCGAGTAGGGACGATCATAACAACTGGCCACCACAAGAAATGAGAGCTACCGCAAGGGATGAATACAAACCGTTACATTCACCCCCGGCAACCGTTACTGCCCTGAGTTCGACGCCCTGAGCTGATTGACCTCCTCCGACAGGCGCACGAGGCGTGAGGTAAGTTGGGCACGGGAAGCATCGATGGATTCCACGGTCCGGGCCAGTTCTGCCAGTCGATTCCGCAGCGCCCGAACATCACCGGCTCCTGCGAGGCCGTCCGTTCGAGCCTCGACGGAGGACAGCCGGCTTTCAATACCATCGATACCCAGTTTCTGCTCCTGCTCAAACCGGCGGATACGGCTCTCTACCACCTGATCGATATCACCGATCTGCTGACTCAGCCTGGTCAGTTGCGACGTCGCCTCATTATTTGCCTGCTCCAGCGCAGCCACAGACGTCTCCAGCTTCTGGCTCAGTTGGGCGATATCTCCAGCAAACGTGGTACGAACCTGCTCGAGCGTGGTTTCCAGATCTGACACCGATTTGCCGGTCTCGGCCAGATTCTGATCCAGCACCGAGAGCCGCTGACCATGCTCCTCAAGCTGTTTCCGGTTGCGCTCATTAGCAACCACCCAGAGCTTGCGGATTTCACTGTTGGCGGTCTCAACCTTTTCCGCATTGGCCGCTATCTTTTCCTCCAGAGAGGCACCCCGCTCCTGCAAGGATTCCCCGGTTTCCGAAAGCTCGCCCTCAAAACGGGCCAGCGCCAGCTTACTTTGCCGCGCCCAGTAATCCGCCTCTTCCAGTTGACTCTCCAGCGCCGCGATGCGCTGACTCTGGCTATACCACCCTGCGCCAGCAGCCACCGCAAGCCCGAAAATCGCCCCCCAGACAAGAACTCGTCCACCACGACCACCGCCTCCGCCAGAGCCCGCAGCTGCACCTGGCGGCCTGGCTTTGGGAGCCCCACGCCCAGTCTCACGCTCTTTACTGGCACGAGGGGTTCGCGCTTCCCCGGCGCCGATCGGGGGTTCTGCTCTCAGCTCATCTTCGTCCGGGCGGATGGGTTCCATTACAGCTCCTGGAAATGGATGGTTTAATTGTATAACCGACGATAATACCTGCAGTTACGGACAGGTTAAAATGAAGGCTTTTAAAGAAAGCGCTCCGGCACCCGGACGCCCGGGCTTGCCGTGTTGCACGGCAACTGGCCAGAACATACAATGGCCGGCTTTCCAATTATCACAGGACTGTTGCTTATGCAGCCGCTTGTTGGACTCATCATGGGCTCCAAATCTGACTGGCCCACCATGGAACACGCTGCCGATATGCTCGACAAACTCGGCGTGCCCTACGAAACCCGGGTTGTCTCCGCCCATCGCACACCGGATCTGCTTTTTGATTACGCCAAGACCGCGGCCGATCGCGGACTGAAGGTCATCATCGGTGGCGCCGGCGGCGCGGCGCACCTGCCGGGCATGGTTGCCTCACAAACGTCTTTGCCGGTGCTGGGCGTGCCCGTACAATCAAAAGCACTGAATGGCCTGGATTCGCTGCTTTCCATCGTGCAGATGCCAGGCGGCATTGCTGTTGGCACATTGGCGATTGGCAAGGCCGGCGCCACCAACGCAGGCCTGCTGGCAGCACAGATCGTTGGCACGTTCGACGACAAGGTTCGCCAGGCAGTGGAAGACTTCAGGAAAAACCAGACCCAGACGATTCTGGACAACCCTGACCCCAGGGATCAATAACCTATTACCGAGACCAGGCGAGCGGGCCGGGGAGGGCTTTCCAAAACACGCTACAAGCACCTCGCTGTGCGCTTGTTTCGGGCCGTCCATGGCCCTCAACAGTTTTGGAAAGCCCTCCCCGGCCCGCTCTGGCGTCGCCCCAAATAAAGAGCAGGAGAACCAGATGAGAATCGGTGTACTCGGAGCCGGCCAACTCGGGCGCATGCTGGCCCTTGCCGGATACCCCCTCGCAAAGGAATTTGTGTTCTACGACATGTCCGGCAGCCCCAGCGCTGGTCTGGGGGAAGTCATTGTGGATCGCGACGGCAGCTACCTGGACGACTTCCTCTCCCGCGTCGACCGCGTAACCTACGAATTCGAGCACCTGCCTGTTGAAGTGGCGGAGAAGCTGGCCCAACACAAGCCGGTTCACCCCTGCCCCAGGGCACTTCAGGTTTGCCAGAACCGGGAGGCAGAGAAAACCCTGTTCGGCCAGCTTGGCATTCCAACGCCGGAATGGAAAATCGCTGATAGCGCCGCTTCCCTGAAAGCCGCTGCCGAGGCACTTGGCTGCCCGGTGGTAGCCAAATCCATCACTGAGGGCTACGACGGCAAAGGCCAGGCCGTCCTGAGAGATCCGGAACAGGCAGAAGAAGCCTGGACCGCCATCGGCCACCCCAGGGTAATCGTGGAGAAGTTCGTTAACTTCAAACGCGAAGTGTCCATCATCGCTGTTCGCGGTGAGGATGGCGATGTGGCCTTTTACCCCATTGCCGAGAACAGCCACCACGAGGGCATACTGCGCTACTCCATTGCCCCGGCACCCGGACTGCAACCCCACATCCAGCAAGATGCTGAAAAGTACATCAAGGCACTATTGAACGAATTGAACTATGTGGGCGTACTGACTCTGGAACTGTTTGAGACCGAGGACGGCCTGGTAGCAAACGAGATGGCTCCACGGGTCCACAATTCCGGGCACTGGACCATTGAGGGTTCCATGACCAGCCAGTTCGAGAATCACATTCGCGCGGTCAGCGGACACGCTCTGGGCAATGTTCAGGCACGCGGCCTGAGCTGCATGATTAATATCATCGGCGAGCACGGCGACATTGAACGGATGCTGGAACTGCCCTACGCTCATCTTCACCTCTACAATAAAGGGGAGCGCCCAGGGCGCAAGCTCGGGCATGTGAACATTCTGGCAGACAGTTATGAAGAGCTGGTCTGGCGGGTCCGGAACTGCGCTCAGTTTCTGCCCGGCAGCCCCGAGTTTAAAAGCTCTCTCACAACAAAGGGTTGATTTAACTCAAACCGCCCTTATATTGCGAGAGTGTCAACTCACATAAACAGAGAGAACCAGGGAGAACGACCTCATGGCATTTGAACTTCCCGCACTGCCTTACGAAAAAAACGCACTGGAACCGCATATCTCTCAGGAAACCCTTGAGTACCACTACGGCAAACATCACAACACCTACGTAACCAAGCTGAACGGTCTGGTTGAAGGTACTGAGAATGCCAACAAGTCTCTGGAAGACATCATCAAGAGCGCCAGCGGCCCGCTGTTCAACAATGCAGCCCAGGTATGGAACCACACCTTCTACTGGCACTGCCTGAGCCCGAACGGTGGCGGTGAACCCACCGGCGCTGCCAAAGAAGCCATCGAGAAGGCCTTTGGCTCCTTCGAAGACTTCAAGAAAGAATTCAACGACAAGGCCGCCAACAACTTTGGTTCTGGCTGGACCTGGCTGGTGAAAAAAGCTGACGGCAGTGTTGCCATCGCTAATACCAGCAACGCCGAAACTCCGCTGACCGGCGCCGACAAGCCGGTACTGACCGTTGATGTATGGGAGCACGCCTACTACATCGACTACCGGAACAGCCGTCCGAATTACCTGGAAGCGTTCTGGAACCTGGTCAACTGGGATTTCGTGAACGAAAACCTGGCCTGATCCAGCCGGAACAACGGTAGGTAGCAACAACCTGACCGTTGACCAAACGCCCGCACGGGAACCCCTGCGGGCGTTTCTGTATCTGAATGCGACGAAACCGAAACAAATCGACACACGCATCCACAAGAAACTCTGAAAAAATCGTCCATACTCCATGAAGTTGAAAGGAATCTGAACCATACTGTCATGTGCCGCGTGATAGATCCTGCCGCAGGGTCCGACAGAACCAATCAGACAGATGAGCCAAGAACAGCGGATGCAAAAAACCTTTGAAGTAGAGAACCACCTCGGATACCGCATTCTCCGATGGGTACTGCTCGTCGCGTTGCTGAGCGGTATTCTGATGAGCGCGGTACAGGTGGTGCTGGATGCAAAGAGGGTATCCGCTGAACTGGAGCGTGATGCAGCCCAGACCCTTGCCATGGTGGAAGACTCTGCCACCCAGGCCGTTTTCAGCATTGATGACACGCTCGCCCAACAGGTGGTGGATGGACTGTTCGCCCTGGAACCCATTCACATGGCCAAAATCACCCATCCCGACGGTGATGAACTGGGTGATCGGCTACGGCCTCTGCAGGACTCCCCGTTTCGCCCTTTAACTGATCCGATATTCGGCCAGGTTCGCGAATACCGCGAGAGTCTCACGCGAGGCAGCAATCCGGATCTTGTCTACGGCTATCTTGAGGTTCACTACGACACCGCCCCCTATGCTCGAACCTGGCTCGGCCGAGCAATGGTGACGTTTGCATCAGGCATTGCCCTGGCACTCATTCTTGGCATCGTACTGTTCGTGGTGTTCCATCTGCTGCTGACCCGCCCGCTGCTGCGCATTGTGCAGTCGGTCAAAAAGGTTGATCCGGCACATCCGGACGATCGTCTGGTGTCGATTCCGGAAGGACACCGGGCCGATGAGCTTGGCCTTTGGGTTAACGCCACCAACAATCTGCTTGTGGCTATCGGCGACACCCAGAAAAAACATCGTGAAGCCGAAGACCGGGTCACCCGCCTTGCCCGCTACGACACACTGACCGGCCTGCCCAGTCGGGATGCCTTTATGGAAGATCTGCAGGGCGCTATCGAACGGGCCAGAGAAGGACACAGCTCGATCGCGCTTATGGTCTGTGGCATTGATGACTTCAAATCCGTCAATGAACAGTGCGGTTTCCGTACCGGGGACACCATCCTGCAAACCGTCGCCAGTCGCCTGACCGCCAATCTTTCCTCAGACAGATTCAATGTCGCCCGACTGGGCAGTGACCAGTTTGTCATCGTTGAAAAGCACCTGCGCGATGGCTTCCAGGCAGCAGAAACCGCCGAGAAGGTACTCGCTACCATCGGCTCCCCCATCAATTCGGGCAACCACCGGATTTCCATGACCGCCACCCTGGGGATTTCCCTGTTTCCGTCAGATGCCGACCAGGCCGATCGCTTGCTCCAGAGCGCCGAACAAACCATGGCACTGGCGAAGCAGACCGGGCACAACCACTTCCAGTTCTATGTGGCCAGCATCGACAAGGAAATTCGCGAACGCAAACAGATGGAAAAGGACCTGGCCCAGGCCCTCGCAAACCACGAATTCCATCTGGTCTACCAGCCACAGATCAATCTGGAGACCCGGCGCGTTATTGGTGCAGAAGCACTGCTGCGGTGGGAACACCCTGAACACGGCATGATTCCCCCGGACCTTTTCATTCCGGTAGCGGAAGCGAATGGTTCCATCTTCGAGATTGGTCAATGGGTCCTGGATCAGGCTTGCTGGCAGGCCGCTCGCTGGGCATCCGAAGGTACTCACCTCAGAATCGCCGTGAACCTTTCCGCCGTTCAGCTACGCCAGGAATCCATTGTTGACGATATTCTCAACACCCTGAAACGTCATAATATTCCGGCGGGACGCCTGGAACTGGAAGTGACCGAAACCAGTTTTATGACCAACCTCACCGATGCGGTCGCCAAGCTGCATCGGCTGCATCGGGCCGGCATCAGTATTGCGGTTGATGATTTCGGCACGGGCTATTCATCGCTGACCTATCTGAAGCAGATGCCGGTACAGCATCTGAAGATCGACAAGCAGTTCATTCGGGACCTGCTGATCAACGAGGAAGATACCCGAATTGCCAACACCATCATCGACCTTGGCAAGAGCCTGAATCTGACCGTCGTCGCAGAAGGTGTGGAAACAGCAGAGCAGGAGTATTACCTCAGCCAGCGTGGCTGCGCGCTTGCTCAGGGGTATTTCTTCTCCAAGCCCCTGTTACCCAGAGATTTTGAGAATTTCGTACAGACTTTCCACGCCCGGATCGTGGAAAATAACGCCTGAACCTTTAGCCCTTAGGAGTAGTCATGGGAACGACTGTCATCGGTCTTGTAGTAATTGCCGTTGTCATCCTCTATCTGGTGTTTATCTACAACCAGCTCGTCTCTTTGCGCAACCAGTTCAAGAATGGCTTTGCCCAGATTGATGTCCAGCTGCAGCGCCGCCACGATCTGATCCCGAACCTGGTGGAATCCGCCAAAGCCTATCTGGACCATGAAAAGTCCACCCTCACCCAGGTGATGGAAGCGCGCAATAACGCGGTCAGTGCTCAGAAAGATGCCGCCCGAGACCCAGGCGACAGTACCAAGATCCAACGCCTTGGAAGTGCCGAGAACCTGCTGACCAAAGCCCTCGCCAACTTCTACGCCGTGGCCGAGAATTACCCTGAGCTGAAAGCCAACGAGACCATCCAGCAACTGATGGAAGAACTCTCCAGCACCGAGAACCGCGTAGCGTTCGCGCGCCAGGCATATAACGATGGCGTGATGACGTACAACATCTTCCGCGAGAAGTTCCCTAACAATATCGTGGCCGGCCTGTTTGCGTTCAAGGAAACCGCCCAGCTGCAGCTCGAATCTCCAGAGGCCCGCCAGGCTCCGAAAGTCAGTTTCTGAGGCCTGATTCATGGCGAGCCCCGGTTTCTTCCAGCGCCAGGCCAATGCCCGGCGCAACACTGGCCTGTTGGTCGTTCTGTTTCTAACCGCAGTCACCCTGATTACTCTGGCGGTCTGCCTGGTGGGTTACATGGTCACCCGCAGCCAGACCTCAGCCCTGCCCTTCCATTACTGGCTGCTGTCCAGCCACGGCCTGACGACCGCCGGTGCGGTGGTCGCGCTGATTGGCATCGGTTCCCTGGTACGCTGGGTGGATCTGGCCGGAGGCGGCACCCGGGTAGCACGAATGGTGGGCGCTCGAGCTATTGATCCGGATACCCGCGATCCGGAAGAACGCAAACTGCGCAACATCGTGGAAGAAATGTCGATTGCCAGCGGCGTGCCGGTACCGGAACTCTACGTGATGGACCATGAAACCGGCATCAACGCCTTTGTCGCCGGCTATACCCCTGGTGAAGCGGTGATGGTGGTCACCCATGGGGCCCTGACACAGCTGAACCGTGACGAACTCCAGGGCGTGGTAGGCCACGAATTCAGCCACATCCTCAACGGCGATATGCGCATCAACGTGAGGTTGATCGCCCTGCTGGCCGGCATCCTGATGATCGGCCAGATTGGCCAGTTTCTCCTGAGAGCTGGCTTCTACAGCAGTGGACGCAGCCGAAATCGGGACGGCCGGGCACAGGCTGCCATGGGCCTTATCGGGTTGGCCTTGATGGTGATCGGCTATGTCGGCGTGTTCTTTGGCCGGCTCATTCAGTCGGCCGTCTCACGCCAACGGGAGATGCTGGCCGACGCTTCATCCGTTCAGTTCACCCGTAACCCCGAAGGCATTGGCGCAGCCCTGTTCAAAATCGGAATGAAAGGCGGGTATCTGGACACCACCAGCCACGCCAGCGATATGAACCACATGTGCTTCGGCGAGGCGGCACGGATGAAATTCACTTCCCTGCTGGCTTCCCACCCTCCCATTGACGAGCGGATCAACGCCATCCAGCCAGGGCTGATGGCCCGCCTGCGCAGCAGGCTCAGGGATACCGAACCGGGATCACGTTTGCAGGGGCAAGGCACCAGTCCGGAGAAGGCAGGCATCGGAGACCTGGTAAGCCAGGTGGTCGAACCCGCTCAAGGCACCCGAAAGTACAGCCTGTCCCCTCTGGCAAGCTCCCTGAGCAACGAATCTCCGACGGCAGGCCCTGCGCTATCCAGCCGCGTTGGCACGGTTTCCGCGGACAGCGAGCGCTTCGCCAGCAACCTCCTGCAGAGGCTGCCATCGACCTTTCGCAACCTGTTATACACCCGGGCTGGTGCTGTACAGCTTTGCTATGGCCTGGTGATTTACGAACTGGCGGACGTCGAGCAAACCGAGAGGCTTGCTCTCATTCCAGAGCACTCCGTGCTGGGCGCCCAACCCGAATTGCTTGGCAAACTGCTGCCATCCCTGCTCGAACTTGGCGAGCGTGCACGTTTTCCAATGCTTGAACTGGCCATGCCGGCATTGCGAAAGCTCGATCCGGAGGAGAGGGATACCCTTCTCGCAAACGTTCAGAAGCTGGTTCAGGCGGACAACCGGGTGACCCTGTTTGAGCTCGCGCTCACCACGTTTTTGTGGCGGCATCTGGGCCGTGGTTCCGGGCAGGTCGTGCCCGTGAAATACCGAAGCTTCCGGCAAGTCAAACCCGCCATAGAACAAGTGCTGAGCCTGTTCGCCCGGGCCGGCACCGAAGCACCGGAAAAGGCTCAAGGGCTCTATCAGGAGGCTATTTCAGGGTTTGGCAACGGAAACGACGAAACCCTGCACAGCAAGATCACCATGCAGAACCTGAGAGCTGCTCTGAATGTTCTCAGCCAGCTCTCACCACTGCTGAAGCCTGCCATTATTGATGCCTGCGGACATTGCATCAGCCACGACGGTAAGGTGGAAGTTAAGGAATACGAATTAATGAGACTGGTCGCTGACCAACTGGACTGCCCTATGCCCCCGCTCTGAGGGCAATCGAAAGCACTGCTCCACTTCACATCGCCAACGGGAGTATCAGACAGCGTGGTTATCCACGCTGTCTGGCCAGAACCATTTGATTACTGCCGACGGCCTTCAAACAGCATATCGACTGACGGATCGGTTTCTTCCTGGGGCAAGCCAAGCTTCTCGCGCACTTCCAGGTTCACATCCCAGAGGCGGTTAAACTTTTCAGTGGTCGCCGCCACGGCATCTGCCTTACCCAGCATAATCGTGGGGCGCAGGAAAACCAGCAGGTTGCGCTTAACGCGGGTCTCGGATTCAGAAGAGAACAGCCGGCCGAGTACCGGGATATCGCCCAGCAGCGGCACCTTGCTCTTGCTGACCTGATAATCATCCTTGATCAGACCGCCCAGCACCACGGTCTCACCATCATCCGCCAGCACGGTAGTTTTGATCTCACGTTTGTTGGTGATCAGATCAGAAGCGTTATCTACAGCGGTCGTGGAAATGTCTTCAGTCGTCTGCTCAACCACAAGTCGCACCAAGCCATCTGCACTTATGGTCGGCGTCACTTTGAGTGAAAGGCCCACATCACGTCTTTCGATGGTAGTAAACGGGTTGGTGGTCCCGTCTCCGGTGACAGTGGACTGCCCAGTACGAAACGGTACGTTCTGTCCGACGATAATCTCGGACTCCTGATTATCCAAAGTAATGATACTGGGTGTGGACAGCAGGTTTGCAGCCGCCGAGGAGGAAAGCGCCTGAATAAGAACACCCCAAGTAACGCCGTCCTCATCGCGCTGTCCCGCACCGACCGTCAATCCACCTGCGAGTTGTGGGATGGTGTCACCCACCAACGCCCCAATTACTGAGTTAAGCCCAACCATACCCTGACTGCTCGTCAGATTAGTCCCCAGTACAGGAAACGAACCTGCAGACTCATCGCCAGCCGCCAGTTGCACCCCGAGCTGATCCCCCAGCTCATCACTGATTTCCACAATGGCCGCTTCAATCATAACCTGGGCACGGCGCACATCCAGCTGTGCTACAATCTGCTCGGCTTCCTGCATCAGGGAGGGGTCCCCCCGGACGACGAGAGCATTCAGCCCTTCGTCGGCAAAGACTGAAAAGCTGCTGCCCGGATTCCCGGCAGAGCCACCCGAACTGCCGCCAGCGCTACCCTCTTTCACTACCTCACCCATCACACCTTTGAGTATTTCGGTCAGGGTCTTGGCATCGGCATGACGAAGACGAATCACCTTGGTGGTTCCGCCACTTGCAGACGGTTGGTCCAGTTGGAGAATCAAACCGCGCATCTTGTCCCGAAAGGTTTCGTCGCCCCGCAGAATCAATCGATTGCTGCGCTCGTCGGCTGTCACGCTGTATTTGCGTGCGGCATTCTCACCGCCAGCGCGGCCAAGCTCTTCCGGTGCCAGCTCCTGCAGCAGGGTCACCATGTCACCAACCCAGGCTTCCTGCAGCTGAATCACTTCCACTTCGTATTTAGAGGGGCTGTCCAGTTCCCGCACGATCTGTTCAATGCGAGCGATGTTAGAGGCATGATCACTGACAATCAGGGCGTTTGCCGCAGCCACGCCCGCCAAATGGCCGTATTTGGCGACCAGGGGACGCAGAATCGGAACCAGTTCCAGGGCGTTGGCATTATCAATCTGGATAACACGGGTAATCAATTGCTCGGAAGGCGTTTGCGGAAACCTGTTCAGGTTCTCTGCAGACTGTTTGGCATCGACCTGCTGGACAATTTTGACGACTTCCTCTCCGGGGATCGCAGTAAAACCGTGCACATTCAGCACTGCCAGGAAAAGATCGTATATTTCGTCCTTGTTCATGGGGGCACTGGACAATACCGTCACTTTCCCTTTAACCCGGGGATCCACCACAAAGCTGTAGCCGGTTATGTCTGCCACCTGGGTGACAAAGGCCCGAATGTCCGCATCCTTGAGGTTCAGCCTCCAGGTTTCTTCCTGCGCCTGAGCCAGCGAAGCCAGCGGCAATAAAAGCGCGAACATGATTGCCTGGAGGAGGTTGATCTTGTGGTTATACATCTGGCGATATCGTCCTGTTATTTTGAGTACCCTGTCAGCGCCATTGTTCGGGTATGGCGTAACTGACCGTCAGCAGGGTTCCGTCACGTTCAATTTCTATATCCAGCTGCGGCTGGCTGCGCCAACTGTCCAGCAGCTGCTTGTCCTGCTCGATGTCGCCCAGAGGCTGACCGTTCACCGAGGTAATGATATCTCCCGGACGCAGATTCACGGCGTTCAGCATGGCGTTCGAGCCATCATACACATACCCGCCGCGATCCTCTGCAGGCTGCAGACCGTAGGTTGCCAATGCAGCCACGCCTTCACTGTCCAGCCGCGCTCTGGCGTCTTCCAGGTAGGTATCCGGCGATTCTGCCGTTTGCACAGGCTCTTCCGCAACCAGAGCTCCGGTATCCATCTGTTCCTCAAACGCCAGGGATTCATACCTTCCTCCCCGGCGTAGCAGGATTCGTCCAGCTTCGACTTCCGCCAGCTCAGCATTGCCCGGCAACTGGTCGCCAACCCGATAGTATTCGGTTTCGCCGTTACTTCCGGCAACTATAGCACCGGAGTCCTCAGGACGCTGCCCGACTAGCACACCCTCCAGCCTCAGGCGCAACCCGGTTTCCGGTGCCGATCGACGCACCACATCGGCCACGCCAGCCTGATTTTCCGGTCGCCCGAAGAATTCATAACCGGCGATCGGAGCCCCGGACACGCTGTTACGAGCGTCATTACCGGCCGCCGCCTGCCCAAAGATTTCCGGTACGGGCCGGTCATTCCAGGCGAACAACCAGGTCACTTTGGCAAGCTCGACCGCCAGGTAGAGCACCAGCGCAAGCAACAGCACATTCGCCAATGTACGCGACAAACGTTCCTGACTCCGAACGGGCAACTTCATCATATTACAGCCCTCCGGGCAGCAATGGCTGCCGGACCCGGAATACCACATCACCCGGTCTTGCGGAGTCTGGCCAGGGCTGTTGCGCCAGATCGACCATGCGTTTGTAGACCCGCAGCTCCATCATGCCATCCCAGAGAATGCTGGCATCAGCCGCCGGCCCGCTTGCCCCCTGCTCTGCCACCACCAGCGCAACGCCTCCGTCCACGGTATCCAGGTTCGCCTGCATGGGTGGAAACTCAGCCTGGCCTGTCTGATTACCCATGGGCCAGGTAACCGTGCCACCGCCCCAGCGCCCGAGCCCGTCTGCTGACTTCAGGCGACCGTCTGCCCAGGACATCTCGAAGCGATCCACAGACACGGTTCCCTCAATCATGGCGCCACCGCTCTGGCGTATGAGCTGCTCGAACTCGGCAACCGCTACCACGCCATTGGCACTGACTTCAAAATTACCCTGCCAACCGGCACTGGCAACCCCTTCCACGCGGGATTGTGACGAAGACACAGAAAACTCCAGCGGTATCGTCAACCCAGTCAGCGAGGGCCAGCCCAGCTGCCATTGCAACCTCGCCGGAAAACCGGCCACAACCACGCCGGCAGCGCCGCTCCACAGGCGGCCGGATACCTGCTGCACCCGGACCTGGTCTGGTAACTGTACCTGCGCCGATGCCTGCTGCCAAAGCCAGCCAGCCGGAACCAGAACAATCAGCGTGATCCCGTAAACCAGCAGACCGAGCAACAGCAGCAGAACCACTTTGCCAGGGCCGGGAAAGGATTTGGGTGGGGATTCAGTCATTGCAATTGGCACATTTAAAAACCGGTAGTCGAGTCTAACAAAGCCATTGGGCAAGTTCATGACAAAAAAACGAAAAACCCCGCGCCAGTGTGAACCAGCGCGGGGTTTTCAGGGGTAGATCGGGCCAGGCCTCAGAAACTGAGACCTGTTCGGGATCTGGCCGGCATTACATTATGCCACCCATGCCTCCCATTCCGCCCATGCCACCCATATCCGGCATACCACCGCCGGCTTTCTCGTCTTCCGGCTCGTCTGCAACCATCGCCTCGGTGGTGATGATCAGAGAAGCGACAGAAGCCGCTGCCTGCAGGGAAGAACGGGTTACCTTGGCGGGATCCAGGATACCCATTTCCAGCATGTCGCCGTACTGCTCGGTAGCAGCATTGAAGCCGAAGGAGCCTTCGCCTTCTTTTACCTTGGCAACCACCACAGAAGACTCACCGCCTGCGTTGAATACGATCTGACGCAGCGGAGCTTCCATGGCGCGACGCAGAATGTTCACACCGGCTTTCTGCTCGTCGTTGATGGCGTCTACCTTGTCCAGAGCCGCAATAGCGCGGATGAGGGTAACACCACCACCAGCTACGATGCCTTCTTCAACGGCAGCGCGGGTGGAGTGCAGAGCGTCTTCAACGCGGGCCTTCTTCTCTTTCATTTCAACTTCAGAGCCGGCGCCCACTTTGATGACAGCGACGCCACCAGCCAGCTTGGCGACGCGCTCTTGCAGCTTCTCTTTGTCGTAATCAGAGCTGCTGTCTTCGATCTGCTTGCGAATCTGCTCAACGCGAGCGCTGATATCAGCCTCGGCACCAGCGCCACCGATGATCGTGGTGTTTTCCTTGGTCACATTGACACGCTTGGCAGTACCCAGGTCATCCAGAGTGGTGTTTTCCAGGGTCAGGCCGACTTCTTCGGAAATCACAGTACCGCCAGTCAGAATGGCGATATCCTGCAGCATTTCCTTGCGACGGTCACCAAAGCCAGGCGCCTTCACAGCGTTGACTTTCACAATGCCGCGCATGTTGTTGACCACCAGAGTAGCCAGGGCTTCGCCTTCGATGTCTTCAGCGATGATCTGGAGCGGCTTGCCAGCCTTGGCAACGGCTTCCAGCACCGGCAGCAGTTCGCGGATGTTGGAGATCTTCTTGTCGACCAGCAGGATGTACGGGTCTTCCAGCTCGGCAGACATGTTGTCCTGGTTGTTGATGAAGTACGGGCTCAGGAAACCGCGGTCAAATTGCATGCCTTCAACCACGTCCAGCTCGTCTTCCAGGCCACGGCCTTCCTCAACGGTAATGACGCCTTCTTTACCCACTTTTTCCATCGCGTCTGCGATGATCTTGCCGATGGTTTCGTCACCGTTGGCGGAGATAGTACCGACCTGGGCGATCATGCGGCTGTCGTCGCAGGGCTTGGCCATTTCACGGATGGCTTTAACAGCTTCGGCGGTACCTTTGTCGATACCACGCTTCAGGTCCATCGGGTTCATGCCGGCAGTCACGGCCTTGATACCCTCATTCACGATGGACTGGGCCAGTACGGTCGCCGTCGTAGTACCGTCACCAGCAGTTTCGTTGGCCTGGGAAGCGACTTCCTTCACCATCTGCGCGCCCATGTTCTCGAACTTGTCTTTGAGCTCGATTTCCTTGGCCACAGATACGCCGTCCTTGGTCACAGTCGGAGCGCCGAAAGACTTCTCCAGAACCACGTTACGACCTTTGGGGCCCAGTGTTACCTTGACCGCGTCCGCCAGGATGTTAACACCTGCTACCATGCGCTTACGGGCGCTATCACCGAATTTAACGTCTTTTGCTGCCATGTCTTCTATTCCTGTTCGTTAAACCGAAAATTGAACCAATCGGATTAATGAGCGTTCGTGCCTGTCGCTGTTGCGATCACTCAAGCACGCCGTAAATATCGTTCTCACTCATGATGAGCAGCTCTTCACCGTCAACCTTCACGGTGTTACCGGCGTACTGACCGAAGACCACGGTGTCACCCACCTTGACCGCCAGTGCACGGGTTTCGCCGTTATCCAGAATGCGGCCATTACCCACAGCGATCACTTCGCCCTGGGAAGGCTTTTCTTTGGCATTACCCGGCAGCACGATGCCACCCGCAGTTTTCTCTTCTTCTTCCTTACGGCGTACGACAACACGATCGTGTAGCGGACGAATTTTCATTGCTCTGTTTCTCCAATAGTCAGATTAATGTGGCAATGACAATTGCATGTTAAAAATGTCTGGCCGGAGAACCGGACCCGACAAATTGCCCCGGCATCCAAGCCACTGATAGACAGCGGTTTTCAGCCTGAAGCGAATCTGTGCTGTGTTAATGGGGTTGAGCGAAAGGTTTTCAACACCCGCAACGAAAAAAATTTCACTTTTTTTCCTGCTCATCCTGATCAGACTGCCCCTGCTGGAGCTGGCCCCTATCAGTCCGGGTCTGATCCTGGTACTCGCCTTCAATGATGTTGCCGTTGGCATCACGATCGAATGGTCGCTGCTGGCCAAAAGGGCCTTGCCCGAAGGGCCCTGCACCGCCTCCAGCGCTGAAAAAGAAACTCCGGCCGTGATTCTGCCCCGCCACCGTCATCCGCTTCAGCGCCTGCGATGCCAGCCAATGGCGAGAGCCCGGCAACAGACACAAAAAGCCGAAGGTGTCGGTGATAAACCCCGGCGTGAGCAACATAGCGCCGCCGACCGCCAGAATCAGCCCCTCGGCTACTTCCTTGGCCGGTAACTCGCCGCTGTTGAGGCGCTCATTCGCCCGTAACAAGGTCGCCAGGCCCTGCTGGCGCAGCAACCAGGCCCCGATTACAGCCGTCAGAAACACCAGCCCGACCGTGTTCAACACGCCGATAACGCTACCAACCTGAATCAGTACCGCCAGCTCGGCAATGGGCATAACGATGAAAAGAAAAAAGAAAACGGGCAAAATGCCTCCCCATAAAAACGATGCAGACACACAGAGAACGTAAAACACCTCTGAACTTAATTAGGGCAAACCATGAAACTTCAAGATTCTGTTATCGCAATCACTGGTGGCGGCCAGGGCCTCGGCCGCGCAATGGCTGAATACCTGGCAGCCAAAGGCGCCAGGCTGGCACTCATCGACCTGATGGAAGACAAGCTGGCTGAAGCCGCTGAGGCCTGCAAACTGGCCGGTGGCGACGCCAAAACCTATGTCTGTAACGTCGCCAAAGAAGAAGACGTTGAGGTAACCTTTCAGGCAATCATCAATGACTTCGGCCACCTCAACGGCCTGGTGAACAACGCCGGCATCCTGCGCGACGGCCTGATGGTGAAATTCAAGGACGGCAAACTCGAGAAGCGCATGGAGCTAGCCCAGTGGCAGTCCGTGATCGACGTTAATCTCACCGGCGTTTTCCTGTGCGGCCGTGAAGCGGCCACCCGCATGATCGAAAACGGCGACCATGGCGCGATCATCAACATCGCCTCCATCTCCCGCGCCGGAAACATGGGCCAGAGCAACTACTCCGCCGCCAAAGCCGGCGTATCTGCCCTGGTGCCAGTGTGGGCCAAAGAACTCGCCCGCTACGGCATCCGCTGCATGGGCATCGCCCCAGGGTTTATCGAAACCGAAATGACCGCCTCCATGAAGCCCGAAGCCCTGGAGAAAATGACCGCCGGCATCCCCCTGAAACGCATGGGCAAGCCAGAGGAAATCGCCTCAGCGGTAGCGTTTATCTTCGAGAACGACTACGTTTCTGGCCGCATGATCGAGGTGGACGGCGCCCTGCGCCTGTAACCCGGCCAATACCGGAGCTCTGAATGAACGAGTCCGAAAAGGAACCGACAAAGGAGCAGAAAATCTGGCAGGTAGTGGCCGCGATTCCGAAAGGGAAAGTGGCCAGCTACGGCCAGGTAGCCGCCATGGCCGGCCTCGGACGCCAGGCGCGTTTCGTTGGCCGTGCCCTGGGCAAACTGCCCGCCGGCCACTGCATTCCCTGGTATCGGGTTATCCGGAGCAATGGCCAGATCGCTTTTCCTGAAGGCACGGAAACCTGCCAGCTTCAAACAGAGAAACTGAGGCTGGAAGGGGTGGAAGTGTATAAAGGAAGGGTAAAGATGAAGGACTTTCAGTGGCAGCCTTGAGCCGAACGCCCAAGGCTGCCACCGGACCAACAAAGACTCAGATCAAACCGCCTTGGCGGCAATGATCTTGTCGTGCCACTCAACCGGGCCGGTCTGGTGCACGGAACTGCCACGGGAATCCACGGCTACGGTTACCGGCATTTCTTCCACCTCAAACTCGTAGATGGCTTCCATACCCAGCTCTTCGAAGGCCACCACCTTGGCGCCCTTGATGGCCTTGGAGACCAGGTACGCAGCACCACCCACCGCCATCAGATACACTGCGCCGTGCTTCTTGATGGCGTCGATGGCAACCTGGCCACGCTCGGCTTTGCCGATCATGCCAGTCAGGCCGGTTTTTTCCAGCATGGTGTCAGTGAACTTGTCCATGCGGGTTGCAGTAGTAGGGCCGGCGGGACCAACCACTTCTTCGCGCACCGGATCAACCGGGCCCACGTAGTAAATGAAGCGGCCTTTCAGATCGACCGGCAGCTCTTCACCGCGCTCGATCATATCCACCATCTTCTTGTGGGCAGCATCACGGCCGGTCAGCATCTTGCCGGACAGCAGAACGGTTTCACCCGGCTGCCAGTCTTTCACGTCTTCCGGAGTTACAGTGTCCAGATTCACACGGCGAACATTCTCGCCAACTTCCCAGGTGATTTCCGGCCAGTCGTCCAGGCTCGGCGGGGTCTGCAGGGACGGGCCCGTACCATCCAGCACAAAGTGTGCGTGGCGGGTAGCGGCGCAGTTCGGAATGATCGCCACCGGCTTGTTGGCCGCGTGGGTGGGGTAATCCTTAACTTTCACATCCAGAACGGTGGTCAGGCCACCCAGCCCCTGGGCGCCGATGCCCAGCTCGTTCACCTTCTCGAACAGCTCCAGGCGCAATTCCTCGGCACGATTGGAGGCACCGCGGGCCTGCAGATCGTGAATATCGATCGGATCCAACAGAGCCTCTTTCGCCAGCTCCATCGCCTTCTCAGCGGTACCACCAATACCAATACCCAGCATGCCAGGCGGACACCAGCCAGCACCCATCTGCGGCACCATCTTCAACACCCAGTCCACGACCGAGTCGGACGGGTTCAGCATGGCAAACTTGGACTTGGCTTCAGAGCCACCGCCCTTGGCTGCCACGTGCACGTCTACGGTGTTACCGGGCACCATCTTGTAGTGGATGATGGCGGGGGTGTTGTCCTTGGTGTTCTGGCGCTTGCCGTCCGGATCTGCCAGCACAGAGGCCCGCAGCACGTTGTCCGGATGGGTGTAAGCACGGCGTACACCTTCGTTGATCACGTCGTCCAGCGCCATGTCGCACTCGAACTTCACATCCATACCGATGTTCACGAACACGGTGACGATACCGGTGTCCTGACAGATCGGGCGATGGCCCTGGGCACACATGCGGGAGTTGATCAGAATCTGGGCCATGGCATCCTTGGCCGCCTGGGACTCTTCCTTCTGGTAGGCCTCGTACACGGCCTGAATGAAATCCTTCGGGTGATAATAGGAAATGAACTGCAGCGCATCGGCTACGCTTTCGATCAGGTCGTCCTGGCGGATCACGGTGGTCATAGTGGCCTCATCAGCTTTCTGATTATCGGAAGTATGCGGAGCCACCAAAGCAGCCCCCTGCTTATATAAGGAAGCGAGAGTTTACCAGAAATTCGACACAGCGGTTGATGCGACAGAAGGCGCAAATGCTATGTACGCCAGCGAAAATAGCTATGACGGTAAAACCAATTCGCAACAATTTGTTAAAACAGGCATTACCCGGCCACTGGAACTCGACAAACGGCGGAGCGGCCACTATTTTTGATTGAGGGCCACTCCAAGGGTGCGAAGAGGGTTTCCAGAAGCAGAATCACACTTTTGGCTGATCAACACTTGCTACTCTGTCGCTATAGTCGAAGCTACAGAAATTGGCTTTTAAGTGCTGGCTACAATTTCAGACAACCAACAAATCAGAAAAGGCAATGCGCGGAATCCTGGGGCCGACCGGTTCCGTCTACGCCGGATATAACGACACAACAACAGGAAAAGGTTCCACCCATGTTCAAGAAAACTCTAATAAGTCTTGCCGTGGCTTCTTCCCTTGGGTTGACGGGCTGTTTTGACAGTGGTTCCACCGGGAAAAATGCGAATCCGGATTATAAGATTACTGACACAACCCTCGCAGATACCAGGCCGATATTTAATCCCAATCCTCTCTCAGACGATTTCGAAGTAAATTTCAGCAAAGATATAAGCGTTCCGGCTAGCTTTGATCTCCACCTGCTACTCAAAGCGTCTCTTGGGCCAAACTATGACTTTACTGATGTGCGCGGATTTGGCCTTGCTGGCCACTCCGTTAACTCACACATCGACATCGAATTCAACGGCTCACTCGAGAAGGGCAGTATCGAGGCGGGTCAGTCCGTTTTCCTCGTGCCACTCAACACGACTCCACTTGCAGAAAGCCTGAACAAGCTCGAGCTCACGTCAAACCCAGCATTCATTGACCTCAGCTCTGAAGCCGGGCCTTTTGATCTTGCGAAATATGAGTCACAACGCATCCGAGCAACAGCCATCTCTCTGAACAATGAAGAGAACAACGTTCTGAGGATCACCCCCCTTGAGCCGCTCGAGCCACAAACAAAATACCTGGTGATCGTGACCTCAAACGTCAAAGATTCAGCAGGAAAATCGACTGGGCCTTCTCAGACATATAAAGGTTTCACAGAACAGGCGCTTGGAAACCCAGCGCTGAAATCGGTAGTGGATGTTGTTCAGGCATCAGACACGCTGGGTGAGCTATGGCTTACAAAGGCCGGCATTGATGCGGATATAACACTCGCCTACACAGTGACAACCACTAACACTGAAACTGTTTTCAACTCAATCGCCTCCCCAGCAACCTACCTGGAAACCTTGGGCCAGCAAATTGTTGTTTACTCAGCACTGCAAAAAGCCCGGGAACTTATTCAGGCGGAAATTGCAGCAGGCGATAGAGAGGCTTCAGACTTCACAGCCACTAACATTTTTGCCAGAGTGCAAGCTGCATTGGCGAAAACCGGAGAGGCCGCAGCCGCAGATCCGATCGTTCAGGCCGTTGGTCCGTATATTCAAAACCCCGCTCTGATCGCGGACAACATTGTTCCCGCGACAGTCCCCGCACTTCCGTTTCCGAAACCCAGGACAGCCAGATTCTACAATCATCAAGACGCGGAAGATCTGCCATTTATACCTGCCGATGCCAATAATCCACTGAACCAGGCTGCTAGTGTCGTCAAAGTAGCTGAGGGCGCAATCGAGTTGCCCTACTATCTTGACATTCCCAACTCAGCTGTTGAGGAGAGCGTCAAGTTAACAATCGGTGGAAAGTGGTCTGGCTCAACAACTCTGGAAGATACGATCAACGAACAGATTGATACGCTGAGAAATAGCAGCCCGGGTCTGGCGAACCTGCCATCATTTGCCTTCCCACGCGATGCAGACGGAAAGACGTTCAACGTCAACCAATACATGCCTTTCCCGGAGCAGAAAGGTTCTGTTGCCGTTCCGGTAACCGTGTTCTATCCGAAGACTGGTTGTGCCACTGGGTCCGGTATAACTGATGTCGTTATCTTCCAACACGGCATCACCACTGACCGTAGCGTTGCGGCACTGCCCGCAATTAATATGGCAGCCCAAACCCTCGAAGCAGGCAAGTGCGTAGCGACTGTCGCAATAGACCAGCCACTCCATGGCTTGGCGGGTGGCCCTCTGCCGGGAGCGTTACCAGGGCTAAGTCCAATTTCAGCTTTTGGGGATATTTCAGCTGACTTCTCAGAGGGAGCGGTCATCAGTGAGCGCCATTTCATGGCAACACGCGATAATGATGCCGATGGGTTCGCCGCTACATTCGCGGACACTCTGGCTGATGTAGAGAGTGGCAGCCTGTTCCTGAACCTTGTGAGCCCAGAGACGGCCCGCGATAATATTCGTCAGGCGGTCTTGGACCTGCTGAATCTCTCGGCAACTGTGAATTTTGCCAAAGAGTTGAACCCACTAGCATTCAACTTTGCAGAGGTTGGCACTGTTGAATTAAGTGCTGCCAAGTTCCACTTTGTGGGACACTCACTCGGCGGAATATCAGGACTGCCCTTCGCGGCACTGTCCAAAGATCCTGTAGTTCGCGGCAGTTACGCTGCACTGGGATCTCAAGCAGCCTTTGCGGATCTTGATTCCATTGCACTCATGAATACTGGGGGCCAGTTGACGCGAATCGTTGAGAACTCTGGAGCCTTTAGCCAGGTGGCGTTGCCCGCGCTTGATGCTGCTGGCTTTTCACAAGGTACCAGTCAGTTTGAAAACTTCATGTATATCTTCCAGTCTGTCGTGGACGATATTGATCCGGTTAACTATGCCAAGCGCCTCGGCGAGGATCTCGGTGCAAGCAACCTGTTGATCTCATCCGTTGTTCCAGATTTGACTGTACCCAATGAGGCTAATGTGAATCCTTTGCGCCAGGCGACGAGTTCGCCATTGACCGGTACAGAGCCACTCATGGCACTGCTAAACCTGGGGGCAAATGGTGGCGATCTTGTTGATAGCAGCATCGTTGACAGCACCCTTGGCGCGCCCGCAGGTTTGGTTTCAACCTTCTTCGATGGCACCAACCCTTGCACTGATGCGAATCACGGCACCTTTGTGGCCCCTGCGGTTCCAGCAGATCAAGACGATCCAGACCCCATTTGCCCGAATGGCAGCAATACCTCTGATGCATTCGCTGAGATGATTGCCCAGGTTATTGGCAACATCACAGGTGCCGGCATACCTGGAGGCGATCGACTGAGCCCAAGCCCCACCATTGAGCGGGTTCTCGACCAAGACAAACAGTAAGTCCTGATTGAGACCAAAACTGAAACTTTGCCCCGGCTTTTAGCCGGGGCTTTTATTATCGGGGATTTGGAGGAGTGATATTTCTGTTAAAGATGAAAACAAGCTAACGAGTTAGAACTTCATGACCGATCCGAGCTGCCGCTGCCCCACCCCATCCCCCCGATCCCGCTCAACCACCATTCGCCGAGCCTTAATCTGAGGATGCTCCGCCGCCTCCTCAATGCTCAGCACCGGCTCCACACAAGCATCCACTTCCGCAAAAACCTGCCGCCACTCGGCAAACGTCTTCGCCGCAATCTTTTCCTTAATCGCCGCTTTCAGTGTTTGCTGGTGCTCCGGGTTCTGGCTCAGGGCAAAGCTTTTCATTTCGCTGATGCCCAGCGTGTCACACAACCGTGCCGAGAACTGCGGTTCCAGGCTCCCGACAGACAACCAGCGGCCATCTCTGGTCTGGTAATAGTCGTAGAAGGTGCCACCATTGAGCATGCCGCTTTCGGGCTTCTGAGGCTGTCCGCCTGCCAGGGCAGCAGCACCCGCCATGGCATTCAGGGCGAAGGCGGCATCGGTCATGCTGATGTCGATAAAGGCGCCCTCTCCGGTTTCCTGGCGTTTGATGACCGCAGCGAGGATGCCCATCACAGCGTGATGGGAGCCTCCGGCCACGTCGGCAATCTGAATGCCCATGGGTGGTGGACCGCTGTCGGCACGACCGCAGTGGCTGGCAACACCGGAAATAGCAAGATAGTTGATATCGTGGCCTGCCCTGTCCTTATAGGGACCGGTTTGGCCATAGCCCGTAATGGCACAGTAAATCAGCTTGGGATTGATGGCTTTGAGTACCTCATAGCCTATCCCGAGGCGGTCCATGACGCCCGGGCGAAATTGCTCCACCACGATGTCGTAGTCCTGAACCAGCTGCTTGACCCTTTCAACACTCTCGGGCTGCTTCAGGTTCAGTTGCAAGGTTTGCTTGCCGCGACTGAGGTAGGAAAAGGTGGTGCTGAATTTGCCGTCAAACGGTGGCATTACCTTGGCCAGATCCACCCGGTCCGGAGCTTCAATTCTGAGCACTTCCGCGCCCATATCGGCGAGCATCATGGTGGCGTAGGGTCCGGGCAGCAAGGTGCTGAAATCCAGAATTCTCAGGTTGGCGAGCGGGGCTGCCATAAAGCGTCTCCTTGTTTTTGGTCGGCGGCAATAACTTTGTCTCATGCTGCCGGGTTTTGCAGGCCGGGCCAACTGCCGGTTCCTTCATTCGTATTGACCGTTTCTTCCATCTTCCGGCAAATCATAGGCTTGCATTGTCGTGTCGGGCACTTATGATGAAGTTCGTTCTTTCTTCTGGCTGCCTCTATGTCAACACTTACGGTCTCCCGACATTTTGTTGAAGCTTCCCTGTCCGGCGTTGAGCGCCTGGGCCTGGACGGCCGCGCACTGCTTCAGGAGGCCGGGATCTCGCCGGATCTGCTGCGTATCGAAATGGCACGGGTAAGCAGTGACCAGTTCAGCAGGCTGATGCAGGTAATCTGGCAGCGCACTGGCGATGAGTTTATGGGCATGGGGCCACGCCGTGCCCGCTCCGGAACGTTCGCCACCATGTGTGCGTTGGTGGTCGGTTGCCAGACGCTGGAAGAGGTATATCAACAGGCCTTCCGGTTCTCTCGGCTGTTCGAACCGATGGTGTCCATGGAGCTTGAAATCCTCAATGACCGTGCGCGCCTGGTCACGCGAATTGAAGGCAGCATCCACGACCCGGACTATTTTCTGCGCGAGAGCATTCTGGTGATCTGGCACCGGCTGGGCAGCTGGCTCATTGGCCAGCCCGTAGAACTGGAGCAAGCTGAGTTCGATTACCCGAGGCCAGACCACGGGGACGAATACCGGCACATTTTTCATTGTCCGCTGGCGTTCGAGTCCGACTGTACGGCATTGACCTTCAGCAAACGTT
Source organism: Marinobacter sp. EN3 (assembly GCF_000475315.1). Lineage (NCBI taxonomy): Bacteria > Pseudomonadati > Pseudomonadota > Gammaproteobacteria > Pseudomonadales > Marinobacteraceae > Marinobacter > Marinobacter sp. EN3. The sequence goes on from NZ_AXCC01000001.1 coordinate 710,746, forward strand.
TCCTCTCCGCCCCGGTGATTCGGGACAAGCCGGAAATGCGACAATTCCTGAAAACCTCCCCGGCAGACCTGCTGTCACGACCGGATGAGAGCAACACCTGGACCGGTCGTATTCGGGGCCTGATTGGCCGTGACTTCTCCAAACCCATGCCGGATTTCGACTGGATAGCACAAGAGCTGCACACCAGCCCGCAAACCCTCAGGCGCCGCCTGAAGCAGGAGAACACGTCGTTTCAGGAGATCAAGGATCTATTGCGGCGGGATATGGCCATCTACTATCTGGCCCATCCGGAGATGCCCATCAACGATATTGCCGAACGGGTAGGCTTTACCGAACCATCCACCTTCCATCGGGCCTTCAAGAAGTGGACGGGGGTCACCCCGGGCGCCTGGCGGGAAGGCGAACGGGGCGATCTGGTCTGAACACCCGGCCTTACGAACTTCCCTGCTGCAGGTTCCGGATCAAGCGCCCCAGAGTTCGGGCAATGTCCCGGGCCTGATCGCGATTCTCCGCCAACTGGAAAAGCCGGGAGCCGTCCCGCGGATCATAAACCCAGCAGGCTCCGACCACCGGTTCACAATCCCAACGCAACTGAGGATTCACACCGAATACCGACAGAGACAGGGTTCTGCGAACGGTGGTGCCATCGGGATTGCGCTCGATGTCCTGAATACTGATATTGCCATCATCCAGAGCCACCTGGTACTGGCGATCTGCTGGCCTGTCCAGGCGCACCACCGTTTTGTCACGCCGCCAGCCAGCGGTCTCAAGCAGAGTATTCAGATGGATGACCAGAGCCTCCCTGTCCGAGCCTGCCAGATACAGCTGGCGCAGCGTCTTCACATCCTGTTCATTCGCCGGCTCAATCACGGCCACGGGCTCGTTGGCACTGGCCTGCCCTTCGGCCAGAGCGCGAACACTGGCACGGCTGGCCTTCTCAATGTCCGTAATCAGCTTCAGGCTTTGCTGGTAATGCGTGCCCTCTGCCCCGGCCCGGGTAATGTATTGCTCCAGTGCTGAACGTGCCTCATTCAGATGATTGGCCTGCAACATGGCCCGGCCGCGATAGTAGTAATACTCGGCGGGCTTCTCTCCCTCCATGGCCTGAAGGCGGTTCAGGTACTCCCCTGCCTCACTCCAGTTCTCTGCTGCAACGGCTTCTTCAGTCGCCAGCATCAAGCGGCGAATCTCGTGTTCCGGAGCCAAGGCATGGGCGAATCCCGCCTGCAGGGCAAGAACAGAAGACAACACCAGGCCCGCAAATACCCTGTGACCAGGCAAACGCCTTTTTTTCATGGATGACAACATACCGCTACTCCTGTTGGTCCTCTGCCCGGGCTTCCCCGGCGTCCGTAGGCTCCCTGTCGATGGCGGGCGTATCTCCCGGCTCATCGGCGTCTTCAGAATCGACCTCGGCCTGATCCACTATCGACTTGGGCAACTCTTTTTTAACCCTGACCCCCAGCTCCACAAACCGATTGGCCTGGGAAATCAGATTACCACGGCCCCGGGTCAGGGTATTCATGGCATTATCGTAGGTGCCCTGGGCCGTGTGTAACTGGCTTCCCAGCTTTTCCATAGCCTCTACAAACACCCGGAGCTTGTCATAGACCGCGCCGGCGCGATCGGCAATGCGGCGGGCATTCTGGCTCTGGCGTTCATAACGCCAGATATTCTCAATGGTTCTCAGTGTCGCCAGCAGGGTGGTAGGCGTCACCACAATAATCTTCCGCTCAAATGCTTCTGCGAAGAGATTCTCGTCCTGCTGGAATGCTGCCACAAATGCCGGCTCAATGGGCATGAACAGCAGCACGAAATCGGGAGAATGCAGCCCGTTAAGCTGACTGTAATCTTTCTCGCTCAATGCACGGATGTGATTGCGAACCGCCTCAACATGCTGCTTCAGCGCCGCAGCGCGTTCTTCCTCCTGATCTGCGGTCACCCACTGCTGATAGGCCACCAACGATACTTTGGAATCAATCACCAGATTTCGCTGGTCCGGCAAATGCACGATGACATCGGGCCTCAACAACTGATTATCTTCGTCCCGGTAACTCCCCTGGGTTTCGTACTCGACCCCTTTGCGCAGGCCCGACCGTTCCAGCACCCGCTCCAGGATCAACTCACCCCAGTTGCCCTGAATTTTCTTGTCACCTTTGAGAGCGCGGGTCAGATTGGCGGCTTCTTCGGTAATTTGCCGGTTCAGCTCCTGCAACGATTTTATTTCGCTGCGAAGCGCCTGACGATCCCGGGTTTCCGTGGTGTAGACATCCTCAACCCGTTTGCGGAAATCCTGCAGCTGGTCGCGGAAGGGGTTAAGCAAGGAGTCCAGGCTGGTTTTGGATTGCTGGCTGAAGCGCTCACTTTTCTGCTCGAAAATCCGGTTCGCCAGGTTCTCGAATTCCTGTTTCAGTGCATCTCGATTTTTTTCCAGCAACTCCAGTTTTTCCGAGGCACTACGGCGCTCTTTATCCAGAGTGACCTGCTGCTCGCGTAACTCGACCTTCAACTGGCCCAGCTCTTCTGAGAGCGTTTCAGCCCGCTGCTGGTATTGACTGCTCTCACTTGCCAGTTGCGCAACCCGATCCTGTTTTGCCGCCAGCTCCGAGTCCAGAGCCGCCAATCGGTTTTCCAGGTTGGCGGACTGCTGTCGCCAGTGCTCGATGCCCTGCTCCAGCTGCCCAGAGCGGGCTTTCTGCTCCTCGAGTGCGGCCTGCAGATGTTCAACTTCCTGTTCATGCAACGCCTGCACCTGCTCGCTATCTCTCAGTTGCCTGTCCCGGGTGTCCAGTTCCTCGCGCAAGGCAGACTCGGTGGCTCTATCCTGACGCCGACGCCACAGCAGCCAGATCATGCCGGCCAGAAGCAAGGCGGCACTCGCCACCAGAGCAAGGAACCAGCCTGCCAGCCATTCCGGACGTTCAGCCATGGTGAGGGTAAGCGCATCTAGCACCAGCATGTTCTCCTTGGTCTTCGTTGGTCAGTTCAGGGCATGGCCCCGGGATCAAAGCCTGACAGTCTACCGCAATGCTCACCCTTTTTTCTTGTTGGCGGAACGGTGCCACCAGGCCGGCCTCGACTGTTTGGCATTTATCAACATTGCGTCAATCCACCTATGGACGCAGAGCGTAAATTGCTCTACAACGGTTAAAAAGCACCCAACCGGAGTGCTAAAGCCGTAAACGGAAAGCTGACTGGCAGGTCGGAGCATGTTCAAGGAATTGTGGAGAAAATTCGGGTCCGATTTCCTGCAGGCTACCTGTGTGGAAGACGAACAGACATTGTCTTCGGAAAATCAGCGCTCAGCGGACAAGCATGTGCGGGTTTTGCCTCACATCACCCACACGGGCGAGTTCCACCTTGAACGGCTGACCCAGTTGCTGAAAAGCCGCTACGGCAAGAGCTTCACGGTGCCTACCGACACCACCTCCAGCGATCGCGCGCTTAAAGATGTCATTTCCTTCGCCGCCCGCATTCAGGACCAGGATATCCAGCGAGAGCTGCTACTGTTCTACCTGAATTGTTCCCCGGTCATCCAGGAGTACCTGAGATCAGAGACGCCGCTGGGCCAGGGGCCTTTCCTGGGCCGGTAAAGATGCGCCTTAACCATCTGTAAAGTCACCACACAGGTACGTTGTAGTATACTCTCCCGCCTGATTGACAACACATCCAATGGCTGAGGCATCCAGTGCCAATAATTCTCACGGCCGGTTCAGGGGATATTCATGGGGTCCAGTGTTTCGCAAACCCGCTCATTGTTCGCAGTTGCCTTAACAGGGCTGGCAGTCGCACTTTCTGGTTGCGCTTCCGATCGTTATTTCATGGTACCGAAAGAGAATATTGAAGAGGTGCGAGCCTCGGTCCAAAGCCAGCGTGCGACCCTTGTTACCATGGAGCAGAATGCCGGTGTAAGGCACGAAAAGCTCCTGCAGCAGAATCAGGATTCTACCCAGACCATTCTTCAGGCCATTGCCACTCAGGTTGAAAAGCCATCGTGCCCACCACCAAAGGCAGCACCTACCTGCCCCGCTTCCCGCGAAGATAAAGGCCGGGCGGATCGCCTCAAAGGCAAAGTCGTTGTCGGTGAGGTCGAAAAGTTTTTCCTGGCTGGCCCCGACCATGTCTATACCGCCCGAATCGACAGTGGCGCGGAAACCTCTTCCATACACGCCCGTAACGTCCAGCGCTTTGAACGGGATGGCAGCAACTGGGTACGCTTTGAAGTGCCCGTTCCCGGTACTGAGGATGCCGAGTGGGTAGCCATGGAGAAAGAAATCTCCAGGCGCGTGAAGATTATCCAGTCCAGTGCCGATGAGTCAGAGCGCCGGGTGGTGGTGGAGCTTCAGTTTGCCATCGGCGACCACCAGCAGGTGGCTGAGTTTACGTTGGCCGACCGGACAAATCTGACTTACGAAGTCCTGATTGGCCGCAACGTATTGCGAGACGTCATGTTGATCGATGTCGGCAAGGAATTCGCAACCGAGTTGCCCGAATCCTACCTTGAACAAGCGGCAAACGGAGAGGAAGAATGACGGTACGCTCCCGGGTCCCGTTTTACGTGTTTGTCTTCCTGTTGATTGCGGCAGGGATAGCGATCGCCACCTGGCGCCATCTGGAACTGGGTATTCCGTGGATGACCGGTGAACAACGTCCGGTCTGGATGATTGAGGCGCGAGTCGATTTTGAGGGCCAGAACAGCCCGGCTGAAGTGAGCCTGCACATCCCGGAGCAACCGCCCGGCTTCCGTATCCTGACGGAGCAGGCCGCCTCGCCCGGCTACGGCTTCTCAATTCTGGATAGCAACAGCGGGCGCAGGGCCCAGTGGACAAAACGAGACGTCGCCGGTCCTCAGACTCTCTATTTCAAGGCACAGTTTGTACCGGATGAAGACGCAATTCATACTCCGCCAGTGCGTAAACCCCGGGCATTGACGGTTTTCTGGGAAGAGCCCCAGGCCACCGCCGTAAGAGAGCTCCTGACCCAGGCTTCCGAGCGATCCAGTTCCCCGGAGAGCATGACCCGCGAGCTGATCCGCCTGATGCAGCCAGACAATCGCACCCAGAACACAACATTACTGGTATCTGACGACAACTATCTGCAACTGCTGGTGAAGATGCTGAACCACGCTGGCATCGCTGCGCGCACCGCAGATGCCCTGAAGCTTGAGGATGCCCGCCGTCGCCAACAACTGGTGCCATTTCTACAGATATACAACGGCAAGCGCTGGCTTACCTTCGACCCGCGCACCGCAGAACAAGGTGTACCGGAAAACCTGTTGCTCTGGAGACAGGGGGCAGATTCCCTCCTCGACGTGGTGGGTGGCGACGACTCCCAGGTAAGCTTTTCCATGCTGCGGCAGACCGTGCCGGCGCTGCAACTGGCAACGCTGGAGTCCAACGCCAATGGGCTGAGTGTGCTCGGTTTCTACCAGCTACCCATCGAAGAACAGAGCATGTTCCGAATGCTGCTGTTGCTCCCCATCGGCGCTCTCATTGTCGCCTTCATGCGGATTGTCATTGGCATCCGGACATCGGGCACCTTCATGCCGGTCCTGATCGCCGTGGCCTTTGTACAGACCACTCTGGTGCCAGGGCTGATCGCATTTCTGTCCGTTGTAGCCATTGGCCTGCTGTTGCGCGGCTATCTTTCCAGCCTGAACCTGCTGCTGGTATCACGCATATCGGCGCTGATCATTCTGGTGATCTTCATCACCGCGGGGCTCAGCATCATTGGCTACCAGATGGGCTTTAACACCGGCATGACCGTCACCTTCTTTCCCATGGTGATCATCGCCTGGACCATCGAGCGTATGTCCATTCTCTGGGAAGAGGAAGGCGCCCGCGAAGTGCTGGTGCAGGGTTCAGGCAGTCTGTTTGTGGCCATCTGCGCCTACCTGGCCATGAGCACTCCGCTGGCTGGCCACCTCACCTTCAACTTCCCGGAGTTACATCTGGTTATTCTCGGGCTGATCCTGCTGATGGGTCAGTACACCGGCTACAAGCTCAGCGAGCTCAAGCGGTTTACCCCGATGAAGGCCTACGACTGATATGGACTGGATCTCTCCACGCAGGCTGAAAAATCTCGGGATGCTGAACATGAACCGGCGCAATGTAGATTACATTGCCCGGTACAATGATCGCACCTCCTACCCGCTGGTGGACAACAAGTTGAAAACCAAGCTTGCGGTCAGCGAATACGGCGTAAAAACCCCCAAGCTGCTGCAGGTGGTTCGCCAACAACACGAAATCTCCCATTTTCGGGAAATGGCAGAGGATCTGGCCGGTTTCGCCATCAAGCCAGCAAAAGGCTCTGGCGGCAAGGGCATTACCGTGATTACCGGGCGAGACGGCGACGACTTTATCAAGGCCTCCAGCGCCCGCATTTCCGTCGCCATGCTGGAGCGTCACCTTACCAATATTCTGGCTGGCCTGTATTCCCTGGCCGGTACCCCGGATGTTGCCATTGTTGAAAACCTGGTTCAGTCCTCCCCGGCACTCGCCAAGTACTCCTTCCAGGGCGTTCCCGACATCCGGATCGTGGTGTTTCAGGGATATCCCGTCATGGCTATGCTCCGTCTGGCAACCACCGCGTCCGACGGTAAAGCCAACCTGCACCAGGGGGCTGTTGGCGTCGGGCTGGATATCGGCTCTGGCCAGAGTCTGAACGCAGTTCAGTTCAATCGGCCGATTACCCTGCACCCGGACACCGGGCTGGCTCTGGAGAATATCCGGATTGAAGACTGGGAAAACATGCTGGAAATGGCAGCCCGATGCTATGAGGCCACCGGCCTGGGATATATGGGGGTAGACCTGGTGGTGGACGCCAACGAAGGTCCTCTTCTGCTCGAACTGAACGCCCGGCCCGGACTGGCCATTCAGATGGCCAACGGCTGCGGCCTGCTGCCCAGACTCAACGCGATCGAGAGCCTCAAGCGCCCGCACTTCAGCCCCAGAGAACGAGCGCTGTTTGCCATGGAAAGCTTTTCCCGGCGCTGACGATCAGTATTTGGGCATAAAAAAACCGGAGCTGGTGTGGCTCCGGTTTTTTTTTATTCAGACCCGCTGATCAGGAGGTCAGCTCACCCCTTTGCAGAAGCAACTTCCTCTCGTGGGTCAGGCCTTTCAACAAGCCCCAGGTCATCAGCAGAAGTATTACAGTAAAGGGCAACCCGGCACTGATGGCAACCGCCTGGATCGCACCCAGAGCGTCTTCGCCACCGCCGAAGATCAACGCCGCCGCAATGGCACCTTCCATGACCACCCAGAATACACGCTGAGCCGTCGGGGCATCGGTTTTGCCGCCAGCGGTGATGCTGTCGATCACAAGCGAGCCGGAATCCGACGAGGTTACGAAGAACACCAGCACCAGGATAATACCGACGAACGAGACAATGCCGGTCCAGGGCAGCTGCTCAAACATCTGGAAGGTCGCCAGAGAAACCTCGGTCAGCCCTTTGTCTGCGAGCACACCAACGCCTTGCTGGATCTGTTCCAGTGCCGTGCCACCGAAACCACTCATCCATACGGTGGTGATCAAGGTCGGGATAATCAGAACCGCAGTGACAAACTCACGTACTGTCCGGCCTTTTGAAACCCGCGCGATAAACATACCTACGAACGGTGACCAGGAAATCCACCAGGCCCAGTAGAATACAGTCCAGCCCTGGAACCACGCCTCGTCTTCACGACCAAACGGATTACTCAGCGGCACAATGTTGGCCACGTAGGTGGAAGAGGTTACCCAGATGGTCTCCAGAATGGTCATGGTCGGACCGGCGAAGATCACGAAGAACAACACGATGCCCGCAGTCGCCATGTTGATGTTACTGAGCACCTTCACGCCGCCGTCCAGGCCACGCAGCACGGAAATGAGCGCCAAGGCCGTAACGCCAACAATGATAGCCATCTGCACATTGGTGCCAGAACCTACCTGAAACAGGTAATCCAGGCCGGAGGCAGCCTGCTGGGCACCAAAGCCAAGTGACGTGGCCAGACCAAAGATGGTGGCCACAACCGCGAGGACATCAATGATGTGCCCCGGCCAGCCCCACACCTTGTCTTTCAGCAGTGGGAAAAACGCGGAACGGATGGTCAGTGGCATGTTCTTGTTGAACGCAAAGAACGCCAGAGACAGGGCCACGATGGCGTAGATTGCCCAGGGGTGCAGCCCCCAGTGATAAAGGGTTGCTCCCATCGCCAGATCACGCGCTTCGGGAGAGTTGGCAGCCACGTTGAAGGGAGTTTCATACCAGCCTGTATAGTAGGCCACCGGCTCGGCCACGGCCCAGAACATCAGGCCGATCCCCATCCCGGCTGCGAACAGCATGGCAAACCAGGACATGGTTGAGAATTCGGGCGTTGCATCCTGTCCGCCCAGCCGGATCTTGCCCACCGGCATGAAGATCAGCGCAAGGCTGACAACCACGAAAATGTTGGCGCTGAGCAGGAAGAACCAGTCAAAACTGGCAATAATGTCCCACTTGGCCCCATCAAGAGTCTCCTTCGCCGCTGCCGGAAACATCAGGGTTCCGATAACAAACAGAACCACAATGATGGCCGCTACCGGGAAAACCCAGTTATGAAGATCCAGGCCGAACGGATTGATATTATCCTGGCCTGCGACGTAATCCGTCTGATATTCGTCTTTCACTACCTCGCCCACGTTGGCGCCTCCTGGTCTGGTGTGATCACTGAATATGCTGAGTGAATGGATAACGCAATGAACAATCATTCATACGTTACAAGCCGGTCATTTTATTACTTTGAACTCAAAACATCAAAAGCAAGAAAAATGCCTTTTTTATCTACATCAGCATAGTCCAGATTTTGCAGAGGCAAAGATTGTTCCCTGAAACAGGTCTACTACCCGGACAGGTAACGTAGTTATACTGCAAGGTTTCTCCGGCACCCGCCCGACAGCAATCAGAGGTATTCATGGAAAAAACCACCACCTTCCCTTTGCGCTATTCTGCTTATGTCCTCAGCATCGCCGGGCTGCTGGTGTCGTTACCGGTAACGCTTTGGCTTGGAGCAGGCTATCTGTTTCCGGTGATTTTTGGTGCGCTCACAGCCCTCGGCACCTGGGATTTACTGCAGCGAAAGCATACTGTTAGCCGAAACTATCCCATTATGGCCAACTTCCGGTATCTGTTTGAGTCCATCGGCCCGGAGATCAGGCAGTACTTTATCCAGTCCGATACGGAGGAGCGGCCCTTCTCGCGGGAACAGCGCACTATTATCTACCAGCGGGCGAAGAACGTGCTCGACAAGCGACCATTCGGCTCACAGTTAGGCATGTACGAGGAGGGCTTTGAATGGATGAACCACTCGCTCACCCCAACCCGACTCGACAGCAGTGACTTCCGGATTCTGATCGGCAAAAACTGCGAGAAACCTTACAGTGCCAGCGTTTTCAATATCTCCGCCATGAGCTTTGGCTCACTCTCCGCCAACGCCATTCTCAGCCTGAACACCGGTGCAAAGAAGGGCGGCTTCTACCACGATACGGGGGAAGGATCGATCTCCCGCTACCATCGGGAACCCGGTGGAGATCTGGTCTGGGAAATCGGTTCCGGCTATTTCGGTTGCCGGCATCCCGACGGCTCCTTCAATGCCGAGATGTTCGAAAGGAATGCCACCCTGGACCAGGTCAAAATGATAGAGGTCAAACTATCTCAAGGGGCAAAACCAGGCCACGGTGGCATTTTACCTGGTGCAAAAGTGACCCCCGAAATCGCTGAAGCCCGAGGCGTTCAGGTTGGCGAAGATTGTATTTCACCCGCCAGCCATTCCGCCTTTTCCACCCCCATTGAACTGCTGGAATTCCTCGAACAGCTGCGAAGCCTCTCCGGCGGCAAACCGGTCGGCTTCAAGCTCGCCATTGGCCACCCCTGGGAATGGTTCGCCATCGTTAAGGCCATGCTGAAGACAGGCAAAAAGCCCGATTTCATCGTGGTTGATGGCGGCGAAGGCGGCACCGGTGCGGCGCCACTGGAGTTCATCAATCGCCTTGGCATGCCGATGACTGAAGCCCTGCTTCTGGTTCATAACACACTGGTGGGTACCCACCTGCGCGAAGACATCGCCATTGGCGCCGCAGGCAAGATTACGTCCGCTTTCAATATTGCCCGTACCCTTGCTCTCGGAGCGGACTGGTGTAATTCCGCCAGGGGCTACATGTTTTCCCTGGGCTGCATCCAGGCATTGAATTGTCATACCGGCCGCTGTCCCAGCGGGGTCGCAACGCAAGATCCCCGTCGTGGCAATAAACTGGACGTCCCCTTGAAAAGCGAGCGGGTATTCAACTTTCATAAGAATACCCTGGATGCCCTCCAGAATCTGCTTGAGGCCTCGGGGCTCCGGCATCCCTCTGAGCTTGGCCCGGAGCACATCGTCCGTCGCGTCTCCAAAACCGAAGTGCATAGCTATCTGGACCTGTTTCCGTTCCTCGAACCGGGAGCACTACTGGAGGGCAAAACCGGCCTTAGGGTGTTCGACAAGTACTGGGAAAGCGCCCAACCGGATACCTTCGAGCCGCCGGAATTCATCCTGGCACTGCGGGAGACCAAGTTACGTTGATTTCGAGAGAAATTCGCCAGCCCGGTGTTTATTTTTAGCCTGGGCTGGTGTAGACTTCGCTCCCGCTAAGCCACTGAGATAAACCTTGTTTCTCGGCGGCTTGCAGTTTACGGGGCGTAGCGCAGCTTGGTAGCGCACTTGCATGGGGTGCAAGGGGTCGTAGGTTCAAATCCTACCGTCCCGACCAGAATTCCCTACACAAAGCCCGGGCCGAAAGGTCCGGGCTTTGTTGTTTTATCAGGCCGCAACCGCCTGCCCTCGCTTCTCCCAGGGGTATTCCCGAATCGGCAGGTGAATCAGTGCCGACAAGGCCCCGACGCCAACACCGATCCACCACACCAGCGTGTAGTTATGGTAGAGGTCGTACAGGGCTCCACCCAGCCAGACACCAAGAAAACCGCCAAGCTGGTGCGAAAAGAATACCAGGCCATAGAGCGTGCCCATGTACTTCAACCCGTAGATGTGCGCAACCAGGCCGGAAGTCAGCGGCACCGTCGCCAACCACAACGAACCCATTGCCACCGAGAAGAGCACCACGCTTTCAGGAGTAATGGGCGCCATGATAAAGGCGGCAGAGACGATTGTTCGTAACAGGTAAATCGTCGCCAGAAGGTACTTGCGCGAGTAACGGTTACCCAACCAGCCGGCCATCAGTGTGCCACCGATATTGAACAGACCGATCAGAGCAATTGAGATGGCGCCGAGCCCGGACGCTGACGTTACCCCCAGCACGTAGATCAGGCTGTCTGGCGTAATTGGCCCACACATTTCGGTTATAAACGCCGGAAAATGCGCGGTGATGAACGCCAGTTGGTACCCGCAAGAGAAAAAGCCGATAAAAATGAACAGAAACGAGGGGTCTTTCACCGCTCGCTTCAGCACCACTCCCATCGGTTCATCGGTCGAGACCGAGGGTGCCGCCTTGGGTGCCCGCATAAACAGAAGGGCAAGCATCGACACCGTAATGAAACCGGCCAGCACCATGAACACGCTTTGCCAGGGCATCTGGCTCAGCAGCGCCTGCGCGACGGGCGGGCCAATGATCTGCCCTGCAGAACCGGCTGCGGTTGCAATACCCAGCGCCATGGAGCGATGCTTTTCCGGGGCAGAGCGCCCTACGACAGCGAGGATGACCCCGAATCCGGTTCCGGCAATCCCGAACCCAACCAGCATTTCCAGAAGCTGGTGCTGGCCCGGGGTAATGGCGAATGCCGAGGCAACCAGCCCGACCACGTAACAGATACCGCCCACCAGGATAGCTTTGCGATCACCGTAGCGTTCGGCAAAAGCTCCAAAAATCGGCTGCCCGATGCCCCAGAACAGGTTCTGTATGGCGATGGCCAGAGAAAAGGACTCCCTTGGCCATGCAAACTCCAGGGCTATCGGCAGTTGAAACAGGCCGAATGAGGCCCGCACGGAAAAGCCAACCAGAATAATAATACAGCCTGCGACAAGTACAGGGTTGATCAGTCGATCATAGGTGCCGGAGGCCGTGCCAGACATGGTTACAGATTCCTGGAGCTGAACAGTCGGTGCGCCAGAATAAGCGCGAAGCCAATCAGTATACCTGAAGCAGCGAAAGCCAGGGTAAAGCCGCTCAGTTCAAGTAGCAGGCCAAAGAACAGGGGCGCCAGAAAGTGCACCGCCCGGTTTGCCATCAAACGCATACCCAATGCCCCTGCACGCCGCTCACGTTCCACAGATTCCGCCAGGATCACCATGGATAAAGGCTGGGTAAGACCGGAACCGATACCGACCAGCATGGCCAGGGCAGCCATCAGCAGCAACTGCTCAGACGCCCCCAGAAAAGCCAAGCCAGCGGCAAGGGTACCGAGCGAGAGTAACACTGTCGGCACGCGGCCTCCGGCAAGTGCAATAATGCGCGCCATAAACGGCCGAACCAGCATGGACACACCGGCTCGAAGACTGACCAGAACTCCGATAATCAACGGGCTGATGGCCAGGCTCTCCAGGTACACTGGCAAATAGCTGCCGTAGACCCCGAGCGCGAACATCCCCAATACCGTGACCAGAATCGACAACTGCACCCCACGGTTACTGCCGACAAGCTGCCATTGCGCCCGGAAACCCGCCTGCTGTCGGGTAACGTGAATACGCTCCCTCGCCTGCCCGGTCAGGCGGAGTGTTACAACGCCCGAGACCAGTGCAAACAGAGCCATCACAAGGAACACGTACTCGGTATCGGAAGACTTCAGCACAACACCGGCCAACAGGGGGCCGATAACCTGCCCGCCCGACAGCCAGGTGGCATACCAGCCAAAGTACTGCTCCAGCCTCGGCCCGGTGCCCAGGTTGGAAATGATGGTCTGGGCGGCCAGCACCATCTGGAGGTGAGCCAGCCCCACCAGCAACTGGCCTATCACAAGCCCCGCATAGCCATACCAGGTATGCATCGATAGCAAACCTGCCACCATAATGCCCGCCCCGGCCAGTAGCGTGGCCCGTCCACCATAACGACTGACGACTCCACCGAGGGGAATGGCAAGCACCAGCGGTAAAAGATACTGAGCACTCAATACCGCCCCCAGAACAAGTGGAGAGGCACCGAGCTGAAGTCCGTAAACGGGCACCGCCACGATGAGCATCGAATAGACAACAAAGCAGAGTGTCAGTGAGAGACAGACAACAACAAAGTTCTGGGCAGCTTCAGTTTGCTGATAATTGCGCATTGAATATTTGGTTGTGCTAGTGTCCAAAAAAGCGTGTGTATTCCATGTTCATATGTACACGGCAAACTCACACTGACCCGGGGGATAGATATGAAAGAGGCACCATCATCTCCGGAGCAAAACCATCTACTCGCGGCCTTGCCAAGCGACGCTAAAGAGCGGATCTTTCCGAATCTCAGGCTGGTTGACCTCAAGCTGGGCGACGTAATCTATGAATCCGGCCAGCCCATTGAGTTTGTCTATTTTCCGACTGACTGCATTATCTCTCTTCTGTACGTTATGCTGAACGGCGCTTCGGCCGAAATTTCTGTGGTCGGCAACGACGGCATGGCCGGGATCGCGGTGTTCATGGGCGGAGAGAGTACCCCCACCCGAACCATTGTGCAAAGCCGGGGCTACGCCTACCGAATGCCCTCCCCAGAACTCAAAACCGAGTTCAACAATCACGCCGACATACGTGTTCTGATGCTGCGCTACACCCAGGCACTGATCACTCAAATGTCCCAGACTGCCGTATGCAACCGCCACCACACCATAGACCAACAACTCTGCCGCTGGCTGCTCCTGTCTCTGGATCGACTTCCTCAAAACAGACTGTCCATGACTCAGGAGTTGATCGCCAATATGCTGGGAGTTCGTCGGGAGGGAGTAACGGAAGCCGCGGGAAAGCTACAAAAGCTGGGGGTTATTCAATATCACCGTGGGCAGATCACAGTGATGGATAGGCCCAGGCTCGAAGCACTCTGCTGTGAATGCTACGACGTGGTAAAACAGGAAACCGACCGGTTATTTCCTGGCAAGGTCACGCTTTAGGTAAGTTGTCGCAGGCTGTCGGTGGCGATGATCAGGCTGCCGGTGAAAGGTGAGCGATTCAGATTTTTGATTCGGTACATATCGACATCTGCGCTCCTTACCAGATCTTCCACAGATTCACCGTTATCCGGATATACACTCATCCCGATGCTGAGTTGAAGTGAAACCTCCTGTCCACCAATGTGCATGGGTACTGCGGCGGCTCGGCGAATCTTTTCGGCCACCGCATCAATATGATCGGGCCGGGCGAGTTCGCTCAATAGCACCACAAACTCATCTCCCCCATAGCGACAAACGGTATCCGCCGCCCGGACACAGCTTCTCAGCTTGCCCGCCAACGCACTCAGAATCATGTCACCAGCCTGGTGGCCCAGAATGTCATTAATACCCTTAAAATTATCTAGATCGATAAACAGCAACCCCATCTGTTTATCGTGCCGGCGCGCCATTGCCAGTGCCTGATCAAACCTCTCATAGAAGGCATTGCGGTTCTGCAGCCCGGTCAGTGCATCATGCTGGGCCAGGTGAACCATCCGGTTCATGGCTTCCTGTGAAAACCGGGCTTCTCGAAATACGATAACCGCCCCGACAACCGTGCCCTTGCGATCATGAACAGGCGCTGCGGTGTCTTCAACCTCTACCTCCACGCCATTGTTGATCACAACAAGCATGTTCGCCTCCAGGGCCACGGGGCCATCAGAGTGAATCGCTCTGTGTGCAGGATCATCTACCCGATGGCCCGTGGTCACCTCACACAATTGAATAATCTCGTTCAGAGGCTGGCCAAGCACTTCCGTTCGGCTGTATCTGGTCAGTGACTCCGCTGCCAGATTCATGTAGGTGACCAGCCCGTTGATGTCGGTACTGATGACCGCGTCGCCAATCGCATCAAGCGTTACCCGGGCCCGATCCCGCTCCTCAAACAGCTGTTGCTCCGCTTTTTGACAGGCCCGTTGTTTCGACTTGAAGCCGGCTATGTCCTCGGCGGTATGCACATATCCATGGCCGGATACCGCGTCTGCCAGCAAGATTGCATTGCGACGAACCCAGACCGTTTTACCATCGGAGCGCCTTATGCGGGACTCACATCGAAAAGAGGCCTGTCCAAGTACCGCGTCATTCCAGTGTTTTATAACTTTTTCACGGTCCTTCGGGTGGATAACAGCACTCCAGTGAGAGCCGATTAACTCGTCTCCGGACCAGCCGGAAAGTTCCTGATAGGCAGCGTTGCTGTATAGACAGATACCATCCCGGTCAGTCACCAGAATGCCCAACGGCAGCATGTCACTCAGGGAAAACCCGTCATTCTTTTGACCATCTCGGTGTTTCGGGCCAGTCGACAAGGGAAAGAAATCGCGATATCGAAGATTGGAACGTTTATCCATGCAGAGGCTCCCGGTGTTTATAATCCAACGCTAGCCCCATAACACAGTCTCGTCAGTTCGCTAGCGCACACACCGGTGGCCAGACAGAAAAAAGCCAGCCTCCTGAGAGGCTGGCCTGGTGCCTGGCAATCAATCGCGAACCGGCTCTATTCAGCCGACGCAATCAGGCTGGCGTTACCGCCGGCCGCTGTGGTGTCGATACACAGATGCCGCTCAATCACGTAGCGCTGATCCAGCTTGTGTTCGGTGATCACCGGCAGCAGCGCGCCCTCACGCTTACTCAGCGCCATGCGGTACTGCTTGAGCAGCGGCTTCTCGGCTACGCTCACCACCGCTTCAAAGCCGGTCAGATGGCTCAGAGCGTCCGGATCAAGCATGCCATCGCTGGCAACAACCGGAAGTCCGGCCTTGATGGCATCGGCCAGTGCCTTCTCGGCGCCCAGTGCAATCACCACCACCCTGTTACCCTGCGACAGAGCTGTGCCCGCCTGCTCGACAGCAGACTCGGCGTCTGGGCCAAGGCATAGCACAAGCCCGCGACCATGGCAGGACAGATGGTTCTGCTCGCCCGTCGGCCCCGGCATTTCCTCGTACCCCTCGTCCAGAGGCGCCGGCACCTTGCCGAAAAAGGGCTCCAGCAACGCCTGGCGGCCTTCCGCCTCCGGTACTTCCACTTTAGCGAGCTTATCGATCAGCTTCTGGGCCTTGTCAGCACTGAGCACCTTGTCGCTGGACTGAGCCGGCTTTTCAACCACCTCACCGCGCAGGAAGCGACGCACGTATTGCGGCCCACCGGCTTTCGGCCCGGTGCCAGACAGCCCTTCACCACCGAATGGCTGGGAGCCGACGATGGCACCGATCTGGTTGCGATTCACGTAGGTGTTGCCCACCTTGATACGACTGGCAATGTGCTCGATCCGCCGGTCAACGCGGCTATGAATACCGAAAGTCAGGCCGTAGCCCTTGGCATTGACGGCGTCAATCACCTTGTCGATGTCCTTGGCTTCAAACGTGGCCACATGCAGAACCGGGCCGAAGATTTCCTCTTCCAATTCTTCAATTCCGCTCACCTGAAGCACTGCCGGCGATACAAACAGGCCCTTCTCCGGCACATTCAGTTTCTTGAGCAGCTTGCCCTGCTGCTCGAATTTCTGGCAATGGTCAGTAATCTTCTTGCGGGCATTTTCGTCGATCACCGGGCCCACATCGGTCGACAACTGCCATGGATCACCAATACCCAGTTCCTCCATGGCACCGTAAAGCATTTCCAGCAAATTATCGGCAATGTCCTTCTGCACATACAGCATGCGAAGTGCAGAGCAGCGCTGGCCGGCACTCTGGAAGGAGGATGCCAGCACGTCACGCACCACCTGCTCCGGCAACGCGGTGGAATCCACAATCATGGCGTTCAGACCACCGGTTTCTGCCACCAGCGGTGCATCCGGCTCCATGTGTTCGGTCATGGCCTTGTTGATCCGCTGTGCGGTCGCGGTTGAACCCGTGAAACACACACCGGTCACCCGGGCATCGGACGTCAGGCCGGAACCCACGGTGGCGCCGGTGCCGGGCAATAACTGAATCGCGGCCCTGGGTATGCCGGCCTTATGCATCAGCTCTACAGCACGGAAGGCCAGCAGCGAGGTTTGCTCTGCCGGCTTGGCGACTACCGCGTTACCGGCCGCCAGGTTCGCCAGTATCTGTCCGGTAAAGATCGCCAGCGGGAAGTTCCAGGGCGAGATGCAGCACATCACACCACGGGCTTCGCCGTCATTCTTGTAACGGATGCCTTCGTTGGCATAGAACATGGCAAAATCCACGGCCTCGCGAATCTCGGCCACGGCATCCAGCAGGGATTTGCCTGCTTCTCGGGTGGTTAGCGCAAACAGCTCGTGCACGTTCTCTTCGTACAGGTCGCCGACCCTGCGAATCATGGCCGCACGCTCTTCCGCCGGTACCGAAGACCACTGTTTGAAGCCCTCCTGAGCGGCGTCCAGAGCCGACGAAATATCCGCCTCTGAGGTATAGGTGATGTGACCGACCAGGTCGTCCGGGTTTGCAGGATTCCGCACCTCAACCACTTCGTCACTGACAGAATCCACGGCCAGTATCGGGCCACCTTTCCACTGATGGCTATTGTAACGGTTACGACCTTCATCAATCTCAGCCACCGTCACCGGATCCGTAATATCCCATCCTTTGGAGTTTCGACGCTGCTCACCAAAGATTTTCGACGGATGCACAATCGCTTTGCTGGACAGGTTATGGCCAAGGCCCACCACCACATCAATAGGGTCTTTGGCGATTTCTTCCGGGGTGATGCTGGTATCCACAATCTGGTTAACAAAGGAACTGTTGGCACCGTTCTCCAGCAACCGGCGAACCAGGTAAGCCAGCAGGTCTTTGTGAGCACCCACCGGCGCGTAGATCCGGCAAGGCACACCACTGTCCTCCAGAACCTGATCGTGCAGGGATTCCCCCATACCATGCAGGCGCTGGAACTCGAATTTATCCCGACTCAGATCCTTGGCCAGTTCCAGCACCGCTGACACCGAATGGGCGTTGTGGGTGGCGAACTGCGGGTAGATACGGTCGGTCATGCCCAGAAGCTTGCGAGCACCGGCCAGGTAAGCGACGTCGCTGCAGGCCTTGCGGGTGAAGACCGGAAAGTCTGACAGGCCCATCACCTGGGCACGCTTGATCTCGGCATCCCAGTAAGCACCTTTAACCAGCCGCACCATGATGCGGCGATCCAGTTTTTCAGAAAGCGCATAGAGCCAGTCCAGGGTCTGCGAGGCACGCTTGCCGAACGCCTGGACCACAACACCAAAACCTTGCCAGTCTTTCAGTTCCGGGTCGGACAGGATGGCCTCAATCACATCCAGGGAAAGATCCAGACGATCCTGCTCTTCGGCATCAATATTGAAGCCCATGTTGGCCGCTGCCGCCTTTTTGGCGAGCTTAAGTGCCCGGGGCATGAGCTCATTCATCACCCGCTCTTTATGCCCGTACTCATAGCGTGCCAGCAGCGCCGACAGCTTCACCGAGATACCCGGATTCGTTCTTACATCGCCTTTGCAGCGCTTGCTGATGCTGTCAATGGCATCAGAGTACGCCTGGTAATAACGCTGAGCATCGGCATCGGTGCGCGCCGCTTCGCCCAGCATGTCATAGGAATAGGTATAGCCCCGCTCTTCCTGGGACTTGCCGCGGTCCTGTGCCTCTTCAATGGTACGACCCAGTACAAACTGGCGCCCCATTTCCTTCATGGCCTGGCCCGCCACGGTTCGCACAACCGGTTCGCCCAGGCGCTTTACCAGCTTACGCAAGGTATCACCCACACTCTGGCGCTCGGAATCCTTCAGCAGGTTGCTGGTCATCAGCAGGGCCAGGGTGGCCGAGTTGATCATTCCGGATTTGGCTTTGCCCACGTGAGCCCCCCAGTTGCCCGAGGTGATCTTGTCTTCGATCAGGTCCTGGATGGTGAGGTTGTCGGGTACCCGCAGCAAAGCCTCCGCCAGGCACATAAGAGCCACCCCTTCTTTGGTGGTCAGCCCATATTCGGCGAGAAACTTTTCCATGATGGTCGGGCGGGCGCTGTTGCGCACATCCCGCACCAGCTCTGCCGCCCGGGCCGAAATGGCCTTGCGGGTTTCATCCGACAACTGGGCCTCAGCAATCAGCCGGTGGATCACTTCGTGTTCATCTGCCAGGTAGTTTGCACGGATCGCCTGGCGAATGTCGTTAAGTTCCGGTGCCACAGATTGCTGAAGACTCATGGTGTACCCTCCTGATTGTTTGAATACTGACCGCATTTTAGCGAAGCAGGTACATGCAATTAGCCTGTTCAGCATCACAATAGATTATTATTTTCCTTTTTTGGTACCTGAAAAATTACCTATAAGCCTGCACTTTCGCTAATATTGGACGTTTCGGCCTTTTAAAAAAATTCATCCACTATCTCAAAGGATAGCAGTCATGGCAGATCTCGACAGAATCGATCTTTCCATCATCCGGGAACTGCAAAAGAACGGCCGTATTACCGTGACAGACCTTGCTTCCCGGGTCGGTTTATCAAAGACTCCCTGTCAGGTACGAATGAAACGGCTGGAAGATCAGGGATACATTACCGGCTACAGCGCCATGGTGAATCAGACCAAGCTGGGGCTCTCTCATGTTGCGTTCGCCCAGGTCACCCTGAATGACACCAGCAGCAAGGCACTGGCGGCGTTCAATGAGGCCGTCCGGCAAATCTCCGCAGTGGAGCAGTGCCATATGATGGCGGCGAATTTCGACTATCTTCTGAAAATACGTACCCGCAACATGGCTGAATACCGCCAGGTTCTGGGAGAACAGATCTCAAGCCTGCCCCACGTACTCCAGACCAGCACCTTTGTCGTGATGGAAAACGTTAAAGACCGAGGACAGTAAGATGCGGATCGTTGTTGCCCCCGACTCTTTCAAGGAATGCCTCTCAGCGCAGCAGGTTGCCTCTGCCATCGCCCGTGGTTGGCGCAACGCTGCCCCGGAGGATGCGATTGTAGAAATCCCCCTTGCCGATGGGGGTGAAGGAACCACAATGGCCCTGACAGAGGCTCTGGGCGGGCAACTGCATACGGTGGCCGTCACGGGCCCGCTGGGTGAGCATATCGAGGCCCGCTTTGGCCTGGCCAATAACAACGAAACCGCCGTGATCGAGGTAGCTGAAGCCAGTGGCTTGCATTGTGTACCCGCCGGGGCCCGTGATGCGCTCCGGGCAACCAGCCGTGGTACTGGAGACTTGATTCTGGCAGCCCTGAAACACCGGCCGAAAACATTGATCATGGGCCTGGGAGGAAGCGCCACAACGGATGGCGGCGCTGGTATGTTACAGGCTCTGGGGGCGCGCCTGCTGGATAACCAGGGCGAGGAAATCGGGCCCGGCGGTGCGGGCCTGGCACGACTGGCCACGGCAGACCTTGAACCTGCCATTCGCAGACTCAACGGCATCCAGTTGATTGTGGCCTGTGATGTCACCAATCCGTTGCTGGGCCCGGAGGGAGCGGCAGCGGTTTTCGGGCCACAGAAAGGCGCCAATGAAGACGACGTTCGTCAGCTGGACGCCAGTCTTGCGCATTTTTCCCGTCTGGTTAAGGCGCAGGGCCTGGACATTGCCAGCTTTCCCGGCAGTGGCGCGGCCGGGGGTATCGGTGGCACGGTCAAGGGTATTCTGGGCGCCCGACTCCAACCGGGAATAGAGCTGGTGATGGAGGCCGTCAAACTGGAGCAGCATATCCGCAACGCGGATCTGGTGATCACCGCGGAAGGTGCCATCGATGCTCAAAGCGCCTTTGGAAAAACGCCGGCCGGGGTGTCCAGACTGGCACATGCCTGCGGTGTACCAGTGATTGGCCTGTGTGGAAAATTAGGGGCTGAACTGGCTCCGCTCCATAGCGTTGGGTTAACAGCGGCTTTCTCGATCACCCCCGCGCCCATCACCCTGACGGAAGCCTATGGCCGGGCAGAAGCGAACCTCGAGAAGTCTTCAGAACAGCTGGCGCGCCTGTCGCACAGTTTATCACGCCGGTGAAGCGGTTTTCCGTAATCCGGTGAGTTCTACCCGGCCGCGGGCCAACCGAACCTGGCCCCGGCGTTCGAGTTCTTTCAGCAGTCGGCTGACCACTTCCCTGGCCGTTCCCAGCTCCACGGCCAGCTCCTGATGGGTAATATTCAGTACACTCTGACCATCAGCCGCACGTGCCTGAAGCCACTCCGCCAGACGCTCATCCATACGGTGAAACGCTACTTCTTCAACCAACAACATCAGATCGTCAAGTCGACGGCCATAGGACTCCATAATCCCCAGCCGGAACTCTGCCGACTGATCCATCAGCCGATCGAACAATCCGCGCGGGATAATGGCGGCTTCTGCCTCATCTTCAACGATGGCTTCAGCCCGGTAGCCACGCCCCGTCATCAGACAGCCAATGGACAACGTGCAGATATCGTCAGCGCCCATACGGTAGAGCACGATGCTGTGGCCAGATGCTCCGGTCATCTGCACCTTGATACTGCCATCCAGCACCAGGGGAAGCCCCCGGCAATGTTCTCCGGCACTGAACAGCACCTGCCCGGGAGGGAAACGCATGGCCTGGAGACCCTCCAGGGCATCTTTGCGCAGGGAGTCGTGTAGTGTGTCGAGAATACTGTGCCTGGCCATTCCGCATTGCCTTGTATCGAAAGTCGTCTGCCTGTGTGACTTTATCACTGAACCCGACCAATAACAGGCCTATAGTCAAACCATCATCCGACATCACACAGGAGAGACCAAGATGACGGTAAACATGGGTTCCGCTGATCGTATTATTCGTGCCATCGTGGGTGTTGTCCTGCTGGCCCTGGTCTTTGTTGGCCCTCAGACACCCTGGGGCTGGATTGGCATTGTACCGCTGGCCACAGCACTGGTGGGTAACTGCCCTGCCTATTCCCTGCTCGGCATCAAGACCTGCAAAACAAAATAGGCCTGCAAGCTCCAGAAACACAAAGGCCAGAGCAGCTCGCGCCACTCTGGCCTTTTGTCGTTCTTCAATGCAGACAGGCTTACGGCTGCCTCAACGCACCGGCGTGTTCAGCACATCCAGCACTTCCTCAAGCTCGGTGATCATCTGACGGATCAACTGCTTGTACTGTGAGGTATCATCCTTCACTTCGCTGCTGCTGAGCTTCTGTTTGGCACCACCAATGGTGTAGCCCTGATCGTACAGCAGGCTGCGGATCTGGCGGATGGTGATCACATCCGCGCGTTGATAGTAACGGCGATTGCCCCGGCGCTTGACCGGCGACAGCTGCGGGAATTCCTGCTCCCAATAGCGCAACACATGCGCCTTGACCGCACATAGCTCGGCTACTTCACCAATGGTGAAATAACGCTTCCCCGGAATAACCGGGAGCTCATTGTTATGACTGGGTTCCAGCATACGCTTCTACTTTCTGCTTCAGTTTCTGACCTGGTCGAAACGTAACTACGCGCCGTGCACTGATGGGAATTTCCTCACCCGTTTTCGGGTTCCGTCCCGGTCGCTGCTTCTTGTCCCTGAGATCGAAGTTGCCGAAACCCGACAACTTCACCTGCTCGTTGTGGCTGAGTGCGCCTCTGATTTCGTCGAAGAAAGCTTCCACCATTTCCTTGGCTTCCCGCTTGTTAAGCCCCAACTCCTCGTACAAGCGCTCCGCCATGTCCGCTTTCGTCAAAGCCGCCATCTGTCAACTCCTCAGTGTTGCCCCCAACTCTTCCTTCAGGGCATCGATAACCCCATTGAAGAGCGAATGCACTTCGTCCTCGTTAAGCGTGCGTTCAGGATGCTGCCAGAACAGGCTCAGAGCCAGGCTTCGGTTACCCTCACCCAGGCTTTCACCTTCATAGACATCAAACACACGCAACGCCGTGAGGTGCTCGCCAGCATGTTTACGGGCCACATGTTCTACCTGGGCGAACGCCACATCGCTCCCGATAATGATAGCCAAATCCCGGCGAACTTCCGGGAATTTTGAAATATCTTTGAAATTAGGCACATAACCGGCAACGATCGAATTCAAGAATAGCTCAAACATCAGGATCGTGCCATTAAGTTCAAGATTTTTCTGAACTTGTGGATGCAGTGCACCCAGCCAGCCCACATGCTCGCCATCCCTCAACAGTTCCGCCGTCTGGCCCGGATGCAGCGCAGGGTGCTGGCTGGCAATAAAATCAACCTCGATGCCAAGCAGTCGGAACAGGCTTTCCAATTCCCCTTTTACATCAAAGAAATCCGTGGTTCTGCGACCGTTTACCCAGTTTTCGGGATTCTGGTTACCAACCACCACCCCTGCCAGCATCGGCTGCTGACTGATGCCATCGGCATCCTGAACGAATCGCAAACCGGTCTCAAACAGACGAATACGGGGCTGCTGCCGGTTCTGGTTGTAGCCCACGGTTTTAAGCAGGCCGCTCCACAGCGTCGTGCGCATCACCGAAAGATCCGACGAGATGGGATTGGCCAACGCAATCCCCTCACGTTCCGGATCCACCAGCTGTTGAACCTTGGGATCAACAAAGCTGTAGGTCACCGCTTCCTGGTAGCCCTGGGCGACGAAAAAGTTACGCACAGCAGACAGCGGCCGAACCGCTTCTTCCCGGGCCCGCAGCCCAAGCGAGCCGGTTGGCTCGGTGACCGGCAGATTGTTATAACCAAAAATGCGACCGACCTCTTCGATCAGGTCTTCTTCGATGGAAATATCCGGCCGGAAGCTGGGCACACTGATACGCCAGCCGTCTTTCAACAGCTTGTCGATGTGCAGGCCAAGCCGGCTGAGAATCTCTTCAACGGTAGTGCGGTCAATTCTAAGCCCCAACACATCCGCCAGGCGCTGCTCACGCAGATCAATCACCCGCGCCTTTGGCAGGTGTTCCTTGCTGGCCACTTCGACAATTTCGCCGGGCTCACCCCCGACAATAGCCATCAGCAGACCGGTTGCCCGCTCCATGGCATCCCGTGCCAGCTCATAATCCACGCCCCGCTCAAAACGGTGGGAGGCATCTGTATGCAGGCCATATTGACGAGCCTTGCCGGCCAGCGTGATCGGGTCAAAATAGGCGGATTCAAGCACCAGATCCCGGGTTTTCTCACTCACCCCGGAATGCTCGCCCCCCATCACACCGGCAATGGCCACTGGCTTCTCGTGGTCGGCAATCACCAGAGTTTCCGGAGTAAGCTCGACCTCCTGACCGTCCAGCAATACCAGTTTTTCGCCCGAGCCAGCCATGCGCACAACAATCCCACCTTTGATCTCATCCCGGTCAAAGGCATGCATGGGCTGGCCCAGTTCCAGCATGACGTAGTTGGTGACATCCACCGCCGCATCAATGGAACGGATACCGGAACGACGCAGCTTCTCCTGCATCCAGAGCGGCGTTTCTGCCTGCAGATTGACGTTTCGCAGAACACGCCCCAGATAACGGGGGCAACCCTCAGGGGCTTCCACCCGGATATCAGGCACTTCCGAGTGCACCGCTTCCACGTGCGGAATGGAAGGCGCATTGGTGACCAGGCTGTTCAACACGCCCACTTCCCGGGCCAGGCCCTTGATGGACAGACAGTCGCTGCGATTCGGGGTCAGATCCACATCAATGGTGATGTCATTCAGCTTCAGATAGTCAACCACCGGCTGCCCAACCTGGGCATCCTCCGGGAGCTCCATCAGGCCGTCATGGTTATCGGACAAGCCCAGCTCGGATTCCGAACACAGCATACCCTCGGAGGGCTGCCCCCGGAGCTTGGCTTTCTTGATCTTGAAATTGCCGGGCAGCACAGCGCCCACCTCGGCAAAAGGCACCTTCAGCCCGTCGCGAACATTGGGGGCACCACAGACCACCTGCACGGTCTGCTCGCCATTGCTCACCTGACACACCCGCAGCTTGTCGGCATCCGGATGGGGCGCAACGGAAACGACCTCACCCACAACCACGCCGGAAAATTCGCCAGCCACGGCCTCAAAGCCGTCGACTTCCAGCCCCGCCATGGTGATCTGGTCCATCAACTCCTGAGAGCCAATGTTCGGGTTTACCCACTCGCGCAGCCACTGTTCACTGAATTTCATTATCCTGGTCCTGTCCTGATTCGGTTGATTCTGAGCCTGTTACGCCAATTCCTGGTGTCGTATCAACGGAACTGACGAAGGAAACGCAGGTCGTTTTCGAAGAACATACGCAGGTCTTTTACTCCATAACGAAGCATGGCCAGGCGCTCGACACCCAGACCAAAAGCAAACCCGCGATATTCCTCGGAATCAATACCGCAATATTCGAACACTTTCGGATGCACCATGCCGCAGCCCATCACTTCCAGCCACTTGATGCTGCCATCCGGCTCACGTCCCCATTCAATATCCACTTCCGCCGATGGTTCGGTGAACGGGAAGTAGGAGGGACGGAAGCGAACTTTCAGATCCCGCTCAAAGAAAACCCTGAGGAATTCCTCCACGGTGCTTTTCAGGTCCGCGAAGCTGACATTCTTCTCCACCAGCAGACCTTCCACCTGATGGAACATAGGGGTGTGAGTCATATCGGAATCACAGCGATAGACCCGTCCGGGGCAGATCATGCGGAACGGTGGCTTGCCTGCCTCCATGGTCCGAATCTGTACCGGCGAGGTGTGGGTACGGAGCAAGGTACCCGGATTGAAATAGAAAGTATCGTGCATGGCACGAGCCGGGTGGTGCCCGGGAATATTCAGAGCTTCGAAGTTGTGGTAATCGTCTTCGATTTCAGGCCCCTGCTCTACGCTATAACCGGCACGGGCAAAGATTTCCTCAATGCGCTGCAGGGTGCGGGTTACCGGATGCAAACCACCCAGGTCCTGCCCCCTTCCCGGCAGTGTTACGTCAATGGATTCCGCCGCAAGCCTGGCTTCAATGGCCGCTTTCTCAAGATCTGCCCGCCGTGCGTTGATGGCTTGCTCCACCTGCCCCTTGGCTTCATTGATCTTCTGGCCGGCCGCAGGGCGCTCCTCCGCAGAGAGCTTGCCCAGAGTTTTTGCCTGCTGGGTAATCACACCCTTTTTGCCGAGGTATTCCACACGAATTTGATCAAGCGCCTGCAGGTTGTCGGCCTTTTCTACGGCATTCAACCCGTCCTGAACCAGTTGCTCCAGGTTTTCCATTGACCCTGCTCCAAACCAGAAATGGGGTAGGTTAAAACAAAAATAGGGGAAGAGCGTGCCCTTCCCCTATCAGAAGGCGCCGTCATGAAACATGGGGCGCCCGGATCGATCAGCAATCGATGAAAGAGCTTAAGCGATCACAGGGACGCTTTGGCCTTCTCAACAACAGCGGCAAACGCCTGCTGTTCGTTCATGGCCAGATCAGCCAGAACCTTACGATCGATTTCAACATTCGCCTTCTTCAGACCAGCGATCAGACGGCTGTAAGACAGACCGTTTGCACGGGCGCCAGCGTTGATACGGGCAATCCACAGAGCGCGGAATGCACGCTTACGGTTGCGACGGTCACGGTAGGCATACTGACCGGCCTTGATAACCGCTTGCTTGGCAACGCGGTAAACACGGCTACGGGCACCGTAGTAACCTTTGGCCTGATTGAGAATCTTCTTGTGACGACGACGTGCTACCACGCCACGCTTTACACGAGCCATACTTTAATCCTTCTACCTTTACTTTCTAAGGAATGATTCGCGCGGCTGAATCAGCACGCGGTCATGCGCTTGATAGACGCTACGTCCGACTTGGCGATGAGCTTGGTACCGCGCAGCTGACGCTTACGCTTCGGGCTCTTCTTGGTCAGGATGTGGCTGGTGAAGGACTGCTTGTGCTTGAAGCCAGTGGCGGTCTTCTTGAACCGCTTGGTAGCTCCGCTCTTGGTTTTCATCTTCGGCATTTTTAAAACTCCGCATTCTATTTTGGATAAACAATTGTGCCCCTGAACGACAAATCCCCCGCTAATGCGGGGGACCCGTCATCGGATCAGGTTCACTTCTTCTTGCGGGGTGCGATAACCATAGTCATCTGCCGGCCTTCCATTTTCGGCCGCATCTCAACCTGGGCTATTTCTGCCACATCTTCCTCAATCCGCTGCATGAGCTTCATACCAATTTCCTGGTGTGCCATCTCACGTCCACGGAACCGGATTGTGATCTTGCCGCGGTCCCCGTTCTCAAGGAAACGTAACAGGTTGCGTAGTTTGACCTGATAATCCCCTTCTTCCGTTCCTGGTCGGAACTTCAGCTCTTTGACCTGCGTCTGCTTCTGCTTTTTCTTGGCAGCCGCCTTGGCCTTTTTCTCTTCAAAGATCTTCTTGCCGTAGTCCATTATCTTACAGACGATCGGATCGGAATCCGTAACCTGCACCAGATCCAGGGTCGCCTCTTCCGCCATACGCAGTGCGTCTTCGATCGGAACAATCCCGACCTGATTGCCTTCGGCATCAATCAGTCGGACTTCAGTTGCGTCAATGTTCTCATTGATAGGCGCCTTGGGTGCGCGCCCACCCCGATTCGCTCGCTGTTTAATAATCAGATCTCCGTTTTGGTTCTACCTTTGCGCTCGACGTCGGCTGCAAGCAGCTTTTCAAAATCGTCGACCGACATGGTTCCCAGGTCTTCGCCCTTACGTGTCCGGACGGCAACGGCGTTGTTCTCGATTTCTTTATCGCCAACAACAACCAGATAGGGAACCTTATTTAGAGTATGCTCGCGGATTTTAAAGCCGATCTTCTCGTTTCTCAAGTCAGCATTAACCCGATAGCCTAAAGAATCCAGTTTTTTGGCCAGATTCTGACAGTAATCACGCTGTTTATCGGTAATATTCAGGACAGCAACCTGTGTCGGTGCCAGCCAGGTTGGGAAAGCACCCTCGTACTCCTCGATCAGGATACCGATGAAGCGCTCAAAGGAACCCAGTACAGCCCGATGCAGCATAACCGGCGTTTTGCGCTCGGAATTGTCGGCCACATACTGCGCCCCCAGACGACCCGGCATCGAGAAGTCGACCTGGATGGTACCACACTGCCATACCCGACCGAGGCAATCTTTCAGAGAAAACTCGATCTTCGGGCCGTAGAAGGCACCTTCGCCCGGCAACAGCTCCCAGTCAACCCCTTCACGGTTCAGCGCCTGCTCGAGCGCTGCCTCGGCTTTGTCCCAGACTTCGTCCGACCCTACCCGCTTTTCAGGGCGGGTGGACAGCTTGTAAAGAATTTCACTGAAGCCGAAGTCTGCATATATCTCGTGCAACATGGCAATAAATGCAGACACTTCTTCCTGGATAGCATCTTCCTCACAGAAGATATGGGCATCATCCTGGGTAAAACCACGCACCCGCATCAGGCCATGCAACGCGCCAGAAGCTTCATTCCGGTGACAGGAGCCAAACTCGGCCAGGCGCAGCGGCAGATCCTTGTAGCTCTTCAGCCCCTGATTAAACACCTGCACGTGACACGGACAGTTCATGGGCTTGATGGCGTAATCGTGCTTCTCGGACTCAGTGGTAAACATGTCATCCTTGAACTTGTCCCAGTGGCCGGACTTCTCCCACAGGGTCCGCGACACCACCTGAGGCGTCTTGATCTCCTTGTAGCCATGCTTGTGCTGCTGGACACGCATGTACTGTTCCACCTCCTGATAGAGGGACCAGCCATCCGGATGCCAGAACACCATACCCGGGGCTTCTTCCTGCATGTGGAACAGGCCCAGCTTCTTGCCAATCTTGCGATGATCCCGTTTTTCGGCTTCTTCCAGGCGGTGCAGGTAGGCCTTGAGGTCTTTCTTGTTACCCCAGGCAGTACCGTAGATGCGCTGCAACTGCTCATTGCTGGTATCGCCACGCCAATAGGCCCCGGCCACCTTGGTCAGCTTGAAGGCCTTGAGCTTACCGGTGCTGGGCACGTGAGGACCACGGCACAGATCGATGAAGTCGCCCTGACGATAGAACGACAGGTCTTCCTCTCCCGGAATGTCTTCGATGATGCGAACCTTGTACTCCTCGCCCATCTCGTTAAACAGCTTGATCGCTTCGTCCCGGGACATAATGGAGCGGGATACCGGAAGATCCTGTTTCGCGAGTTCTTCCATACGCTTTTCAATGCGCGCCATGTCTTCATTGGTAAACGGGCGCTCATATTTGAAGTCGTAGTAGAAGCCGTTCTCGATTACCGGACCGATGGTGACCTGGGCGCCAGGGAACAGCTCCTGAACCGCCATGGCCATCAGGTGGGCAGTGGAGTGGCGAATAATATCCACGCCGTCTTCATCACGCTCCGTCACGATCGCCAGCTCTGTATCGTTTTCAATCAGGTGGCTGGTATCCACAAGCTTTCCGTTAACCTTTCCGGCCAAGGCCGCTTTGGCCAGGCCCGCGCCAATGTCTGCGGCAACGTCGTGTACGGTTACGGGTTCAGCAAAACTGCGATGACTGCCATCTGGCAGGGTAATGACGGGCATGTTTATCTCCTCGTGGTTTCTCAGCGGTGATCTATACCAAAGATCACTTGGTTGCCGGGCTGCGCGACACAAACCGCGAGCCGGATTTGAGGGCGAGTCTAACAGAAAAAAACCCGGCAGCAACGCCGGGTTTTTACGGAGCCGAAGCCAATCAGGCCGGCTGGGGTTGGGCCTCCTCCCGTGCCTTGCGCCTGAGCTGACCGAAAGCGACCAGACCCAACAGCAACAGTGCCGGGATAAACATCAACTCTTTCGGTGGCCGCTCCAGCTCAATCTGGACTGCATCAATGGTCCAGCCAAACTGGATACCGGCATCTTCCGCAGCACTGCCAAAGTTGACGAAATCCACCACCAGATCACCGCCCTGCTCTGACACTTCCAGGCCTGCACCCGCCAGGCGCTCCTGCGCGGTTTCACCTCCAGGGATCTCAAGCTCGACGTAGGTGGTGACATCACTGCCATCCAGCGCCATGCCTGATACCTTCAGCACCACCTCACCATCAGCAGGCACATCCGCCACGTATTCCATAACGGCGGTCCCCGGCCGCTCTTCGTTCGGCGGATAGATCATGTCCCACCAGAAACCGGGCCGGAACATGGTGAAGGTAATCAGCAACAACAACAGGGTTTCCCACTTCCGGCTCCGGGTGAACCAGAAGCCCTGGGTTGCCGCCGAGAACACCAGCATGGCCGTGACGGCGCTGAACACCGTAACCAGCAGATCAAACCAGCCAGTCAGACCAATCAACAACAGCTGCGTGTTGAAGATGAACATGAACGGCAGAATGGCGGTTCGAATATCGTAGGTAAAACCCTGGACACCCGTTCGGATCGGGTCTGCTCCTGAGATTGCGGCCGCCGCGTAGGCGGCCAGCCCCACGGGCGGCGTATCATCCGCCAGTATCCCGAAATAGAACACGAACAGGTGCACCGCAATCAGCGGAACAATCAGGCCATTCTGGGCCCCCAGGGTTACGATAACCGGAGCCATCAAGGTGGAAACCACAATGTAGTTGGCGGTTGTCGGCAACCCCATGCCCAGAATCAGACTGATCACAGCGGTGAAGATGAGCATCAGCAGCAGATTTCCGCCAGACAGGAATTCCACGAATTGGGTCATCACCAGGCCGATACCGGTCAGCGTCACTGTACCAACTACGATGCCGGCCGTTGCTGTCGCAACGCCGATACCCACCATGTTCCTGGCGCCGGTCGCCAGCGAATGGAACAAGTCACTGATGCCGCCGGTGAATTCAGACATCAATCCGCCATGCTTGCGGAAAAATGCCTTCAGCGGCCGCTGGGTAATAACGATAAAGATCATGAACAAGGTTGCCCAGAAGGCAGACAGCTGGGGCGAAAAGCGTTCAACCGTCAGACACCAGACCAGCACCACCACCGGCAGCAGATAGTAGAGCCCGGTTTTAACCGTGGGCCCCACCTCCGGCAACTCGGTCATATCTTTGTTGGGATCGTCTTCCTCCAGCTCCGGGAATCGGGTGGCGTATCCAACCAGTCCCGCATAGATCAGAACCAGAATTGGCCCGAGCACCCAGGGCGCAGCCTCACCCAGCACCCCTTTGGTCCAGCCAACCCCGTAATAAACCGCGAAGGTCAGTACGATCAGGCCAATCAGAATGACCACCCAGTTCAGCATGCGCTGGGCCAGGGTTGGACGATTCAGCCGCTCTACCCCTTCCATCTTCAGCTTGCAGGCTTCCAGATGGACGATGTAAATCAGCGCAACATAGGAAATCAGTGCCGGCAGAATGGCGTGCTTGATCACCTCGAGATAGGAAATCCCCACGTACTCGACCATCAGGAAGGCCGCGGCACCCATGATGGGCGGGGTAAGCTGACCGTTGGTGGACGCAGCCACTTCAACCGCGCCGGCTTTGGTTGCCGGGAAACCGACCCGTTTCATCAGGGGGATCGTGAAGGTACCGGTGGTCACCACATTGGCGATGGAGGATCCGGAAATCACTCCACTCAGGCCACTGGAAACCACCGCCGCCTTGGCCGGGCCTCCGCGCATATGCCCCAGCATGGCGTAAGCCACCTTGATAAAGTAGTTACCGGCTCCCGCCCGCTCAAGCAAGGCACCGAACAACACAAACAGGAAAACAAAGCTGGTAGACACCCCAAGAGCAACCCCGAATACCCCCTCGGTTCCGAGCCATTGGTGGGAAGCCAGCTTGTTCAGGCTCACGCCTTTATGAGAAATCACATCCGGCATGTAAGGGCCGGCCAGTGAGTAGGCAATAAATACCGCCGCAACAACAGTCAGCGGGAGCCCAAGGGCCCTCCGGGTAGCTTCCAGCAGCAATACCAGGCCGCCCAACGCCACCCAGAGATCCATGGTGGTTGGTGCCCCCGGCCTCTGCGAAAGAGCATCATAAAAAACATAAAGATAGGAAGCCGCAAATGCAGCAGCCAAAGCCAACACCCAGTCATATATGGGCACCTTGTTGGCATGCACCCCCTTGATCATCGGGAATGCCGAGAATGCAAGAAACACCGCAAACGCCAGATGGATTGAGCGCGCTTCGGTGGAATTGAATATTCCGAAATTCAGAATGAACGGCAGGGGTGATGCAATCCAGAGCTGGAACAACGACCAGCACACCGGAACGATGAACAGGATAACCGCTGCAGGCCCGGTCAGCGCCCGGCCTCCGGTTTCGGTCTGCAATACCTGTTCTACCTTGCTGGCATCAACTCCCGCCCCGGTACCGGGGTCATTCTTTGCCATAGAATGTTCCTGTGATGGGAAATAACCTTACTGAATCAACAGAGCGGGCCTCAGCCCGCTCTGTTGATATTCCTGGCCGATCAGTCGATCAGGCCAGCCTCGCGATAGTACTTGGCCGCGCCCGGGTGCAGCGGCGCACTCAGGGCATCAGAGACCATTTCTTCTTTCTTCAGGTTGCCGAAGGCAGGGTGCAGACGCTTGAAGCTGTCGAAGTTCTCGAACACGGCCTTGACCACTTCGTAAACGACATCTTCCGGAACGTCAGTTGAGGAAACGAACGTAGCAGCCACACCGAAGGTGGTTACATCTTCGTCGGAACCACGGTACATACCACCCGGAATAACTGCCTTACGGTAGTAGGGGTTTTCCTTGATCAACGCTTCCGTCGCCTTGTTGTCAACGGCAACAATTACGCTGTCACAGGACGTGGTGGCTTCCTTGATGGCACCGGAGGGGTGGCCAACGGTGTAGAAGAAAGCGTCAATGTTGCCATCGCACAGCGCCTGGGATTGCTCGGCAGCCTTGATCTCAGCCGCCAGCGAGAACTTATCCATGGTCCAGCCCATTTCATCCATCAGCACTTCTGCTGTGGCGCGTTGGCCAGAACCCGGATTCCCCACAGACACGCGCTTGCCTTCCAGGTCTTCAAAGGTCTTGATGCCGGAACCTTTGCTGGCCACCACTGTGAACGGCTCAGGATGCAGAGAGAATACCGCTCGCAGCTTCTCGTTCTTGCCCGCATCTTCAAACTGGCTGGTGCCATTGTAGGCGTGGTATTGCCAGTCGGACTGGGCAACAGCCAGATCCAGCTCGCCCTGGCGAATGGCGTTCAGGTTGTAAACGGAGCCACCGGTACTCTCAACCGAGCAACGGATACCATGCTCCTTGCGATCCATATTCACCAGGCGACAGATAGCGCCACCCGCCGGATAATAAACGCCGGTAACACCACCGGTACCGATGGTCACGAAGCGCTGTTCCTGCGCGGAAACCGCAGAGGACGCGGCACCCAGGCTCACGGCGGCTGCAACGGCAAAAGCGGACGCTTTGAGTTTCAGTGTCATGTGTGCTCTTCCTTTTCTTGATAGTTATAGTCGATCACCCGCACGGGTATACGGGCAAACATCCGGTTCGTTCTAGAACATAGAACACTTCTGGCGATAAATAAAGGAAGGATTAGCACGCTAACCAGCTGACCTATCAACAAAAAAGCCCGCACAGGCGGGCTTTTTTGCTGGTTCAGGGCGATTTTCAGGACTTCGCAGTCCGTGCTTTCGCCAGCATCTTGTCCGGGCGAAGCAGGAATCTCGCCAGGGCCGGCAGCAGCCAGATTGCCCCTACCATGTTCCACAGGAACATGAAGAACAGCAGGAAGCCCATGTCCGCCTGGAACTTGATCGGAGAGAATATCCAGGTCACAACACCAAGACCCAGAGTCACACCGGTAAAGATAACGGCCTTACCGGTGGAGCGCAGGGTCTCATAGTACGCCTCCTGCAGCGTCTTGCCCTCCAGCAGGAACTTTTCAAGTTTGCTGTAGATATAGATACCGTAGTCCACACCGATACCCACACCCAACGCAATCACCGGCAGCGTGGCCACCTTGATGCCTATACCGGACACCGCCATGATCGCCTCACACAGGATGGAGGTCAGGCCCAGCGGAATCACAATACAGGCCACAGCCCGGATGGAGCGGAAGGTCAGGAAGCAGAGCAAA
This sequence comes from Marinobacter sp. EN3, assembly GCF_000475315.1. Classification (NCBI taxonomy): domain Bacteria; kingdom Pseudomonadati; phylum Pseudomonadota; class Gammaproteobacteria; order Pseudomonadales; family Marinobacteraceae; genus Marinobacter; species Marinobacter sp. EN3. The sequence goes on from NZ_AXCC01000001.1 coordinate 744,649, forward strand.
CTCACTACGCCATACACCAGCAGCAGCATCATGTCCTTGGCGTTCGAGATCACCTCGTTGGTCGCCGCTTCGATACCGGCGTTACCAGCTGCCAGCAGGAAGGTATGCTCCTCGTTGCTGTTGGCATCGGCGAACTGCTCGACCCGCTCGACTACCGTTTCCAGAGTTTCCGCCTTGTGATCTTCCAGGAACACCAGAACCGGCGTGAGGCTGCAGTTGGTATTGATCAAACCTGCCGGCGCGTCACGAATGGAGGCATTGATGATGGTCTGGTTGCGGGAAATCTCGTACCACTTCCAGTTACCCTCGTTCAGAGCCTTCGTAACCAGCTTGGAGACATCAGCCAGGGAGGCGGAGCTCTGCACACCCGGGGTGTTCTGCAGTTCCCACTGCAGACTGTCCATGGCCCGGAGTACGTTGTACTGGGTACATTGTTCTTCCGGGGTCTTCACCATCACCACAAGCACGTCTGCACTGGTGGAATAATTGTTGATGATGTAGGCGTTATCCTTGTTGTAGCGGGAATCCGGGCGCAATTCGGGCGCCCCCTGGTCCAGGTCACCCACTTTCAGGTCCTGCTTGTAGTACATGCCCAGCCCCAGGCCGATCACCGCGATCAGCAGGGAAATCGGCGCAACCCCCGGATGGGAGAAGTAGGACATGACCCGCCACTTGCGGTCCTGCTTTTCACCATGATTCTGAACATGCTGGACACCGCCTTTGGAGATGCCGATGTAAGACATGATCAGAACGTGCAACACCAGGTTGGTGATAATGACGAACGCCACACCCAGACCGGCCGCCACAGCCAGATCACGAATAACGTCGATTTCAATAAACACCAGCGTGAGGAAGCCGACAGCATCAGAAATCAGCGCCAGCATGCCCGGAATGTAAAGAGCCCGGAACGCCAGACGTGCTGAGGTGACGGCATCGAAACCTTTGGCCGACTCAACCGCCATGGCATTAACGATCTGAACACCATGACTGATACCGATCGCGAACACCAGAAACGGCACCAGTACCGAGTATGGATCCAGGCCATAGCCCAGCAGCCGCAGGGCCCCCAACTGCCAGAACACGGCAATGATTGAGGTAAAGATCGGCACCAGGGTTCCGGCGATGCAGCGGGAATACCAGAACAGCAGCAGCGTGGTCAGCAGAATGGTAATGCCGGCAAACCAGGCAATGGAGCCGATGCCTTCAATCAGGTCACCGACTTTCTTGGCGAAACCAACAATGTGAATATTGACGTTCGGATTCTGTGCTTCGTACTTCTCCCGGATCTTCTCTTCCAGCTCACGGGAGAATGCTGCGTAATCCAGAGCCTCGCCGGTTTCCGGATTTTTCTCATACAGTGGCGCATACACAATCGTGGATTTGAAGTTGTCTGAAATCAGACGACCCACCTCGTTCGAACGCAATACGTTCTGGCGCAGCTGCTCCAGACTCTCCCGGGAGCCATCGTAGCCATCCGGAATCACAGTACCGCCCTGGAAGCCTTGCTCGGTAACCTCTACCCAGCGAACGTTCGATGTCCACAAGGTTTTCAGGCCGGAACGGTCCACCCCATTCAAATAGAATACCTCATCGGTGATCTGCTTGAGGGTTTCCATGTATTCGGCAGTAAAGATGTCGCCTTCTTCCACGGCAACCGCAATCCGGACGAAGTTACCCAGGTTGTCCAGGTCATCCCGGTGATCCAGCATATTGACGACGTACGGATGCTCCAGCGGAATCATCCGCTCAAAACTGGCATCCGGCTGGATCTTGATAGCGTTGTAGCCAAGAAACAGCGTCAGCACAAAAAAGGCGATCAGGATCAGCGCCCGGTTGTTGAAAAGTAAACGCTCAAGGAACGGTTCCGCCTTGGGCGTTGTCAGGTAATGTTCACCCCTGTCATGCATCGGGTCAGACATTAAAAAACCCCTCTATCCATTAATCCGTTGATGCCACACCAGGGCGTTAATTCAGGTTCCGGCCGCGAGCGTCGGTAATCTCAACACCGCCTTCGCCGACCAGCAATAGATTGGTTCCCGGCAATGGAACCACACCCATGACACCTTCCCGGTCATTGCGGAAGTAGGGGCGGAAGCTTTCACCATTGTTGGTGCTCATCAGCACTGCGCCGCCATTTCCCACCAGGGTAATGCGTCCATCCTCGGCCACCGCCGCGTTATTCAGGGTGGCGCCGCCCTCATTGGGCACCATGGTCCAGCTACGGCCAAGATCGGTCGACAGCAGAGTGTTGCCCCGCAAGCCGAACGCCAGCACCTCGTTCACCCGTCCGGTTCCGGTGACGCCAAACAGGGAGCCATCGTATGGGCTTTCCCGCTTCTCCCAGGATTCGCCGCCGTCAACAGAAACGTGAATCTGACCAGCTTCACCGACCACCACCAGCGCGCCACCCGCTACCTCGGTGATGCTGTTGTAGTGGAAGTTGGTTGGGTTATCGAGTTTCGGCGCCCAGTCTTCCCAGGTCTGCCCACCATCCTGGGTTCGCAGAATCATGCCATAGGCACCCACCACAAAACCGTGGTTCTCGTCTTCGAACCAGACATCAAGGAACGGGTTAACCGGCCCGATTTCCATATCTGCCTGGGTGTTTTCGAGGGCGAAGAACAGATCGTCAAGCGCCCACTCCAGGTCAGCCTTCTCTTCTTCCGGAGCCTGTTCAATGCGCTCTTCCAGCTCAGCAATCTGGTCTTCCTTGCTGGCAATCACCAGCTCGGCGGCCTGAATACCATCGAGCTGCAGCTCCCAGGTCTCCCCGGAATCGCTGGAATGCAGCACAACACCGCTGTGGCCAACCACCCAGCCATGCTGCTCGGTGCCAAAATCAACGGCGGTCAACGTGACCGCCACCGGCACCTCGGCCTGCGTCCACGACTGGCCCTGATCGTCGGAATAGATTACGTGCCCACGCTCACCCACTGACACGATTCGATCGCCTGCGCGGGTTGCGTCGGTCAGTAGTGACTGGGGAGCCAGTTCTGTTGGCCTCGCCGGTGTCTCGATAATATCCGCGAGTGCAAATGCCGCTGGAGCTGCCAGTGCCATAGAGAGGCCAAGGCAGGCAGTTCCCAGTGTCTCGCACATGAACCTTTTAGCCATTCAGATTGCCTTTACGTTGGTTAAATCCTGATGCGCCTGCTGCACGACTGGCAGCAGCCTTCGCAAACAAACCGGCAGCCCCCTGGGCCGCCGGTCGACATCCTGCTTGTGGCCTCAGGCGCCGGATCAAACCGGCGCCGAAGCCTCAGCGTACGCTTCGCCTGCGCAAAGAAGCTGGCGAGAAGTACCGTGTGTTTGGTACATCATTGGTAAATACACGGGTATTCGGCTCTTCGGTATCCAGACCCAACACGTGATATCGACGGGCCTGGAGATCGTGATACACATCAAGCACCGTCCAAACCCCCGGCAACTCGTAGTAGTTCTTGGGAATACCCATGGTCACACGCCAGAGATTGCCGCGACCGTCATACTGGTCGAGCAATACGGTGTTCCAGCTGTCTTCATCCACATAGAAGCGACGCTTACCATAGATGTGACGCTCACCATCCTTGAGGGTCGCTTCGACCACGTGCACGCGGTGCAGCTCCCAGCGGGTCAGATCAGGATTGAGGTGGGACATACCCAGAATTTCAGAGTAAGGCGTACCCTTCTCACCGATCCGGTAATTGTTGTAGGGAATGTAGATTTCCCGAACACCTTCGTAATCCCAGTTATAGCGATCCATGGCACCGTTGAAGATATCGGTGTCATCAGCGGTACGCAGGTTATCAGAGGCCGCAATCGGTGAGTCGTAGCCCAGGTTCGGAGCACGGCGGACACGACGCTGACCAGCGTTATAGCCCCAGCCATTGCGCGGATTGATGATCTGGTTCAGGGTTTCGTGAATCAGAATGGCGCCACCGGCAAGACGGGGTGGCGACTGAGTGAACGAGAGATAGTAGAAGATCACGTTGTCCAGATCTTCTTCACCACCCTCAGGGTTGTAGAAGTTGAAGAACGCTTCCTGCTGAGAGGTCACCAGGCTGTAGTCGCCGTTGGTCTGAACCGCCACCTCACTGGAGCGCCGGGTGACAGACACACCGCGCCAACGGGTCAGGTGGTTCCAGATTACCTGCCAGGCCTTTTCTTCGTTATTGCCGTGAAGAATCGGGAAAGGATAGCCACCAAAGGCACCCTCAATACCCTCTGCCTCACCCACAATCTCGGCATTCACCGCGTTCTTACGGGTGTTTTCAGCCACCCATTCGGGCACCGCGTGGGTGCGCCGGGACTGATACACGGGTATGCGGAAGGTAGTCGGGTAGGTTTCCAGCATCGCCCGGACGCCATCGGTCAGATACTCGCTGTACTGATCCATGTTGGAGGCTGTAATGGTAAACAGCACTTCGTCGTCGGGGAATGGATTGATATGGTGCTGCCCGCTGCCCTCGTAGCCAGCCGGCGGCTCCGTCAGGCCGCCATCCCACGCCGGAATGGTGCCGGCATCGTTACCGGCCTTGGGTGAACCGAACGGGGTGAGATCCTGGCCAAGGCGCGCTGCCTCGGATGAAGACACTGCCGCCTGAAGTGGCGAAGCAGCAAAGGACAGAGCCAGCAACCCGCCAAACAAAACGTTTTTGTTGTATCTCATTGTGCAACCTTAAATCCGTCTGGAAGCCTCTGTGGGCCTTTTTGTTATCGTCTGATGCAATCACAGACTTTCTGACAGATTAGCCGATCCGGCAACATTGTCTATCGACCGAAAGTGCGATTTTGTATCCGGCTGTGACGACGGCTTTACAATCACAGCCAGACAAAGGGCCCCACGGCATCAGTCACGGGGCCAGGCTCCGGCGTTAGTCTGCCAGGCTCTTGTGTACTACTTCATACACGTCTCGGGACAACTCGGCTTTATCGCGAATCCGCTCCAGTGCCGATTTCATCTGTTTGCTATACCCGGGCGCGAACTTCCGCCAACGGGTCAGCGGTGCCACCAGTCGCGCCGCAATCTGAGGATTGCTGTCATCCAGTCGGCATACCTGCTCGGCAAGGAATTCATACCCGCTGCCGTCAGGATTGTGGAATGCCGCCAGGTTCTGGGCCGCAAAGGCACCCACCACAGAGCGCACCTTGTTCGGGTTCTTCCAGTCAAACGCCGGGTGGTCGAGCAACTGCCGGATCTGCGGCAGCTGACCTGCGCGGTCACTTGAGGCCTGAACCGAGAACCACAGCTCCACCACTTGCGGGTCGTCGCTGAACTGCTGGTAGAACGCCTCCAAGGCCTCGGTACGGTCTTCCGCGAAATCAGAATTCACCAAGGCTCGCAGTGCACCGAGCCGGTCAGTCATGTTATCAGCGCCTCGGAACTGCTCTTTGGCCAGCGCCAGCGCTTCCTGATCACCAATATGCAGCAACCAGCCCAGCGCGGTGTTACGGAGACTGCGGCGGGCAATGGCCTCGGGCGTCAGCTGGTAATCGCCCTGCCCGGCGTTGCGCCGATAACAGGCCATGAGTTCATCCCGCAGGCCTTCAGCCAAATAACCAAGCACCTTTTCACGGGCCTGGTGAATGGCAGCAACATCAGCCTGCTCCGCCAGCTCAATGAGATAGGCCTCTGAAGGCAACTGCAGCATCTTTGCCATCAGAGCCTGATCCAGCTCGCTGTCCTGCAGCAACGACCGATAGGCATCCACCAGGCGCGGCTCCACCCCGGCAGACTCCGGAGCCCCCACCAGAGACTGAATAACGTCCACGGCCAGGCGCTGACCTGCGTCCCAGCGGTTAAAACCGTCCGGATCATGGCTCATCAGGAACAGTAGCTGCTCCCGCGTCCAGGGGTAGTGCACCCGCACGGGGGCAGAAAAATCTCTCAGCAGAGAAGGTACCGGGCACTCTGACAGGCCCTCAAACTCAAAGCAGTGTTCCGCCTGGCTCAGCTCCAGCACCCGCTCCAGAGGCGCTTCGCCACTCTCACCACTCAGTTGCAAGGGCAGAGGCTGGCCGTCAGCGCCCAGAAGCCCGAGCGCAAACGGAATATGCTGCGGCTTCTTGCCGGTCTGGCCCGGCGTGTCAGGAATACTCTGGCGCACGGTAAGTCGATAGACACCGCGCGACTCGTCGTACTCATCAGACACCGAAACCACCGGCGTGCCGGCCTGCTCATACCATAGCCGGAACTGGCCCAGGTCCCGCCCGGACGCGTCTTCCATAGCGCGAACAAAATCATCGGTGGTGACCGCCTGCCCGTCATGGCGCTGGAAGTACAGATCGCTGCCCTTACGGAACATCTCGTCACCAAGGAGGTTGTGGATCATCCGAACCACTTCGGCACCCTTTTCGTAGATGGTCAGGGTATAGAAGTTGGAGATTTCCATGTAAGACGCCGGGCGCACCGGGTGGGCCATGGGGCCGGCATCCTCGGCAAACTGTGCTGTGCGCAACAGGGTGGCATCCTCTATTCGTTTCACCGTCGGCGATCCCATATCGGCAGAGAACTGGGAATCCCGGAACACCGTAAAACCCTCTTTCAGGCTCAGCTGAAACCAGTCGCGGCAGGTTACCCGGTTGCCGGACCAGTTATGGAAGTATTCGTGGGCGACGATGGCCTCGATACGCTGGAAGGCGGCGTCCGTAGCAGTCTCCTGACTGGCCAGGACACAGGAAGAGTTGAAAATATTCAGCCCTTTGTTCTCCATGGCGCCCATATTGAAGTCGTCCACCGCCACGATCATGAAGATATCCAGGTCATACTCCCGCCCATAGACCTCTTCGTCCCAGCGCATGGAACGCTTGAGGGCATCCATGGCGAAATCACACTTCTTCGCGTTGCGGGGCTCGACATACATCCGCAGATCAATGTTGCGGCCGGAACAGGTAGTGAAGGTGTCTTTTTTCTCCACCAGGTCTCCGGCTACCAGGGCAAAGAGGTAAGCCGGCTTGGGGAACGGATCTTCCCAGGTGACAAAATGGCGACCATTTTCCAGCTCGCCCTTATCCACCGGGTTACCATTGGAGAGCAGCACAGGATAGGCGCTTTTGTCTGCCTCGATACGGGTACGGAAGCGTGCCATGACATCCGGCCGGTCCGGATAGAAGGTAATGCAGCGAAACCCTTCCGCCTCGCACTGAGTGCAGAACATACCGGAGGACTTGTACAAACCTTCCAGCCGGGTGTTGTTCTGAGGTTCGATCCAGGTCACTACCTGCAGCTCGAATTTTTCCGGCACCGAGGGCACGACCAGCGCATCGCCACGGTCTTCGAACTCACCGGTGCGTAGAGGCGAGCCATTCAGGGCAACCGATTCCAGTTGCAGACTATCACCGTGCAGAAACAGAGGGGCAGCGCTCTCCCCGGAGTCCGGGTTGCGGCGCACAGTCAGGGTACTGTGCACACGGGCGCCGTCTTCAAATAATTCGAAACGCAGATCCACCTGATCAACCAGATACGCAGGAACCTTATATTCACTCAGGTAAATGGTTTGTGGCTGGTTGGTTCGCATTCATACTCTCCAGAGAAAAGACATGGCGGATTCAGTCAAGAACCCGGAACCGGACTTCATAGCCGGTAAACTTGCGGATATTGATTACACCGGTGTCGAGCATCAGATACTGGCCTTTGATACCTTCCAGCAAGCCTTCCACTTCCGGCGTTTTGTCCAGATTATGGGTTTTCACCTTGGCCGGCCATACCTGAACCGGATAACCCAGCCCAAGTGTGGCTTCGTCCACAATTCGTATGCTCTCTTCACCATGCTGCGCCCGAAATTGCGCCAGGTCGTCTGCGATCAAGTCCAACAGCCGCTCACGCTCCTGCACCAGATCCAGCTCCGGCACATCACCCTTTAGCATGGCTCGCCAGTTGGTGCGGTCAGCCACGTGGTTCTTGCACGCCACTTCCACCAGACCAGACAGGTAACGGCTGGCGACCCGCAGCATCGGTATCGCCGTTACCGCCCCCTGATCAATCCAGCGGGTCGGTACCTGGGTGGCCCGTGTTATACCCACTTTCAAGCCGCTGGAATTGGCCAGATACACAACATGTTCAACCATGCAGTTGGCCTCGCCCCACTCCGGCTCCCGGCAGGTACCCAGGTGATAGTGGCATTTTTCCGGGCTCATGATACAGCTGTCGCAGGCGGCCAGCTTTCGGAAACACGGATAGCAGTAGCCCTGATTGAAACTCTTTTTGGTGGTGCGATCGCAATGAATACAGCGAATCACGCCATCAAAATTCAGCCGGACCTTATGACCAATAAGGTCATTCAGGGTAATGCGGTTGTCGCCGATGGCCAGGTTATAGGCCACCGGGTCGCCGGCCTCGGCCGGCATCTTACGAAGCCGGCCGGTTACGTCAATGGATTCGCTCAAACCTTGACCTCAACAAACTGATCAGGGTCCACATCGTTGTTGCCCTGGCGATCTTTGCGGAACTGCACAGACGGATCGCAAGCGGTACCGGCTTTCTCGCCACGGTCCAGGTATCCCACTCGCTGTTCTTCCGGCACGTTGTGCTTCTCTTCATAATAAATCACCGCTTCCAGGCTGATAGCGCGCTGCTCACGGGTCAGCGCGCGACCATCTGGCCATTTGCCAAGCTCAATGGCCCGTTTCAGGTTGCGGTAAACCGTCGGGTCCAGCCGCTCAATCAGTTCTTCGTATGTCATTCCCGCCTCCTGAACGTTTCTTCATATAAAAAAATGCCAAGACCGTTTGACAATTAAAAATGATAACGATTATCATTAATTCACCAAATGACAACGGTCGTATCATTTGGTCTCTCTCATCAGGAGCTAAAAGCTCTTTTAACAGCCTCACCTTTTGGTGGGGCTTTTTTTTGTTTCAGCGTCGGTATCGACGAGGAGGCATGATCGCCGCCATCGCCAACCCGGCCAGAAAACCGCCCAGGTGTGCCTCATTGGCCATGCGACCCACGCCAATCATCTCCGGCACTGGCGTAAAGCCAATGATCATCCACACCAGCGCAAAGGTCACGAGTGCCGGCGGGAATTGGAAACGCGGCAGTCTTCGCTGGCTCAACCAGCAATAACCGAGAATACCGTACACCACCCCCGAGAGCCCGCCGAACAGCGGGCCGGACACCAGATACTGTAGAAGATTGGACGCCAGACTGGTGGCCAGAAACAGTCCTACCAGCCGTGCCCGGCCGTCCATCCATTCGATCTGACTGCCCAGGAACCAGAGCATCACCGAGTTGAAGATGATATGGGTCCAGCTGAAATGCAGGAAATCCGGCGTCAGCAGCCTCCAGACCTGGCCTCCCGAAAGGGTGATAGAGAGCGCTTCCAGGCGCCCTGCCAGTGTGCTGAAGGTATCCCAGCTGAACGGCCGGGGGTCGACAATCATCATAGCGGCGGCAAAATTGCTCTGCCCCATGCCGGTCAGCCATACCATCACCACGGCAACCACGATGACGCCAATGACAAAAGGGGCATGACGGGGCGCCGGCTGCCAGCGGCCGCCAGGAGTGATCGGGGAAGACGACGGACTATCCAAAACTACCTCTCTGGTGTTAGCGGGCGACACTATCTTCGCTGGTCGGGTAATCGGGCTGCTCCGGCCGGTCAACATCAACCCAGACAAATTTGTCCGAAGAGAGCACTTTTTCCCCATCAAACCGATAGGCCACCAATTTGCCATACTTCACGGCGCTGAAATCAATACACGCCACATTGTGCTTGAGCGGAGCAGGGGCACCCTCCATCCAGTAATGCCCGACAAACACCGGCGGTGCGTCCAGTGGATAGGTAATCAGCTGCTTGCGCTCCTCCTCGCGCAAAGTCCTGCTGGCCACCTCCGGCGGCAGCGGGTCCGGCTGGAACACCACATCTGCATAGGTTTGCGGGTCGTCTGCCCAGAACTTGGTACGGAAGAACTGCCGGACGTAGCCATCCCGGCCCGTAATGGACATCCCTTCCGGCAGGCGCAGGTCAGTTCCGCGCAACAGGGTATCCATCACCTGCCCGGCAAAGGATTCGATGGCCGCCGAGGCGTGCAGGAAATCCTCGTCGATACAGGCGCCGCCCTGGCTCTGGCGGAACTGATCAATCAGGGTCTGATCCCAGCAGGCATGCACCACGCGGAAGCCATCCTCATCAATGAACAGCGGAATGCTATAAAACCACTCCAGAAATTCGTTCCATTCATGTGGATACGCATCAAACTGCTCAAGGGTTTCCTTGATCAGCCGATCGTGGCGGGCATTGTGTTCCCTCAGAAATTTCTTGCCGCTGCCTGGCCGTGCCCGGGTGCAGTAACCCAGTGCGTTGTACTCGTGGTTGCCCATGACAATTCGGGCAAAGCCGTGTTCCACCATGTCACGCACCAGGTGCAACGCTTCCCGGATTCTCGGCCCACGATCAATAATATCGCCGATAAAAATGGCCTGTCGGCTGGGGTGCTGGTAAATGCCGTTCCGCTTCCGATACCCCATCTGCTCCAGCAATCGCTCCAGGGTATGGGCGCAGCCGTGGATGTCACCAATAACGTCGTAGCCGCGATGTGCGGTTGTCTTGATTGCCGCCATGATCAACTCGCTGCTATTTCGCTTGCCCAGCCCAGCTTGTCCCGGCAGGTCGCGTAAAAATTGTGATCGGTGGGATGAATCAGACGGATCTTGAATGGTTTTTTGGTGATTCTGATGATATCCCCCGGGGCACAGGCAATGTTCATCTGACCATCGAAGCTGACCTGTGGATAGGTCTCATTGGTTTCGCCGATCACCAGTTTGATCTCGCTTTTACCATCCACCACGATCGGCCGACTGCTCAGGGTGTGGGGGAACATGGGCACCAGCACCACCGCATCCAGCTTCGGATGCATAATCGGGCCACCAGCCGACAGCGAATAGGCCGTGGAGCCGGTGGGCGTCGCCACAATCAAACCATCTGAACGCTGGCTGTAGACGAAATGACCGTCGATAAACAGGTCAAAGCCAATCATCCGCGTGGATTTGCCCGGGTGCAGAACCACGTCGTTCAATGCCGAGCCATACCCCAATGGCTGGCCATTACGCTCAACATGGCCATCCAGCAAAAACCGGGACTCTTCGATGTAATCGCCCTCAAGAACCCGGGCCAGGCGCTCTTCAAGATCTGACGGCGAGATATCGGTCAGAAATCCCAGTCGACCGCGATTCACGCCAAGAATAGGAATCTTGGACTTGGCCAACTCCCTGGCGGCGCCCAGCAGGCTACCATCACCCCCGACCACGATCACCAGATCACAGATCTCACCCAGGAGCTTCTTGCTGGCCACCTGCAGACCATGGCCCGGAATCATGGTGGAAGTGTCTTCCTCGATGATCACATGGTAATTGTTGGCGGTAAGGTACTGCTTGAGCTGCCGTAAAGACTCCACCACCTTGACGCTGCCCATGCGCCCGACGATGCCGATATTCCTGAACTGGTCCATGAAGTGTCCCGTGGTCTCTGAATGAAACAGGAAACAGTTTAACGAAACTCGGGCAGATTCTGAAAAAAGATACCGGTCAGTCCTTGTGCTGCTCGCAGCGGTCGTCCTGTCCGGGCTCGAATTCGGCCGGCTGGGTCACGCGCATGATTGGCTCACCACAGGCTTTGCCATCGCCATCCACGTGTTTGCATACGGGGTGCTCGTAGTGGGCGAGCCATTCCCGATAGGCTGGCTCATTCATGCCACAGCGCTCTGCGGCATAGGCCAGTGGGTTACCGAAGTAAGTGTCTATGTCTTCGTAGGGCAATGTAAGGTGGCCGACACCGGGGTGATAGGCCACCAGGAATACCGCCTGGGTGCGCAGCTGCTCCAGCAGAGAATCTTCCGGCGGCTGGCGATGGCGAAGTTCATGGTTTTCCTGCTCCAGCGCCACAATCTTGTCGTCCCGCAGTTCCAGCTCCCGCTGTTTGCGCTCCAACTGTTCCCGCAACAACACCGTCTCGGCATTGGCGTTGGCATCTTCCCTACCCTGCTCGGCACTGCCCTCAGCCATTTTCTCCTGCATGGTGAGGTATTGCTCATTGCGCTGGGACAGGCGTTTTTTCAATTGCTCGTTGGTCAGTTTCAGGCGTTCGTGTCGCTGCTCCAGGTCCGCCAGCTCACTGCGCAGCCCCTGCATTTCATTGCGATGCTCACGCTGAAGGTCAGCCAGTGAATCCCGATGGACGCTCTGGAGCGTCTTGATTCTGAGCCGTTGCTCGCGGAGGACCTGAGCCAGACGCGCGCGGTCACGGCTACCATCGTCACTATTCGATTGCGGGGTCGGGGCCGTGAGTACCGGGATATTCTCTTCTTCGGGCTCGATCTTCTGAAAACGGAGAGTATTGGCGTCAACCGCCTTGCGAATGGCCTGAAAATGGTTGTTTCCGGGGGTCATGTCCGGGTCCCAGAGTTCATTGGCAAACTCCGGATCCGGACACTGACTACGACACACCAGCCTGATAGGGCCGCCCCCCATGTTGGGGCCTTTGGCGCCCTGCTCTGCCAGAGCTTCAATGGGGACATTCCAGTGGCTGTCTGCGCGCCCCTCCTCATCAAACCAGATGCGGAAGAACACCAGAGAACGCACATTCAGATCGGAGCTGAGATTGACGAGAACCGCCCGGACATCAGTTTCGGCCAGGTCTGACAGACCGACATAGCCATCCAGGAAAGCGCCAAATTCCGACAGCCTCATCTGCCGGGCAACCTGGCTACCGTCCATAAAAAATACCGCCGAATAACCTTCAGCGGCCTGGCTGGCATTTACCATCAACCTTCTCCGTGCCCCGGGAATCTCAGTTCCGGACGCTCGCCAGCGCCCTTTGGTTCCAATTCAAACACTTTCCGACATAGTCTAGCCAGACAAGTGCCGAAGCACAGAGAAAAACTGCAACGATTTGTGATCAAATCTCCGCAGCGAGTCGACTGCCCTGGTTAATGGCCCGTTTGGCATCCAGCTCGGCCGCCACATCGGCGCCACCAATCAGGTGTACCGGAATGCCTGCTGCCTCGACACCCGCCTGCAGCTCGCGAAGCGGCTCCTGACCCGCACACACAATGATGGTATCCACCGGCAGGATCTTGTCCTCACCCTGCTCTGCACCTTTCGGCGTAACCGTGATGTGCAGACCTTCATCGTCGATCTTGCGATAAGTCACCCCCGGCACCATCTGAACATGGCGATTCTTCAGCGAGGTTCTGTGAATCCAGCCTGTGGTCTTGCCCAGATTCTTGCCCACTTTGGAGGCCTTACGCTGCAGCAGATAGACCTCGCGAGCCGGTGCCGGCACTTCCGCCGTAACGCCCTGGATACCGCCACGATGCTCTACCGACAGGTCCACGCCCCACTCCTTCATGAAGTGTTCGGTATTCAGCGAGGGAGAATCGCCCTTGTGGACAATAAACTCGGACACATCAAAACCGATACCACCGGCACCGATCACCGCCACTCGCTGGCCCACGGGCTTGCGCTCCAACAGGGCGTCGAGGTAACCGATAACGTTCGGGCGATCAATGCCCTCGATATCCGGAGTGCGGGGTTCCACACCAGTAGCCAGAACCACTTCATCGAAACCACCCGCTTTGAGTTCCTCGGCGGAAACCCGGGTATTCAGACGTACATCGACCCCGGTCTTGTCGAGCATTTTCCGGAAATAACGCAGGGTTTCGTAGAATTCCTCCTTGCCCGGAATACGCTTGGCCACGTTGAACTGGCCACCGACTTCGCTGCCGGCATCAAACAGGGTCACCTTGTGACCACGCTCCGCGGCCACGGTGGAAAACGCCAGGCCCGCAGGGCCGGCACCGACTACCGCGATGGACTTGGGCTGCGCCGCTTTAACGTAAGCCAGCTCGGTTTCATGGCAGGCCCGCGGGTTGACCAGGCAGGAGGTCAGCTTGCCGCTGAAGGTATGATCCAGACAAGCCTGGTTACAGCCGATGCAGGTGTTGATCTCGTCGGCACGATCCTGCTCCGCCTTCAGCACCAGCTCAGCATCGGCCAGGAACGGCCGGGCCATGGAGACCATGTCGGCATCGCCGTCCGCCAGGACTTTCTCGGCGACATCCGGCATGTTAATCCGGTTGGTGGTCACCAGAGGAATGCTGACCTCGCCCTTCAGGCGCGCTGTTACCTTGGTAAATGCAGCCCGGGGCACCGAGGTGGCAATGGTCGGAACACGGGCCTCGTGCCAACCGATACCGGTGTTGATAATGGTGGCTCCGGCTTTCTCGATTTCCTTGGCCAGGTGAACCACTTCTTCCCAGGTGCTGCCGTCTTCAATCAGGTCCAGCATGGACAACCGGTAGACGATAATAAAGTTCTCACCCACCCGCTCACGCACCCGGCGCACAATCTCCAGCGGCAGACGGATACGGTTCTCGTAGCTGCCGCCCCACTGGTCGGTGCGGTGGTTGGTGTGAGCGACGATAAACTGGTTGATGAAGTAACCTTCAGAACCCATGATCTCGACACCGTCATAGCCGGCCCGCTGCGCAAGAGCGGCGCAATTCACGTAATCGTCGATCTGCTTCTGGATACCGGCTTCGTCCAGCTCCCTGGGTTTGAAAGGGTTGATGGGCGCCTGAATAGCAGAGGGTGCCACCAGCTCCGGAGAGTAGGCGTAGCGGCCAGCATGCAGAATCTGCATACAGATCTTGCCACCTTCGTCGTGCACCGCCTTGGTGATGACCTTGTGCTTGTCGGACTCTTCCTCGGTATTCATCTTGGCCGCATGCTGGAATACCGCACCTTCCGTATTCGGGCCTATACCACCAGTCACGATAAGACCAACGCCGCCACGGGCGCGCTCAGCGTAAAAAGCAGCCAGGCGCTCAAAACCGTTTTTCACTTCCTCAAGGCCGGTGTGCATGGACCCCATCAGGGTACGGTTGCGTAACGTGGTAAAGCCCAGGTCCAGAGGCTTCAGAAGATTCGGGTATTTGCTCTCGCCGGAAGCAGTGGTCATGGAATTCTCCTCATCTGATCAGGTGTCGGGACACACGCCCATTTGTTATGGGCATAACACTACCGAGCTTGACCACTGCCAACAATATCCAAAAACAATATTTGATTATCCCTGAACAACATCGATAATAAGCCTATGATCAAATCCCGAACGCCGGCCCGGAATGCCCTGGGCGATATCAGCCTGCTCTATGTCTCCGTACTGCTGAGGGCCGTTGCTGCCGAAGGTGGAGATCCGGAACAGCTGAAAGCACGGTTCCATCTGAGCGCTCCGGAACAGGCGGCTGTCGATGCCCGTATCAGCATCCCCAGATTCATGCGACTGGGCCACGCCGCTATCAATGCCACGGGGAATACGGCGCTGGGGCTGCGCATGGGGGCGCTGTCACGCCCGGTCGACGCCGGCATGGCGGGGCTCGCCGCCGAAACCGCCGGGACAGTCGCCGGGGCACTTGAATTGCTGGTGCGATATTCACTCCTCACCAGTCATAATTCCCGCGGGGCTCCCAGCTTTCAGCGCGCAATGAAAACCGTGAGCTTCTATTCCATTCGCCCCTACAACCAATACAACTATTTTGTCGTGGATTCTGTGCTGGCCGCCTGGACCCAACTGATTCGACACATGACCGGCCGCTACGATGTACTGGAGCGTGTCCGGATTGAGTACCCATCCATTGGTCAGGACGAACTGTTCGAGAGCTGGTTCCGATGCCCCGTGGAATTCGGGGCTCCGGCAAACGATATCCGGATCAAGGACACAATCTGGGAGCTGGTACCGGCGCAGGCCCAGAGAGGCATGAATGAGAAACTGGTGAGCCTGTGCGAACAGGAGCTGCAGCGAATCCAGCGAGGGTGGAGAATTACCGATCGCGCCCGCCATCACATGGCGCCATTACTGGTGGGAGGCAAGGTGTCGGTGGACGTTCTGGCCGCAAAAATGGGCCTGACGCCCTGGACACTGCAACGACAGCTGGCCGAAGAAGGCAGTGGATTCCAGCAATTACTGGACACTACCCGCCAACAACTGGCCTGGGACTACTTGAAGGAAACCGACAGCTCGCTGGCAGAAATTGCCTGGCTGCTCGGCTTTGCCAACCCACCGGCATTTCACAAGGCATACCAGCGATGGCATGGCATCAGCCCGGGCGAACATCGAAAGATTCTGAGGATCAGGAAAAACTGAGAAGACTTCAGGGGAGGTAAAAATGGCGGAGCGGACGGGACTCGAACCCGCGACCCCCGGCGTGACAGGCCGGTATTCTAACCAACTGAACTACCGCTCCGCGTAGCTGCCTGAGCTGTCTTGCGACTGCTCTGTGACAACGAGGGCGCATTATAAAGAGGCCCTCGTTTATGTCAACGATTTTGCCAAACTTTTTTCAGATTTGCCTGAATCGCCACTTACATGGCATCAACCATTGCATCCTTGCCCTGGGCGGTCTTGCGGTATTCAATCGGTGTCATGCCAGACCAGCGCTTGAACGCCCGATAAAACGTACTGGGTTCTGAAAAGCCGGTCAGATAGACAATTTCATCAATGGATTCATCGGTGGTGGCCAGTAGCTGCCGTGCAAGACGGTAGCGGAAATCCGCCAATACCTGATTAAAACTGGTCTCGGCCTCGGTCAGCCGGGTTCGCAGGGTCCGGGGCTTGATCCCCAAACGCTCAGCCACGGCATCAAGCGTGACTTCGCCGCTATCGAGCAATTCCGCGATGATGCGCTCCACCTGGCCAACAATGTCCTTCTTCTCGAGCCGGGCCACCTGCTCACTGGCGAAGCGTTCATGCAGGGCCAACAGTTCGGGTTCCGCATGAGGCGATGCATGGGACAGCAATTCGGCGGGGAAATAAAGCCGGTTCTCCTCAGCACCGAACACCACGTCACAACCCAACACCTCACGAACATGGTCCTGACCCTGCTGCCGATCATGCTCGAACTCAATCCGGGATGGGTAGAAATTGCCGTCGGTAATGGATTTGAAGAAGGTAATCAGGCCTTGAACAAAACACTCATTGAAGTGTTTCAGACGGCGAACATCGTCTGAGGCGGTATCCAGAACCATGCAGGCTTCATCGCCAGCCACGAAAAAATCCGTGTTGGCGGCATCGCTGAGCAAGCGCTGATAATTCTGGGCGCGGCGCAAGCCCTCGCCAAACGTCGGACTGCTCAGGAACAGGTATTCCAGTACCTGCCCCTTGTAGGCGGGGAGCAATGGCCCAAGGTGCAAACCAACATCGGGGTCACCGGATACATCCTCCACCGCCTGCCAGAAATAGAGCTGGGCGCTGTGGGGAGTCCTTAGCTGATCCGTGTATACGTACTGCTCGTTAACGCCAAGGCGGCTGAAGATGGCGTCGGTATCAATACCTCTTCGCTTCATCGCCTCGTATATCAGGCGCAGCATCACGCCTGCATCACGTAGTTCCTGCATAGTATCCCGCTTTTTTATTTATTGGTTACTACTTTGACCTGCCGGACAGGGCCCGGAGCACGCCAGGTCAATGCCAGATCTGGCTGGGTTTGCCAGACTTTCGTCGTACATTAGAGCATATCAGGCCACATACGCACAGTTGTACCAGAAATTGGCAATGCCCAATATAAAATCACATTGCCATCAAGACATGCACATGGATGCCGGCCCCGGGGCCGACCAAGGAGAACGCTACGATGTCCGCGCCACTGGTTTATCACCACACGCCCCCCGCCCTCTTGCCTCTGTACGGTAAGGCACTGCTGCCGAAATCCGGAAAGAACCACCCCGAAGCGGTGCAGATTCCGAGGCTGGAGGCCAGTCTTCTGGGCGTTACAACGGACATTCCCGCACTCCGCGATTATATGAAAGTCTGCAATTTTCAGCCGGGAACCCGCCTGCCAGTGACCTGGCCGCATATCCTGGCGTTCCCCCTGCACCTTAAGCTGCTGACCGAACCCGCATTCCCGCTGCCGTTGCTGGGGTTGGTCCATCTGAGAAACAGCATCACCCAGCATCGCCCTCTGGCCGCAGGCGAAAATCTGGATCTCAAGGTTATCCTCGACAACCAGAAACGCACCGACCGGGGCCTGGAATTTGACCTGGTTACGGAAGCCAGAGCCTCAGGACGCCTGATCTGGGAGGAAGTCAGTACCAACCTGTTCCGGATAACCAACGGCCCCGTTAAAACCAGCCCCAAACCGAAACCGGAGCTGGAAACCTACCCATTCTCCGAAGCGATCAAGGCCCCGGAAAACCTGGGCCGGCAATACGCCAAAGTCTCGGGGGATCGAAACCCGATCCACATGCACGCCCTGAGCGCCAGAGCCTTCGGTTTTCCACGGGCCATTGCCCATGGCATGTGGAGCAAAGCAAGGGCACTGGCGCTGCTGGAGAACCAGAAGGGCTGGAAGGATGGCCCGGTGCGGGCCAGTTGCCAGTTCAAGAAACCCCTGCTACTGCCGGGAAACGCGATGCTGAACTGGCAGACAGGAAAAGATGGCTGGGATTTCCAGTTACTGAATGCGAAAGGCGATGCCCCGCACCTGACCGGGCGCATCGACTGGCTGTAGCGCTTATTCCTCCGGAGTGCAGGGCTCGCCTTCGGCTCCGGAAACAGGCAGGGTAAACCAGAAGCAGGCGCCACCATCGTCCGGTCGCTCGTATCCGATTTCACCGCCCTGAGCCTGAATCAATGAGCGGCAGGTGGCCAGCCCGATGCCCATACCCTCGTCCTTGGTGGTATGGAACGGATGAAACAGTTTCTCTTCGGCTTCCTCGGCGACCCCTATGCCATGGTCCCGTACCTGAACCCGCACGCAATGGTCGCCGCAACGGCGGGCACTCACTTCCACCGGCGTTGAGGCCCCGGCACTGCGGGTGGCTTCAAGGGCATTGCGTATCAGGTTCAGCGCCACCTGCTGCACCTGTATGGGATCGGCCAGCACATCCGGCAGAGAATCCTCTACCTGTACCTCGATACCACCTTCGTTGTTGCGCATGTCGACTTCAGCAAACTGGCGGGTATCCTCCAGCAAGCCGGGAACCGAGAGTATTTCTTTGCCAGTGGCAGGCTTTTTCATGAATCGCCGGATCCGGCGAATGATTTCGCTGGCGCGGTGGGACTGGGCCTCGACCTTGTCCAGGGTTTCCTGCAGCAAATCCAGGTCGGGTTGCTCCTTGCCCATCATACGCTTGGCCACACGGGCGTAATTGGTGATTGCCGTCAGTGGCTGATTGACTTCATGGGCAAAACCCGCCGCCATCTCGCCCATGGTACTCAAACGGGAGGTGTGAGCCAGCTGGTCGCGCTGCTCCTGAACCAGGGCCCTGGCATCCTCCAGGGCCTGCTCGTTTTCAAGCTCAGTGGTGATATCCCGGAACACCACCACCGCACCGTGGAGTTCTTCGTCATCCAGTTTTGGCGTTGAGCGATATTCCGCGGGAAAACCAGAGCCATCAGCCCGCAGCATGCGGATATCACGCTGATTCTCGGCCACACCCTGCCGACAGGTGGCCATCACCGGCAAGTTGTCTTCCGAATCCGCCGCAGTCGAGAAATGCAGCTCAAAAAAGCTCTTGCCGATCAGGTCTTCAACCGGACAGCCCATGATCATGCCCGCGGCGGGATTGGCAAATTCAATGATGCCATTCTCGTCGAGGCCGTAGATGCCCTCGCTGATGGAATTGAGAATCCGGGCCTGATCACCCTGAAGCTCGCGGTTCCGGGCCTGCAATTCACGCTCAAGGCGGATCACCTGGGCATGGGTTTTCACCCGCGCAATCACTTCCTGGGACTGAAACGGCTTGGAAATGTAGTCCGCGCCACCAAGAGAGAAACCTTTTACCTTGGCCTGCAGATCATCCAGCGCCGACAGAAACACCACCGCGCAGTCGGCCGTTTGCGGATCGGCTTTCAGGCGCTCGCACACCTCATAGCCGTCCATTTCCGGCATCATGATGTCCAGAAGGATGACTTCGGGGTGGTGCCGGTGGGCAAGGTCCAGTGCTTTTTCGCCTTCGTTGGCGATCAGCAACCGGTAGCCTTTGTCTTTCAGGGTCTCGTAGAGGACTTTCAGGTTCTGCGGGTTGTCGTCCACCAACAGAACCGTCACCTCGGAGTTCTCACTGACAGTTTCAGTCATAGAAATACGGCCGGTTAAAAACGTTCGGACATGATGACGGTGCCGGCCGTCCTAGTCGATAAGGTCCTTTACGGACAGGACCATACGTACCAGATGGGCCAGGGAATGGGTGCCCATTTTGTGCATGACGCGGGAACGGTGAATCTCCACGGTACGCTGGCTGATCTCCAGCTCAATGGCGATCACCTTGTTGGCCTGGCCGGCAATCATGCGATCCATGATCTCACGCTCACGGGGCGTCAGGCTCTTCACCCGGCGGATGATTTCCTGTTTTTCGTCCAGGGATTTACGCTGTTCCTGATCCTGCTCAAGGGCCGCCTCGATCTTCTCCAGCAGGGCCTCTTCACGGTAGGGCTTCTGGATGAAATCCACGGCGCCCTCTTTCATGGCGTCCACCGCCATCGGCACATCGCCATGGCCGGTCACAAAGATGATGGGCAGGATCGAATGCTTGTCGTTAAGCTTCTTCTGAAGCTCCATGCCATCCATCCCGGGCATACGGATATCCAGCACGATGCAGCCGGCCATCTTGTCGGAATAGTCCTTCAGAAAGGCATTGGCGCTTTCGTAGGTTTTCACCGGCTTGCTATCGGATTTCAGCAACAACTCCAGTGAATCACGAACGGCTTCATCGTCCTCTACCACGTACACAGTTTGCTGGATCTCAGTCATGGATCTGTACTCTCCTGTCCGTTTTATTATGGTGCCGGTCAGTGAATGGACGGATCTTTATGATCGTCCCGGGCGTGCTCCTGACGCTCATGCTCGCGCATTTTTTCGAGCCGTTGCTGAATAATGCCAAAAACACTCTGCTTGGGGTACCTGCCTTTCTCATCGGCTTTGCCCGCCGGCTTGCCCAGCAACAGTGTAATCGCCTCTTCCACCCGGGCAACCGGGTACACGGCAAACCGCCCTGCCCGGGCCGCCTGCACCACTTCGCTGTCCAACATCAGGTTCTGGACATTGGTGGTTGGAATGATGACACCCTGGCTGCCGGTCAGACCACCTTTAAGCTCACAGGTGGCATAGAAGCCTTCCACCTTTTCGTTCACACCACCAATCGGCTGAACCTCGCCAAACTGATTAACAGAGCCGGTAATGGCCAGATCCTGCCGCACCGGAATGCCGGACAAGGCCGAAATCAGCGCACAGAGTTCCGCCAATGAGGCACTGTCGCCATCCACCTCGCCATAGTTCTGCTCAAAGGTCAGGCTGGCAGACAGGTGCATGGGATCGTTCACGGCAAAATGAGAGGCCAGCCAGGAACTCAGAATCATCACGCCCTTGGAGTGGATATTGCCGCCCAGCTTCACATCGCGCTCAATGTCCATGACTCCGCCATCTCCATAGTAGCAGCTTGCGGTCACACGATTGGACAAACCAAACTCGAAGCCACCGGTGGACAATACCGAAAGCGCGTTTACCTGACCTACGCAGGTGCCCGTGGTGGTCACCAGAGTGGAACCGTCCCGGATGGAATCATAGAACTGATCACGGATGCGACTGCTGCGGTAACGGGCGCTCTCCAGCGCACGTTCCACATGTACCTCAGAAATCAGCTTGGCACCAGCCTGGCGGGCCCAGAAATCCGACTCTCGCAACAGGTTGGCGATGTCGGCAGCATGCAACGACAGCCTGTCCTGATGGTCGGCCATGCGGGCACTATGCTCGATAATGCGAGCCACCGCCTTGTTGGTGCAATGCAACAGTTTCTTCTCAACCACAAGGCTGGAGATGAACTTGGCGTACAGCAACTGGCTCTCTTCGGTGCGGTACATCTCGTTTTCGAAATCCGCCGTTACCCGGAACAGCTCGGCAAACTCGGAATCGTATTCCTGCAGCAGCATCCAGGTTTCCCGATCGCCGAACAACACAATCTTGACGTTCAGGGGAACCGCCTCCGGCTCGATGGAAATGGTGCCGGACAGGGTCAGCTCCCGCTCCAGGGAGTTGATCTGGATAGATTTTGATCGCAATGCGCGCTTCAGACCATCCCATACGAACGGCTGCTCCAGCACCTTGATGGCGTCCATCAGCAGATAGCCACCGTTGGCCCGGTGCAGGCTTCCGGCCCGAATCAGAGAGAAGTCGGTAAAGACCGTGCCCTTGTAGGTCACGTTTTCCACATAGCCGAACAGATTGTGATAGGTGGGATTATCTTCCACCACCACCGGTACTTCATTGGTTTTCTGATGCACCAGCACATTGATGAGGTAGCGCCGGGGCATTCTCTTGTCCAGTGCGGCCCAGGCAATGGCAGCCTGCTCCTCGTCGTCTTCCAGGAAGATATCCAGGTTATCCACCAGGTCTTTGCGAACGGCCTCCAGGTAAGTAACCACATCGGGCTGTTCACGATATTTCTCTACCAGCTCGTCAATCTGATGGCCGGAAATACCCTCCAGGGTCTCCTGGTTCAGAGCCTGCTGTTTGTCGGCATATTCCTGTTCCCAGTCCGCCATCTTCCGCAACGCCTGGCGCAGCTTCTTCTCGAGCTTGTTGATCGAGTCCTCAAACTTGTCCCGCTGCTCCTCGGTCAGAGCCTGGAAGCTTTCCGCGGTGTGAGGCTCGTCGCCATTCATGGCGACCAGGCGATAGCCACCGGGGGTGGTTACCGTCAGGCTTACCTTTTTCCGTTTGGCCTGGGCGGCCACTTTGGCCAGCTCATCTTCCTGCCTCTTGCCGTAATCATTCTTCAACTGCTCCGAGCGTTCCAGAAAACTGTCGCTGTCGAAAGTCTGGGGGATCGTCTTCACCAGCCGGGTCATCAGCTTTTCCATGTCCTGCTTCAACTGGGTACCCATACCTCCCGGCAGCTGCAACAGCTTGGGATTACGCGGTTCCTCGAAGCTGGCGACATAACACCAGTCATGGCTTTGCTGCAGCGTGTCCACATGATGCTCAAGGTAACGCAGCATCATGGTTCGCTTGCCCAGCCCATTCCGCCCCACGGCATAGACGTTGTAGCCGCCATGGGGCATGGCCAGGGCAAAGCGCACGGCCTCCTGGGCACGGTTCTGGCCCACGATTTCGGCCAGGGGCTCAAGTTGCCTTGTGGTCTTGAATGGCAGGTCTTTGAGGACGCAGGCTTTATACAGCTGATGCAGGGGCAGAGACTTCAAATTGGCTTCCCGTAACGGTCAGTTTTGTCGGATTTCAGGCCCGCCATTGTAGTGCCTGGGGCCGGGTCTGTCGCGTACCTCGTCCGGTTTTATCGAAAGGGGCCAGAGCCGACAGCAAGTGCCAACTTGGTCACAAATCCGGCCGTGGTCATTTTTCATGCAAGCCGTCGATTACTACACTTCATCTCCCGGACGGAATCCGGCCACAACAAGTACAAGACACGTGATGACTGAAAACATGACGAATAATTCCGCAGATCGCCGTATCAAGGATCGTTTTCCGGCGTCCTGCCTGAGGGTTCAACTGCGTGAGCGCGGTTTCTTCGGCCGTGGCAAACAGCCTGTGGCAGTTACCTGCCTGGACATGAACCGCTATGGTATGGCGGTTCTCTGCCCCCGGCCAGTGGATGTAGGTGTGCGACTGTTTCTTGATATCGAGGGCAAGTACATCAGTGAATCCCGGGTCGGCGCCCGGGTTATCGCCTGCCAGCCCTACCAGGCGGGATATCGGGTCAGCCTGCAGTTTGCCTATTGCCTGGATAAAAATGCCTACTCACGAACGATGGACAACGCACTGTCCCGTATTGAAGGCTTCTACAACCGCTACGCCAGTTGATCAGATCAGGCCGGCGTCAAGGCTGGCCGCCACTGTCATACCCAACTCGTAACACTGCTCTTCAAACTCGGGCCGGAATTCACCCCGGCATACCAGTGCATCCTGCACCAGCTTCCAGTGCAGCCCTGTGGTTATGGCCTCAATAGCTCGGCGGGTTCCGGTACCATCATGGCCGGCACGGATATAAAAGGCAAAAGGCAGGCCCTGGGTTTTCTCCAGGCAGGGATAGTAGCTGCGGTCGAAAAAGTCTTTCAGCGCGCCAGACATGTAGCCGAGGTTTTCCGTGGTGCCCAGGATAATGGCGTCGCATGCGAGGATGTCTTCGGGGCCAGCTTCGAGAGGCGCCTTTACCACCACCTCTACCGCTTCGATGTCCGGATTACGGGCGCCATTTTCAATGGCACTCCGTAATCCCAGGGTATTCGGAGACGGGGCATGGGCCACAATCAGCAGTCGCTTCATGTCACGCCTCCTTTTCTTTCTCTTTTTAAAATTTACAGCAGTTCGCCATTGGCTTCAGCAGGAGCCTCCGCCGTTTCTTTCTTGACCGGCTTGGGCATCAGCTTGTCACGCACCTTGGCCTCGATTTCATTGGCGATATCCAGGTTCTCTTCCAGGAACTTACAAGCGTTTGCTTTGCCCTGGCCGATCTTGTCGCCGTTATAGGCGTACCAGGCACCGGACTTGTCCACAAAGCCTTCTTTCACGCCCATATCGAGCACTTCCGCCATGTGGTAGATGCCCTTGCCGTACATGATCTGGAACTCCGCCTGCCGGAACGGAGGCGACACCTTGTTCTTGACGACTTTTACGCGGGTTTCGTTGCCCACCACCTCGTCGCCGTCTTTCACCGAACCGATACGGCGAATATCCAGACGCACAGAGGAATAGAATTTCAGGGCGTTACCACCGGTGGTGGTCTCGGGGCTACCGAACATAACACCAATCTTCATACGGATCTGGTTGATGAACACCATCAGGCAATTGGCGTGCTTCACATTACCGGTAAGCTTGCGCAGTGCCTGTGACATCAGGCGAGCCTGAAGACCCACGTGGCTGTCGCCCATCTCGCCTTCGATTTCCGCTTTCGGGGTCAGTGCCGCAACCGAATCGACTATGATCACGTCCACCGCGTTCGAGCGCACGAGCATGTCGGCAATTTCCAGCGCCTGCTCACCGGTATCCGGCTGGGAAACCAGCAGCTCATCAACGTTAACACCCAGCTTTTCCGCATAAACCGGGTCCAGTGCGTGCTCGGCATCCACAAAGGCACAGGTTTTACCCTGTTTTTGCGCTTCCGCGATAACCTGCAGAGTCAGCGTGGTTTTACCGGAGCTCTCCGGGCCGTAAATCTCAACGATCCGGCCGTAAGGAAGACCACCAATGCCCAGAGCAACATCCAGCCCAAGGGAGCCGGTGGATACGGCAGGAATCGCCTCACGGGGCTGGTCGCCCATCTTCATTACAGCACCTTTACCGAACTGGCGTTCGATCTGGCTCAACGCCGCGCCGAGTGCTTTCTTGCGGTTATCTTCCATTCTTGCAAACCCTCGTTACCAGGGCCGCTCAACCTTGTTGGCCAATGCGGCAGAATCCGGAGAAAACCTGAATAGCCATCCAGTGTTTTCCTGTATATTTGAACAGTATTAAAACATATGGCCAGAAGGAGACCAACCCCCGGAAAGGTGAAAATCCTCACAGGGTTTCGACAAATCCGGTAACTCCTTCTAATACATACAAAACCGACTGCCGGCGCACCTGATCCCGATCGCCATCGAAATGCGCTACCCGGGCTTCGGTGTTGTCAGCCCGGCTGCCCCAGGCAAACCAGACCGTACCAACCGGCTTGTCTGCACTACCCCCACCCGGCCCGGCAACACCGCTGACAGCGACAGCGATATCCACGCCTGTGGCACGTATGGCACCTGTCACCATCTGTCGCACCACCGGTTCACTGACCGCCCCGCACTGCTCCAGAGTATCAGCCTGTACGCCAAGGATGGCCTGCTTCGCGGCGTTACTGTAGGTCACCAGACCCGCCATAACATAGGCGGACGAACCCGCCCGGTCAGTCAGCACCTTGGCCACCCAGCCACCGGTGCAGCTTTCAGCGGTAGCGATGGTCATCCGCCTGCGCTCAAGCGCCGCCGCCAGCGCGTCACCAGCCTTGGCCAATTGCCCGTCGGTCACATTCATACGGTTCTCCCGTTTCCTATAATGCCCGTCGCCAGTCTCAGGCTCCGGGAAAACTGTCAACAAATCCGCGATCAATGCGGTCTTTCCACTTCCAGACCCAGGCGCCCGAAAACGTCAAGGGGCCATAACTACCAATCGCCGTGCAGTCTCCCGCCGCCAACAGGTACAACGAAAACCTGCGCGGATAGAAACGCACCAACGGTTTACCCGATATCGCAGCCGCAAGATTGCGGGCCAGTATCGGCCCGGCACGAACCGCGTGTACCCCGGAACGGTCCAGCCGTTGGTCAACCCGGCTACAGGCATCTCCGGCCACAAACACATTGTGGTGAGACGTGCTGCGATGGCTGGCGTCTACCCTGACAAAACCGGCTTCGTCTACGGCCAGGCCGCTGGCTTCCAGAAAGGGCAGAGCCCTGCCACCGGTAGATACCAGAACCGCATCGGCCCGCATTCGTCGCCCACCAGCCAACCGGACCCCATCAACCACCGGTTCGCCATACTCCTCAACAATCTCGACACCGCAGCGCATCAGCGCCCGCCGCACCAGGCGGCGAAAGCGGGGACGAAAGCCCGGCACTACACCATTGCTGCCGGCCACCAGAACAACGCCCGCCTGGTCGCAGTCCGCTGATCGCCGGGCCAGGGCCATAGCGATCTCCGCACCTCCAGCGCCTCCACCAAGAACAACAATGCGCGGGCGCGCTCTGGCGCGCAGGGATCTTTCGGTTGCCGGCCAGTCTTCAGCAAATCGTTCGACGGGCTTAACACCGAGGATCATGCTGTCCGGCTCGTTCAGCACGGCACTGTCACTGGCCGATCCAACATCGACAGAGAGCAGATCGTAGGGCACCCGTTCACCACTTGCCAACACGACCTCCTGCTCGGCTGCCCGCAATTCAACAGCCCGATCGAGCACCAGCCTGCCACCGGCGGCGATCACCGTGGGCTCGACCAGGACACGACACTGATCGAAGCGATAGTGCCCGGCCAGCCAGCCCGGGATCATCCCGGAGTAGTACTGCCACCGGGACGGTGACACCACCACCAGCTCAGTTTCCGGCAACGGCTCGCGCGCGAACTGACGCAACGCCACCATGTGAGCGTGGCCGGCACCCAGCAAAACCAGTCGTTTCATAACCTCATCTCCCGCCTGCCATGCTCACCACCCCGAGCTCTGATATGCTCCTCTCAGGAGGCCACCAAAATCCATGTTGCGACACCCAATACGCGAAGAAGATCCCCGGATGGCGATCATCGTCCCCGTTCTCAACGAGATCGACGGTATCGAATCACTGCTGAGCCACCTGGAAATCTGGCGTCAGCGGGGCGCCGAAATCATTGTGGTGGATGGCGGCAGCGACGACAAATCGGACAGTCTCATTGAAGCGAGGGGGTTTCCCCTGATTCGCTCTGCCCGCGGACGCGCAACCCAGATGAATGCTGGAGCACGCAGCAGCCAATCGCCTTTCCTGATATTCCTGCACTCGGACACCCGGTTGCCGGAGCATGCGGACACGCAAGTAATGACTCACCTGGCACGCTCAGAAACCAGCTGGGGCCGTTTTGATGTTCGTATCGACGGCCGCTCCCGCCTGTTGCCGATCGTTGGCGCCATGATGAATCTGCGCTCGAGACTGACCGGCATCGCCACGGGCGATCAGGCCCTGTTTATGACTCGAACCCTGTTCGAGCAGGTCGGAGGCTTTCCGGAACAACCACTGATGGAAGATGTGGAAATCTGCAAACGCCTGAAACACATCACGCCCCCGGTGTGTCTGAGTGACAGAGTGGTCACCTCCGGCCGGCGCTGGGACCAGCGCGGCGGCTGGCGGACGATCTTTTTAATGTGGCGGTTGCGCTGGGCCTATTGGCGCGGCGTTCCCGCAGACCAACTGGCAGCCCGTTACCGATGAACCAGACACGTATTATTGTTATCGCCAAAGAACCCCGGCCCGGAAAGGTAAAAACCCGCCTGATCCCGGCGTTGGGCGAGGCCGGTGCCGCCCGGCTGGCAGACCGCATGCTGCGGCACACTCTGGCGCAGGCCCTCGACGCCAATATCGGCCCGGTGGAGCTCTGTGTCAGCCCGGATCCTGCGGCAGAATACTGGCAACAGTTGGACCCTGGTGACCGAGCCATCCTGTCTTCCCAGGCTGACGGTGACCTGGGCCATCGCATGGCGGAAGCCGCCAGACACGCCCTGACAGCCGGCTTACCGGTGATCCTGATCGGAACGGACTGCCCGGATCTTGGCGCCAACCGACTCAGGCAAATGGCCGGCGACCTCCTGAACCACGATGCCTGCCTTTGTCCGGTCGCCGACGGCGGCTATGCCCTGCTGGGGCTCCGGCGTTTCAGCCCGGCCCTCTTCACGGATATACCCTGGAGTACCGAACAGGTGGCCGCCATCACCCGACAGCGTCTGGCGGCCCTGGGGTGGCGGCTGGCGGAGAGCGAAACCCTGAACGACGTCGACGAACCGGCTGACCTGCAAAGGCTGGCGACAGACTATCCCGGGCTGATGATGTCCTGAATGACTGACCGGCTGCCGACACCTCCGGACCGTGGTACCATCGCGGGTTTTGGTATCCCGAACGGCGTGCCACCGACCTTGCCGATGTTTACCCGGAAGAATTGAGGAACTATGACGGACCTGTCCAAGCACACCCCGATGATGCATGAGTGCGTTAACACTGTTTTATAAGGTTTTTTTAAACTTTCGCTCGAAAAACTACACTTAACGTTACACTTTACCCCAGGATTGCAATAGACCTGCCTAGACCGCTTTGGTTCAAACCGCCAGCTTGGCCTCCTGCTCTGACATCAATCAGCATAAACAGAAAAGGCACCTTCTCCGTTCGTAGATTGTTGATCTTGATAGCTGGACACGAAACAAGCCGAGACGGGGTAATTTGAGGGGTGGACCCAAGCGTCCAACAAACGACCGTTTTCTGATACACGCATGGTCGGAAAAAGGATGTGATCTGAGATCGCGATGCGGGAAGCCGGAAACGGGCAAAAGATCCCAACGCAACGGCAGTCACAAAGCCAGCTTCTAAACAAGAGCGAACATTCGCACGCTCATGATTCCTGAGTATGTTTGGCGTCATGGTGGCGCCTTTGTCCACATCAAATGGCGGAAAAATTCAAATCAGCTCAGAGACTAAAAGAGATACGACGCTTCGGTCTCTTTTCACGGCCACTCTGGCATCTGCATTGATCGCCCAACTTTCACCAGCTGAGATCAGCTTCGCACCGTTTGCAGGTTTTCACATGAGCGGTTCGGCGGACATTGAAACCGCGGGAGCCAAGGGCTGGCGTTCAACCCTACATCCAACCACGACGTTTGAAGAACCAGATCAGCCCCCCGGCGATACCAATCATCACACCCCAAATCAAAGGATAACCGTAGTGCCAGCCAAGCTCCGGCATGGACCAGGGGCTGTCAGGATTCTCAAAGTTCATGCCATAGATCCCGACCACAAAGGTGAGGGGGATGAAGATGGTAGCGATGATAGTGAGCACTCGCATCGTTTCGTTGGTGCGCTGGCTGATGCTTGACAGGTAAATATCCACCATGCTGGTGGCCATTTCCCGGAAGCTCTCCAATAGCTCGATGATCTGCACGCTGTGGTCGTGGCAGTCGCGGAAGTAAATCTGAGTGTCGGCACTGATCAGCGGGTCTTCTGCCCGCATCAGGCTGGTCATTAGCTCCCGCTGGGGCCACAGCACTCGGCGCAGCATCAGCAACTCTCGCTTGAGGCCGTGAATACCGGCCAGGGTTTTCTGCTTGGGGTTTTCCAGCAGTGCCGCTTCCATTACCTCCAACTGGTCGCCGAACTCCTCCAGCACCGGGAAGGCGGAATCGGTAATCAGATCCATCAGGGCATACAGCAGGTAATCGATCCCCCGGGAGGTAAAACGCCGATTGTTGGGCATACGCATCCGTTTGCGTACCGGCTCGAACGGGTCTTCGTCCAGCGGGCACAGGCAGATCAGGTAATCTTGCCCCACGAATAGACTGATCTGAACAATCTCCAGAGTGGTGCCATCGTAGAACGGCATGGCGGCGATGATAAAGAGCTGGTCGTCGTACACTTCCAGTTTCGGCCGCTGGCCGGTGTTAAGCACGTCTTCCAGGGCCAGATCGTGGAGGTCGAACAGGTCGCCGAGCTTGCGCAGGGTGTCCGGGTCGGCCTGGCCGTTTATTTGCACCCAGGTTTTCGAGGGCCGATCCAGATAATCCCGGCAGTCGGCTGCCCGGCCCAGGCTGACCTCTTCCACGTGGTCATCGGTGTAGTCCATCAGGTGAACCGTGACTGGCCTTTTATGGTCGGTCGCTGCCACCAGGGTACCCGGCGCCGTGCCAGGGTCATGATAGTGTTTGCTGAAATAGGCCATCTGCCCGCCTTTTAATTGTTCCGGTTTGCGCTGCATGCTGGCCTGATTATGCTATGTTTCGGACAACACGCCACTTTTTGCTCGTTGACAGAAAGTCTGGATGCCGTTTCACCGGCTGTCCAGACCCACGGGAGCCAACGTGACCGAACACCCCAAACCCCGCCAAAACCAGCCGGTGCTGATCCGGAACCTGGCCACTGCCATCGAGCAGTCCGAGATCCCGCTGACCGTCTACGGCACCATTTTCGCGACCATGGCGCTGCTGTGGATCTTCCAGGCAATTCACCCGGACCTGACCCTCGGCCTGTTTACCGAGCTGCTCGGCGCCGCCTTCACCCTGTTCATCATCGATTCGCTGCTGGTGCGCTCCAAGGCCAACCGCTGGAAACTGGTGCGCGGGCACATTGACTACCTGATTGCCCGCCACATCAACCGGCTTCGGGACGGCGTGGCCGGCCGAGCCTTCGGCTTTGACCCGGACATTATCGAAGGCGTGGAAGAAGCCGAGCAGCACGGGCGAATCCGTTCCGAGCGCGCCCGCTTTCTGCACGAGCTGGAAACCCGCACCGGCGAAGAACTGATGGGCAAATTGTGTGACAACAGCCTGTTCAGCGAAAGCAGCTACGAGTATTTCCAGGAAAAGGCCCGGGACTTGTGGGACATACTGAATATGAAGTATTCCGAGTACATGGAACCTTCCCTGGTGTCACTACTGATGCGGCTGCACACCGATCTGAGCGACGTTTGCGGCCACATCCGCCAGTACCGCAAGGCGGACCGGCACCCGGAGGATGCAGCTTTCTATCACCAGATCGGCCGCCTGGGGATCAGCCACAGTCTGCTGACGGTCATTGAACTGGTGTACGAGCTCAAACACCAGGGCTATTCCGAGTCTGCCGCGCTGACATGAGCCGCCTTGTCGCGCAACTGCAGACTTCAGCCCGACACCACCCGACCGGTGAGAATTGCCAATAACACGCGGCACAGATTCGCGGCCCGAGCAGGGAGGCGGCTGCCGATCACATAACCCTTTGCCTGTTCCGGCTGGCCACCACCTGATACGATCCCCCGCTGGCAATCTGACAGCGATTCCCCGCCAGCAAAGGGACAACATTTCATGGACTACTTCCAGGCATTTTTCCTAGGCATTCTGCAGGGATTGACCGAGTTTCTACCCATTTCCAGCTCCGGCCACCTGATCCTGATCCCCGCTTTCTTTGACTGGGAAGATCAGGGTGTCGGCTTTGACCTGGCTGTGCATGTGGGCACTTTGCTAGCGGTGGTGCTGTACTTCCGTCAAGACGTGTTTGGCATTACCCGCGATGGGCTTACCTCCCTGGCCCGGCGCCAGATGGTCGGCCAGGGCAACATGGCCTGGTTCCTGGTGATCGGCACCATCCCCGCCGGCCTGGCCGGGCTGGCGCTGCTGGATATGATCGACAACGAGCTTCGCGCGGTGGAGGTCATTTTCTTTACCACCCTGGTATTCGGGCTGCTGCTGGGTTGGGCCGACTGGCGACCCAACCAGGGCCGGACTCTGGACGACCTGACCTGGAAAGATGCCATTATCGTGGGCTGTGCACAGGCTCTTTCGCTGATACCGGGCACTTCCCGCTCCGGTGCCACCATCACCGCCGGCCTGTTTCTGGGAATGAGCCGGCAGACCGCCTCCCGGTTTTCGTTCCTGCTGGCCATTCCGATTACCGCCCTGGCTTCGGCGGTGAAGCTGTTGGAAGCGGCCACATCGGAGGTCGCCGTCGACTGGTCCGGTTTTCTGGTGGGCGGGGTTACTTCGTTCATCATGGCAATCATAGCCATCCACTTCTTCCTGAAGTGGCTGAACAAGGTGGGCATGTGGCCCTATGTGCTCTACCGGATTGTTCTTGCACTGGTTATATACGCTGTCCTAATGTAAATGCCGTTGGCATGTCACCTGGTTGAGCCAATGAAATAGTTCAAGGCGCGTCTCGGACAGTCTTTTTTCTTATGTAATGGGTTGCTTATGACCGAAGCTATTGAATTGGAGCTGAAAGATCAAATCAGGGAGTTACTGGGTCAGGATAACTGGGAGCAGGCGCTAGCGCTGCTCAGCAGTCGTCACCCGGCAGATGTCGGCTCTGTTATCGACGAACTTGAGCCTGACTACGCTTACGGGCTTTTTGACCGCCTGGAGCTAGCCCGGCAGGCAAAAGTTCTAGCCTATCTGTCCACGTCCCACCAACTCAGCATGGTTCGCCGCCTGAATCAGCATGCATTGGCCCGCCTTTTTACCGAAATGAACGCCGATGAACGGGCCGACCTGTATCAGGAGTTGCCGGAGGATGTACAAGAAATCCTTATGCCGGCGCTGGCCAAAGCCGAACGGGAGGACCTCTTGCGACTGGCCGGTTATGAGGAAGGCACCGTTGGCGCCATCATGACCAGCGAGTACGCAACACTTCCGGGCCACATCAGTGCACGGCGGGCGGTAGAGCGTTTGAGAGCGCAAGCACTGAACAAGGAAACCATCTACATTGCCTATGTTCTGGACAGTGAGCGCCGGCTGCTCGGCACCATAACCCTGGCCGGCCTGGTGATCGCGCCCGACGATCAGAAAGTCGAGGAACTGATTCACCGGGATACCGTCAGCGTCAATGTCCATGATCCGCAGTCCCAGGCCGCTAAACTGATTGCAGACTACGACCTGCTGGCTATTCCGGTGGTGGATGACCACGAAGCTATGGTGGGTATCGTGACCCACGATGATGCCATGGATGTTCAGGAAGCCGAGGCGACAGAGGACTTCCACAAGGGCGCTACCGTCGGTGCCATGCCCAGTGGAGTTGGCCAGGCAAGCCTGAAAACACTTTACCAGAAACGTATTTTGTGGCTCATCCTCCTTGTATTTGCCAATGTTTTTTCCGGCGCCAGCATCGCCTTGTATGAAGACACCCTAGCAGCGCACATCGGGCTGGTGTTTTTCCTGCCCCTCCTCATCGCCAGCTCTGGCAACGCGGGTACGCAGTCGGCCACACTGATGGTCCGGGCCATGGCAACGGGCGACGTGGTCACCAGGGACTGGGGACGAATGCTACTCAGGGAGGTTAGCGTGGGGCTTGCCCTTGGCCTGACCATGGCTTTCGCCGTGGCGGGGATAGGTCTCGTGCGGAGCGGCCCGGAAATGGCAACAGTAGCCGCACTGACCATGGTCATCGTGGTACTGGCCGGGAGCCTGATCGGTATGTCGCTGCCATTTCTGCTCAACCGGCTGAATCTGGATCCGGCAACGGCCAGCGGGCCAGTGGTGACGTTCATCGCTGACGTCGCCGGCATTCTCATCTATTTTGCGATTGCAACAGCGATACTGACCCTTCCCACCTGAGGTACCAAAGACCGCTCTGACCATTCGCTTTGCGACCAGGTTGGACAACAGGAAACAATTTTCTGAGCCATACTTAAAGGCCCTTACCCTCCGAAGAGGGCCACACCATGACATTTCCTATCAGCAAAGCTCCCTGGAACAAGGGAAAGCTCGTTGGCCAGAAACTACCGCTCAAACTCGAACAAATATGGGCTATCCGTATTCGGTTGGAGATTGCTAATAACATCCGAGAGCTGGCAATGTTTAACATGGCAATTGATTGCAAGCTCCGGTCCTGCGATTTGGTAAAGCTCTTGGTTCGAGATATTTCCAGAAACGGAGAGGTTCTGGATCGGGCGCAAGTCACTCAGCAGAAAACCAGTCAACCTGTTCAATTTGAGATAACGAAAAAGACGCGCGAATCGGTCGAAGCGTGGATCGAATTGCGCGGACTCTCAGGTATGGATTATTTGTGGCCGAGTCGGATGAGAAAGTTCGACCACATCACTACCCATCAATATGCCCGTCTCGTCAAAAAATGGATAACCAGCATTGGACTTGATCCTTCAGTCTACGCAACCCATTCGATGAGACGTAGCAAAGCTACATTGATCTACAAGAAGACCAAGAATCTGCGAGCTGTACATGTAAACATCCCTGTTTCAGTTGCACCGCTGATTAGAGTTTTCCGCTCGTTGGTGTTTCGCCAGGTATTCCTGTAAACATCCCTGTTTTAGTTGCACCGCTGATTAGAGTTTTCCGCCCGTTTGTGTTTTGCCAGATATTCCCATGGCGTCAGGACTTCCAGTGAATCGGAGGCGGAGGTAACAGGTCGCGCGGCCCAGGAAAAGGTCCACTTTGTGGTCAATCTGGACGTTCGCTTTGCGACCAATCCGACCTGATGAACCTTTCGGTACACTGCATGTGCTTTAACTTATGCGCAGTGTTGTTGTTCATCGAACTAGCCAGCCTCAATAACTCTCTCTGAAACAATGGTCTGGTTGGCCAGCGGCTTGGCCTGGTTCACCAGATACTTCATACAGCATGAAAATCGTGCTTCTCATGAACCTCCTCGGCCCGCTGAGCTTTGGTTGCTGCTAAACAAAAGCGAACGTTCGAGTCAGGTCTTTCCTCCGGAGCTTCAAGGCCAATCACAGTCATTTCATCCAGTATGATTGGCGGGCCAACTTCCAGACGCTTATGATTACATGTGGTGTTAACGCGGGGATCTTGTGTCGACCGGTCATCCTAATTGTCGCCGAACACCCCCGCTAACGCTGCCGCACCATCTCGCCCCACGGGCTGTCAAAGTTGCCATTTTCAAGGCGCGTCAGCACCACCCTTCCCTCCGGCGTAACCAACTTAATCTCGTTATCGGCGACCTCATAATCAAATTCGACAGCCTGATCGAAAAAACCAATCATCCGCACAGTTCCATCGCCATCAAAAATGAACTCAAAGCCCGATTGGTCAGCCACATAGGTGCCTTCAATACCCCGCCCGGAATCGCAGCCTGCCAGTAGAAACGCCAGCCCGAGTGTATATAGCGTTCTCATAAATCCCCCTACCCAGAGCCATCATAACTAAATGCCTATGCACCACCCGTGCCTTTTCCGAAAAGCACTTTACAGATCACCGGTTACCGAGGTTCCAGAGGGAGCTTTCCGGGGATAAACGTAAAAAAAGCTGACAATCAAGCAACAAGCCAGTGCCTTGGCAAGCCCCCAAGCCGAGCATCCGCTTTGCGACCGTCCCGTATCCCAGGCTCACTAAACAAAAGCGAACATTCGTACTGCGTCTTTAGATAATTGCTATGTTGCTGGGGAGGTTGGAATTGCTCAGTGTGTTTGTGATGTTTTCGCCGCGTTTTTGGCGCAGTTGGATTGGTGGGATGGCCGGTCTTGCTAACAAATTATGCATGGCCAGCAAGGCGTCGAGTGGCAAAAAAAGTCCGCTTTCCAATATGATTTGATTTCACAGTCGTTTGGTGGGATCACCCGGGCGGTGCCCATTATTTTGTTACCATAGCGTCCGTTTGATATCCCTTTAGGTATAGATCAAAAGACTGCCTCGGCTTTCCCGACCGCCATTCCACGCTCGCCAGGAACACTGCCATGCACCACGAACGACTTGACCATTGGCAACACGACCACATTTTTGGTCAGGACAAAAGACGCTCCGGTGAGGCCCGCACACTTGTTGTCGTAGGCCTCACGCTTGCGATGATGGTGTGGGAAATTCTGGCCGGCATAATTTATGGCTCAATGGCATTGTTGGCAGACGGGCTTCACATGGGGTCGCACGCAGTAGCGCTTGGTATTGCTGCATTCGCCTATGCCTATGCCAGGAAGAATGCAGGCAGCGCACGGTTCTCTTTTGGTACGGGTAAAGTTAATGCGCTTGGTGGTTTTACCGGCGCGATTCTACTGGCAGCCTTCGCCCTCTACATGGTCATCGAGAGCGTGGGACGGTTTATACAGCCAGTCCCCATTTCCTTTGACGGTGCGATTTTTGTTTCCATCATCGGCCTGGTGGTCAACGGCGTATCGGCCTGGATATTGGGGGGTGCAGAGCATGACCATGGACACAGTCACGGCCATGATCACGGGCATCACCACGACCATTCTCACCATGATCATAACCGCCGTGCCGCCTACTTTCATGTGCTTGCGGATGCTCTGACATCGGTTCTGGCCATTGTGGCACTGTTAGCCGGAAAATATGCTGGTTGGAATTGGATGGACCCTATGATGGGTATCATCGGTGCCATTCTGGTCACCCGTTGGTCCTGGCATCTGTTGAAAGACACTTCGAAAGTGCTCCTTGACGAACAGCATCAAGACCTGGAAAAAACTGTCAAACAGGCCGTCGAAAATAACGATGCAAAAGTCGGTGACCTGCACGTCTGGTCGATTGGTCCCAACATTCATGCTGCTATTGTTTCGGTGGTTTCGCACCAGCCCGAATCGCCTTCGGTCTACAAGGATCGCATTCAGGCCCAGTGTCGATCCCTGGTGCATGTAACGGTCGAATTACACCAATGCACCGAACACCACGCTTTCGCACCGGAAACTTGCTGAGCCTGCAATGAAGGCAGGGCAGTTTGCGATCCCTATGGATGATTGCTATATTCGCGCTTCGTTGGGGAGTAGCCTGCTTCCGAAGTTCGGAAGAGTTCGTATCAACATAATTGGCCATATGCCATGGTACGAACACCTCTCGGTTGGCGAGACCATCGATATATCCATGCCCAAGGTCGGGCGTGTGGATATATCGTGGACTCGAAATGCCCGACCGGAGCCAGTTAGATGAACCCGATTACCCTTCTTTTACTTGCCTTTGCCATGTCCACAGATGCCTTTGCCGCTGCAATTGGCAGAGGTGCGACGCTAAAAAGCCCTCGTCTTCCAGAAGCCTTTAAGATAGGTCTCATCTTCGGTTCAATAGAAGCCATTACACCATTGGTAGGATGGCTGATCGGAAAGTCAGCATCTGGTTATGTGGAAGCGTGGGATCACTGGATCGCGTTTGCGCTACTGATGATTCTCGGTCTTCATATGATTTATGAGGGTATGAAACCCGAGGAAGACGGCGTAGAAAAGCCGGCGGAAAAGTCCTTGCTCCGGACCTGCATTACCGCTTTCAGTACCAGTATTGACGCCATGGCGGTGGGCGTGAGCCTGGCATTTATCAACGTCAATATCTGGATTGCTGCGGCTTTAATCGGACTGGCAACAACCCTGATGGTGACTATTGGCATAATGCTGGGCCGCGCTATCGGAGCTGTGATGGGGCACCGAGCAGAAATATTCGGCGGTCTTACGCTGGTTGCGGTGGGCGCCTGGATATTATACGGCCACCTGTAAGTTTCGTTTCTGAGGCTCAGAGTCACTTAGGCCCGGCATTCAAACCGGCGAGCATCGGTGATTTCAGGTATTAAACTGTTGCCTTGACTTCATCGATGGCCTGCCGACCTGGC
This sequence comes from Marinobacter sp. EN3, assembly GCF_000475315.1. Taxonomy (NCBI): domain Bacteria; kingdom Pseudomonadati; phylum Pseudomonadota; class Gammaproteobacteria; order Pseudomonadales; family Marinobacteraceae; genus Marinobacter; species Marinobacter sp. EN3. Next base: position 782,355 of record NZ_AXCC01000001.1, read on the forward strand.
TGTAGAGGCCAGACAGAATCGTCGAGGAAATGTCCGGATGCGATTGATGCGTATGGGTGATTGCCATGTTAACTCCCACGGTTGACTACAATGATATTTGAAATATCCAGCAATCTTGAAATCAGTCCTGAAGTTGTCTCTGAGCTGTTTACGATGGAAGGGGTCAATAGGGAGCTAAGTCCTCTCATCCGCAGACGGCCCCCTCCGAGTGGTCAAACAAGGCAATCTCCGATTGGCCTACTGGTAGGGTGCTGTTTTCAAGCTGGATACTCCTGTTTGGTATCGTGCCTATCGATCGACACAAGTTCTTTTTCGCTAGCATCGATCGACAAGTGGGATTCGCGGAAGAATCCAGCTCGTTTTGCAATAGGTTGTGGCGCCATCATCGGAACATAGATCGATACGGGACGGCATGCAGGCTAACCGACACTGTCGAATTTCAATGCAGGTTGCCCATGTTCACCTTGTTACTGACACCGGTTTACCGGTTCATTTTCAAGCATCGCCATCAGGTTCTCAGGTCTGCTTATGGTCGATCTTTCGATGCACCGCGTGCTGATTAGCACGCACACTATTCCAGACCGCGTCATTCTTGAATTCCGCGGGATAACGTTGGTTGCTCATGGCACTCTCTGCTATGCTCTAATCATAGGCTAGAAGTTTCTAGTGGACCCGGGTAAGTCCACCCTTTACATTGCGCCTTCGGCTCCATTTCATGGGCGCGCATGCTGCAAACGTTAGTAACTTTCTCTTCCTTTTTAATTGGAACTTGGTATGAGGCATGCTGAAAGGCACAGGACAGAACGGATTGGCTGGCTCCGTGCTGCGGTTCTGGGCGCAAATGATGGAATTGTATCTACCGCTAGTCTGGTTCTTGGGGTTGCGGCGGCAGGGGCGGACTCGAAGGCTGTCTTGGTTGCTGGTGTTGCCGGTCTTGTTGCAGGCGCTATGTCGATGGCAGCGGGTGAGTATGTGTCAGTCAGCTCTCAATCTGATACGGAGCGGGCGGATCTTGCCAGAGAGAGTGGAGAGCTCGTTAGGGAGCCCGAACAAGAACAAGCGGAATTGGCTGAGATCTACGTAAGGCGAGGGTTGGATCCAGAGCTTGCAAGCACAGTAGCAATTCAGCTCATGAAGCATGATGCGCTTGGGGCTCACGCACGCGATGAACTTGGTATTTCAGAGGTATCGACGGCTCGCCCGATTCAGGCCGCGTTTGCGTCGGCAGGTACATTCTCGGTTGGCGCGGCACTTCCCCTGCTCATCGTTTTGTTGTTGCCGAGTCACATACTTATGTGGGCTGTTCCAAGCAGCTCTCTCTTGTTCCTTGCGTTGCTGGGCTCACTAGCAGCAAGAACGGGGGGCGCTCCCGTTCTTGTGGCTGCTTCTCGGGTAACTTTTTGGGGCGCCCTGGCAATGGCCCTGACTGCGGGGATCGGTGCCCTTTTTGGGGTGGCCATTTGATTTGCCTACAGTGCTTTGTATCGCCAAAGAAGGCGCTGCTGCCGGACATATTTTCCACTGCGCTCCAAATTTGCCGTAGAGCGCGGCGTTATTCCAAAACCTGAATGTTCGCTTTGCGACCTTACCGGACAACTTATGATGTCGGTTTCAGGCCACTTTATTTTTACGTGAGCAGTTGCCCATAACGGGTGTTATGTTCAAAACCCGGTTTATGGCATTGTCACAGAGTAAAAGCAACATCTGTTAGTAAACGGTCGGGAGTTGAGACCAACCCGTTGTGTACGCTGGCTATTACTGCTTTCGTCAAATAGCATAGCTGAGCCCTGTTTCCAGCGCCATGTAAAGGGCAAGGTGACTTTATCTTTGGCAATGGTCCGCCGATTTTTCGTGACTTGAATAAAACATATATTGCAGGCCAAACGCTATAAACTGAACGGAAATGGTAATCAAGCAGTAGGGGCGACCAACCAATGGTAGTCGCTTATCGTAGTCGTGAAAGACTTATACAGGCGCAGTGCATTCAGCTTTATTTTAAGGCTTATTCAATACATGTTGACGGACACAAAGCATGGCCTGGAGGCAGGCCCGCTAGAACTACTTCATCTTCTCAACGAGCGCCTAGACCATCAACTGCAAACCCGGTAAACGACTAACTCGATACCGGGTGCAGTGAAAGCGGTTCAACAAACCCAGGCGTTACCAGTCGGTAAACTTCAGTCGTGGAGAAACAAAAGGACGACAACCGTCACAGAAGTTTTTAGTTTCTACTTTTGCCAAATAAGAGCTTACCCAAAATAGATTCTGAAACATTTGCTCATCCCCTCTTTGCAGAAGCATAGAGCCAGAACGAACATAGCCTTGCCCCATGCTCTCATGTACCCCTCCATTGGCAAAATGAATCAACCCCTCAATTTCATACGCCCTCATCCCTAATGCAAAAGCCCATGCCTCATAAAGACGTGAATAAAGATTGTCGCATGATAAGTCCCACTTCCCGGTACCTCGAATAGCATTCCCATTTAGAAGAATAAGTAGATGAAAGTGTGGTTTACACTGTTGCTGATCATACTCTCGAGCGAACAAGACCATTAAATCATGATTCCTATTACCCGGGAGCCTATCAAGAGCTCCCTTGAGGTGGGACCTGAAATGGTGCAGAAAATCATTATTGAGAAATCCTTCCTCGTACCCCCAATAGCTAGCTGGAAACCTCAGATCAATTCTCAGAGCCAAGACTCGGCTATGTTTTGCTAGCTGCTCCAGAATACTTAGTCTAATTCTTTCCAACCATTCTTTTATCAAAGGGCCTGCCGACGTCTGTACTGGAAGCCCAAGATATAGTTTATCGTAGTGGAGATTAAGATTTTTATTCTCCACTAATCTCTTCCTCTGTGCTTCTCTATATTTTTTCATCACCAAGCTCTTACCACCCTTTATATCCATACACCCTGCTGCACTTAACAATCAAAAACTAATTAAATGCTGACGCACAAAAATACAATATTACTATTAACCGCATTCAGGAATTATTAGGACAACCCCTGAACCCTCACCAAGCACAACAACACCCAAAAATAAAGACAAAAAATAAAAATTATTAAATAGTAACCATTTGTGTTGCTCCAAGACCTGGAGCCATTGATATTCCTGATACAAATATCAGGAATATCAGACTTCAAACTCCAAAATAGACTTCGAAATTACAGCAAGCTTCTGTAGTCGGTGGCCGGGACTCTGTTTTCCAAACAAAAATGACCCCATTGGAAGTTGTCATGTGGATAGCGCGGGTGTAGATCAACAACCAACATCCCACTATTGGCAACAAGAATCGAAACCTCCCCAAGCCGAGCCAATTCATTCAAATTAAAATCTAGAACAGGCTTATTCCTCATGCGAGAAGGCCCACTCTGACGAATTTTATTTTTTCTAACAAAACGACGCCCATCATCCCGTACGCCTTGAAGATAATCTCTAAGCGCTCCCAGATCCTTCACATATTCGGGAGTCGACTCAAAGCACCGCAAAAAAACGTCAGAGAAGTAAAAGCCCATCACTTCTGCATCTTTCAGAACATCAATCGATATCTTCTGATCCTCTCCATATTCAATGCAGGATAACAATGCGGCAATCCTAGTAATGTTTTCAGCGAGTTTTGAGCCATGATCCCTCGCATACTGAAATCGCCCATTTATTCGTAAGTTCTGCTCGATTTCATTGTAAAGCCACTCCCAGTAAATCTTGGCTTCCTCAGTAAAACGAAGTATCTTCCTACCAGTCTTTGACTTTTCAACATGCCCCTCTTTTTTACAGAGTATTTCATTTGCTCTTTGAAGGTAGTCTTGATAACCATCACAATCTCCCTCAAGCGATCCCCTCAATAGCCTAGTACCTTGTGAGCTATCTGGATTACACACGAGGAAGCGCGCCAAAAAACCAATCCCGAGTGACTCATCTCCTCTTTTTTTCATAAATTTAGCTACTGCACTTGGCTGCGCCATGATAGAGACCGTCAAACGGGCATCATCTACAGTAAAGCTCTCGGAACTTTTGCGAGTAACGTTTGTCAATGGCCATTTATTTTGACCCACCTTTGGCCAATAAAATTGACCCACCCTTTATAGTCTAGCTTGTAACTTTCTGCTTCAGTCGATAGCTTTCTCCTCCCAACATAAAGATGTGTGAATGGTGGATGACCCGGTCAATGATCGGCACCGCCACGTTGTCGTCGTGGAAGAACTCGCCCCAGCTGGTGAAGTCCTTGTTGGTGGTCAGTATGATCGACCGGTATTCGTACAGGCTGTTGATCAGTTGGAACAGGTTATAGCGGGCCTGCCGAGTCATGGGCAGGTAACCCAGTTCATCAATGATCAGTAGATCGTATTTGGCCAAGGCGCTGACCCGCTTTTTCAGCTCACCCTTCATCTCGGCCAGTTCCAGCTCTTCCACCAGATCCAGGGCATTGCGGAACAACACCCGGTAGCCAGCTTCCACGGCTTTGTGGCCGATCCCGATGGCCAGGTGGGTCTTGCCCACACCCGGCGGGCCAATGAACACCAGGTTGTTCCGTTCGTCGAGGAACTGGAAGTCCAGCAAGGCATTGACCTGACGTTTGGTGATGGTGGTCTGGTGCCGGTAGTCAAAGCCCTCCAGGCGCTTCTCGACGGGGAACGCGGCCATCTTCCGGTTCCGACGGATACGCTTGTCCTGGCGCTGGATCAGTTCGTGTTCGGCAAGCCGGTCCGCGAAGCTGAGATAGGACATCTCGTTGGCTTCAGCCTCGGCCAGCAGGCTGGTCAGTTCGTCGGCGGCCGCGCTCAGGCGCAGACTGCGGTAACGGGACACGGTCTGTTCAAGCTGGCTCATGGGTCACCCCCTGGCCACTGGAGTGGCCAACACGGCGGTAAGCACTTAGGTCCAGTGCTTCCTTGGGTTCTGGCAGAGGTTCCGGCTGCCGCTCCCGGAGAACGGCGGCCTGGGCCGCTTCAAGGTAGCTTTGCAGCCGTGTGGCGGTCATGCCACGACGCTCTGCCAGCGTCGTGATCAATGCCGGATCCACGGGTGCATAGCGCTTGAGCAGGTCACGGGTAGCCACCAACTGATCCTTGTAGATCTTGGGCTCGGAACGCTTGAGTTGCTGGCACAACCGTTGCCCGACTTCGCTACCGATCATCTCATTGATCTTGCTCTCAAGGGTGGCCACCCGCTCGGCATGATCGCGGTAGTGATGGGTGTTCTTGATCACCTTGCCTTTATCGGAACACAGCGTATGGCTGGCAATGACGTCGCCTGTGTTCAGGTCGCTGATATGGAGTTGGCCGCCGGACTCCAGAACGCCCACCCGGGCCTGCTGCCAGGCCATGGGCACAGAGTACTTGTTGGCCTTCCAGGCGATCAGGCCGGTCTTGTCGGCCCGACGTGTCTCGTGGGCCACCGGCTGCACGCAAGCTGGTGACAGATAGGCCTCCAGGTGTTCTCGCTCATCCCGTTCGAAGCGTTCCCTGGGTGGTTCGCCGGTGGTGCCGTGGATGCGGACATTGGCCACGCTCTCAACCCAGTCCTGCACGTGCTGGCGCACGTGTTCCTGATCCCGGAAGACTTCACCGTAAAGGCAATCCTGCTTGACGTACTTCACGCCGGCTTCCACCTTGCCCTTACTCTCCGGATCGTAGCCTTCGCAGGCATGGATCCGGAACCCTGCCGTGGTGGCATACTCATGGAACCGTTGATTGAGGCTCAGCTCCCGGTACTGCTCGTTGATCACCACCAGCTTGGTCTGATCGTAAACGCACTCCTCGGGCAGGCCGCCGAAGTAACGCAGGGCTTCGTCATGGAGCTGGATAAAGGTCTGGGTATCCAGCGGCCGGAAGGCCAGACCCACGTACATCAACCGCGAGTAAGACAGCACGAACACCACAAAATGCAGCGTGCGTTCTTCGCCACTGATCAGCACGCCTCGCAACTCACCGGGGTCCACCTGGCACTGAACACCCGGCACATCGTCCAGAATGGGTTCGTAGTAGCGCATCTGGGCCGAGGCCACTTCCTCCTTGAGCGCTCGCACATAGCGGCGAAGGGAGCGATCTGAGGCCGGTAAGTCGCCGACCTTTGCCTGAAGCTTACGGGCAATCTTGACGGCGCTGAGCTTGGGAAATTGCTTGAGCAAATGCACCAGGTACTCCCGGTGATCGTCGAGGCGCTTAGTGCGTGAGGGATCTTCAATCTGTTCCGAAATTGCGTTCTCATCCATCCGCAGATACTTGCGGACGGTATTGCGGGACAGCCCCAGTTCCTGACTGATGGCGCGGATCGACAATCCTTTACCGTTATCGTGCAGTGCCTTGATCTTGTGTATCACAACCCACTCCTTCACTGACATGCCCCCGGCCATCAATAAAAGCGGGGGACAGTAGCTGGTTCTGTGGCCTGACGGCCACCCGGGGGTGGGTCAAAATTAATGGCCAGTAGTGGGTCACTTTAATTGGCCATTAACAACGTTGAACGGCTCAGCTGACCAAAGCTTGTTAAGCCGAGGTAAATCTTGGACAATTCTGCCATTCAAGATGGTAGCGCCTTCATCAGATACCAAAGCTGCGCTCCCGCAACCTTGGTTCAACTGCATATTCCGGCCCATCGTG